>NZ_JAQFEN010000005.1:0-137287 GCF_027689445.1 Gemmiger qucibialis | reverse complement strand
CGTAAACCGGTTTCTTGCTGTTTGTCTGGAGCGGCCGACGAGGCTCGAACTCGCTACCTCCACCTTGGCAAGGTGGCGCTCTACCAGATGAGCTACGGCCGCATACTGCAGTTTCTTTACCCTGAAACTGCAAAACAGGTGGTGCCTCCGATCGGAATCGAACCAATGACACGGGGATTTTCAGTCCCCTGCTCTACCGACTGAGCTACAGAGGCATAATGGCGACCCGGATCAGGCTCGAACTGACGACCTCTAGCGTGACAGGCTAGCGTTCTAACCAACTGAACTACCGGGCCACAGAGGAAAGAGCCAACCTGATTCGCCTGCAAAGCCTGCACAAGGTGCAAACCAGCTGCCTGAAACCAAATCTCCGAAATGGAGCGGCCGACGAGGCTCGAACTCGCTACCTCCACCTTGGCAAGGTGGCGCTCTACCAGATGAGCTACGGCCGCATGGCGGAGAGTTTGGTTTTGTCGCGCTCTCTCCGGGCGACGAATGCTATTATATGGCATTCGATGTAAAAAGTCAAGCTTTTTTCGCCTATTTTTTCAAAAAGTCATACGTTTACTGCTTTTCTACGGTGTCCGGCCAGTTTTTCAGCAGGTCATTCAGGTCTACTTTGTACTGTTTGCCGCAAAACTGGCAGTTGACCTCGGCAATGGGGTCTTCATCGCGCAGTTTTTCCACCTCTTTTTTGCCAAGGCTGCGGATGGTGCGCTCCACGCGGTCCAAACTGCAATCACAGCAATAGTCAATGCGGGTGGAATCCAGCAGTTCGGGGTTAAAGCCGTCCAGCGCCATATTCAGGATATCGGGAATACTTTTACCCTGCTGCAGCAGGGTGGTAACGCCGGGCATTGCGCCGATATTCTTTTCCAGGCGGGTGATCTCATCCTCGGTTGCGCCGGGCATGAGCTGCACGATAAAACCGCCCGCGCACTGCACCGTCAGATCCGGGTTGACCAGAACGCCCAGCGCGCAGACCGTTGGTGTCTGCTCACTGATGGCAAAATAGTTGGTGATATCCTCGGCAATCTCACCGGAAACCAGCGGCACCTGGCCGATATAGGGTTCCCGCATACCAAGGTCGCGGATCACATCCAGCGTGCCATCCTTACCCACGGCAGCGCCGACGTTCAGGTGGCCGTCCGCGCGCGGGGGCAGCTCCACGATGGAGTTTTCGACATAGCCTTTTACATCGCCCGCGCCGTTGGAAACGGCCAGAATACGGCCCGCCGGGCCGCCGCCCTTGATCTGTACGGTGACAGAATCAGAATCCGATTTGAGCATCTGGCCCATCATGGCAACACCGGTCAGCAGGCGGCCCAGGGCTGCGGTGGTAACGGCGCTGGTTTTGTGCAGCTGCTCCATTCGGCGCACAATGGCGGTGGAATCAATGCCATAGAACAGGATGCCGCCGTTTTCCGAAATGCCGCGCAGCAGGTTGCTGCTGTTTTCATTTTTTGTTTCACACATAGAATCAATGACCTCCCGAAGCAGGGGTGCGGCGGTTAGGCCGGGGTGCCGTCTGCTTCCTGTGTATACTGCTTGACTGCCGTGATAATCCAGCGCTGGCTGTCCGGCCGGACAGGGCCAAAGCTTTCGCCATCGGCAATTTTGACCGGGTCAAAGCCGTATCTGGTTAGCAGCGCTTTGACGGTATCAAGCGGGTAGCTGTATTCCGAGAAAGATTCATGGAAGTCTTCCCCGGTATCTTTATAGTGGATATCAATGCTGAGGTCCACGCGACCTGTCTGTGGGTCATAGCGGTTGCTCCAGCGGCAGGCGGCGTCATCCTCATCAAAATCAAAAGTCTGGCCGGAAAGCACTTTTTCATGCTTATAGGGTGTGTTCAGGTCAAACACAAAAACGCCGTCTTTTTCCATAAAGAACGCGGCTTTTGCGATGGCCTTTTCAAAGTTTTCCAGCGGACCGATGTGGTTATAGGTATCGAAAGTGGAAACCGCGGCGCGGATGGTTCCGTACAGGTCCAACTGCAAAAGGTCCTGGCACAGCAACATGGGGTTGGTCAGCGGCAGGCCAAGGGCATCGGCTTTGTCCCGCAGGACGCTGAGCATCTCTTCCGAAACGTCAATGCCGATCATATCGTACCCAGCCTGGGCCAGCATCAGGGTCAGCTCGCCGGTGCCGCAGCCGAAATCTGCCACAATGCCATCCTGGATGCCGTGGGCTTTCAGCTCCCCGGTCACATAGGCGAACAGCGCATCATAATCGGCTGCGCCGTTGAACTCGTCATAAAAATAGGCAAATTCCTGATACGCCATGGTTTAGGCCTCCGGTGCCAGGCAGGCATCCAGATACTGGCGCAGTTCTTCGACCCCGGTCCCCTTTTCGGCGCTGGTCAAAAACACCTGCTTGCAGCCATAGGGGGCGCAGGTGATGCGGAACTCTTCCAGCTGGGCGGTCATCTCAGATTTTTTGAGCTTATCCGCCTTGGTCAGCGCCACAACAAAGGGAATCCGGTGGAAGTGCAGGTATTCCATCATCTGCACATCGTCCGCGCTGGGGGCATGGCGGCTGTCCAGCAGCTGCACCAGCACATTCAGCGCGCGGTCCGCTTCAAAATAGCTGTTGATCAGCTCGTCCCAGCGCTCACGGTCCGCATTAGACACCTTGGCGTAACCATAGCCGGGCAGGTCCACAAAATAGGCGGTATCCACACGGTAAAAGTTGATGGTTGCCGTTTTGCCCGGCGTTGCGCTGACGCGCGCCAGATTTTTGCGGTTGCACAGCCTGTTGATCAGGCTGGATTTGCCCACGTTGGAACGGCCGGAAAAGACAAATTCCGGGCGGTCGCTTTCCGGCAGCTGGCTGGAAAGGCCATAGGATGCCTGAAATTCACTGCGATTATAATTCATAAATACAACTCCCTTTTCCGCGTTGGTCACATCACGGCAGCAGGTTCCTTGGCGGTGCTCTGCTCGGTTGCGATCAGCTGGGTAGCCTGCGGCATGGTGCGTTTGTGGGCAGCGGATGCTGCGGGCAGGATGAGTGCATGTTTGAGCACCTGAGAAAGGTCACTGACGGGGATGAACTTGACGGCCTTTTTGACCTCCTCATCCACCTCGTACAGGTCGGGCTTGTTGGCTTCAGGGATGAGCACGGTGGAAATGCCCTCGCGGAAGGCTGCCATGCTCTTTTCTTTCAGGCCGCCGATGGGCAGAACATTGCCGTGCAGGGTGATTTCGCCCGTCATGGCAAGGTCGTGGCGAACCGGAATCTCGGACAGCGCAGAAATCAGCGCGGTGGTCAGGGTGACACCGGCGGAGGGGCCGTCCTTGGGTACAGCGCCTTCGGGGGCATGGATATGGATATCGGTGTTCTTGAACTTATCCGGCGCAATGTGGTAGGTTTCGGCATGCACGCGGGCATAGGTCAATGCCAGGTGAGCGCTCTCTTTCATTACATCGCCCAGGCTGCCGGTGATCTCCACCTTGCCGGATCCGTTGGGGATGATGGAAACTTCGATGGGAAGCATCTCTCCGCCCACGCTGGTCCAGGCCAGGCCGTTGGCAATGCCAACAGCATCGGTGCGGGAAATAAAGGTCGGCTTGACCTTTTCGGGACCGAGCATTGCTTTGACCATGGCAGGGGTAACATTGATCTTATCTTTTTCCCCTGCGGCGATCTTTTGAGCGCACTTGCGCAGCACGGCGGTGATGGTGCGCTCCAGAGTACGCACGCCGGCTTCGCGGGTGTAGCCGTCAATGATCTCATACAGCGCCGCCGGGGCCATGGTAACGCGGGATTCCAGGCCGTTATTTTTGAGCTGTTTGGGCAGCAGATGGCGGCGGGCGATGTTGAACTTTTCCACGCGGGTATAGCTGGGCAGTTCAATCACATCCATACGGTCATACAGCGGGCCGGGAATGTGGGAAGCATCGTTGGCGGTGGTAATGAACAGCACGTTGCTGAGGTCAAACGGGATATCAAGATAGTTATCCTTAAAAGTCTTGTTCTGTTCAGGGTCCAGCACTTCCAGCAGGGCGCTGGAAGGATCGCCGCGGTAGTCCCCTGCCAGCTTGTCGATCTCATCCAGCAGGATGACCGGGTTGGAGGACTTGGCGGTATTGATGGCGCTGATGATGCGGCCGGGCATTGCGCCGATGTATGTACGGCGGTGGCCGCGGATCTCGGCTTCGTCATGCACGCCGCCAAGGCTCATGCGGGCAAAGTTGCGGTCCATGCAGGCGGCAACGGAGCGCGCAATGGAGGTTTTGCCGACACCCGGAGGGCCGACCAGGCAGATGATCTGGCCCTTGACATCCGTATTGAGCTGGCGGACGGCCAGAATTTCCAGAATGCGCTCCTTGACCTTTTCCAGACCATAGTGGTCATGGTCCAGCACCTTGCGGGCATGGGCCTGGTTCAGATCATCCTTGGTAAAGGTGTGCCAGGGCAGGCCGATGACGGTATCCAGATAGCTGCGAATCACGCTGATCTCAGCCTGGTTGCCGGCCATTTTGCCAAGGCGCTCGCATTCTTTCAGCAGCTTTTCCTCGCTGGCGGCATCCAGGTGCAGGTCCTGAATCTTCTGGGCATACTTTTCCGCTTCGGCACGGGTATCCTCGGCATCGCCCAGTTCTTCGCTGATGATGTGCATCTGTTCCCGCAGGTAGTAATCGCGCTGGTTTTTATCCATCTGGACGTTCACTTTATCGTCCAGTTCTTTCTCAATGGCCAGCACTTCACATTCCTGGCGCATCACAAGCAGGAGCTTTTCCAACCGGCTGGGGATGGAATTTTCCTGCAGAATGGTCTGCTTGTCCTCATATTTCAGCAGCAGGTTGGCCGGCATATATTCGCTCAGGTAGAGCGGATTATCCGAGGAGACGATGTTATACACCACATCCTTGGAGATTTGCGGGCTGTAGGAGAGATACTCCTCAAAGCACTCTTTCAGGCTGCGAACCAACGCCTCGGTCTGGGTGCGCTTATCTGGTGCCACACCGCGCACGGGAGCGGGGCGGACATCAGCCTGCAGGTATTTGCCACTGGCATCCAAGTCCAGCAGTTTAGCACGGGACTTTCCTTCTACCAGTACCTTGACCAGATCTTCGGATACACGCAGCACCTGCTTAATTTCCGAAATGACGCCATAGGCATACAGATCCTGGGCAGTGGGCTCCTCGGTCTCCATATCCTTTTGTGCAATCAGAAAAATATTGCTGTTGGCGTGCATGGCAGCCTCGATGGCGGCAATGGACTTCTGGCGGCCCACCTCAAAGTGGACCACATTATTGGGGAACACCACCAGCCCGCGCAGTGCAACCACCGGCAGGTGCATGGCGTTATGGGCCACACGAACCCTTACTTTTGCTTCTGACATATCTTTCCCTCCCCGGGCCAGCTGGCCGCGGATTTTATTTCAAGTACGGCAATCAGCGCTTTGTTCTGGCGCGTTTGCCATGGTTTTATTTTGCTTTTGCCTGCATCGGGCATTCGTACAGCCCACGGATGACCGCGCTGCCGCAGGCAGGCCGCGGCAGCAGCACATTCAACGCAGATGGCAGAACTTCCGCTTTCAACTCCATCACCGGGGCACACTCGCCATCAATTGTGGCAATGATGGGGCGGTTGTCCAGCACCTGCATTTCCACGCTGCGGGCACGGTAAAAGGTCATAAAGCTGCGGAACTCCGGCACGATGGTATCGGCATCCTGCATGTGCCGCCCGGCTTTGTATTTGGCCAAAATTCCCGCAACCTGAATGCGGGAGATGGGTTTGACCAGCACAATATCAAGCAGGCCGTCATCCATGGCTGCATAGGGCGCAGCCTGATAACCGCCGCCGTAATAGCCGCCATTACAGATGGCCGCCATCATATAAGTACCGGTATACTCTTTGCCGTCGATCGCAACGCGCAGCTTGTGGCCGAAGCGGCTGAGCATAGCCTGTAGAATCGAGAGCGTATAGGCTGCTGTTCCCCCGCATCCCGGCAGCCGCCGGAATTTTGGGATGCCATATGCCACCTGAGCGTCCAGCCCGGCGGCGCAGATATCGATTCCGATACCAAGGGATGTTTGCAGCAGGTCCACCCGGCAGGGCTGTGCCTGCAGCTGGGCGGCAAAATCTAAAAAAGGCGCTTGGCCCGCCGCGCCGAAGTTGCGCACATAGTCGTTCCCGCTGCCGCAGGGCACACAGCCGACCGCTACATTCGCGCTGCCTGCCGCGCCCTGAACCAGCTCGTTCAGCGTTCCATCTCCACCGCAGGCATACAGCGCCACCGGGGTACCGGATGCCGCATACCGGTGGGCTGCTTCGCGAGCCTGACCGGCATACTGTGTGACAACAATTTGAGGCTGGGGCAGCTGGAGCTGGCGAGCCGCCGCCTGGATCTGGGGCACAAGCTCTGCGCTTGCATCCCGTTTTCCTGCAACGGGGTTGATGAAAAATACCTGTTCCACCGCGGTGCTCCTTCTGCCCAATAGGAACCGCTTTGCCCTTCACGGGGGTAGCAGCTCTTATTTCTGGCTCCAAAAATACAGAATATATTGTATCTGGTTTGGCTGTAAATAGCAAGTGCTTACTACAAGATGTTACAATTTGTGCGGATAAAATTCACAAGATGTTCGATTTTGTCCGATTTGTCCGCTCCATTTTTGCCTGCTGTTATTCGCGCGGGCGGGCCAGGGCATCGCGGCGGAACGCCTGCATGGCGGCTTCGTCCTCAAAGCTGGCAATGTACAGCTGGTCCCCCATTTCGCGGGCCAGAACTTCCGGCAGGCGCGGAGCCGCGTTCAGGCAGGAGCGGTACTTTTTCAGCAGCTCCTCATGCGGCATGCGGTAGCGCAGTTCATCGTGGCGGCCCGCACAGCAGCAGTAGCGGTGGTAACGCGCCAGCGGATGGTGCGCAGCGCCGAATGCCACCATATCGGCCCAAATCTGGTACAGGTCCAGCCCGCCGGCATAGTTGAGCATATCCACCGTATAGCCGCCAGCCGGGCGCATGTTGACTTCCAGCCCCAGGATATCCCCCGCATTGCCCAGACTGGGCTTGGCGGTTTTCAGGCGGAAAAATTCCAGGTGGAAAAAGCGGCTTTTGGCACCAAAGGCTTTCAGGGCAGCTTCGCCCATTTTGCGCAGTTCGGGGCTGATTTCCGGTGCAACATAGTACCACATCGGCTTTTTGCCATGGGCAATCTCCATAATGCTGTCCGGCGTAACATGGCTGGCGGCATAGATCGGCTCGGCATTGGCATCGGCCACGCCGTCAAAGGTCACGATCTCACCATCCACAAATTCTTCCAGGATATAGTTGGCCGCATTGGGGCCCTCCTGCTGGAAAAATTTGTTCAACTCGGTTTTATTCTTGAACTTATGGGTGCCGTTTGCCCCCACGCCGTTATCTGGCTTGGCAATAACGGGCCAGCCGACAGTTTTGGCGAAAGCCTGGGCCTCCGTTACATCTGCCGTCACACACCAGCGGGCGGTGGGGATACCGGCTTTCTGGTAGTAGGTTTTCATCACGGATTTGCGCTTGAACTTTTCGATCTCAGCGGATTTAATGCCGGTGGTGATATTAAAATCTGTCCGCAGGCGGGCATCCTGTTCCAGCCAATATTCATTGTTGCTTTCTACCCAGTCGATCTTGCCATACTTGAAAGTGAAAAAGCCCATGGCGCGCAGCATTTCATTATAGTTTTCCATGTTGTCCACACGGTAATACTCGGTCAGTGCGCTTTTGAGCAGGGCGGGCAGCGTTTCGTAAGGGGCATCGCCAATGCCAAGCACATTTACGCCATTGGCACGCAGGCGGTCACAAAAATTCCAGTAATTTTCCGGGAAATGCGGTGAAATAAAAACAAAATTCATTTTTCCTGTACCCCTTTTCCGGCCGCCGCAGCGGCATGAAACTTTAGGCAACACCGCACAATTCTAAGTGCCGATACGGCGAGCGAGGTGCGGCAGATGCCAGGCCAAAAGCGCAGATAATACTGGATGCTGCAAAGGTGAGCGCCGCCAGTGGCGGAAACAGCGAACCGAAGCAGGGGCAGCGGTCGCAGAGTGCGAGGGGCTTTTGCCCCCGAAGCACGATGCGGGTACCGCAACCCGACATTATCGAGCATTTTGGCAACGCAGATGCCGTGCCGCAGCTGCCGGAGCGGTGCTTAAGCCGCAAGGCGGGAATTGTGCGGTGTTGCCTTTATTATTTTGCATAATTTTACATTATATCCATTGTTGCGGCGGGATGCAAGGTGTTTTTCGCCCACGGTGGATTGCTGCCATGCCCGGCATGGGGCAGATTCGGCATGGTTTGCGTTGATATTTTACTGCGTGTATATTATAATAAAGTTGTTTTATTGTTTGAAATTTAGCTTATATCAGCTTTCAAATTTTATTTCTTTGCCCCAAAGGATGTGTTACTACTGGCAAAAAATTCAACTTTACCAAAACTTATCCGCAATGGGCGGTTGTTCCTCGGCGGTGCCTTGCTGGGGGTACTGGTGTTTGTGCTGGTGTTCGGGGTCAGCACACTGGATGTAACCAACGATGCCTTTTGCCGCGGTGGATATATTGAAAAGGACATCCAGCAGCATTATGCCGGGTGGCTGTTTTACCGCCAAAGCTCCGCTGGCTGGCCGCTTTGCATTGCCCGCGGCATCAACTACCCGGATGGGCTGAGCGTTGCTTATACCGACTCTATCCCGCTGGTGGCTGCCCTGTTAAAGCCGGTTGCTAACCTTGTGGGCGGAACGTTCCAGTATATGGGGTGGTTCACGCTGGTCTGCTTTGCGTTGCAGGGCGGGTTTGGCGCGCTGCTGGCAGGGCTGTTCCTGCCGGGGTGCGCGGCACCGCTTGCTGCGGACCTGCTGTTTGTTACCAGCCCGGTTTTGTTTGAGCGTGTGTTCCGGCATACCTCGCTGGGGGCACAGTTTTTTGTGCTGGCTGCGCTCTATTTTTATTTTGCTGCACGGCGCAAAGGGCAGTATGCCTCCCGCGGGCTGTTTGTGCTGAACGTGCTGGCGGTAGGCATCCACCCCTACTTTCTGCCGATGACCTATGCCATCACGCTGGCGCTGCTGCTGGAATATGCACTGCACAACCGCAAGCTTGCGGGGCCCGGCCTGTACCTTGCCGCCAACTTTGGCGGCACGGCACTGCTGGGCTGGGCACTGGGGCTGCTGTACGGCAGTGCTTCCAGCGGCGGGCAGGCATTGTATGGCTATTTCTGCATGAACCTGAATGCACTGTGGAACCCTGTGGGGGTAAACGGCGTGCTGTACAGCCGGGTGCTGCCCGCACAGAACCAGGTTTACGGCAATTATGATGCCTTTGCCTACCTGGGGCTGGGCGTGCTGATTGCCCTGCCCATTGCGGTGGTTTTGCTGCGGCGGCAACTGGGCGGCATGCTGCGCCGCCACTGGGCATTGGCCTGCTGCTGCGCGGTTTTAACGGTGTTTGCCATCAGCAATGTGATTACCGCAAACGGCGCAACGCTTGCCACGCTGCCGCTGCCTGCTTCGCTGATCAAACTGTTTTCCATCTTCCGTTCCAGTGGGCGGCTGTTCTGGCCAATCTATTATCTGCTGATGCTGCTAACCCTTGTGGGCCTTGCCCGGCTGAAAGGCCGCTGGCTGCTGGCGGGTGCTGCCCTGCTGGCTGTGGTACAGGTTTGGGATGTAAGCCCCGGCATGGTGCAGCGCAGTGCGGCAATGCTGCAGGCCATGCAGACCGATGCGTTCCCCACCGAGATGGAGAGCGATTTCTGGCAGGCAGCGCAGCAGTATACGGCGGTTGTCTCAATGGATGAAATTCAAGATGACGCGTTGCATCTAGCCCTGTTTGCCGCGGACAACGGCATGACGACCAACGACCCGTTTGCCGCCCGCTATGATGAAACGGCACTGGCTGCCCAGCGTGAAACGCTGCTGGCGGAGCTTGCTGCCGGAACCGTGCGGGAGGATACGTTGTACCTGTTTGCAGAGGAAAGTGCCTTTTTGCAGGCCGTGGAACCGGTGAAGGACAATGCCTGGTGCGGCAGGGTAACGAGTACGGACGGCACATGCAGCTGGTATGTGATTGCGCCGGGGCTGCAGGGGCAGAACTTTGATGCGCTGTGCACCCCCTATGACGAAAATTATCCCCTGCGCCTTGCGGATTACACTGACGCCCTGTGGAACCGCGGTGTGCTGGACGAAACGAAACAGACGGTATGCTTTGCAGATTCCCCCTTTGTGCGCCGCAAGCTGGAACATGCCAGTGTGCTGTGCGCCGATGGGAAAGAATACACAATTAAAACGATTGACGACCACGATGCAGGCTGGCTGATGGTGACACTGGATATCCCGGACGCGACCGTTTTGTGGGATAAAGAATTGGAGAGCAAATAATGCAGGAACTACATGTAAAAAGCCTTTTGCCCGTGCGGCTGGACAAATACCTGATGGAGCAGTTCCCTGCCCTGGGGCTGGGGCGGCTGAATAAGGCGCTGCGGGAAAACAAAATTAAGCTGAACGGCAAAAAGCAGCCCCTTGCCACCCGTGTGCAGAACGGCGATGTGATCCGCGTTTACCTGCTGGACGACCAGCTTGGACTGACCTCCCAGGAGGGGCCGGAGTTTTTGCAGGCACGCGCCCCGGCGGAATTTATTTATGAAAACGATGATTTGATCGTGGCCAACAAGCCCGCGGGTATCCCGGTGGATGGCGACGAAGCTGACACCCTGCTGAACCGCGTACTGCGCCGCCTGTATGAGGAAAAGCGGTGGGACGCCGCCCATGAGCCGCGCCTGTGCCACCGGCTGGACACCGGCACCAGCGGCCTTGTGCTGCTGGCAAAGACCGCGGCGGCGGAAGAATTTTTGGTAAACGCCATCAAAGAGCGGTTGATTCGCAAAACTTACCTGTGCGTAACCTTTGGCCGCCCGGTACCACCCGCTGCCACGCTGCACAGCTTTTTAACGAAAGATTCTGTGCATGGCATTGTGCGCATTCTGGACGAGCCGAAATCCGGTGCAAAAGAGATCATTACCGCATATGATACCATTGCCGTCAGCGGACGTTTGGCACTATTACGGGTGGAGCTGGTAACGGGCCGCACCCACCAGATCCGCGCTCATCTGGCCAGCATTGGCTGCCCGATTTTGGGCGATTCCAAGTATGGCAACAATGCCGCCAACCGGGAGCTGAAGCTGAAATATCAGGCTCTGTGCGCCTGGGAGCTGGCGTTCCCCAAAAAGATCAGCGACCCACAGTTTGCCGCTTTGGCTGGCAAGGTGTTCCGCGCACCCAAGCCATGGTATTACCAGCAGGTACTGGATGGAACACTGAAATAAGTGTTATGCGCCAGGGGATTGATTTTCCGCATCCTGCATGCTTTTACTGCTTTATGATTGCTGCCTTGCAAATTTAATCACAAGCTCTAACCACATTTTCCTATATTCCTGATGGCAGCAATAAGCACAGACACGGAATAGAACAAATAGAAAACCAGCCGCCGGCTTCAGGGATTTTCCCCTGCCCGGCGGCTGGTTTTGGTTTATTTTGCTTTATCCTGCCCGGATAAATATCAGCGGGTCAGCCCGCCTTTGCCGATAAACAGCAGGCGATCAGGCGATGACAAAGTGGTAGATCAGCGACACAGCAATGATGAGCGCACAGACCACTGCGGTGATGGGCGGTGCCCAATGGATGATACGCTCGGCCATTACATCGTCCTCAC
This sequence comes from Gemmiger qucibialis, assembly GCF_027689445.1. Lineage (NCBI taxonomy): Bacteria > Bacillati > Bacillota > Clostridia > Eubacteriales > Oscillospiraceae > Gemmiger > Gemmiger qucibialis. The sequence continues at coordinate 125,602 of NZ_JAQFEN010000005.1, read as the reverse complement.
TCTCCTCGTCATCGTCCGCATAACGGCCACGGCGGGGTTCTTCGTCATCGTCGCTTTCCTCTTCCTCATCATCGAACATGCGGGTATGCTCGTCCTCTTCATCCTCTTCATCGGCAAACAGATGGCCTTTGGGGACATAGCGGCGCACGCGGTCCATTTCGGCGTTGGTTGCTTCGTCGTCCTCGCCCTCTTCTTCCGGTTCCTGGGCCGGGGCGGGCGGGGTGAACTGTGCGGTGGGCTCCTGGCTGATGGCTGCCTGAGCCGCGGCGGCGGTGGCAGCGGCCTGGGCTGCCTGGGCTGCTGCTGGGTCAACGCCATTGGCCACGGCGTTGATTTCGCGCTGCTGCTGTTCGGCGGCCTGCCGGGCTTCCTCCAGGATGCGGGTCAGGGTTGCCTTGATGTAAGCGCGGTCGCCGCCGCACTCGCTGCAGACGGAAACAGCTTCCTCGTTGGGGTGGAACGCGCCGCAGGCGCAGAACCAGCCGTTTTCGGTATCCTGCGGGACGCAGGTCAGCATCTTATTGTTGGTGCGGGTCTGAAGTGTGCGGGCAATAGAGCCAGGCAGCACGCGGGGGGCCTGCAGGCGGACACGCTTATAATTACGCAGATCCACGCCGCGGCCGTTCAGGAAAGCACGGTCCTGCTCAATTTCCACGCTGGAAACCGGCGTATCGCTGACAAACACAGCGTCATCGGCACCAAACAGTTCGCCGGGCTGCACATTGAGCTGCTCATAATAGAAATCATCCTCGCACAGGATCTGACCAGAAGCATCTTTGCACTTGAAGTGGATGATAAAGCCGGTCAGCGGTTCTGTGCCAACATTCTTAAAGGTCAGGCAGACCGCAACTTCACCCGTGACATCCCCTTTCAGCAGCTCAACACGGACAAACTGGACCGGGCTGCCGGCAGTGTAATAATTGGCACGGGATTGCGCCATCAGGGAAAAATTTTGATCCATTGTGTTTCACCTTGCCTCAATTTTCATCAGACGGTTCGGAGGGCTGTTCCGGCGCGGCGGGCTGCTCTGCCGATGCAGGGGCTGCGGCAGGCGCGGGGGTATCCAGCCCAAAGGGTGCCAGGTTTTCGCCTTTCATCAGGGCGTCAAACTCTTCGCCGCTGATCTTTTCGCGTTCCATCAGCACACCGGCCACACGGTGCAGCTCAGTCATGTGCTCGGTCAAAATGCGGCGGGCCGTCTCGTAAGATTCATCCATGATATCACGGATCTCATTATCAATTTCGGACGCCGTATTTTCGGAATAGCCCTTGCCCTGGCCAAAGTCTCGGCCAAGGAAGGTTTCGCCAGGGTCAGTGCCATAAACCACCGGGCCCATGCGCTCCGAGAAGCCATAGCGGGTCACCATGGCGCGGGCGGTATCCGTGGCACGCTGCAGGTCGTTGGAAGCACCGGTGGAGATATCATCCAGCACCAGCTGCTCCGCCACACGGCCGCCCAACAGGCAGACAATGTTCTCGTTCATGGCGGTCTTGGTCACATAGCTGGGGTCTTTTTCCGGCAGATACATGGTAAAGCCGCCTGCCGAACCACGCGGGATAATGCTGATCTGGTGCACGGGATCATGCGTTTTGCAGAAATAGCCGGTAATGGCATGGCCGGCCTCGTGGTAAGAGGTCAGGCGCTTTTCGGCATCGGTCACAACGCGGCTCTTCTTTTCGGGGCCAGCCACAACCTTGATGGAAGCTTCCTCGATTTCGGGTTCGGTGATGGCCTTTTTGCCCTTGCGCGCAGCCAGCAGGGCGGCTTCGTTGACAAGGTTTTCCAGGTCGGCACCGGAGAAGCCCGCGGTGGACTTGGCGATGGTTTTCAGGCTGACATCGGGGCCAAGGGGCTTGTTCTTGGTGTGAACGCGCAGAATCTCCTCGCGGCCCTTCACATCCGGCAGACCAACATAAACCTGACGGTCAAAACGGCCGGGACGCAACAGAGCCTTATCCAGAATATCGGCGCGGTTGGTGGCAGCCATCACGATAACGCCGTCGTTGGCGTCAAAGCCGTCCATCTCAACCAGCAGCTGGTTCAGGGTCTGCTCGCGCTCGTCATGCCCGCCGCCAAGGCCGGCACCACGCTGACGGCCCACGGCATCGATCTCATCAATAAAGATGATGGAGGGCATTGTCTTTTTGGCTTTTTCAAACAAATCGCGCACACGGGATGCGCCGACGCCGACATACATTTCCACAAAGTCGGAACCGGAGATGGCATAGAACGGAACGCCGGCCTCACCTGCACAGGCACGGGCCAGCAGCGTTTTGCCGGTGCCCGGAGGGCCGACAAGCAGAACGCCGTGGGGAATGCGCGCCCCCAGGGAGTTGAACTTTTCCGGTGCTTTCAGGAACTGAACCACTTCCTGGAGTTCAGCCTTTTCTTCATCTGCACCGGCAACATCGGCAAAGGTTGCCTTGCGCTGGCCTTCCTGCTGGTCCTTGACCTTGGCACGGCCAACATTCATCAGGCCGCCGCCACCGGCACCGCCGCGGTACATGGACATGAAGAGCAGCACCACGCTGCCGATCATAAAGGCGTACAGGATGATCTCAAACCAGGGCACGTTGTTCTTAACGGCGACCATATCGTACTGCATGGGCGCATCCGGGTTGGCTGCATTATACTGGTCGATATAATCCTTGAGGTAGAATTGCAGGAAATAAGAAGGATATGGCAGCTTGTAGGTAATGACCGCTGCCCCGCCGTTCTTGGGGGCGTAAGCATCGGTGCCATCGCCGTAAATTTCTGCAAGCAGGCCGTTGGATGTTTCGCTGGACGTGCCGGATTCCGGCAGCGGATGTTCACCTTCTTTCACGCTCATCTCGATAACGCCGGTGTTCAGGTCCAGGTTAAAGTAGGTGACCTGATTGGATTCAAAGTACCCCATGGCTTCGGACAACATCATGGTGCTCTTGCTGGAGGCAAACAGGCTGGAATAGCTGGAGATCATCACGAGTGCTGCCACCATCAGGACAGCGGCAATGATAATGCCGCTGAAACGCGGTTTGTGCTGCAAAAAATCAACTCCCTGTCAAAATCCGCCAAAACGGCGGGCGATTGGTTATTCTGCCAAGACAGAATTTTATTTGGAATATACTTCCGGTTTTAACACGCCGACATACGGCAGGTTGCGGTACTTTTCGTCATAGTCAAGGCCATAGCCCACAACAAATTCATCGGGCACTTCAAAACCGCAGTAGTCCGGCTCAATATCCACCTTGCGGCGGCTGGGCTTGCTGAGGATGGTGCACAGGCGCACGCTGTTGGGGCGGCGCAATTTCAGCATGGGCACCAAGTGAGACAACGTGACGCCAGTATCCAGAATATCCTCCACGATCAGAACATCCTTGCCGGAAAGATCCTGATCCAGGTCCTTGACGATCTTGACAAGGCCCGTAGAAGTGGTGTTGGCACCGCCATAGCTGGAAACCACCATAAAATCAATGCTGCAGGGTTCCGTGATGGCGCGCATCAAATCGGCCATGAACACCACGGAGCCTTTCAGGATAGACACCAGCAACAAATCTTTGCCCTCGTAATCGCGGCTGATCTGTGCCCCCAATTCAGCCACCTTGGCCTGCAGCTGCTCTTCCGAAATCAAAACCTTGGCGATATCATTGTTCATATCATGCATGATCTGTTCCTCCAATATTATGATCTTGTTCCTGCTCCGGAGCTGCAGGCTGGCGGCTTTGCCGAATCAACAGGATCTGCTTTGTCCCATCATCCGGGGACAAACCGTCCGCAAAGCCTGCCCCCCACAGCCAAAGCACCTGGCTACCGCAGGCCAGCAGCGGCATCAGCGTCCGTTCAGCCACAGGAACTTTTGCCTCATTCAGATATTTTTTGAGCGTTTTGCCAACGTGACGTCCCGCCGGGCGGAACGTATCGCCGGGTTGGCGGGTCCTCACAAAAATATTCTTATTTATTTTAGCATAATCTGCACAATAGGTGTAGTCTTTTTTCAAAAATGATGGATTTTTCAAAAAAACTTCATAATTTAGTTGTTGAATCTCCAGCTCATAGCCCCCTGGCAGGCAGTAAACGCCGGTTTTTAGCAGCTGGTGCGGCGCGGGAATGGCTTCCGGCTGCATTTTTAGCACTGAGCGGCAGTACAAAATGCCGTTTGCCGCGGTCCAGCAGGCATCCGGCGTCAGCTGTACCGCACCGTTGCCCTGCCGAACAATGGCCGCAAGAGCCTGCACATATTTTTCTTCAGGGTCACGCGCGCGGGCTGCCAGCATGCGCAGGGCAGCAGCCAGCACCGGGGCATCTGCCGCGGCAAGAATCGGGATGCTGTACCCGCCCCCGCAGGCAGCCTGCGCCAGCAGTTTTTCGGCCAGGTTTTCCAGCCAGATGTTCAGCTCCTGCAGCTGGTTGCACAGCCGCCCCACGGCCCGCTCTGCCGCCGGATTGATGGTTTGCAGCGCCGGAACAGCATAATGGCGGATACGGTTGCGGGCATAGGCATCGCTGAAATTGCTTTCGTCCTGAACATAGTGTTGCCCAAGGGCGGCGCAGTATGCCGTGGTATCGCTCCTTGTCAGGCACAAAAATGGACGGCGGTACACGCCCCGTACCGCCGGAATACCCGCCATGCCGTGCAGGCCGGTACCGCGCGCCATGCGGAACAACACCGTTTCCGCCTGGTCAGATAACGTATGCGCTGTGGCAATGCAGGCATGCTGCTGTGCGGCCAGCGCATCAAACCAGGTATAGCGCAGGCTGCGCGCCCAGTTCTCGCTGGGGTTTGGGGGAATCTGCACCCCGCTGGCAGCGGCATCGTACAAAAAGAACGGCACATGATGCGTGCGGCAGAACTCCGCCACAAAGCGGGCATCCGCATGGGCAGCTTCGCCCCGGATTCCGTGGTCCACATGGGCCGCCATGACGGTGATGCCAAGTTCCGCTTTGCAGCGCAGCAGAAAACAGAGCAGCGCCATCGAATCCGCCCCGCCGGAGCAGGCAACGATGACACGGTCCCCCAACCGAAACAAACCCTGCCGGCGGCAATAGGCCAGCAAGGTTTGTTCCATCGTGTTTACCGGGTTTTGCAATGAATTGTCTGCGTCAGTACTGTTCATGGATCTCGTCCAGATTGCTGAACCGGGTATGGGCGCCATCCCAGCCAAGGCGGACCACACTGGTTTCGCCATGGCGGTTTTTGGCCACGATACATTCGGCTTCGTTTTCGTTCGCCTGTTCGGTTTCGCCGTTCTGGGAATTGTAATAGGCAGCGCGGTACAGGAAGAGCACCACGTCCGCATCCTGTTCGATAGAGCCGGAATCACGCAGGTCTGAAAGCTGGGGGCGGTGGTCCGAGCGGCCCGCTGTTTTTTCGGCAGCACGGGAAAGCTGGGACAGCGCAATGACAGGAACGTTCAGTTCCTTGGCCATAATTTTCAGGTTCCGGGTGATATCGCTGATTTCCTGCACGCGGCTTTCGGTGCGCTTGGCGGACTGCATCAACTGCAAATAGTCGATGATGACCAGACCGATCTTATCCCGTTTGGGGTCCTGGTTGATCTGGCGGATTTTTGCCTTGATTTCCGGCACCGAAATACCGGAGGAATCATCCATGTAAATGGGAACGTTATACAACAGTGACGTTGCATTGGCAAAGTCGTTCCAGTCGGAGTTGTTCAGGCGGCCGGTGCGGAATGCCTGGCTGTCAATGCCTGCGGTGCTGGAAAGGATGCGGTCGGTCAGCTGTTCGCAGGTCATTTCCAAGCTGAAAATGACGGTCGGTATCTTTTGCAGGCGGGCCACATTGGTAGCAATGTTCAGCGCAAAACTGGTTTTGCCCATACCGGGGCGGGCCGCCAGAATAATCAGGTCCGAACGGCCAAGGCCGGTCAGGATATTATCCAGATAGTTGAAGCCTGTGGGGATACCGGCAAATTTATCGCGGTCCGCACCGGACAGCTTTTGCATGGTATCAATAACTTCCAGGATAGACTCCTGAATGGTTTTAACGCCGGAGCGGTCCTGGCCGTTGCGGATATCGTACAGCTTTTGCTCGGCGCTTTCCAGCAGCAGGTCAGAATCGGATTCCTCGCTGGACTGCTGCAGGATATCGCGGGCTGCTTCAATCAGACGGCGGGTTTGATATTTTTCCTTGACGATCTTGATGTAAGAATCGACGTTGGAAATTGCCGGGACGGTTTCCGCAATGCGGGTAATGTACACTTTGGCATCATCTGCGCCCTTGAACACACCGTTCTGAGCCAGAGAGTCCACCAGAGTGATAACGTCCACCGCTTCGCTTTCGCTGAACAGGCGGCGCATTTCCTCATAGACGGCCCGGTTCTGCTCCGAATAGAACATATCGGGGTCCATCTCGGTGATCAGGCGGTTCAGGATGGTTTCATCCATCAGCGCTGCGCCAAGCACGCTTTGTTCCGCCTGCATGTTATACGGCAGCTGAATGCCCAGGCTGGACAAGCTTAATTCATTGTTTGCCATTCAGGCACCTCCCTGCCGTTTTTGTTGGAATGTAATTACAAGACCCCCTGCCAATTACAGCGGAGCCTCCTCGACCTTGACCTTGAACGCGGCCACAACACCCACATGCAGGCGGACTTTGGCATCATAACTGCCAAACTCCTTGATGCTGGCGGGCATTTCGATTTTTTTCTTGTCGATTTCGGTGCCGGTCAGCTTGTACAACTGTTCGGCAACTTCCTTTGCGGTCACTTTGCCGTGCAGCTTGCCGGAAGCGCCCCCCTTGACCTTGACAGAAACGATCTGGCCCTTGATCTTGGCAGCCAGTTCTTCAGCAGCAGCCTTAGCTTCGGCTTCATGGTGGGCTTTGGCTTCGCTCTTGGTGCGGGCGGTGTTCACAGCGTCAGCATCGGCCACTGCAGCCAGACCGCGCGGGAACAGGAAGTTGCGGGCGTAACCGTCCGACACTTCATGGATTTCATCCTTTTTACCAATGCTCTTGACATCCTGTTTGAGAATAACTTTCATCGTGGTGGTTCCCCTCTCTATGTAGTAATTGATATAATTTTCTGCCATTGGCAGGGATTCGCTGATAATTTAATTTGTTAAACTGCACCCACCAGTTCTTCCTGGCATTCCTGGTTGGCGCGGTATTCGTCGATCTGCGCGCGGATGCGGGCTTCGGCTTCCTTTACGGTACAATCACGCAGCTGGGCACCGGCCATCGTCAGGTGGCCGCCGCCGCCCAAGGGCTCCAGAATGACCTGTACGTTCAGCGCACCCATGCTGCGGGCGGAGATGTTGACGCCGCCGTTTTTGGCGATTGCCACAAAGCTGGCATCCACGCCGTTGATGGTCAGCAGGTCATTGGCTGCCATGGGCAGAACCACACTCATGGCGGGGTCAAGCTCATCCGAAGTGGCGATAGCGCAGCCTTTGTAGAGGTAAGCGCCCTCCACAATAGCGGCGCGGGCTTCGTATTCTTCTTTGGAAATATTGAACAGGCTCTTGGTCGCGGCGGTTTCGGCCCCGCGGCTGCGCAGCCAGGCGGCAGCCTCAAAGGTACGCACGCCGACATGCAGCGCAAAACTGCGGGTATCCAGCATGATGCCAGACAGCAGCGCCTGGGCTTCCAACTGAGTGATGTTGTTTTGGGCGGGCATGAATTGCAGCAGTTCACACACCAGCTCGCTGGCGCTGGAAGCAAAGGGTTCATGATACAAAAGGATCGGGTTATCAATATGCCCCACCGCCATGCGGTGGTGGTCGATAACAACCACGCGGCTGCATTTTTCGTAAATCTTTTGGTCTTCCAGCAGGCGCTTTTGGTATGTATCGGTTACGATCAGCAGGGTTTTGGGGGTGATAAGCTTATAGGTTTCTTCCGGTTCAATAAAGTTGTGGTCCTCCCCTGCCTTGTTGAACACATCCAGCAGCTGGCCCGCCAGCGTTGCCTTGCTGCGCACCGCGATGACCGAAGGCACATCGCACATTTTGCACATGCGCAGCAAACCGATGGCGGAGCCGATGGCATCCAAATCGCTCTGGCGGTGGCCCATGATAATGACGCTGTCGCTCTGGCGGATCTGGTCTGCCAGGGCGTTGGCAATGATGCGGCTGCGCACATGGCTGCGCTTTTCGACACCATGGGAAATGCCGCCGAAGAACTCAAAGCCATCGACTGTTTTCACGGCAGCCTGGTCGCCGCCGCGGCCCAAGGCAATATCAATGCTTTCGCGGGCCATCTCCTGGCATTCCTGCATAGTAGCGCCGCCATGGCCTACGCCGATGGAAAGGGTAAGCATTCCGCCGGGGTGCAACGCACGCACTTTATCCAGAATATCAAAGCGTTCTTCCATCATCCAGCGGATATCCCGCTCTTCCACCACCGCAATATAGCGGCTGTTGGACACCTTGCGCAGGAAACCGGTCGTGCGGCCGATGTATTCTTCCAGCAGGGTGTTGATGGCCTCCAGCTCGTGCGCCTGCTCGGAGTCTTTCATATCGTTGAACAGCTCGTCATAGCTGTCCACCCCAATAATCAGGTAAGCCGGGCGGCTGGCAGTGTATTCATCCAGCGTGTTTTTGTAGAACGTATCGTTGACCAAAAACAGCAATGTGCCCGTTTTGCTGCTGCGGCTGGTTGTGGCGTAGGCCGTGTAGCGGTTTTCGTCAATGGTCAGGTCCTGGCCGTGGGCGCGGGCGCAGACGGAAAGGTCAATGCCGGTCATCAGACGGTCCGGTGCAGCCAGCAGGGCATCCTGCCCCGCCAGGATCTGCTCCCGGAAGGCCGGATTATACCACACCACGGAACCTTCGGTAATCAGGGCAGTGGGGATGGAAAAATCCGCCAGCGAATACTGGGTCTTACTGCCCTCAAAGTTGGTTCCGCACAGCATATCGGCCACAAAGCGCCGCAGCCGGCGGATGCCAAGCACCGCCACCACCAACGCAAACACTACAAGCAGCGCCGGTGCCAGCAGCCAGCGCGGGTTGCTGAACGCCAGCGGCACAGCCAGCGCGATGCACGCAACGAGCAGCAAAAAGATAATGACAAAGATATCACGTCTCAGCTTGTTTTTCATCATCGTTCCTCGGTGCCTGCAATGTGGGGCAGGCGGTCACGGTCAGATATGGTTTGGATCAAACTTCCATCAGAATGGGCAGAATCATAGGGCTGCGCTTGGTTTTGCGGTAGATATAGCTGGAAAGCGCCTCCCGCACGCGGGATTTCACGCTGGCCCAGTCGTGCATGTTATCCGCCATACTGCGGTCAAGGGCCATTTCAACCTGCACGCGGGCACCGTCCATCAGCTCCTCGCTTTCCCGCACATAGACAAAGCCGCGGGAAACCAGGTCCGGGCCGGAAAGCAGCTGGCCGGTGCTGCCATCCACAGCTGCGGTAACGATGATGATACCGTCCTCCGACAGGTGGTGGCGGTCACGCAGGACCACATTGCCCACATCGCCCACGCCATAGCCATCCACCATCACGGCACCGGCGGGCACAGTGCCCTCCACTGCCATGCCATCGCGGGAAAGGCGGATGTTCTGGCCATTTTCAGCAATATAAATATTCTGCTTGGGGATATAGCCCAGGTGCTCCGCCGTTTCGGCGTGGCGCTTGAGCTGCTTGAACTCGCCGTGAACCGGCAGGAAATACTGCGGGTGGGCAAGGGTCAGCATCAGCTTCTGCTCTTCCTGACAGGCGTGGCCGGAAACATGGGTATCGTACATGTTTTCGTAAATGACCTCTGCGCCCAGGGCCAGAAGGCCGTTGACCACCTTGGTCACGGTCTTTTCGTTGCCGGGGATGGGGCGGGCCGAGATAATGATAAAGTCAGTGGGGCCGACCTTGACGGTACGGTGGCTGGCCTGCGCCATACGGGACAGAGCGGACAGCGGTTCGCCCTGGCTGCCGGTGGTGATAAGGACAACCTTTTCCGGCGGGTATTTGTTGATCTCCTCGATATCGATCAGCACATTATCCGGCGCATGCAGATACCCCAGCTCCCGCGCCATTTCGGTGTTGGAAACCATGCTGCGGCCATTGACGGCCACCTTGCGGCCATACTCAATGGCCAGGTCAATGATCTGCTGGATGCGGTAGATGTTGGAAGCAAAGGTTGCCACGATAATGCGGCGGTTTTTGGCGCGGGCAAACAGGCTGCGCACCCCTTCGGCCACAGTCTGCTCGGTTGCCGTAAAGCCGGGGCGCTCCGCGTTGGTAGAATCCGCCAGCAAAGCCAGCACGCCGCGGCGGCCATACTCCGCAATGGTGGAAAGGTCGGTAACGGCATCGCCGGAAAGCGGCGTGTAGTCGATCTTGAAGTCGCCGGTATGCAGCACGATGCCCGCCGGGCAGTCAATGGCAAACGCCAGAGAATCCGGGATGGAGTGGTTGACATGGATGGGCTCCACCGTAAAGCAGCCAAGGCGCACTTTCTGGCGGGGACGGATCTCATGGAACTCTGCACTGGAGGCAAGACCGTGCTCCTCCAGCTTGTTTTTGATCAGGCCAATGGTCAAACGTGCAGTGTAAATGGGCACGTTGAACTTTTTGAGCAGATACGGCAGGCTGCCGATATGGTCTTCGTGGCCATGGGTAATGAACAGGCCCTTGATGCGGTCCTTATTTTCCAATACATAGGTGAAATCCGGAATGACAAGGTCCACACCGAACATATCGGAATCCGGGAACACCAGGCCGCAGTCCACCAGGATCATATCGCCCTGGCATTCATACAGGGTGATGTTTTTGCCAACTTCGCCCAGGCCGCCCAGCGGGCAGATGTGCATGGGAACAGCCGGGGTGGAAGCATCATAATAATGCTGCTTATAGCTGCGGCGCTGCGGGCTGCGGGGGCGCTGCACCGGGGCCGGAGCTGCTGCATTCACCGCATTGCTCGCTGCAGCCTGCTGGGGCTGCGGGGCACGGCGGCGCTGCGGCTTGCGGTGCTGGGGCTGTGGTTTTTCCTCCGCTGCCTGCAGGGCGCTGGCCGCGGGGGCAGGCGCACCGGGTTTGCGGTTCTGGTTATTATTATTTGCGCGCGGGGCACGGCGGGTGTAATTGCTGCGGCCCTGCTGGCGGGGGCGTTTTTCGTTGTTGTGATCTTCCATTGCATAACCTCCATATTGTATTCGGCCAGGGTTGGCGGTTACACACACGGTAAGCACCGTACCCCGGACGTGATGTTTTGTCGCATGTAAAATTTGTACGGCACTGTGCCGATTTACTGAATCACGGTTTGGACGCGAAGAGTTCAGCCGAAAGGCTGCAACCGGGTCCTGAATCAAACTACGACATTGCAATTAAATCTATTATAAGGCGCAGCGGGGGCATTGTCAAATAGTATGCCGGACGCATTTATGGACAAATTACACAAAAGCTTGCAGGGCTGGGCAAAATCGCGTATAATTATTTTTATAGTAAAGCGGCAGGGTTCCGGGCATTGCGGCTGGCCGATAAGGTACAGCGAAAAGCAAAGAAAAGGATGCCATCTTCCGGCACGCCCTGATTCCAGTATTGCCGCAGCAAAACGAGGGTAACATGAAACACATCGAAATTTATACCGACGGTGCCTGCAGCGGCAACCCCGGCCCCGGCGGTTGGGGCGCGATCCTGCGCTTCCGTACCGGAGAAAAGGTGTATGAGAAAGAGATTTCCGGCGGCGAGGCCGGAACCACCAACAACCGCATGGAGCTGACCGGCCTGCTGGAAGCCCTGCGCCAGCTGAAAGAGCCCTGTGACATTGACCTGTACAGCGACAGCCAGTATGTGATCAACGGGCTGGAAAAGGGCTGGGCCAAGGGCTGGCGCAAGCGCGGCTGGAAAAAGGCAGACAAATCCCCCGCCTTGAACCCCGACCTTTGGGCACCGCTGCTGGAAGAAAGCGAGAAGCATGTGATCCACTACCACTGGCTGAAAGGCCACGCAGGCCACCCCGAAAACGAGCGTTGCGACCGCTTGGCCGTGGAGCAAAGCAAAAAATACGGCGGAAAGCAGGCCTGACGCACTGCGCACCGCTGATACAGGAGGATATTATGGACGGAGCACTGGGTTTTAATACATTTGAAAAGCAGGATAAGGTTCTAGTTGGGCTGAACGGCGGCATGGACGCTGCCGTTACTGTGCGCATTTTGCAGGAGCAGGGCTTTGCCGTACAGGCCGCACTGGTGCATTTTGCCGGGATGGCCGACGATGCCGTGGAGACCGCGCAGAACGCCGCCAAGGCGCTGGATGTAACCCTGCACGTGATTGAAGCAGCGGACACTGCCGCGGACGAACTGCTGAAGTTCCAGCTGCTGATGCAGACGGCTGATAAGCTCGACTGCCGTTTTATCTCCACCGGCCATTATGCCCGCGTGGAGCAAGACGCCGATGAGTGCCGCCTGTGCGCCCCAGAGCACGCAGAGTGCGACCAGACCGCCCTGCTGGAAGTTCTGCCACAGGAAATTCTGGCACGGCTGATCCTGCCGCTGGGTGAATTCGACAAGGAATCCGTGCAGGAAATTGCGCAGGATATCGGCTGCGCGGAATAAATTGCCGCAAACGAACGCAGATGTTTGGATAGAAATGCAGAGCTGCGGATTCCAATGGTTCAGAGATTATGAAAAAGGCATGTGCTTGAATGATAGCACATGCCTTTTTGTTTTAGGCAATACCGCATAATTCTAAGTGCCGATACGGCGAGCGAGGTGCGGCAGCTGCTAAGCCAAAAGCGCAGATAATACTGGATGCTGCAAAGGTGAGCGCCGCCAGTGGCGGAAACAGCGAACCGAAGCAGGGGCAGCGGTCGCAGAGTGCGAGGGGCTTTTGCCCCCGAAGCACGATGCGGGTACCGCAACCCGACATTATCGAGCATTTTGGCAACGCAGATGCCGTGCCGCAGCCGCCGGAGCGGTGCTTGAGCCGTTAGGCGGGAATTGTGCGGTATTGCCTTTACTATTCTTTTGTTCTCTGTTCTTTATGAGATGAGCGTCTGAGAAAAGCAACGGAAATCAAGTGACCCAAAGCCATCTTATTTCTTTTTGTTTTTCTTTTCCTGGCGCTCCTGCTCTTTGATCAGGCGCTTGCGCTTCTGCTTTTCGGTTTCCACGCGGGGCCAGGGGTTCCAGGTGCCCTCGTTTTCGTGCATCCAGTGGGCAAAGGGATACAAAAGGATGGCCAAACCGCCCAGCAGAATCAGCAGGTAGATGGCGGTGGACAGATCGACCGCCATATCCAGCGCGCCAAGGGCCGCCATCAAAAAGCCGGCATACATGGCGAACTGCCCATTATAGCGGACATAGCGGTTCCAGTTTTCTTCTTTTATGGCGTCCCGCCCCTGGTCCCCCCAGATGCGGGGATTTTTGGTAACGGCATAACCGTAATACGCCAGCACAAGGCCAACAACAAGCATAAACTGGAACATAGCGTCTCCTCACTTTGGGCTGTATATTACAGGCCCATTTTTTTGTAAAATGGGGTAAAATCAAAGGTGGCAAAATAGTCTGCCGGGGTCTCGGCGCGGCGGATCAGTTGGTGGGAGCCATCCTCGCACAGCAGCACTTCGGCGCTGCGCAGCTTGCCGTTGTAGTTATATCCCATCGAGAAGCCATGGGCACCGGTATCGTGGATGACCAGCACATCGCCCATATCGATCTTGGGCAGCATACGGTCAATGGCAAACTTATCATTGTTCTCGCACAGACCGCCGACCACATCGTATTTATGGTCGCAGGGGGCGTTCTCTTTGCCCAGCACGGTGATGTGGTGGTAGGAACCGTACATGGCCGGGCGCATCAGGTTGGCAGCGCAGGCATCCAGGCCGATATACTCTTTATAAATGTGCTTTTCGTGGATGGCTGTGGCAACCAGGCAGCCATACGGAGCCAGCATAAAGCGCCCCATCTCGGTAAAGATGGCAACGTCGCCCATACCGGCGGGCACCAGGATCTCCTCAAACTTTTTGCGGACGCCCTCGCCAATGGCCAGGATATCATTGGAGCGCTGCTCCGGCTTGTAGGCAACGCCGACGCCGCCGGACAGGTTGATGAACTTGATGTGTGCACCGGTCTTTTGGTGCAGACGCACAGCCAGGTTGAACAGGATACCGGCCAGTTCCGGGTAATAATCATCGGTAACGGTATTGCTGGCCAGGAAAGCATGGATGCCGAAGTTCTTTGCACCCAGTGCCATCAGGCGGGTATAAGCTTCGGTCATCTGCTCTTCGGACATGCCGTACTTGGAATCGCCGGGGTTATCCATGATGCCATTGCCCAGGTCAAAGGTTCCGCCGGGGTTAAAGCGGCAGCAGATCGTTTCGGGGATACCTGCCACATTCTTGAGGAAATCCACATGGGTCAGGTCGTCCAGGTTAATGTAAGCGCCCAGGTCATACGCCTTCTTCATGTCCTGCACCGGCGTTTCGTTGGAGGAGAACATGATATCGCTGCCGCTGAAGCCACAGGCTTCGCTCAGCAGCAGTTCGGTGTAGCTGGAGCAGTCCACGCCGCAGCCTTCCTCTTTCAGGATGCGCAGCAGGTACGGGTTGGGGGTTGCCTTAACGGCAAAATACTCCTTAAAACCTTTGTTCCATGCAAAAGCTTTGTTGACAAGGCGTGCATTGGCGCGGATGCCTTTTTCGTCATAAAGATGGAACGGGGTAGGCACATCGGCAATAATTTCCTGTGCCTGCTCAAGGGTGATGAACGGTTTCTTTTCCGGCATAATAATACTTCCTTCCCTCTTGTTGCGCGGCGCGGCACTTCCCCTGCCCTTTTTTGCACATACAGGGCGTATGCGGCCCGCTGGGGCGTACCGTAAAGCAAACGTGGTGAAAATATTCCACCCGCTTGTTTGCTTATTCGATACGCTCTGACCCTCTATGAATAAATATACAGTTATTATATTGCTTTTGCCGCCGCAGGGCAAGAGCTTTTTGAAAAAATGCCGGAATGGTGCAAAAATGCCCCGCATACCGCAGGGCATGCAGGGCAAAAGCATGGATCGTGATAAAAATTCAGGGGGTCAATCCCCTACCGCGCTGTGCCGCATGGCAAGGTGGCCGGCAAGCAGGCGGTTTTCCAGGTGTTTGACCGTCCACAGGTAAGCCGGGTACAGGAACAGGCAGGCCGCCACCCAGGCTACCGGGTTGGACAGCTCTGCGCCAAAATAGCCCAGCACCGGAATCAGCACCAGGGCGATAACGGTACGCGCCACCATTTCGGCCACACCGGCCATCATGGCAAGTGTGGAATAGCCCAGCCCCTGAATGGTATAGCGCCATACGATGAGCGCGCCGAGCGGGATAAAGAACAGACTGTTCCAGAACATATAATCCCGCGCCATCGCCACGATCTCAACCTCGGTCTTGGTATCCAGGAAGAGGCCGATGATCACGACATCGCCAAAGTGCAGGGCAATAAAAGCAAGGACGGAATAAGCAACCACCATAATGTAGGAGCTTTTTACACCGCTGCGCACACGGTCCAGCCGGGCCGCGCCAAGGTTCTGGCCCGCATAGGTTGCCATAGCGGTGCCGATGCTTTCCAACGCACAGGAGAGCAGATTTTGGGTTTTGCCCGCAGCCGTAATGGCGGCAACCACAGAGCTGCCCAGCCCGTTGACGGCCCACTGCATTATAACGCCGCCCACGGCCGTGATGGTACACTGCAGGCCCATGGGCAGGCCCATAGCAGACAGGCGGCGGCAGGTAGAGCGGCTGTATTTCCATTCATCCCGCGTCATATGCAGGATCTTGAACTTTTTGATCAAATAGATCAGGCTGATCACGCCGGAGATTGCCTGCGAAACATCGGTTGCCACAGCGGCACCCAAAACACCCATATTAAAGTTGATGATGAGCACCAGATCCAGCACAATGTTGACAGCGCTGGTCAGCACCAGGAAGTAAAGCGGGGTTTTGCTGTCGCCCAAAGCGCGCATGATGGCCGAAACCATATTATAGAGAAAAACAAAGGGAATTCCCGCAAAGATCCAGCCAATGTAGGTGCTGGCACCATCAATAATGTCCGCCGGGGTCTGCATCAGCTCCATAATGGGGCGAGTCAGCGCCACCGTGACAACGGTAAGCACAACACCCCAGGCAATGCACAGCCAGGTTGCATTGGCCACATGGCGGCGCAGGTCGCTGTCATCATGGGCACCAAACAGCTGTGCGATGGGGATAGCAAAGCCGTTGCACATGCCAATAACAAAACCCAGGATCAGATAGTTGACCGAGCCGGTAGCGCCAACTGCCGCCAGCGCATTGACACCGACAAAACGGCCCACAATGATGGTATCTGCCAGGCTGTAAAACTGCTGGAACAGGTTGCCCAGCATCAGCGGCAGGGTGAACAACAGGATGATTTTGAACGGATTTCCGCTCGTTAAATCTTTGGTCATATGCATTCCCTCAACAAGATCATTTTTCCACACAAAACAACGCGCAAAAGTAAAAAATAGGGTGGTTGGCACCCTGTTTTGCTCAAGCGCGGAGTTAATTATACTATAACAAAACAAAAAATCAAGTGGGCTGCAAAGAAAAATATATTCCCCCAAAGCAGCGGCTGAATTGTATGCTTTTACAGCGCCACTGGAGCTCACGCCGAACAGCCAACAAGAAAAGCCGCACACCCGAAGATGTACGGCTTACCTTGGCAGGGGTAGAAGGATTCGAACCCTCGGCACGCGGTTTTGGAGACCGCTGCTCTACCAACTGAGCTATGCCCCTATGTAAAAAGCCCACAGTAGCTAACGTGCTGTGGGCTTTGCTATGGAGCTGTTAGGCAGATTCGAACTGCCGACCTCATCCTTACCAAGGATGCGCTCTACCGACTGAGCTATAACAGCATGTGGCGACCCGGATCAGGCTCGAACTGACGACCTCTAGCGTGACAGGCTAGCGTTCTAACCAACTGAACTACCGGGCCAAGCCCTTTCGCGCTTTGCATCAGGCGTTACCTGACCGCTGCAACATGATTGATTATACTGGATTATACCCCAACTGTCAAGCACTTTTTTGATTTTTTTGCCATTTTTCTTGTGTTTTGCGCATCAGCGTCAATAAAGTTTTGGGCGGGTGCTCTTGTGCTTTCCTCTGCTGACCACGGCTATGCCGCAGCGTTAATTTGCAGTTGCTCTTTCCCGACTACAACATTTTTTGTTACAGCGTTTTGGAAAAAAGCTGGTCAACAGAGCCGTAAATCGTTTTATAATCTCCGACTTTGGTAAAGCTATATTTTTCATACAGCCCCACTTCCCCGCTCATGAGATAATTCGCTGAAAAGCCCTGTTCCTTCGCCACGTTGCAGGCCGCGTTCACCATTTGTTCAGACAGCCGGTTCCCCCTGTATTTTTCGGCAACAAACAAAAAACCTATCAAAGGCCCACAACCATATTCTCTTGGCATTTCATCCCGATTGGTAAATGTGCAGAAAGCCGCCGCGTCATCATCGCGCAAGGCCACAAGAGCTCTTTCGTTATTTTCAAAATCGTTTGGCTCCATCTTCTCTGCCCCAAAAATGCTGCTGCTTTCCATGGGCAGCCTGCTGCAAAAGCGATGGTCCCATCCCACAGTTCATGGCCGGGTGCCATTACGATAATTTTCTCCAACTTATTCTCCTTGAAACCCTTCGGATTTCAACGAATCGAACCGCAAACAAAAAGCACAGCAGTTTTTCGATACATCTGTATCACAACTGCTGTGCTTTTGGCAGGGGTAGAAGGATTCGAACCCTCGGCACGCGGTTTTGGAGACCGCTGCTCTACCAACTGAGCTATGCCCCTATGTAAAAAGCCCACAGTAGCTAACGTGCTGTGGGCTTTGCTATGGAGCTGTTAGGCAGATTCGAACTGCCGACCTCATCCTTACCAAGGATGCGCTCTACCGACTGAGCTATAACAGCATGTGGCGACCCGGATCAGGCTCGAACTGACGACCTCTAGCGTGACAGGCTAGCGTTCTAACCAACTGAACTACCGGGCCAAACCCTTCGCGCTTTGCATCAGGCTACCGCCTGACCGCCGCGACGCATATTATTATAGCAATCAGGGCGGCCTGTGTCAAGCATATTTTCAAAAAAAATCCAAAAATCTTTTTGCTCTTTTTCTTTTGTCAAAATCGTCCGTTATGCGTTATTTTTATTTCCTTGCTGTCTTAAAAGAACTCTATTGTACAAAAAATATCCTCTGTTCTTTTCAAGTTCACAGTTCTATGTTATACTGACTAACAAACAGCGTTCCCTTTGTTCGTATCGCCATTTCTGCTGTTGCGCAGGCGGCACGGCAAAAGGATCCGCTTGCAACCCACAAAACAGGAGGTACAAATTATGTGGACCCGTTCCCTTTTGAAGTCCAACGCCAAACAGGCGTTGCAAGAGCGGTACTGGCGCAGCGTGGGACTGTGCCTACTTCTTTCCCTGTTGGGCATTGGCTATTCTTTCCCCCGCCTTACGGCGCAATACCGCGTAACGTCTTCCCAACTGAACGGTATGATGAGCGGCCCGGCGTGGCAGGGCAACGCCGGCGGTGGATACACCAGCGGCAATGAGGAGTATCTTTTGCAGGCATTGGCCCCCTTTGCCGGGGTGGTGATTATCGTAATGTTGATCGCTGCCGCAATCAGCCTATGCTGGGCAGCGTTCCTCATCAACCCGCTGACAGTCGGCCGCAACCGCTATTTTATGGAAAGCCGCCAGTCGGCAACACCGTTCAGCACCGTCACTTCGATCTTCCGCACCCCGTATCTGAATGTTGTTAAAGTTATGCTGCTGACCAACCTGAAAATTGCGCTGGGTTCCCTTTTGATCATTCCCGGCATTTACTGGTCTTATTGCTACATGCAGGTCGGCTACCTGATGGCCGAAAACCCCTACCTGACCACCTGCCGCGCCATGGAGCTGAGCAAGCAGATGATGGACGGTGAAAAGTGGAGCACCTTTGTGCTCCAGCTTTCCTTTATTGGCTGGTACTTGTTGTGCAGCATTACCTTTGGCATTGGTTTCATCTTCCTGGAGCCTTATGTACAGGCCACTTTCGCAGAGCTTTACGCTGCGCTGCGCGCCAAGGCGCTTGCCAACGGATACACCAATGAGTATGAACTGGGCGGCTTCGTGCGCCACTGATTATAAACAATAAAACAATAAAAAACAAATCCGGACTGTGGATCATTTCCACAGCCCGGATTTGTTTACTTGTGCAATTTTGACGGTATATAACTCAAGCTTTGCCTGATTCATTCACAGCCACTGCGCTGGGGTGATCCTTAGAAGGATGCTTGGCAAACAGCGTCTTCAGAGCAAGTGGAGTGGCAACAGAAGATACGATGATCAGCAGAATAACAGCGGTAAAGTAGACAGCGTCCACCATGCCGACTGCAAGGCCCTTTTGTGCCACAATCAAAGCAACCTCGCCGCGGGTCATCATGCCAACGCCAACCTTGAGGGAATCTGCCCAGTTGAACTTGCAGATCTTTGCTGCAAGACCGCAGCCAATGATCTTGGTGATAAGTGCCACAATGACAAAGCAGACACAGAACAGCAGGATATCGGGAGTCAAGCCGCTGATATCGGTTTTGAGGCCGATGGAAGCAAAGAACACCGGAGCAAACATCATATAGTTGCTGATTTCGACACGGCGCTCCACATAGGGTGCATCATGAATGTTGCACAGCACGATACCAGCAATGTAAGCACCGGTAATATCGGCAATGCCAAAGTACTGCTCTGCAATGTAAGCCATGGCAAAGCAGAAGCCAAGGCTGGCAATGGTAATGCGCTGGGTGTGGGGGTTACGGTTATCCAGCCAGGTCATGGCCTTGTACAGCACAAAACCGACAATGACCGCCACCACAAAGAACAGCACCGTGTTGATCAACACCTGGCCGATGCTGGTACCGCCTTCTTCGCCGCTGCCGGCCCCCAGAACGCAGGTAAGCACCACAATGCCGATAACGTCATCAATCACGGCTGCGCTGACGATGGTGGTGCCCAGGAAGCCTTTCAGCTGGCCAAGCTCCTGCAGGGTTGCCACCGTGATGGAAACGCTGGTTGCCGTCATAATGGTGCCGATGAACAATGCTTTATAAAATTCCGGACTGCCGATAGCACCCAGACCATAGAACGCACCATACAGCAGCGTACCGCCCACCAAGGGAACAAAAACACCCACGCAGGCAACCAGAGTTGCAATGGGGCCGGCTTTCATCAACTGCTTCAGGTTGGTGCCAAGGCCGGTGGAGAACATCAGCAAAATAACGCCGATTTCCGCAAAGACCGAGATGGTATCGCTGAGCTGAACAACCCCCAGCAAAGAGGGGCCAATCAGCAAACCGGCGATGATCTCGCCCACCACTTGGGGTGCCTTGAGTTTGCGGGCAATCAGGCCAAAAAACTTAGCCGCAATCAATATGATTGCAAGATCCCGGAAGAATAGATACATAATGATAGAGCCTCCTTTTCAGCACGGCATAGCTGATATGGCTTTTTGGTTCATACAGTGGTACTTGCCATCCGCCCAGCCTCCCCAGCCAAAAGGTGCCGGAGCCGTGTTCCCTTATGTTTTACCACGCTGTTCATATTTTTTCAAGAGCTTTGTCACAGAAATGTCAATTTTCATCTGTATGCACAAATGTCTTGCACAAACGGGGCGTTTGCGGGGCAGTTCATGCCATATTGTGGTTGCGGCAAAAAGGGCATGTGCTTGTACCCTCCTTTGGATTTCAGATCATTTTTACAAAAAACTTCTTCCATATGTTCTTTTTTTCTTTTTTAAAATTTATTTGAAAAAAATTGATTTTTTTCAAAATATTGCTTGACAATCCCAGATGTGCTTGCTATAATATAACACGTCGTCAGGTGAGGCGATACAGCAGAATAGATGGAAAGATGGCTGAGCTGGTCTAAGGCGCACGACTGGAAATCGTGTAGGGCCCATAAAGCCCTCAAGGGTTCGAATCCCTTTCTTTCCGCCACAAAAAAGCTACATTCAATTTGGATGTAGCTTTTTTGTTTTACAATTTTACATGTTATCAGTGCGGCCCTTTTTGTGGCATAATAAAGCCACGAAAGGAGCTGAGCTTATGCCCGAAATTATCCCAATTCGTGATCTGAAAAATACCAATGCGATTTCGCAGCGCTGCCACAAAACGCAGGAACCCATCTTTGTGACAAAAAGCGGTTATGGGGATATGGTTATCATGAGCATAAGGGCTCCTCGGATGTTGTCCGGGGAGTTTTTATTTATATCGTCTCGTGTATTTTCCTTGGCACATTGCTGATTATATCGACTATTCTAATAACAGCAGAATTCAAGCTAAAACAAAATGGATGCCTCCCTCCACATTCAGAGAAGCATCCATGATGGATTCTTAATTATTCGATTTTTATCCGTGTCCAGAAAACCGGGTACATATCAGTACGGGACGGCAGCTTTGCTTTTATTGGTTTGCTCTTTTTATAAAAAACTATGGGCAATACCGCATAATTCTAAGTGCCGATACGGCGAGCGAGGTGCGGCAGCTGCTAAGCCAAAAGCGCAGATAATACTTTGTGTATTATCGAGCATTTTGGCAACGCAGATGCCGTGCCGCAGCCGCCGGAGCGGTGCTTAAGCCGTAAGGCGGGAATTATGCGGTGTTGCCTATGATTACAGCGGCATATAGTCAAAATCAATGCGGCCAAGGGCAACGTTGGCACCGGCCACCTGCACTTTGACGGGGTCGCCCAGCATCCAGCGTTTTCCGGTCAGCGGGTCCAGAATGCTGACACCCTCCACCACAGTGGCTTCGCCCTTGCAGAGCTGTGCGGCAGGCACAAAGCCCTCTACGGTGTTTTCCAGCGCCACAAAAATGCCGCGCGGTGTTACACCTGCCACGGTGCCGGTGTAGACTTCGCCCAGGTGGTTGTGCATATACTCGGCCTTGTACAGGTCCTCCACATCGCGCTCAATGCGCACGGCGGAAACTTCCTGGCGGCTGGACTGCTCGCTGGCGTGGGTGGCAAAACCGGTATAATCCTTGATGAGCTCCTGCTCCGGCTTGCCCACCAGCATATCCGTCAGGATGCGATGGATGGCAAGGTCCGGGTAACGGCGAATGGGGCTGGTAAAGTGGGCATAGTCTGCCAGCACCAGGCCGTAATGGCCTTTCGGCTCCGGAGAGTAGCGAGCTTTCTGCATGCTGCGCAGGATACCGGTGTGGACCGGGATCTGGATGGGCTGGCCGCGGGTTTCGTCCAGAATGGCAGAAAGCTCCAGCTGGGTGGGCACTTCCCCGGCAAAGTGGACGTTCAGGCCGCAGGCTTTCAGGGTGTTGCTCAGCTTTTCCATGCGCTCGGCATCGGGGGCTTCATGGATACGGTACACAAACGGCACGTGATGGGTGCGGCCCGCATTGGCAGCGCACTGGTTGGCCAGCAGCATGAACTCTTCGATCATGCACTCCGACACACCGCGGGTGCGCTTGACGATATCCACGCAGCGGCCTTCCTCGTCCATGACCAACTTGGCTTCGTCGGATTCGATGTCCATCGCGCCGCGTGCTTTGCGCAGAGCCAGGCGCTTTTCGTACAGCTCGGTCATCGCGGGCAGCTGAGCCATAACATCTTTATATTTCGTCACCAGAGCCGGGTCATTGGAGCCGTCCAACAGAGCGTTAATTTCTTTATAAACGCCCTTGACACGGCTGCGGATGACGCTCTTGACGAACTGATAACTATGGATATTGCCGCTTTCATCCAGCTGCATCAGGCAGGAGAACGCCAGGCGCTCCTCCCCTTCATTGAGGCTGCAGATGCCGTTGGAAAGCTGGGTGGGCAGCATGGGGATGACTTTATCCGCGTAATAGATGGAAGTTGCGCGCTCATAAGCTTCCTTATCCAGCGCGGTGTCCGGGCGGACATAGTGGCTGACATCCGCAATATGAACGCCCAGCTCATAGCCGCCGTTCTGGGTCTTCATCAGGCTGATGGCGTCGTCGATATCCTTGGTCTCGGCAGAGTCGATGGTAAAGATCGGCAGACCACGCAGGTCGGCGCGGTGGGCAGCTTCGGCGGGGTCGATGAGAGCGTTATCATATGCGTGAGCTTCGGCCAATACCTCCTCCGGGAATTCCTGGCGGACATCACGGCCATACAGCACAGCCTTGGCGCACTCTGCTGCGCGGTCGGAAGTGCCGAAGCGCTCGGCAACAGCGCAGCGATGGTCCATATGGCGCTGGCCGCGGTTGGTCAGGATAGCACCGACCTTATCCCCCAGCTGTGCGCCGTTGACGCCTTTTTTATCCAGCACAATGCGCACATCACGGCAGCCGTCCGGCTCCACGGCAAGGCGGCCGTCCTCAGTCAGCACAATGGTACCGGCAAAGGTGTTGTGCGGGGTGGTCACCTCCACCACTTCACCCTCGGCGCTGCCCTCCACACGGGGGTGGTCGAACAGTTTGATGATAATTTTATCCTGCGGCATAGCACCATGCAGGGCGCGGCCGGGAATAAAGATATCGCCGGTGCCGTCATCGCGGGACGCAAAGCCGAAGCGGGCCGCCAGCTTGACCAGTGTGCAGGGAATGCCAGCGGGGGCATCGGTATTTTCCATCACGGCAAAGCCCGGAACATAGGTACCGTTGCGGGCGGACAGCATACCGGTAGCTACCATGCCGGTTACGGTGTTGCGCAGGCGGGAATTATCCACCTGCAAAGCATTCTGCAGTTCACGCAAGGTCTGGGGGCGGTGCTTGCACGCCGCAAGAATATTTTTCTGTAATGGTGTCATGTTTTCTCCTTTGGGTTGGGCACAGGCAGCGGCCCATGCCTTTGTTTTTACTCCTCGTTTACGTCACCCTGCCACCCGGCAGGATCCTTCCATAGCAGGCGCGGCCTTTGGTTTCGCGGCAGCACCTGCACCATTGTGACCTTTTTATTTTTCCCATAAAAAACGACCCGCGGTATTGGGCGGGTCGTTGACGGTTCCTGAATAAGGGAAAGCGGAACGCCAACAAAATTGGCCAGACCGTTCTCCTTTCATTCAATTACAAGCGGGCACTCAGCACACCAACCAGCAGCGTAGCTACAAAGAAAACAGCGCCGCAGATTTTGGTCACTTTGGCCAGCTTGGCATCCAGGCCACGCTCGCGGCCGGCAGCCATAAAGCTGCTATCACCCATAATGGCAGCAGACAGGCCCTGCCCTTTCTGGGTCTGGGACAAAGTGAACACAACGATCAGAACCGAAACAATGATCAGCACAACGCCGAACGCGATTTCATAAGCGGTCATGGATTAACAGCAACTCCTTTTCAGGCCACAGCCAAAACGGATGTTTCGGCCTGCCCTAACTCTCATACAGGTTATAATATAACATACCAAAAAGCAAAATGCAAGAACTTTACCCTGCCTTGTGCAGAAAAAGATTGCATTGCCTTTTTTTGCTCCTTACAGACTCATCTGCTCGGTCGTGTCCTCCTGGCGGAGCAGCGCGCCGGCTGCGGGCAGAGTGCGCACGCGGTAGCGGTGCGGGTCTTTCAGTTCCAGCCCCGCCGCCAGGCGCACTTTGGCGATTCGGGCGTTCTTTTTCAGCGTTACCATGTTGATACCGGCGGTATCGCGGGTAGCCTTTTCGGGAATCAGCGCACTGCCGACCAGGATCAAGCGTGGGCCACCGGTGCCGCCGCTGGTGAAGACGGCCAGCTCGGTTTCTTCCTCAATGTGCAGCATTGCGGCAAGTTCTTCCTTATCGCTATAGGCTTTCAGCAGCTTGCGGCGGTTCTGCTTGGTCATATAGCTGGCCAGCGGGATCTTTGCACACTTGCCGTTCTGGTAGAAGAACAGCATATAACCACGGTAATCGACTGTGACCGTCATGAACAGCGGCACTTCGCCCTCTTCCATTTCCAGCTTGGAAGCGACATAATCACCCAGCACGCTGGCCTTGGTATCGGCAAATTCCGATGCGCGGGATTTGTACACCTGAGCATGGTTGGTAAAGAAGAGCAGCTCGGCGCTGTTGGTGGTCTCTTTGGTATAAACCACCTCGTCGCCGTCTTTCAGCTTCTGCTCGCCAGACATGCGCAGGCTCTGCGGGGTAATTTTTTTGAAGTAGCCTTCCCGCGTAAAGAACACCGTGACCGGGTAATCCGGGATCTCGTTCTGCTCATCGGCAGCAGAATCGTCCGGCAGGTCGTACAGAATTTCCGTTTTGCGGGGGCTGCCATACTTTTTGGCAACATCGCCCAGCTCGGTCATAATGATCTTGCGGATGCGGGCGGGGCGTTTGAGAACATCTTCCAAGTCTGCGATCGCCTTTTCCAGTTCCTCAATTTCCTCGGTGCGTTTGAGGATATACTCACGGTTGAGGTGGCGCAGCTTGATTTCCGCCACATACTCAGCCTGCACTTCGTCAATGCCAAAACCGATCATCAAGTTGGGCACAACCTCGGATTCTTCCGCAGTGTTGCGCACAATTTCAATTGCCTTATCAATATCCAGCAGGATAGCTTCCAGGCCGCGCAGCAGGTGCAGACGCTTTTGCTTGCCCTGCAGATCATAGTAGGTGCGGCGGCGCACGCATTCGGAGCGGAATGCGATCCACTCCAACAAAATCTGGCGCACGCCCAACACGCGGGGCTGGCCGCCGATCAGCACATTGAAGTTGCAGGCAAAACTGTCCTCCAGCGGGGTTGCCTTGAACAGACGCGCCATCAGCTTGTCCGGGTCCTGGCCGCGCTTGAGGTCGATGGTCAGCTTCAAGCCGTTCAGGTCGGTTTCATCACGCATATCGCTGATCTCACGGATCTTGCCCAGTTTGACCAGCTCGGTGATCTTATCCATGATGGCTTCCACCGTTGTGGTCGGCGGAATGCGGGTGATGTCAATGCAGTTGTTCTCTTTATCGTAAGCCCACTGGGCGCGCACGCGGATGCTGCCGCGGCCTTTTTCCAGCACATTCTGCATCTCGGCGGCATCATACAGGATGGAACCGCCGCCGACAAAATCCGGCGCGGGCATCAGCTGGGCCAGGTCCGCCTGGTCGTCTTTCATCAGGGCGATGGTTGCAT
This sequence comes from Gemmiger qucibialis, assembly GCF_027689445.1. Classification (NCBI taxonomy): domain Bacteria; kingdom Bacillati; phylum Bacillota; class Clostridia; order Eubacteriales; family Oscillospiraceae; genus Gemmiger; species Gemmiger qucibialis. The sequence goes on along the minus strand of NZ_JAQFEN010000005.1, from coordinate 99,614 downwards.
TGCAGAGCTCCACGAGGTTGAAGGAACAGATGTTGGACGCCATACCGACCGCAATGCCCAGTGTGTTGTTGGCCAGAATGGTCGGGAAGGTGACCGGCAGCATCGTCGGTTCGGTGGTTGTGCCGTCATAGTTGGGCACAAAATCCACGGTATCCTTGTCGATATCGCGGAACAGCTCTTCACACACGGGTTCCAGCTTTGCCTCGGTGTAACGAGCGGCGGCGTAAGCCATATCGCGGCTGTACGCCTTGCCAAAGTTACCCTTGGAGTCCACAAAGGGCACCAGCAGGCTTTCGTTGGAACGGCCCATACGCACCATGGTGTCGTAAATGGCGGCATCACCGTGGGGGTTCAGGTGCATGGTGCTGCCCACGATGTTGGCGCTTTTGGTGCGGGCGCCTTTCAGCAGGCCCATGCCGTACATGGTATACAGCAGTTTGCGGTGGGCGGGCTTGAAGCCGTCAATTTCCGGCAGCGCGCGGGAAACAATAACGCTCATGGCGTAAGGCATGTAGTTTGTTTCCAGCGTATCGGTAATGGGGCTTTCGATGACCTCACCGGCAGAGAGGATCTCGACGTTATCGCCCAGCTGCGGGCGGGCAGGGGCAGCTTTCTTTTTGGTTGCTTTTTTTGCCATTTTGCTCTCTCCTCCCCTGATTAAGATACATCCAGATCGTCCAGATATTCAGCGCCGTGCTCCGCAATGTGCTCCTTACGGCCCTGCAGATTATCGCCCAGGAGCAGGTCAAACACCTCCGCCGTGCGCTGAACATCGGTGGGCAGAACTTTAATTAAGCGGCGGCTTTCGGGGCTCATGGTGGTCAGCCACATCATTTCGGGGTCGTTTTCGCCCAGACCTTTGGATCGCTGGATCGTAAACTTCTGGCCATCGATCCGCTTCATGATATCGGCCTTTTCCGGCTCGGTATAGGCAAAGTAGGTCTTATTTTTGGTGTTGATCTCATACAGCGGGGATTCCGCGATATACACATACCCCTGATTGATGAGGGTGGGGGTCAGGCGGTAGAGCATCGTCAGCACCAAGGTGCGGATCTGATAACCGTCCACATCAGCATCGGTACAGATGACGATCTTGTTAAAGCGCAGGTTGTCCAGATTAAAGGTAGCCAGGTCCTTATTGTGGCTGCCGCCCAGCTCCACGCCGCAGCCCATCACGCGGATCAAGTCTGTGATAATGTCAGACTTGAAAATGCGGGCGTAATCGGCCTTCAGGCAGTTCAGGATCTTGCCGCGAATGGGCATGATAGCCTGGAACTCCGAATCGCGGCTCTGTTTGACCGCGCCCATAGCGGAATCGCCCTCCACGATGTACAGTTCGCGGCGGGTGGCATCCTTGGTGCGGCAGTCCACAAATTTCTGCACGCGGTTGGCCAGGTCCATCTGCTGGGTCATTGTTTTTTTGATGGACACACGCGCTTTTTCGGCGTGCTCGCGGCTTTGCTTATTGATTAGCACCTGCTTGCAGGCTTTTTCGGCTTCGTCCGGGTGCTCCACAAAGTAGACTTCCAGCTGGTGCTTGAGGAACTCCGTCATGGCCTGGGCCACAAACTTGTTGGTGATGGCCTTTTTGGTCTGGTTCTCGTAGCTGGTGCGGGTGGAGAAGCTGGAGGAAACCAGAATCAGGCAGTCCTGCACATCGTTGAATGTGATGGAGCTTTCGTTTTTCTTGTACAGACCCTTATTTTTCAGCCAGTTGTTGATCTGGTTGACAAAGGCCAGGCGGACAGCGCGGTCCGGGCTGCCGCCGTGCTCCAGCCACGAAGAGTTGTGATAGTATTCCAACGTTTGCACCGCGTTGGAAAAGCAGAACGCCACGTTCATTTTGACCTGATATTCCGGCTGATCATCACGGTCGCGGCCGATTGCGGAACCGGAGCAGAAATACACCGGGGTCAGGGTTCCCTCACCGGCGATCTCATTGGCATAGTCCTGAATGCCATGCTCATAGAAATATTCGATTTTTTCGGCACGTTCGCCCGTGCGGTCGTTGAACACGAGAGTCACACCGTCATTGACAACGGCCTGGCGGCGCAGCATATCCTTGAAGGTATCCGCCGGAACATTGATGTCGGTAAACACATCGGTGTCCGGTTTCCAGCGGATGACGGAGCCGGTGCGGCGGCCGGTGAACGGCTCTTTTTTCAGCCCGCCGACATTCTCACCTTTTTTGAAATCCAGGTGATAGTGCATGCCATCGCGGTAAATATCCGCAGTCATCCATTCGCTGGAATACTGGGTGGCGCAAAGGCCAAGGCCGTTCAGGCCAAGGGAGAAGTCATAGTTGCCGCTACCCTCGCCATATTTGCCTCCCGCGTACAGTTCGCAGAACACAAGATCCCAGTTCCAGCGTTCTTCAGCTTTATTGTAATCGACGGGGATACCGCGGCCAAAGTCCTCTACTTCCACAGAGTGATCCGGGTAAAGGGTAACGTTAATTTTGTTGCCGTGGCCGTCACGCGCTTCGTCGATGGAGTTGGATACGATCTCAAAAATGGAATGGGCACAGCCTTCCACACCGTCAGAGCCAAAGATAACGGCCGGGCGCTTGCGCACACGGTCTGCACCTTTTAAGCTCTTGATGCTTTCGTTGCCGTATTCTTCCTTCTTTTTTGCCATTCGGCAGTTCCCTCCCGTTTTGGATGCAGGGAATCACGCTGCTGCGTACCCCTGTGCGCGCAGAATTTTGCTTTTTCAGGCGCGTAAAGATAATTAAACCACAGGTTGACAGGAATTGTCAAATCCAATTTTGCGTTTTTGCTGCACAAAGTTCCCTGTTGTGGTTATTTTTTGTCTGCTTTTTTGCGTTTGCGCGGCGGCTGGGCGGAGGCTTTTTCCTCTGCGGGCGCCGGGCGTCCCGGCTCTTCCGGCACGGGGGCCGGAGCTGTGCCCTGCAGTTTCCAGGCGCGCTCCAGCACGGGTTTCAGGTACTGGCCGGTGAAGGAGTTCGGGTTCTGGGCCACCTGTTCCGGCGTACCGGTTGCCACAATGGTACCGCCGCCGCTGCCGCCCTCCGGCCCCAGGTCGATGATATAGTCGGCACGCTTGATCACATCCAGGTTATGCTCGATCACGATCACGGTGTTGCCCGCATCGGCCAGCTTATCCAGCACCTTGACCAGGCGGTGCACATCGGCAATGTGCAGGCCGGTGGTAGGCTCGTCCAGAATATAGACGGTTTTGCCGGTATCGCGGCGGGCAAGCTCGTTGGCCAGCTTGACACGCTGGGCTTCGCCGCCGGAAAGCGTGGTGGCCGACTGGCCCAGCTGCACATAGCCAAGGCCGACTTCCTGCAGGGTTTGCAGTTTGCGCGCAATTTTGGGCTGGTTGGCAAAGAAATTGCAGGCTTCCTCCACCGTCATATCCAGCACATCGGAGATGTTTTTGTCTTTATATTTTACTTCCAGCGTTTCGCGGTTATAGCGCTTGCCCTTGCAGACATCGCAGGGGACGTAAATATCCGGCAGAAAGTGCATTTCGATCTGCACAATGCCGCCGCCCTCGCAGGCTTCGCAGCGGCCGCCCTTGACGTTGAAGCTGAACCGGCCGGGGCCGTAACCGCGCTGTTTGGCATCCTGGGTGTTGGAGAAGAGGGTGCGGATATCGCCGAACACACCAGTGTAAGTGGCCGGGTTGGAGCGCGGGGTGCGGCCAATGGGCGACTGGTCAATGCCGATGACCTTATCGATCCATTCCATACCCTGAACTTCGTCACACTGGCCGGGGCGGCTGCGGGCGCCGTTGAGCGCTGCGGCCAGCGACTTATACAAAATTTCATTGACCAGCGTGGACTTGCCGGAACCGGAAACACCGGTCACGCAGATCACTTTGCCAAGGGGAAAATCCACGGTAATGTTTTGCAGGTTGTTTTCCCGCGCTTTGACCACCGTGAGCATTTTACCGTTACCGGAGCGGTGAGCGGTGGGAACTTCCACAAATTTGCGGCCGGAAAGGTACTCGCCGGTCACACTGCGCGGGGCATTGCAGATGTCTTCCACACTACCGGCGGCCACGATCTCGCCGCCATGCACACCGGCACCGGGGCCGACATCCACAATATAGTCCGCCTGGCGCATGGTGTCCTCGTCGTGCTCTACTACAATCAGGGTGTTGCCCAAGTCGCGCAGGCGCTTCATGGTGGCAATCAGCTTATCGTTATCGCGCTGGTGCAGGCCGATGCTGGGTTCATCCAGCACATACAGCACGCCGGTCAGTGCGCTGCCGATCTGGGTTGCCAGGCGGATGCGCTGGCTTTCGCCGCCGGAAAGGGACGATGCGCCGCGAGACAGGGTCAAGTACCCCAGACCCACGCTCTTCAAAAAGCCCAGACGCTCTTTGACCTCTTTGAAGATGGAGGCAGCGATGACTTCATCCCGCTCGGACACTTTTGCCGTCTGAATAAATTCCAGCTCCTCGTTCACGCTCATATCGCAGAACTTGGCAATGTTGATGCCGCCCACCGTGACGGCGAGGCTGGTGGGCTTCAGGCGTTGGCCGTGGCAGGTGGGGCACTCCTCGCTGGACATGACAAGGGCGATTTCCTCCTTGACCCACTCGCTGCCTGTTTCACGGAAGCGGCGCTCCAGGTTGGGGATAATGCCCTCAAACGTGTTCATATAGGTGCCGGAGCCAAACATATTCTCGCGCTGCATCTCGATTTTTTCAGTTCCGGTGCCATACAGGATGGCGTGCACGGCTTCTTTGCTCATCTCCTTGATGGGGGTATCCAGCGTAAAGCCATAGCGCTTGCCCAGCGCTTTGTAATACATTTCAGAGATGGATCCCTCCGCATAATACCAGCCGCTGGCCTTGATGGCACTTTCGCGGATGGACTTGTGCGGATCCGGAATCACGCGGGCCGGGTCCACCTTCATAAAGGTGCCCAGGCCGGTGCAGGTTTCACAGGCGCCAAAGGGATTGTTAAAGCTGAACATGCGGGGGGAAAGTTCGTCAATGGAAACACCGTGCTCCGGGCAGGCATAGTTCTGGCTGAACTCCATCGGTTCGCCACCGATAACATCAATGATGACAAGGCCGCCGGTCAGGGCAACGGCAGTCTCAATAGAATCGGCCAGGCGGCCGCGCACCGTATCATTGATGGACAGGCGGTCCACGACGATTTCAACGGTATGCTTGATATTCTTTTCCAGCTTGATCTCTTCGTCCAGATCATACATGTTGCCGTCAATGCGCACGCGGGCGTAACCGCCGCGGCGGGCAGCGTCCAGCTCCTTGGCCTGGGTGCCTTTGCGGCCCCGCACAACAGGGGCCAGCACCTGGAAGCGGGTGCGTTCCGGCAGTTTAAGCACCTCGTCTACCATCTCGTCCACCGTTTGCTGGCTGATGACGCGTCCGCAGACCGGGCAGTGCGGAACACCGATGCGGGCATACATCAAACGGAGATAATCATAAATTTCCGTCACGGTGCCCACGGTGGAACGCGGGTTGTGGCTGGTGGTTTTCTGGTCAATGGAAACCGCCGGGGAAAGGCCGGTGATTTCGTCCACATCGGGCTTTTCCATCTGGCCCAGGAACATGCGGGCATAGCTGGAAAGGCTTTCCATATAGCGGCGCTGGCCGTCCGCAAAGATGGTATCAAAGGCCAGGCTGGACTTGCCGGAGCCGGAAAGGCCCGTCATAACAATCAGCTTGTTGCGCGGCAGAACCAGGTTGACGTTTTTCAGGTTATGCTCCCGCGCGCCCTTGATCGTAATGCGGTTGTTGGCATCAATTTGAATGTTGCTCACTTTTTATAGCTCCTTCTCCCCTTGCCCGTTTTGCGCTGTTTTTCAGCGGCGCGGCGGGTGCTGGTATCGGCGGTAGGGTCCTCCCCGCGCTGCAGCTTTTCAATCTCATCACGCAGGAATGCGGCGTGCTCAAACTGCAGCAGGCGGGCGGCTTCTTTCATCTCGCGGGTCAGGCGGGTAATGGTCTGTTCGCGTTCAGCGCGGCTCATACGGTGCTGGCGCATCTTTTTGTTTTCTTCGCTCATGCTGATTTCCAGCCCGCCGCCGATGGCTTTCACGATAGTTTTTGGTGTAATGCCGTGTTCTTTGTTGTAGGCATCCTGGATGGCACGGCGGCGCTCGGTTTCCATGATGGCGCGCTCCATGCTGGGGGTTACTTCATCGGCGTACATCAGCACCACGCCGTTTGCGTTGCGGGCCGCGCGGCCAATGGTCTGAATCAGGCTGGTTTCGCTGCGCAGGAAGCCCTCTTTGTCGGCATCCAGAATGGCGATCAGCGAAACTTCCGGCAGGTCCAGGCCCTCGCGCAGAAGGTTGATGCCGACAATCACATCAATGGCGCCGGTGCGCAGGTCCTTGATGATCTCCATGCGCTCAAAGGTATCCACCTCGTGGTGCATATACTTGGTGTGCACGCCGTGTTCTTCCAGGTAGTCGGTCAGGTCCTCGGCCATTTTGACAGTCAGGGTGGTAACTAGGGCACGCTCGCCGCGGTCGATGCGCTGCAAAATTTCGCCCAGCAGATTCTCGATCTGGCCTTCCACTGGGCGTACCATGATGACGGGGTCCAGCAGACCGGTGGGGCGGATGACCTGCTCGGCCACGCGGCTGGAATGTTCCCGTTCATAGGGGCCGGGGGTAGCGCTGACAAAGATCGTCTGGCCGACCTTGGATTCAAATTCCTCAAATTTCAGCGGGCGGTTGTCAAACGCCGAGGGCAGGCGGAAGCCATATTCCACCAGCGTTTTTTTGCGGCTGTAGTCCCCGCCGAACATGCCGCGGACCTGCGGCAGCATCACATGGCTTTCATCCACCATCAGGATAAAATCTTTGGGGAAGTAGTCCAGCAGCGTGGTGGGGGTGGAGCCGGGGGCACGGCCGGACAGCACGGCAGAGTAGTTCTCGATGCCCTTGCACATGCCAACTTCCTGTAGCATCTCCATATCGTACTGGGTGCGCTGCTGGATGCGCTGGGCTTCCAGCAGTTTGCCCCCTGCAGTAAAGGCCTGCACCTGCTGTTCCATCTCGGTCTGGATCTTGGCGAGACCTTCTTTCATTTTTTCAGGGCCGACGATATAGTGGCTGGCGGGGAAAATGGCCACATGGCGCACAATATTTTTGCGCTCGCCGGTCAGGGGATCAAACTCGGAAATGCGGTCGATTTCATCGCCGAAGAATTCGACGCGGATGGCGTATTCATCATTATAAGCAAGGTGGATATCCACAATATCGCCGTGAACGCGGAACTTATTGCGGATAAAGTTCATATCGTTGCGTTCATATTGCAGCTTGACCAGGCGGCGGCAGAGCTCGTCCCGCTCCATCTGCATACCGGGGCGCAGGCTGATGACCATGCTGCGGTAATCGATAGGGTCGCCCAAGGAATAAATGCAGGAAACCGACGCCACAATGATAACATTGCGTTGCTCCGACAGTGCCGCCGTGGCCGAATGGCGCAGGCGGTCGATCTCATCATTGATGGCGCTGTCTTTTTCAATATAGGTATCGGTGGAGGGGATGTAGGCTTCCGGCTGGTAATAGTCGTAATAGCTCACAAAATATTCCACCGCATCATCGGGGAAAAATCCGCGCATCTCGGTGCAGATCTGACTGGCCAGGGTTTTGTTTGGTTCCAGAATCAGTGTGGGGCGGTTGCACTGTGCAATGATATTGGCCATCGTAAAGGTTTTGCCGGAGCCGGTAACGCCCAGCAAAGTTTGACCTTTATCCCCTGCTTTCAGGCCCTGCACCAGCGCTTCAATAGCCTGGGGCTGGTCGCCAGTCGGTTTGAACGGTGCTTTGAGGTGGAACACCTCGGTTTGATTTTCCTGTTGCTCCGGCATAGCGGACCTCCCCTGTTGTTGGTCGTTTATTTACAACTTTAGTTCGTCTTATACAACTTACTGTTGTCTTATTATAGTATAGATCTTTTTAATTGTAAAGGCAATACCGCATAATTCTAAGTGCCGATACGGCGAGCGAGGTGCGGCAGCTGCTAAGCCAAAAGCGCAGATCATACTTTGTGTATTATCGAGCATTTTGGCAACGCAGTTGCCGTGCCGCAGCCGCCGGAGCGGTGCTTAAGCCGTCAGGCGGGAATTGTGCGGTATTGCCTAAAGGCATTTTGCGGCTTTTTATGCCTTTTATGCGCTGCTGCCGGGGCTGCATCCGACAGCGGCATTTCGGCTTATTCTTCCTCCGAGTGTTCGCGCACCCATTTGGCAATATGCTTAATGAATGCCTCACCATATTTGGCAGCTTTTGCATCGCCGACGCCGGAAATGCGGCGGAAATCCCCCATGGTGCGCGGCTTAAGCTCGGCCATCTCGTCCAGGCTGACATTGTTGAACACGATATATGCCGGAACGTGGTTTTTCTGGGCCAGTTCGCTGCGCAGGGTTTTCAGGCTTGCCAGCAGCGAATCGTCCGCTTCCGAAAGTGCGGTGCGGGCAGCCGTCTTTTTGCGGGAAGCACGGCGCTTGGCCTGGGTTTCCTGCGCGGTGGCGGCGCGCTCCTGCATGGTAACCTGCTCACCGTGGAAAAGCACCGCCGGAGCCTTGGCTGTCAGGGTGATGACCGGGAACTCATCGCCGGTTTCGGCCAGGTAGCCCTGCTCCTGCAATGCATCCAGGTAAAGGCGCATGCGCTGGGGCGGCACATCCCGCATGATGCCATAGGTCGGGAACTGGTCCAGCCCGCGTTCCAGGGTTTTCTGATCCTTGGCGCCGCGCAGCATCTGCACCAGCGCCACAACCCCCAGCCCGCCGGGCCAACGCTTTTGGATGCGCGCCACGCCGGAAAGGATCTTCTGTGCTTCGGTGGTGATGTCGGTCTGCACAAACTCGCCGGTGCAGTTGGAACAGTTGCCGCAGCCGCCGGTGTGGTGCTCGCCGAAATAATCCAGCAGATAGCTGCGCAGGCAGCGGGTGGTTTTGCAGTACCCCACCATCACGTCCAGCCGCTCGCGGTCCCGCCTGGCGGCGGCTTCGGCCTGTTCAGGGGTTAGCTCATCGTTATCGTGGGAGTTCTGGATAAAATACTTTGCCGTCTGCACATCCCCCAGGGAGAACAGCAGGATGCACTCGGCGCGCTCGCCATCGCGCCCGGCGCGGCCCGCTTCCTGATAGTAGTTTTCCAGATTTTTTGGCATATTATAATGCAGCACAAAGCTGACATTGGATTTATCTATGCCCATGCCGAAGGCGTTTGTTGCAACCATGACCCGCTTGCGGTCATAGACAAAATCTTCCTGATTTTTGCTGCGCTCCTCCGGGGTAAGGCCCGCATGATAACGGGTGGCGGAAATGCCAACGGATCGCAGCTCCTTACAGACGGACTCTACCGATTTGCGGGTAGCGCAATAGACAATGCCGCTGCGATCCCGGTGGTCGAGGATATATTCTTCAATATAACGTTCTTTATCCCGCGGGCGGGCCACACCAAAATAGAGGTTGGGGCGATCAAAGCCGGTGGTCAGCGTAAAAGGCTGGTTGAGCTGCAGCAGGGCAATGATATCCTGCTTGACCTGTTCCGTTGCCGTTGCCGTGAACGCACCAATGACCGGGCGGTACGGCAGACGGGAGATGAATTCGGCAATTTTCAGGTAGCTGGGGCGGAAATCCTGACCCCATTGGGACACGCAGTGGGCTTCGTCCACAGCCACAAAAGCGATGCGGGCGTGCATGGCAAGGTATAAGAAACTGTCCGTCAGCAGACGTTCCGGGGCAACGTATAGAATTTTATAGTCCCCCTCCAGCGCGGCACGCAGAATGGTGCTGTAAAGCCCTTCCGGCAGGGCGGAGTTCAGGCAGGCAGCATGCACGCCCTCCTCTTCCAGGGCGGCAACCTGGTCCTGCATCAGGGAAATCAGCGGTGAAATGACCAGCGTAAGCCCCGGCATCAGCATGGCCGGAACCTGGTAACAAACAGATTTGCCTGCGCCGGTGGGCATAACGCCGAGGACATCCTGGCCGGAAACGATGGCATCCACCACCTGTTCCTGACCGGGGCGGAAGCTGCTGTGGCCGAAGTATTGCTGCAAAACAGAAAATTTATCCATGAATTCGTCCTTTTCTGGATGAGTGTGGCAAGTTGTGAACATTTTACAAAATTTTTAATTTGTCCGCAAAAACATTTTGACTTTTTGTATAGATTTGCTATAATAGAGGTACAGGAAGCAGCTGTCGAAAATGAAGCCAAGTTGGCAGCGGGCTTTCTGGCAAGGGTGCTGGGCACCCAAAACAAAGGGAGGTTGTCCTATGAAAGTTACATGTACCGGCCGTCGCGTTACGCTCAAACCGAGCTTTATCGAAAATGCGGAAAAGAGGCTTGCGAAGCTGGACAAGTTTTTCCCTGACGAAGCACAGGCACAGGTTACCGTCACGGTAGAAAAAAGCGAGCAGACCGTTGAGATCATGCTGCGCAGCAAGGATCTGGCCATGCGCGCCGAAAAAACGGATGAGCGCATGGAAGATGCCCTGGCCGACGCCGTCGATCTGCTGACCCGCCGTGTGGTAAAGTACCGCAAGCGCCTTGGCACCAAGCTGACCGCCGCGGCAGCGGAAATACCCGCTACCGAGCCGGAAGAAAGCATGGATATTGTGCGCGAAAAGCACTTTGCCCTGAAGCCCTGCAGCACTGAGGAAGCCATTTTGCAGATGGACCTGCTGGGGCACAGCTTCTTCCTGTATCACAGCACCGAGAACGACAAGATCCAGGTCGTTTACCGCCGCGCTGATGGCGGGTACGGCGTGCTGATCCCGGAAGCATAAGCTGGCAGCTTAAACTTAACATAGCGCCGCACAAACGGCATAACTTTGCCGCCCCTTTTACGGGGCGGCATTTTTTATTTGTTTTGTATGGTTCAAGGCAAACCCTGCTGCCTTGCGCCCGCGGGACATGCCGGGTTTGCTTTGTGCTTGAGGCGCATTCAGCGCTTGATTTGTTTGGGCTTCTCCGGTTCCATCGGCCAGGTGGCACGGGCGGCAAACAGCAGTTGGCCGGTACTGGGGTTATACTGCGGCACACGGCCATGCTCTGCCATGCTGAACCAGTCGGTAGGCGTCAAAATCACATGATCCAGCACATCAATGCCAACCTGGCCCAATGCCAGAATAATGGCCTGCGTGGCAAGCAGATCCGCATTGGAAGCCGCCGCCAAACCGGACGGATGGTTATGCGCCAGCACAACACAGGTACACTGGCTGGCAACGGCATCCCGCAACAGCTTATGGGTATCAAACTGCACGCGGTAGGGAATGCCCGATGCAATGTAAATTTCTTTGAGCGGGACATAATCGTCATTCATGGCGATCATATAAAACTCTTCCCGCTTGGGGTCGCTGAACAGCGGGCGGATATACTCACAGCACATCTCAGCGTTGCGCAGCTGAACAGGGTGTTCTTTGTGCTTTTGGATCTGGTAAAAGCGGGCAACATCCCGGAAGGAATGCAGCAGTCTTGCGCTGGCGGGGCCAATGCCCTGCACCTGCATCAATTCTTCCTCGCTGGCATCCAGCACTTGGCAAAATCCGCCAAAATGCTCGATCAGGCGGTGAGCCAAGGGGTTGGTATCCCGGCGCGGAATGGAAAAGTACAAAAGATATTCCAGCACCTCATGCGCGGCAAGGCTGGTTAAGCCATCGCGGGCAACGCGCTCCTGCATGCGGGCACGGTGCTCTTCATGGATCGTATTGGTGGTTTTCTTTTCCGGCATGGGCGCACATCCTTTACCTTTGGCTGTTCTTATTATATACTATTGTTTGAAGATTGCAAAGAGGATGTGACCCCCATGAAAAAGTTTATCGCAGGCGAAAACGAAAACGGCGTGCGGCTTTCCCGCTTTGTGGAAAGCGTGACCAGGGACATGCCGCGCAGCCTGCTGTATAAAAGTTTCCGCAACAAGCGCATTAAGGTGAACGGCAAGCGCGGTGAAGCGGACACCCGGCTGAGCAGCGGTGATGTGATCGAGCTGTATATCAACGATGAGTTCTTCCCCGAAAAGCCGGTGGTCCCGGCCAAAAAGCCGCCGCGCCGCCAGCCGCCGGTCAAGGTGATCTATCAGGACGAAAACATTGCGGTGCTGTACAAGCCCGCCCACCTGCTGTGCCACAGCGACCGCACCGGCGATGCCAACCTGGTGGATGCCTTTTGTGCCCAGCTGCAGGCCAGCGGCGAATATGACCCCAAGACTGAAAACCGCTTTGCACCCGCCATCTGCAACCGGCTGGACCGCGGCACCGAGGGGCTTGTGATTGCCGCGAAAAAATACACGGCCCTGCGGGATATGAACGAGATCATCCGCAATGACTGGATGAAGAAAGAGTACCTGACCATTACCATCGGTGCCCCGCCGGCCGGGCGGCATGTTGCCTGGCTGCAGCACAGCGAAAAAGGCAACAAGGTGCGCATTCACGCCCATGAAAGCGAGGGGTACAAAAAAATCATCACCGATGTAACGGTGATCCGCTGCATTGGGCCGTTTGCGCTCTGCCGCATTGGACTGATTACCGGCCGCACGCACCAGATCCGTGCGCACCTGGCTTACCTGGGGCACCCGGTGCTGGGCGACATCAAGTACGGCAACCGCAACATGAACGAGAAAACCGAGTTTAAGACGCAGGCACTGTGTGCCCAGCGGCTGACGTTTGGCAATATTCCGGAGGAAAACACACTGCACTATCTTTCCGGCAGGGTCATCAAGCTGGCAGACCCGGAGATTGTAAAGCAGTTTGATGCGTTGGAGAGGAAGCCGGGACAGGAATAAAGGAGTGCCGTTGGGTTAGGATACGGTTGGTTCGCCGTTATTTATCGTCCGTAATCGTTTGTAGCATTGTGACATTTTAGAATGATGAGCGGGGCGGCGGTTTGCATTTATGAGGCGTTCGTCATGGGGCCGATTTTTCGGTGAATTTTTAGGGCAATACCGCATAATTCTAAGTGCCGATACGGCGAGCGAGGTGCGGCAGATGCTAAGCCAAAAGCGCAGATAATACTGGATGCTGCAAAGGTGAGCGCCGCCAGTGGCGGAAACAGCGAACCGAAGCTGGGGCAGCGGTCGCAGAGTGCGAGGGGCTTTTGCCCCCGAAGCACGATGCGGGTACCGCAACCCGACATTATCGAGCATTTTGGCAACGCAGATGCCGTGCCGCAGCTGCCGGAGCGGTGCTTAAGCCGCAAGGCGGGAATTGTGCGGTGTTGCCTTAGGCAGCGGGCGCACGATGTGTGCCCCTACTAGTGTGGTAATTCTAAAGCTTTACTTTTTATGATTTGGAGACTTTCTCCATTTGGCTTTGTTGCGGAGCGGCTCTAATTTTTTAGATAGAGCAAAAGGTAAAGTTTTAGTTTTAACACACTACTACGGGGGTACGTTTTGGGCTTAGTTCCATGTGATATTTGAAATGCGCACCCAAGTTATGCCTGACAAAAAGCGAATATACAAAAACACCCGCAGGGATCGGCCAAGTGGCTTACACCTGCGGGTGTTGCTTATTGCTTATTCAGCGTAGCTGGAATCAGACCGGATGAGACTTGTTCTCATAGTCAGCATGCAGAGCGTCCACACCGTGCATACGGGCATTGCGCTTTTCGAAGAACTTGGGAGCAACCTGCGGGAACATAGCGTAGGTCAGAACGTCCTCTTCCTGGATGGCATACTTGGCAGCTTCGGCCTTCAGCTTGTCCATTTCGGGGGCAAGGGTATCAGCAAAGCGGCAGGTAATGGGCTCTTCGCCCTTCAGAATAAAGTCGCTGAATTCCTTCTTGATGGGAGCGGGCGTCTTGCCGTAATCGCCATGGACCAGGCCCTTGAACTCCTTGGTGACCATCTTGTAGCGCTCGCCCATGATGACGTTGAACACAGCCTGAGTGCCAACGATCTGGGAGGTCGGGGTGACCAGCGGCGGGTAACCAGCATCCTCACGCACGCGGGGGATTTCGGCCAGAACTTCGTCCAGCTTATCTTCCTTGCCAGCGTCCTTGAGCTGCTTAAGCATGTTGGAGAACATGCCGCCCGGAACCTGATACAGCAGGGTGTTGGCATCAACGCCCAGGCTCTTCGGATTGATCTGGCCGTTGGCGATGTACTTTTCGCGCAGTTTGGCGAAGTAAGCACGCACAACGTTCAGTTGGTTCAGGTCAAGGCCGGTGTCATAATCGGTGCCCTGCAGGGCGGCGACCAGGCTTTCGGTCGGCATATGGGAAGTGCCCAGAGCCAGCGGGCTCATGGCGGTATCCACAATGTCAGCACCGGCTTCGATGCCCTTCAGGATGGACATGGAGGCCAGACCGGCGGTGTAATGGCTGTGGATGTCAATAGGGATGCTGACGGTCTTCTTCAGCTCGCTCACCAGCTCGGCGCAGGTGTAGGGCTTGAGCAGGCCTGCCATATCCTTGATGCAGATAGAGTCTGCGCCCATCTCTTCCAGGGTCTTGGCATACTTGGCAAAATACTCGTTGTTATGCACCGGGCTCAGGGTGTAGCTGATGCAGGCCTGAACATGTGCCTTTTCCTTGTTGGCTGCCTCGATGGCAGTCTTCAGGTTGCGGGGGTCGTTCAGAGCATCGAAAATACGGATCACATCAATGCCGTTGGCAACGCTCTTCTGTACAAAGTACTGAACGGCGTCGTCAGCATAGGGGCGGTAGCCCAGCATGTTCTGGCCGCGGAACAGCATCTGCAGTTTCTGATGCGGCAGTTCTTTACGCAGGATGCGCAGACGCTCCCACGGATCTTCGTCCAGGAAGCGGATGCAGGAGTCAAACGTTGCGCCGCCCCAGCACTCCACAGAGAAGTACGGGATCTTGTCCATTTCGGGCAGGATGGGACGCATTTCATCCATCGTCATACGGGTGGCCAGCAAAGACTGATGCGCATCACGCAGAACGACTTCGGTAATCTTAACAGGTTTCTTAGCCAATCTCGTTCACCTCATTTTTTAACGTTCGGGATCGTTTACGCTTTATCAGCCCATGGTGTACAGCACATCGCCGGAGTTGACGGTATCGCCCTTGCGAACGTCAATGCTGGCAATGGTGCCGTCCTGCGGTGCGCTGATCTCGTTTTCCATCTTCATGGCTTCGAGGATCATGACAACATCGCCAGCCTTAACAGCAGCGCCTGCCTTGACCTTGATGTCCAGGATGGTGCCCGGCATGGGAGCGTTGACAGGAACAGAACCAGCGGCAGCGGGTGCGGCAGGTGCAGCAGCCGGAGCAGGTGCAGCGGCGGGTGCCGGAGCGGCAGCCGGGGCAGCAGCAGGAGCAGCGCCGTTGGTGTTTTCTTCAACGGTAACGTTGTAAGCAACGCCGTTCACGGTAACAGTCAGGTTTTTCATAAAAAGGGTCCTCCTTAAATATTACAGGGTGATGTTGCCGTGTTTCTTAGGCAAACGGGTGGTGCGCTTGGTGGCCAGCATATCCAGGGCCTGTGCGGCAGCAGCACGCACATCGGCAGCCTTTACAGCGGCATCGGCAGCGCCGTTGGCAACAGCGGCAACTGCGCTGCACTGCTCTGCCTTGTAGGCAGCAGCCTTCTGCTTGGTAGCCTGCTGGATGTTGTCAGAAGCAAAGATCTCGTCCTTGTACAGAACGGTAGCGGCGGTTTCCGGTGCCAGCGGGGCAACGGTGCAGCCGTCCACAGCAATACGCCAGTCAGCGGAAGCTGCAAAGACGGTGTAGATGGGGCCAACAGCCTCACCGGCAAGGATTGCGACCTTAACGGTGGTAGCTTCGGCATAAACGCCAGCCATACGGGCAGCCTGGCGGATGCCGCCAGCCTGGTCGTCGCCTTCGCTCTTGACAAAGCCTTCAGTGTTGACAACAGTCACAACGGGAATGCTGTAAGCATCACACAGGCGCACAAAACGGGCTGCCTTAGCGGTGCACTTGTGGCACAGGGTACCCTTGGCGGTAGCAACGATACCGACAGCCTGGCCGTTGACGGAACCAAGTGCGGTATAGATGTTGCGGCCATAACCAGCGTACAGCTCGGTCAGGCTACCTGCATCGGCAATAGCCTCGGCAGCGCTCTTGGCATCGTACTTGACCAGGTTGAGCGCAGCGGCGGGAGCTTCGAAATCAAACACAGCGGGGCCAGCCAGGTTGTTGGCCGGCAACATACCCACAACGCGAGCAGCGGCGGAAGCTGCCTTGACGGCATCTTCTTCCACGATAGCGGCAACGCCTGCCTTGGCGGCAAACTCAGCAGAGCCGGCAGCCTTGACCTTGTCCTCTGCATTGAAAGGAGCGGTCAGGAACAGCTCAGCGTCAGCTGCCATGATGCAGACATCAGCTGCGGCGGCCTGCACAGCGCTGGTGCCGGCGCAGGTACCGGTAACAACGGCAACCTGAGGCACAACGCCGGAGATGCGGGCGATCTCAGCGGTCAGGCGGGAGTTTGCGTTCAGCAGCTCCAAGCCACCTTCCAGCTTAGCGCCGGTAGAATTGTAGAACGTTACAACGGGATTGCCGGTCTCAGCGGCCATTTTCAGCACGCGAGTGGTTTTATCCAGATCTGCCGCGCCAACGGGTTCCCCGTTCTGGTAAACGGCATAAACGCTTTGGCCATTGGCACAGCCGAACGCTGCGCTGACGGCACCGTCAGTAAACAGAGGAGAATAGTTCCCCTCATCAAAAAATGCTGCAAGGATTGCTTCCTTGCCTGGCTTATTAGCTGCCATACATTGACCTCCTGTTTATTCAATGAGCAAGATGGTTATCATATGCCATATGGCTTTATTATACTACTTCGTCGAAAAGCAGACAAGTGGAAAGCGCCAAAAAGTTTTGCGTTTTGCCTTATTTTTCAGCTTTTTCTGCACAGTTTGCCCAAAATTATGACAAAGCCGCCCCTTGCGGAGCGGTTTGTTTGCATAGAATGTTGTGATTCAGCTTGCTTAGTCGTGCTTGATGGGGCCGGGGCGGCGGGCGGCGGCAGGGGCGGCTTTGCGGGCCGGGGCAGCCTTGAGCGCGGCATTGCGCAGGGCACTAATCTCGGATTTTTTCAGTTCGCGGTATTCGCCAGGCTGCAGCATGCCCAGTTTGACCGGGCCTTCAGCGCTGCGCTTCAGGCGGATGACCTCCAGGCCGACTGCTTCGCACATGCGGCGGATCTGGCGGTTGCGGCCCTCGTGCAGGGTGATCTCCAACACCGTGCGGCCGGGTTCATCCACCACAACATGGATGACGGCGGGCTGGGTTTTTACACCATCGTCCAGCACAACGCCGCTGGACATTTTGACAACCTGTTCCTCGGTCGCGTGGGGGCGCACAGTAACGCGGTACAGCTTGCCCACGCCGCCGGAAGGATGAGTGAGCAGGTTGGCAAATGCGCCGTCATCCGTCAGCAGCAGCAAGCCTTCGCTGTCTTTATCCAGACGGCCGATGGGATACACACGGCGGTCCACGCCGGTGAGCAGATCCATAACAGTCTTGCGGCCGCGTTCGTCCGATGCGGTGGTAATATAGCCGCGGGGCTTGTTAAGCATCAGATAGGTATACTGGCGCTTGCGCACAATGCGCACGCTTTTGCCGTCAATGCTGACTTTATCAAAGTCGGGGTCCATCTTATCCCCCAGCGTGACCGGGTGGCCGTTGACCTTGACGCGGCCTTCATCAATCAATTTTTCTGCAGCGCGGCGGGAGCACACGCCCTGGTCCGAGAGTACTTTTTGAATCCGTTGTTCTGCCATGGTGTTCCTTTCCAATATCAGGGTAATATCCGCCGGGTGGATTTGCTTATATGATAATGTCCTCCCGGCATTTCAGTTGAACAGCCCGCTTTGGGCCGGGTTCCGGTTGGGGAAAAATGAAATCTGTCCGCTTATTCCTGCGGGGTTTCGGGCTTGTCCTTTTTGATTAGGGCGCTGATGCGGTCCACAAGGTCCGGCAGAGCGTTGATAGCGCTGTCCACCGGGCTGACATGTTCCACCAGCTGGATGGTGCGCACATTGCCGCCGCTGATCACCAAAAACGCGATGGGTGCAATGGAAACGCCCGCGCCGGTGCCGCCGCCAAACATCTGCTTGTTGGTTTTTGCGCCAACATCAGAGCCTCCGGAGGCAAAGCCAAAGGTAACGCGGGAAATGGGGATGATGGTTGCTCCATCCACCGTGATCGGTTCGCCAATGATGGTATTGGCATCCACCAGCTGGCGGATTTTTTCCATGGTAACGCCCATCATGCCTTCAATCGGATGTTCTGCCATTATAAATTACCTCCCTGTTCTGTTTCAGGTGTATTGTATTTGGGGTGTTTTGGGGGCAGCAGCTGCGGGTCATGCCGGGCATGCCACACAAAGCACACCACTGTAACCAGTGCCAGCAGCGGGCAGAGCAGCAGTTTGAGCGAAACCACACGCTGCTGTTTGGCGCTGCCGGTGTAATCAGCCTCCAGCCAGAGCTGATCCGCCTGTATTTTAATGTGGTCCTGTGCGATTGCCAGGATGGTGTTGAGGGTGGTCAGCGTCTGGCCGTACAGGATGGCCGTTTCTGCGGCGGTCTCCCCTGTTATCGTCCAGATCACATTCAGCTTGCTGACGCGGAAGCCGCGCAGCAGCGGCCCCACACTGGCGCGCAGCACGCTGAACAGGTGCCGCACATAGCCAACAGGGTCTGCCCTGACTGCCGCTTTGATGCGGTCCACAAGGCCGGTATCTTCTTCCGGCTGTGATTCCGCGGCAGGTGTTTCCGCTGCCGGGGCAGATTTGGCTTTTGGTTTTGGTACTGCCTGTTCCGGCTGCGGGGATGTTTCCGGTGCTTTTGGTTTTCCCTGTTCCTTTTCAGCGGGCGGGGCCGGTTCTGCTTTTTGGGGTTCTTCCGGCGCTTTTGCGGGCTTTGCTTCCGTGGGTTCCGTCTGCTTTTCCATTGTAGGTTGTGCGGGCAGTTCCGCTTTTGCAGGCGGCGGGGTTGGCTTGGGCGGTGCGGCGGAAGTCGACTCGGTTTTGGGCGTGTTCCCCTGCTTCGGTTCTGCCTTTTTTTCCTCTTCATCCGCTTTGCGTGGGTACAGGGTAAAGTGCAGCGGGCCGTAACACAGCTGTAAACGCAGGCCGCCGATATGGCTCCAACGGAAGTGAATGCCCGCAGGCAGCAGCAGCGCCAACAGCAAAAGCAAAAGCAGTGCCAGCAAAATCATGCCAATTATTTTTAGCACCATCAGCACAACCGCCAACACGGCGCTCATTGCAGTTCCTCCAGGGTTTGCTGCACCGGCAGTTCTTCTTCTTTCTGGGGGTCGTCATGCAGCGGGGGCAGGTCGGCCAGACTGCCAAGGCCGAACACCCGCAAAAAGGTATCCGTCACCCGGAACGCCACCGGCTTGCCGGGCAGATCCAGGCGGCCAGCTTCCTCAATCAGTCCGCGTTCCATCAGCTTGGACACGGTGGAAGAGGAATCTACGCCGCGCACCTGCTCGATGAAGCTGCGGCTGACCGGCTGGTTATAGGCGATAATAGCCAGAACTTCCAGCGCAGCGGGCGAAAGCGGCGCGTTGCGGCGGGTATCCAAAATGCGCTTGACCACCTCGCCATAATACGGGCGGGTCGCCATCTGCCAGCGGTCGCCGTCAAAATGCAGCAGCATCAGGCCGCTTTCGGTTTCATCATAGCGCTTTTGCAGCTTTTCCAGCAGGGTCAGCACCTCTGCCGGGTCGGCGCGCATGGCTTCGGCCAGGCGGTCGGTTTCCACCGGTTCGGCGTTGGCAAACAGCATGGCTTCCAGCATGCCAATTTTATTGCGCTGTGTGATCGGCATCGGCTGCGGCCTCCTTTCCTGTGGGTTGGTTTTGTTTGTTGCGCGGGCGGCGGGCGCGGTCCATCGTCAGGGTTCCGGTTTCATCCAGCCGCACACGCCCGGCGCGGATCAATTCCAGCAGCGCCAGGAACGTTGCCACATTGGTGCTGCGGCTTTCCTGCGGGCTGAACAGCTGGCCCATGCGGCACAGCGTACCTTTCAGCATACCGCGCAGCATGTGGGCCACACGGCTTGCCACCGATACGAACGGCGCGGTGACCAACGGTTCAAACCGCTCCTGGGTGGGCTTTTTGCGGCGCTGGCTGCGCCCCATCAGGCTGAACCACGCCTGCACCAGCCGGTCGGGATCCTGTTTGCGGGAATATTCCGCCGGGCCTTCCGGTTTTTGGGGCTGGCGCACCGCGGTGTACAAATCCCGCGCACAGCTGCCCAACTCCGCCGCCACCTGCTTGCAGGTGCTGTACTCGATCAGACGGCCGGTCAGCTCCGCTTTCATGCGTTCCGCTTCAGGGCTGCGTGGCAGCAACAGGGCGCTTTTCATCTGAACCAGGTGCGCGGCCATATCAATGAATTCGCTGGAGACTTCCAGCTTATCGGCCTGCATGGTCTGGATGGCGGCAGTATACTGCTCAATGAGTTCCATGATATTGATATCATAGAGGTTCATTTTATTTTTGCCAACCAGATAGAGCAGCAAATCCAGCGGACCTTCAAAATTATCTTCCTGTAGCTTAAAGGTAAGTGTTTCCATAAAACAGCGGATATCGTTCCTTACTTAAATTGAGATGTGCCATCAGGCAATGCCGAACAGCAGTTCCACAAAGCCGGTCAGGTTCAGCAGCAAACGCCACGCCGCGTTTACGCAGAGATTGAGCGGGGTGTTGAGCAGGCCAAAGAACACCAGAAGCAGCACAACGCCCATGATGTATTTTTCATATCGCATGGCCTGAAAATACATTTTTTGCGGCAAAAACAGCAACACAATGCGGCTGCCGTCAAACGGCGGTACAGGGATCAGGTTGAACACGCCAAGGCTGATGTTCATGCTGATCAGAACATAAAGGAAATCCAGCACCAGCTGGGGCGCCGCGCCGCCGCAGGCATAATATACCACTTTATAGAGCAGCATGGCCGCATAGGCCAGCAAAAAGTTGGAGAGCGGCCCCGCCGCGGCGGAAACAGCCATCCCCCGTTTGGGATTTTTGAAGCGCGTGGGGTTGATGCCAACCGGCTTTGCCCACCCGACCCCGGCCGCAATCATGCACAAAGCGCCCAGCGGGTCAAAGTGGCGCAGCGGATTCATGGACAGGCGGCCCATATCCTTGGCGGTGGAATCGCCCAATTTCCAGCTGATAAGCGCGTGGGCGGATTCATGGAACGGGATGACGATCAGCATGGCCACGGCGCGCAGAGCGTAATAATACAGCTCCTGCGGGGAGATCACGCCATTGAGGGCAAAATGATTCATAAAAACCTCAGCATACCGCATAGCAGGCCACACAGGCACATACGGGTAATTATTTAAAGTATTATACCGTACAATCCGCCCCAAAACAAGGGCAGCGGGACACTTTGCGCCTGTTTTTGAAAAAATGTACCGTTTCTGCGGATTTTTTACGGATTTTTTCAAAAAGGGTATTGCATTTTGGCTTAAGATTTGCTATTATAGTACAGCTATGTTAAAGGAGGTGCAAGCAGAATGGCCAAATGTGCATGTTGTGGCAAGGGTGTCACTTTCGGCATCAAGGTTTCCCACTCCCATCGTCGGAGCAATCGTACCTGGAACCCCAACGTCAAGCGCGTGAAAGCGGTTGTGGATGGTTCCCCGAAGTATATCTACGCCTGCACCCGCTGCCTGCGTTCGGGTAAGGTTACCCGCGCGGTCTGATCAAGACGCAAAAAATTGCCGGTCACAGTTGGTGGCCGGCATTTTTGCGTGCTTTTTATAAGCGGGTTCCCGTTGCTGTCAGGGGCTGCCTTGGCAGTGCTTTTTTGATTTTTATCAGGATGTATCTGATCAGATACGCCTTAGGAGGTTGCTATGCTGCCAGCTGACCCAATCATCCTGCTCAGTTACATCAACACCCAGCTGCGGGATCATTACGCAAGCCTGGATGCCCTGTGTGCCGATCAGGACGCCGATAAGGATGCCATTTGCGCAAAACTGGCCGATGTTGGCTATGAATACAACGCCAGCCGCAACCAGTTTGTGTAACGGTGTTGATCACACCCACATGTTTTCGCACGGCACTTTGCCCCGCAAGGGGTAAGGTGCTGTTTTTTTGGGTAAACCGCAGCGCTGTTTGCTGCGCAAGGCACGCCTGAAAGCTGCACAAATGGTGACCCTTCCGCAAGCACAAAATTCGGCTGCGTTTGTAGAAACAGGCGATGGTTTCGGCTTTTCAGGTGCGCCCTTAAGGGAGGAAAGTATATTTTGAACTTTGTTTTTGTTTCGCCGCAGTTCCCCAAAACCTACTGGAATTTTTGTGACCGGCTCAAGCACAACGGGGTAAATGTGCTGGGCATTGGCGATTCCGGCTATGACGAGATCCCGGACGAGCTGAAAGAATGCCTGACCGAGTATTACCGTGTGGATTCCATGGCGGATTATGATGCCATGGTACGCGCCATGGGGTATTTCACTTTTAAGTACGGCAAAATCGACTGGCTGGAAAGCAACAATGAATTCTGGCTGGAGCAGGACGCCGCCCTGCGCACCGATTTCAATATTACCACCGGCGCACAGAACGACTTTATTGACCGCATCAAGTACAAGAGCAAAATGAAGGAAAGCTACATTGCTGCCGGGGTACCCGTGGCCCGCCACCACATGGTGCATGAAAACGGCCTGGACGATGCCCGCGCCTTTGTGGCTCAGGTCGGCTACCCGGTCATTGTGAAGCCGGACAACGGCTGTGGTGCCGAAGCCACCTATAAGCTAAAAAACGATGCCGAACTGGAAGCGTTCTATGCGGAACTGCCGGATACTTCCTATATTATGGAAGAATTCATCAACGGCACCATTGTGAGCTTTGACGGCGTAGCCGACAGCCGCTGTGTACCGCTGTTCTACACCTCCAACGTATTCCCCACCCCCTTGATCGACATTGTGAACTCGCTGGGCGATCTTTCCTACTGGACGCAGAAAACCGTGCCGGAGGAGCTGCGGGATGTCGGGTTTCGCACCATCAAGGCATTCGGCGCAAAGAGCCGCTTTTTCCACTGCGAGTTTTTCCGCCTGAACGAGGACAAAGAGGGCCTTGGCCAAAAGGGCGATTACGTTGCGCTGGAAGTGAACATGCGCCCCGCCGGCGGCTACACCCCGGACCTGATCAACTATGCCAACAGCGTGGACTGCTACCAGATCTGGGCCGACATGGTATGCTATGACGAGCTCCGCCACGAAAAGCTGGACCTGCCCCACCACTATTGTGTATACGCAGGCCGCCGCGACTGCCACACCTACAAGCACAGCCATGAGGAGATTCTGGCCCGTTATGGCCGCCAGATGAAGATGTGCGACCGCGTACCGGATGTGCTTTCGCTGGACATGGGCAACCAGATGTATGTTGCCACCCTGGATACCGCCACAGAGCGCGATGCGTTTGTGCGCTATGTGCAGGAGCAGGCCCCTGCACAGGCGGCAAAGGACTGATTTCAGCCGCTTTCTATTTTCTCATTATTTATTTTGACCCTTGACCGGGCACCGCCAGGATTGTTTCCTGGCGGTGCTTTTTGTTGTTTTATATCTTGCGTATTTTCGTGGTTTATTGTTTGTTTCTTTGCTTTAGGGCAACACCGCACAATTCCCGCCTTGCGGCTTAAGCACCGCTCCGGCAGCTGCGGCACGGCATCTGCGTTGCCAAAATGCTCGATAATGTCGGGTTGCGGTACCCGCATCGTGCTTCGGGGGCAAAAGCCCCTCGCACTCTGCGACCGCTGCCCCTGCTTCGGTTCGCTGTTTCCGCCACTGGCGGCGCTCACCGTTGCAGCATCCAGTATTATCTGTGCTTTTGGCTTGGCATCTGCCGCACCTCGCTCGCCGTATCGGCACTTAGAATTATGCGGTATTGCCTTAGTTCCCCTGTCTTGCAGTTTTTTCAAAATCTCCCAAACTTTTTTGTCAAAATCTATTGACAACTGCTGTTTTGGTTGCTATAATACAATACGTTGTCAGGCGACAGCAGCACATCTGGGGGTTTAGCTCAGCTGGGAGAGCGCTTGCATGGCATGCAAGAGGTCACCGGTTCGATCCCGGTAATCTCCACCAAAAAGCACCGTATCTGGTTCAGGTACGGTGCTTTTCTTTTTGTCGCTTATGGAGGTAATGATGACCATTATGGCCTATGGGAAAGGTTATTTGCCGTATGGTGGGTAGAATGTTGGGTGCAGCCCGTTTGCAGAACGATGCAAGCATCGTTCCCTACAAATTGGTTGCAATGTTCATAGCAGATTTCAAAGTTTCTCCGCGGCGGGATGATGGCAGATATTGATAAATATAAAATAGCTCCCCCGGCAGCGTTCCACGCGGTAATGCGGGACTGCTTGTCGAGGGAGTTTTCTTGCTTATCGCTTATTGATTTATCAGGTTTCTTCTTCCGGTTCCGGCTGTTCTGCCGGGGCGGGGGCTACCATGCGCAGGAACTCGGCTTCGTCAATCACGGGGATGCCGAGCGTTTGGGCTTTGGTCAGCTTGGAGCCTGCCGCGGCACCGGCCAGAACATAGGCTGTTTTTTTGGAAACAGAGCCACTGGCCTTGCCGCCGTTCTGCACGATCATGGCCTCGGCTTCCTGGCGGGAAAGGGTGGGCAGTGTGCCGGTCACAACGATCGTCATTCCGGCAAGGGCCGTTCCCTTCTTTTCGCCGTGCCACTGCATATTTACACCCGCATCGGCCAGGCGGTGCAGCAAATCCGCAGTACCGTCTTTGGCAAAGAACTCCACCACGCTCTGCGCCATCACGCCGCCGAAGCCATCAATGCTGCTGATGTCCTCCGCTGCGGCGTTTCTCAGGGCGTCCATACTGCCAAAATGCTCAGCCAGCAGGGCGGCGGCTTTATCGCCAATATTGCGGATACCAAGACCGAACACCAGTTTATCCAGGTTGTTCTGCTTAGAGGAAGCAATGGCTTTGAGCAGGTTCTCAGCGCTCTTGGCTTTGAATTTATCCAGCGTCAGCAGCTGATCTTTGGTCAGGTCGTACAGGTCTGCTACTGAGTGCACCAGCTGGCGGTCAATCAGCTGCTGGGCGATTGCTTCGCCCAGGCCGTCAATGGCCATGGCAGTGCGGGAGGCAAAATGGATGAGGTTGCGCAGGCTCTGGGCCGGGCATTCCGGGTTGACGCACCGCAGGGCGGCTTCATCCTGCAGGTGTACCACCGGCGCCCCGCAGGACGGGCAGACCCGCGGCATATGGTACGGCACTGAGTTTTCGCCGTGGCGCACCACACCGATGACTTCCGGGATGATATCCCCCGCTTTGCGCACCTGGATGGTATCGCCAATACGGACGTCCATCGCTTCGATGATATCCTCATTGTGCAGGTTGGCGCGGGAAACGCTGGTACCCGCCAGAAAAATGGGGTCAAACACCGCGGTGGGAGTCAGCACGCCGGTGCGGCCAACAGTGACTTCGATATCACGGACGGTGCTTTCCTTGACTTCCGGCGGATACTTGAAGGCAATAGCCCAGCGCGGGAACTTGTTGGTGCTGCCAAGGGTCTGACGCGCAGTAAGATCGTTGACCTTGATAACAGCGCCGTCCATATCAAAATCAAGGGTGCCGCGGGCTTCGCCAATGCGCTGGATCTCGGCAATGGCATCCTCAATGTTGGTATATACGTTATAGCGCGGGGATACCGGGAAGCCGAGGGACTTGATATAATCCAGCGTTTCGCTGTGGGTGGTAAAGGTTTTGCCCTCCACCTGCTGCAGGTTGAACACAAAGATAGAAAGCCCGCGGGCTGCCGTGATCTTGGCATCTTTCTGCCGTAGAGAGCCAGCCGCCGCGTTGCGGGGGTTCTTGAACGGAGTTTTATCCTCCAGCTCCTGCTGCTCCTTCAGGGCAAAAAACGCGGCGTGCGGCATGTAAACTTCGCCGCGCACTTCCAGAAATTCGGGGGCATTGGGGATTTCTTTGGGGATAGACTTGATGGTGGCAAGGTTTTCGGTCACGTCCTCCCCCACCAGGCCATCGCCGCGGGTGGAGCCGCGGGTCAGGCGGCCGTTGCGGTATTCCAGGCTGACAGAAAGGCCGTCGATTTTGATTTCTACCACATATTCCGGCGTAACGCCTGCTTCCCGCACGCGCTGGTCAAACTCGCGCAGTTCATCCAGCGAGAAAGCATCCTGCAGGCTTTCCATTTTAACAGCGTGGGCCACCTTGCTGAACTTGCCGCTGGGGGTGCCGCCCACATGCTGGGTAGGGCTGTCCGGCGTGACAAGCTGCGGGAATTGGGCTTCGATGGTTTTCAGCTCGCGGGTCAGCTGGTCATACTCGTAATCTTCCAGTTCCGGGGCGTCCTGGTCATAATACAGACGGTTATTCTTTTCAATCACAGCGCGCAGTTCTGCTGCACGTTTGCGGGCCTGCTCCAGTTCCATGGTAGTATTTCCTCCGTTTGCGCGGTTATTCGGCTTACTCTTCCGAGTTTGGTTTGCTTTTTCAATGCACTTTAGTATGCCCGGCTGCGGGCAGATATAGAAAAGGCCGCCCTGCCTGTGGGCGGCTTGGACGCGATATAAAACGAAAAGCGCCCGGCAAAATTGCCAAGCGCTTTTGTTCTGGTGGAGATTACCGGGATCGAACCGGTGACCTCTTGCATGCCATGCAAGCGCTCTCCCAGCTGAGCTAAACCCCCAGATGCTTTGCCGTGGTTGGCTTTTCAACCGGCGACAGGTGTTATTATAACAGGGTGTTGGGTATTTGTCAACTAATTTTTTGAAAGTTTTGGGAGTTTGGCTCACTTTTTTGCTTTGCCGGGCATAGCATGGGCTGCGCGGAAAATAAAGCGGCGGGAGGTGATGCCCCATGCGCAAGTGCCGCAGTGCCGGGCGCCGCAGCCGCCATGCCGGGCTTTGGCGGCGGCTGGCATTGGCAGCGGCAGTTTTCTGCCTTTGCTGGCACCTGGCCGACTGCATTGAAGATGCCATGTGGCCCGCCATGCGGGAAGTTGCCCAGCACGAATGCCGCAGCCTTGTGGTGCAGTGCCTGAACACGGCGGTCTATGGCGAGCTTTCCGCCAACCCGCAGCGGTATGCCGGGCTGTACACGCTGAACGGTGGCTGCCTGCTGGGGGACAGCGAACGGATCAACACCGCGCGGGCAGCCCTGGTGCAAACCGCCCAGCAGGCATTGAATGCCATGCCGAAAAATGACATCAGCATTTCCTTAGGCAGCTTATCCGGCAGCATTTTCCTGTTGGAAATGGGGCCGGGCTGGACGGTGCACCTGAACCCGGACGGGTATGTGGAGGGGCGCATGGAAGAAACCATGGAGCCCGCCGCCATCAACCGCACCCGATTTACGGCGGACCTTGTGCTGGAAACCACAGTGAATGTTATCCTGAACGGCCGCGCCGCGCTGACCCAGGTGGAAGTACGGGTGCCGTTGGCCAGCTTTTTGTTGGATGGCGATGTGCCCGCTTATTATGGCAGTTGAATGATAAAAGCCGCAGCCCGCGGCAGGCTTTTCCCCCCCTGCTTCGGGCTGCGGTTATACGGTTTTAATGATGGTTGTGGCCACGAATGATGCGGTATTCCGGTTCCAGCTTATCCGTCAGGAACAGCTGGCTGTGGTAAAGCCCGGCATAGCCGGAAAGCGCATAGGTAATGCCGCACACGATGGCAAAGTACCAAAGCCCCTGCGCACCGAACAGCTCGATTGCCAGCACCAGTGATGCCACCACGCAGTTGCTGGCACCGCAGAACACGCCAGCCAACCCAAGGGCTGCGCCAAAGCCCGCCGGGATGCCCAGCAGCGGCGCGGCCACACAGCCAAAGGTTGCCCCCACAAAAAAGCTGGGCACGACCTCACCACCCTTAAAGCCAGAGCTGAGGGTAAGGGCGGTGAGCAGGATCTTGACGATCCAGTCCCATGGCAGGGCCTGGCCCTGTTCCACCGCAGCGGCGATGATGTTCACGCCCGCGCCGTTATAGCGCATGCTGCCATACAGCAGGGTGAACACCACCACCACACAGCCGCCCAAAAAGGCCCGCACCCACGGGTTGGGCAGCAGCTTGGGCAGGCCGTGCGCAGCGCTGTGCAGCACAAAGCAGAACAGATGCACCACCACCGCGCAGGCCAGCGCCAGCAGCACGACCCGCACGACCATGGCAGGTTCAAACGCCGGGGCTTCTACCGCAAAGCGCGTAGGGGTAACGCCGATAAGCCGAGCAACGCCATAGGCAATGATTGCCGCCGTAAAGCACGGGATATACGCCGCATAGAACACAACGCCCACGTTGACAATCGTCATGGCAAAAAAGGTTGCGGCAAGCGGGGTGCTGAACAAAGCGGAAAAGAACGCCGCCATACCGCACTGCACGGCCATGCGGCGCTCGTGCTCATTCAGGTGCAGCACGCCGCCGGCCCACCAGCCGATGGTGCCGCCCATCTGCAAAGCAGCGCCCTCGCGCCCGGCACTGCCGCCGCCCAAGTGGGTGAGCACCGTGCTGATAAACATGACCGGCAGCAGCCAGAACCGGATGGGCTTGCCATCCTTGACGCAGTCGATCATATCATCGGTCGAAACGCCCTCCAGCTTTGCCGCTTTATAAAATGCCACGATGACAAGGCCGATGACCGGCAGCAAAAACAGGATGGCGGTGTGTTCGGTCCGCAGTTCGGTTACACGCTCCACAGCCAGATCAAACGCCGCACCAATGATACCGCAGGGCACGCCGGTAATCATGGCCAGTGCCAGCCATTTCAACAGCTCTTTTGCGCAGAACCATACGCGGCCCGCGCAGGATACGATTCTTTCCCTGATGTTTTCCATCCGATAGTTTTTCCCTTCTACTTTGCAATAATTCCGTTACTTCATCGCCTCCAGCTGCGCCTGCAATGCGTCGCGGGTATACAGCGTATTGAGTACCTGAATGATCTCTTTTTTGCTCAGCCGCGGCGGCAGGCCCAGAATGCGCAGGAACGTGCGCCGCCGCTCGCTGGCGTTGGCGCTGCCGCTTAAGCCCCACTCATACAGATCGGTATAGGTAATGGGGTCCGTGTTCTGCTGCTGGGCCTGCAGGGGGGCCGCGGCCAGGGCGGTATGCAGCCCCTGCAGAATCAGGGCATCGTCCACACCTTCCACGCCAAGCAGGCCCTCCTTGCCGGGTTCCGGTTTGCGGGGTTCCTTACCGGGCACGGCGGGGATATAGGCCTGCAGCACGTTTTGCGGCCCCACAAGGCCGGTGATGTAGTGGCGTATCTTAAAGCCTGCGGCGTCGGAGTCCGTCAGCAAAATCATGCCCTGGGCGGCGGCAATGCGTTTGAAGAGCGCCTGCATGGTTTTGTCCTTAAAGATAGCAAAACCGTCTGTTGTCAGGATGGTGGC
This sequence comes from Gemmiger qucibialis, assembly GCF_027689445.1. Classification (NCBI taxonomy): domain Bacteria; kingdom Bacillati; phylum Bacillota; class Clostridia; order Eubacteriales; family Oscillospiraceae; genus Gemmiger; species Gemmiger qucibialis. The sequence goes on along the minus strand of NZ_JAQFEN010000005.1, from coordinate 70,328 downwards.
ATCCACAAGGTTGGCCAGGCGGGCGGCATCGTATTTGCCTTCCACCACAAGGGCCTGGGTCAGGTTCAATTTATTCTGGTTCATGCACGGCTCCTTGCCAGCGAAAGTTCGCAGATGGCTTTTTGCATCAGCAGCGGGGCATCCAGACGGCTGCCTTTCAAATCCAGGTCCAGCTTTTGCAGAATGCGCAGGCTTTCTTCGATCTGGCTGCGCTGAAAGCGGGCGGCAGTCTGATCCGCGTTGCCAAGGCGGTAGTTCCATTTGCCGGTATACTTAAAATCCTTGGCCAGGTCCGCCAGCGGGCGGCGGCTCTTTTTAGCCAAAAAAGCCCGGTAAATATCCAGATAGTTGCCGATCAGCGCGCCGGTAATAAGGATCGGCTCGTTTTGCAGTTCCAGCAGGGTTTGCAGTTTGGCCAGAGCCTGGCGGGTGTTGCCCGCCGCCACCAGCTTGACCATATCAAAGGTATCAGCGTCCAGCGTGACGGTGCCAAGCTGCTGAATCATTTGGGTAGTGATGGTGGTATAGCCACTGAGCGCTGCCAGCTTGGCGATCTCATTTTGCAGCAAAAACTGGTCGTCGCCGCAGCGGTCCAGCAGGGCGGCTTCGGCACCGGGGGCAAAGGTGGTGTGATACTCCCCTGCCCAAGTGCGGGCCATCTCCTGCAAGGCGGCGCGGCCGGGTTTAGCGATCTGTACACAGTAGCCCAGTTTTTCGCATGCGGCGATGAGCTTTTGCTCCCGCTTGCCAGGCTTGATTTTGCCGTATTTTTCTTCCAGCAGGCTGGTCAGCACAAAGACGGCGTTCTCGGTATCGGAAAGGGTATCGCAGAGCTCCTGCAAATCTTTATCCGAATAGGCAGACGGACGAATGAGCGGCAGCATAACCAGCCGGCGGCCGCCAAAGAACGAGATGGTGCCCGCCGCCAGCACAATATCCTCCACACTGGGGGTGGGGCCATCCAGCGTAGTGGTATCGGGAGCTTCTTCGCTCAAAAACTTTTCGGCTTTGGCGGCGGCGCTGCGCACCAGAGCTTCATCACTGGCATAAAAGTAAAACACCGGGCAGCCGGACTTGAGACGTTTTTTCAGTTCGGTTTCACTGTACAGCAAGGGGCTGCACCTCCTCATACACAACACTTTTGCCGGGGCGCACCACGGCAGTCGGGTTTTCGGCATCGTAATAAACAGGGGTATCCCCCGCTTTGGACAGCCATTTGGGTGTTTGCTGGTTGCACAAAATTGCCTTTGCCTGAATGGCTTCCGGGCAGCTGCCACCCGCGCAGTACAGATCCACTGCCACTGGATCGGCCAGGATCAGCTTGCCCGCACTGGCCGCGGCGTGCCAGCCGCCGACATCCAGTACCGCAAGGGTTGCGGCGTTGGTGTGCAGCAAATCAACTTCCACGGTATCCAGCAGCTGCAGATGAGTCAGGCCCTGCGGCAGGTCGGCAATGGTCAGCAGCTGCGCGGTCTGCAAAGGCATTTCGCCGGGTTCGGTGCGCAGGTCAATCACTGCGGCAAGTTCCGGCGCGCCGTTCTGGGTCAGGTACTGCTGTACCGCACGGCCATTGGCGGCGCTGCCGCGGTAGAGCACCACGGCGCGGTTATTCTGCACCGCCACCACGCAGCCATTGCCCGCGGTGCCCACCATGGCCAGGCGTACCACATCGCGCTGCATGGTGCCGCCCAACATAACGGCTGCCACTGCGCACACAAAGCCAACGGGCACAAAGCGGCGCAGCTGCCGGGTGCGCCAGAAGAGCGCCGCCAGCACAGCAAAAACAGCCAGCACCCACAAAGTATACCGCACCGGCAGGGCAATGTGGGCCACCGGAAGAGCCGCGCACCAGGCGGCCAGGGTGGTCATCAGGCGCAGCACAATGCCAAGCAGCAGGCTTGCCCCGTGGAACAGCGGGTCCAGCACCGGCACAAAGGAAAGCACCAGCGCCAGAATCCCCAGCCGCAGCGCCGGGCCAAGCAGCCACACCACCAACAGGTTGGCGGGCACTGCGGCACCACTGGCTGCCATGCCGTGCAGCAGCAAGACCGGTAAGGTTGCCAAAGTGGCCAGTACCGCAGTCTGCACCGCATCCACCGCGCGGAGCACGATGGCAAGTGGCAGCGGCAGGGCGGTTTGCCGCCTTTGGTTATGGCGGGCCGCATAGCGCACCTGCACAAACTGTGTTTGCCGTTTGGCCAGCGCCGAAGCTGCCAGCACGCCCAATACCCCGCAGACGGAAAGCTGGAAGCCGATATCACACGGGGCAAAAGGCTGCTGCACCCCAATGATGATGGCGGCCAACGCCAGCGCGGTAAGGGAATCCGGCGGCTGGAGCAAAAGGCTGCCCACCAGCATGATGAGGAACATAACGCCCGCACGGAACACCGAGAACGGCAGCCCTGTCAGCCCCATATAGAGCAGCAGAACCGTGATTTGCAGCAGGACCCGCGGAACCGAGAACCGGCTGCGCCGCCCCTGCCCCATGGCAAACAGGCCGCACAGCAGCGCCACATGCAGGCCGGAAACCGCCAGCAGGTGGGCAATGCCCGCCGTGCGGAAGGTATCACTCCATTCGTCCGTCAGTTCGCTTTTCTCGCCCAGCAGCATGGCAGCTTCCACCCCGGCAAGATTTTGTGGCAAGTAGGTGGTTAACCGTTTGGCAAACGCCTGCCGCAGGTGGTACAGCCGGTACGGCAGCGCATCCGAGGTTTCCTGCCAGATATAATCCGCCTGATAGGATGCCCCCAGCCACGTACCCTTGGCATAGCGGGACATGCGGTAAGAGTCCGCCCGCAGGGGCTGCAGTTGGAACTGCCCGGTAATGATATCCCCTGCTTCGGAATACGGCAGGTCTGTGCAGTATACTTTAAGCGAGGTTTTGCGGCCATCCAGCCGGGTGATAAGCAGCGTTGCCCGCACATTGCCCGGCTGCCAGGAGGTTTCGGCGTCCGGCTGCACAATGGCAGTACAGGCATAGGTTTGCCCTGCCAGGCTTTGGGCCGGTTTTACCACGGCCAGCTGGTAAGCAGCGCTCCACACCAGGCCAGCCAGCAGCCCTGCCACGGCGGGCAGCGCAAAGCGGGCCGCCCGGCGCTGGGTAAAGGCAGCAAAGAGGAACAGCGATATAAAAAGTGCCGCCGTCAGCAGCGAGGCCAACGGCGGCAGGTACGCCGCGGCCAGCTCTGCCAATGCGAAGGCAAGACCAAAGCCAGCCAGCTTACGAGTCATGAGTTTTTAGTGGGCAAACAGGGGCAGCGGTTCAAGGAAGATGATATCCTTGCGCTCGGCTGCATCGCCTTCCGCCAGAACAGCTGCCTGGGCCACAATGGTGCCGGAGCTGCGGGCTGCCAGTGCATCCAGCGCATGCAGGCTGCCGCCGGTGGAAATCACGTCATCCACAACCAGGATGCGCTTGCCGTTCATATAGTCAAGGTCTTTTTTATCAATGACCAGGGTCTGCTTGCCGGCGGTGGTGATGGACTGATCCTCCACGATGACCGGATCCGCCATGTACCCCTTGACACCCTTGCGGGCGGGGATCCACTGCTTGCCGCTCTGGCGGGACATTTCGTATGCCAGGGGGATGCCCTTGGCCTCGGCGGTCAGGATGACATCAAAATCCGGGCACTTTTCCAGCAGGGCCTTGGCGCAGGCAATGGTCAGCTCAACATCGCTGAACATGATGAATGCGGCAATGTCCAGATGGTCATTGATTTTGCAGATGGGCAATTCACGGGTCAGGCCTGCCACATGCAGGGTATAGGTTTTTGCCATAGTAAACAACCTCTTTTCACATTTCGGTGCAAAGGAGCCTGCATCAGCCCGGAGGCCATGCAAGGCTGCGCTTTGCCAGCACATGGAAGTGCAGGTGCTTCACGCTCTGGCCGCCATCGGCACCAACGTTGGTCACAACGCGGTAGCCGCTTTCGTCCACGCCAAGCTGCTTGCACAGGTCGGCGATGGTGGCGTAAATGTGGCCCAGCAGCGCAGCGTCCGCTTCGGTAAGCTTTGCCGCAGATTCAATATGCTGCTTGGGGATTACCAGAAAATGCACCGGTGCCTGCGGGTCAATATCATAAAATGCCAGCAGAGTGTCATCCTCATACAGCTTATTGGACGGGATCTGGCCCGCTGCGATTTTGCAAAACAGGCAGTCATCCATCGGTTTTGCCCCCTTTCCCAGGGTGCGGGGCGGTTGGCCCGGAACCCCAAAATTGTACAGTTGTATTATAGCACGCTCAGTTTGCTTTTTCCAGGTTTTCTTTCACAATGCCTTCCACAGCGTTCAGTGCATCGTCGATCTTGGAAGTATCGCGGATACCGGCCATGGCGAAGTCCGGCTTGCCGCCGCCGTTGCCGCCTGCAATGGCAGCGATCTGCTTAACCAGGGCACCAGCCTTCAGACCGCGGGCCAGGGCGTTTTTGCCAACGCCGACAGCCAGGGTGGTCTTGCTGCCATCGGCGCCGATCAAAGCGCCGACTGCGTTGGGCTCTTTATCACGCAGTTTATCCATCATGCTGCGCAGGGTATCAGGGGTGGTGCCGTTCAGATAAACGGTAACAATGCGCACGCCGTCAACCTCGACAGCATTCTGGAACAGGCCGTCGATCTGGCTGGATGCCAGCTTCGCCTTGGCGATCTCCAGCTGCTTGTTGGCCTCTTTCAGCTCAGCGGTCACAGCCTGGGCACGGGCGGCAACATCCTTCATGTTGTTGGCCTTCAGGGCAACAGCGGTGTTGGCCAGTTCAGCGGTACGGTCGTCCAGCAGGTTCAGCACGCCGTAACCGGTGGTGGCCTCAATGCGGCGGATACCGGCGGCAACGCTGGCTTCGGACAGGATCTTGAAGCAGCCGATCTGGGCAGTGTTTTTGACATGGGTGCCGCCGCAGAACTCAACGCTCCAGCCGCCTGCATCCACAACGCGGACAACCTTGCCGTACTTTTCGCCAAACAGAGCCATAGCGCCCATCTTTTTGGCTTCCTCAATGGGCAGGTTCTGGATGGTGACAGGCAGAGCGGCAAAGATTTTTTCGTTCACGCGCTTTTCCACTTCCACAAGTTCTTCGGGGGTAACGGCGTTGAAATGGGTAAAGTCAAAGCGGGTGATCTTGTCGTCCTGGTAGCTGCCGGCCTGGTGGACATGCTCGCCCAGCACTTCGCGCAGGGCTTTCTGCATCAGGTGGGTGGCGGTGTGGTTGCGGCAGATGGAAGCGCGGCGCTGTTCATCCACAGCAGCGGTTACGGTATCGCCTACGCGGATGGTGCCGTCCAGCAGGGTGCAGGTGTGAACATAGAAGCCTTTGGGGGTCTTTTTGACCTGGTTGACTTTCAGGTTTGCAGTGCCGCTGGTCAGGTAGCCGTGGTCAGCAACCTGGCCGCCCATCTCGGCATAGAACGGGGTACGGTCCAGAACGACCAGCACATTCTCGCGCTCTTCATAGTCGGTGGAAACCGCATCGTTCAGTTCTTCGCCGTCAGACAGGGCCAGAACCTTGGCGGTTTCTTTCAGCACATCATAGCCGTCAAACTCGGTCGGCTCAGCGTTCAGTTCACCGAACAGGTCCTCGCTCCAGCCGGAGATATCCTTGGCCAGGCGCTCGGCACGGGCGCGCTCACGCTGGCGGGTCATCTCGACATGGAAAGCAGCTTCGTCAATGCCAAGGCCGGCTTCGGCAGCGATCTCCTTGGTCAGATCAAGCGGGAAGCCGAAGGTATCGTTCAGCTTGAAAACATCCAAGCCGGACAGGATCTTCTTGTGGGTCTCGTGCAGGTGCTGGATCATGCCGTTCAGGATGTTCATGCCGGAGTCAATGGTCTTATAGAAGCGCTCTTCCTCGGTGCCAATAACTTTCTTGATATAGGATTCATGCTCGCGCAGTTCGGGGTAACCAACCTCGCTGGAGACGATAACGGTATCCACCAGATCAGTCAGGAACGGATGGTCGATGCCCAGCATACGGCCATGGCGGGCAGCGCGGCGCAGCAAGCGGCGCATAACATAGCCGCGGCCTTCGTTGGAGGGCAGGATGCCGTCAGAAGCCATGAACACGGTAGCGCGGATATGGTCGGTGATGACGCGGATGGAGATATCGTCCTTCTCGTTTGCACCGTACTGTTTGCCGGAGATGCGCTCCACATGGTGCAGAACAGCGGCAACGGTATCGACCTCGAACAGGTTATCCACATCCTGCATGACAACGGCCAGACGCTCCAGGCCCATGCCGGTATCAATGTTCGGTTTGGGCAGCAGCGCATAGGTGCCCTTGCCATCGGAATCATACTGGCTGAACACCAGGTTCCAGATTTCCATGAAGCGGTCGCAGTCACAGCCAACGCCGCAGGTCGGCTTGCCGCAACCATACTTCAGGCCGCGGTCAAAGTAGATCTCACTGCAGGGGCCGCACGGACCGGAGCCATGCTCCCAGAAGTTATCCTCTTTGCCCAGGCGGACCATGTGGTCTTCGGGGATGCCGACAGACTTGGTCCAGATATCATAGGCCTCGTCATCGTCCTGATAGACAGAGATATACAGGCGGTCAGCGGGGATTTCCAGCTCTTTGGTCAGGAACTCCCAAGCCCAGGGAATGACCTCTTTCTTGAAATAATCCTGGAAGCTGAAGTTGCCCAACATTTCAAAGAAGCAGCCATGGCGTGCGGTAATGCCGACGCGCTCAATATCCGGGGTACGGATGCACTTCTGGCAGGTGGTAACACGGTGGCGGGGCGGTTCTTCCTGGCCAAGGAACCACTTTTTCATAGGTGCCATACCGCTGTTGATAAGCAGCAGGCTGGGGTCGTCTTTGGGCACCAGCGGGAAGCTGCCAAGGCGCAGATGGCCTTTGCCTTCAAAATAGTGCAGGTATTTTTCGCGTAATTCGTTAAGTCCTGTCCACTGCATGATCCTGATTCTCCATTTCGTATGCTGAAATAATTGGGATACTGTTTTGCCCCAGGTTTTACCACAGCCGCAAAAAAAGGAAAAGAAAAACGGCCTTTGCCCCGCCAGACAGCTACAATGCCGTCCAGCACAGGGGCGAAAGCCGTATAACTTCCGTGGTACCACCCAGATTGCAGGCTGTGCAGCCTGCCGCTTTGGTGCGCCTTAACGCGGCGCATACGTCCGATTTTTTCGGAAGCTCCGGGGCGGCACTGCCCTGCCCGCACCGGGTGCCTTGCAGCTTAGCGGCACCCTCTCTGAATGGCTGCGGATAATGGGGCATTAACCCTTTCAACGCTATTTTTCCTTTTACCCTATGATTATATGCCAGCGTTCGGTGCTTGTCAACTGTTTTCTGCCGGTTTTTCTGTTATAGCTGCATCCAGAACGGCAAGGGCATCCGCTACCTGGGCAAACAGGGCGGCGCTGCTGGTTTGGGGCTTTTGCTGGGAATCCTGCAAAACGGTGATGGTATAGCGCGGAGCATCCGCCGGGTAAAAACCGGCAAACCAGTAATGCAGCAGCTCCCTGCCGTCTGCATCAAACTGGCCGGTCTGAGCCGTGCCGGTTTTACCGGCGGCGGTACCGGTATGGGGCTGGGCATCGCCGCCAATGCCGCTGCGGACAACGGTTGCCAGCATACTTTGCAGCACCCGTGCAACCGCCGGGCTGCAGGCCGCTGCGGGCTGCGGCTGCTGCGGAACTTGCGTCCCGCCGGTGATGCTGCTGACAATACAGGGGCTGTGATATACCCCGCCGGAGGCTATGGCATTGAACATGGCCGTTACCTGCAATGGGGTAACGGTCAGCCCGCCCTGCCCGAAGGAAAGGCTTGCCAAACTGCCTGCATTTTGCAGGTCTGCCGCGCTGGGCAGCTCCCCCGCCGCGCTCTTCAGCCCCGGCGCCAGCAGGGCCGGGGTGCCAAGGCCAAAGCTCTGCGCGGCATTCAGAATTGCCTGCCCGCCCAGCAGCTGGCCCAGCGCAATAAAGTAACAGTTACAGCTTTGTTCCAGCGCGCCGCGCAGGTTGACGGTGCCGTGCGCCCGCCCCAGCGCACAGCGGAAGGTTTCCCCCGCCGTCTGGATGCTGCCGGTGCAGTCATAGGTGAACCAGTCCAGCCCCTGGGCATAGGCCGCCGCAGCCAGCACCACCTTGAACACCGAACCCGCGCTGAAAGCGGACAGACTGCGGTTAATGAGGGAGGTATCATCGGCGCGGATGCTGGCGGCGATATCATCGGGGTCAAATTCCGGCATACTGGTGCTGGCCAAAATTTGCCCACTGCCCACCTGCATGACGATGATGCAGCCTTTGCTTATATTTTGGGCGGCAATCGCTTCGCAGGCACGCTGGATGTTAGCATCCAGCGTGAGGGTAATGGCTGTGTTGGTACCGCGGGCGGTGGTTTGCACCTGCGGCGTAGTGCCCGCCAACAGATCCCCGCGGGCAGTGGTGGTGCAAAGCACGGCCTGGGCGTCCCCCGCCGCGGCCAAAAGATCATCATAGGCCTTTTCCAGCCCGGTCATACCGTGGCCGTCCCCATCCAGGTAGCCGATCAGGTGACGGGCGATGGGGGTTGGCAGATAGCGCCGGGCATCCGCCACCATGAACACGCCGTTTGCGGACAGATCCTCTTCCACTTCAATCAAAAACGGGGTGATGCTGTTGCGGCGGGCATACAGCTGGGCCTGCTGGGCAAACGGCACAAAGGGAAACAGTGTGGCATAGCTGGAATCCCCCGGTATGCAGAGCGCGTACCACCGCGGAGTAACTCCGGTTAGGGGGCGGCCTATCCTATCATAAAAATTGCCGCGCCGGATGGGGAGCACGGTTTCGCTGACGGTCTGTGCCGCCGCGCTGGCGGCATAGCTTTGGTCCGCCGCGATCCAGAACACACGGCAGAGCACCAGCATCCCTGCACAGAGCATGGCGGTGCAGAGGACAGCAAGGCGGCGGATGCTCATGGGCGTGGTTTCTCCTTTCCTAATATGCTGCACCAAGTGCATGGTATCAGTCACTTGTTGAAGTATCGCCCGCTGCCGCTGGTTTTATGCTTTCTTTTCTGTCTTTTCGGGTGCAGCAAAGCATTGCAAAAGATTTTGCAGTGGAATTATTGACAAACGATAATTCATGTGGTACGCTGATGATAGCAAAATTATTGTTTTATTATAATTTTACTCTATCAGAAAGGATGTGGAAGCGATGAAGCGTTTCCGTGTATTTTATGGCGGGCTGGCGGGGCTTGCCGCGGCCTGTGCGCTGGGGGCATGGTTCGCACCGGTCGAGGCCGGGTGGCTGGCGTTCCCCTGGGTCAGCATCGGGGCCGGGCTGCGGGTGCTTTCGTTAAGCGGCAGTGTGGGCAATGTGGCGGCCTGCGGGCTGTATGCCCTGCTCTGCCTGCTGCCCGCCGGGATTGCGCTGCGGGATATCCGGCACCACTGGCCGCTGGTTGGGTTCAGCGCGGTGCTGGGGCTTGCGCTCTATTTTCTCATCAATCCGGGGCTGCTGGCCCAGCGGATGGGCGGCCTGCCGCAAGAAGTTGTCGTGGCCATGCTGGGGCAGCTGATTTGGGCCGTTGCGCTGGCCTGTGCCGTCTGGCTGCTGTTGGGGGCGCTGCATCGGCGCAGCCTGAACACCAGCAGCCTGCTGCACGGGATGCAGATAGGGCTTTGCCTGCTGGACGGCGCGTTTGTTGTTTCCGTGTTTGGCGTGGGGGTGCTGGATCTGCGCGGGCAGATTGCCGCCGTGCGGCAGGCAAACACCATGCTGGACAATACAGCTTTCGGCACGCTGAACCCCACCGCTTTATTTCTGGTCTGCGGCTGGCTGGTGCAAAGCCTGCCTGCCCTGCTGAACCTTGGCATTGTACATGGGCTGCTGCAGCTGGTTAAGCTCGCCAAGGCGGATCGTTTTGCCCCCGGCATGGCACAGGCCGCCGCGCACTGCGGCACACTGGCCGGCGGAGCTGCGGCGGTGGATGTTACAGTACAAGCAGTGTTTTTGGCAGTACAGCTTTGCGCCGCCGGGCAGCTGCACCAGATGAACAGCGGGCTGCACATTGCCCTGCTGCCCATTCTGTTTGCGGTAGCAGCGCTGCTGTTCAGCCGCTGGCTGGCCGAAGGCTGCGCCCTGCGGGAAGAAAACGAGGGGTTCATCTGATGGCGATCAAAGTGTATCTGGATGAACAGCTGCGGGCACGCGGCATAACGGCCAAAGAACTTTGCGCCAGGGTGGGCATTACCGAAGCAAACCTTTCCATCCTGCGCAGCGGAAAAGCCAAAGGTGTGCGGTTCCACACCATCAACCGCATCTGTTACTATCTGCAATGTGATGTTGGCGATATTTTGAAATTTGACGGCGAACTGGATGAAGGTGATTGTGATGAAACATAATATGTTATTCGGTGCGGGTGCCGCTGCCCTGGCCTGCCTGTTGGGCGGCTGCCGGCTGGCGGTACCGCAGGGCGCGGCAGGGCAGGATACTTTGATCGGCGGGTACGCCACATGGGAGAGCATCCCCTATTTTTCCGAGCATTTTCTTTCCGGTGATCGTTCCCCTGCCCGTCTGTACGCGGACTGGAGCAGCGCCGACCGGCCGGAGGGTGCGCAGTGGCGGAATATTTTCCCCAATGTGACCGGTTATGCGCTGTGCCAGAACACGGCGGAGGATGACGGCGATACTGTTTATCTTGGCAGTGGGGCTGACCCGTATTTCAGCGGCCTTGCCTACAACAGCGCATACAACGGCAGTGAAACCACCGAGAGCATGACCGGCACGCTGTATGCCGATATCGGCCAGATTCGTGGAGATATTACCGGCTTTACATTCAGCCCGGTATACCAGACAGCGGACGGGCAGATCTACCTGGCGGAGGGCCAGCGCGTAACCTGCAGCACGCAAAATCTGGAAGGTTCCAGCCTGTCCCTCTCGGTCAGCGCGGCACAGACTGAAAGCAGCAGCTGGGACGACACCAACAAAACCGAGCAGGGTTTTACCGCCAAACTTTCCTTTTTGTATGCTGCCCAAGCGGTGCGGGTGCTGCAGATGGATGCGGATTATGGGGTATTGGGACAGGCCGACTACCCCGCCGCTGCGGTGCCGGAAGAGCTGAAATTTTTGCCGGGCGCTGAATTTATCCTGCTGGAAAGCCGCAGCACGGATACCGCCGGAACTGAGCACACTGCGCGGCAGATCATTGGGCGCGATGAGCTGGAAGATTACGGGGCGGACGGGCAGATGAAATATGTGACCCTCTACCTGCGCGGAGACGGCCCGCTGGCCGAAGTACACGCCATTGCCCTGAAAGGTTAAGGTGTATCTGAAGCCAAAGAAAATGACGGATATTTCGCAAACACAAGCAGGATTTAAGGCAAAGAGCCTTGGAATCCTTTGTGGACTCCAAGGCTTTTTAACGCAAAATTCGGCGGTGCTTGTAAATTTTCAACTTTTCAGATAAACCCTAAAACAGACCACAAACAACACCACCCGCCGGGCGTGTGGGAAAGCAGCGCAATGCTGCTTTCCCTGCCCCGGCAGGTGGTGTTATTATTTTTATTGTTGTGTTTTGGCCGCTTTGTGCCGCAGCCAGGCAGTGACCAGAAAAGTGATGGCAATGCAGGGCAAAAAACCGAGCGCATCCACGCCGACATCCTGAATCATTCCGGCGCGGCCCGGGATAAAGAGCTGGTGGAATTCATCAGTGCCCGCATAGGCGGTACAGGTCACAGCGCTGATCAGTGCTTCTTGCACAAGCTGTTTGGCCCCGCCCGCTTTGCCTGCGCTGCCAAACAGATGGACGGTGACGGCGGTGCTGACACCGAGAGCACAGTAAATATAAACATGTGCCCACTTGCGAATGTTGGCATTGTCGTTCTGGCTGCTGAACCACTTGGGGGTCAGGCGGTGAGCCGCGGTGGATTCCACTTTTTCCGTTATCTGCTGGCTGAGGGCAGAGGAGCTCTCCCCCGGCTGGGCGGAAAACAGAAAGATTGCCGCCATGATGGCCAATGTAACGCACAGCATCACCGCGCGCACAAGTTTCAGCTTATTGTTCTGCTCCGGCATTCCCGTACCTCCGCGTTCCATCGTGCCATCATGTACAATACACATGGCATACTTGAAAAGCATACCAGTTTTGCGGTGCAGAATCAAGCGAAAAAAAGACACATCCGCATGGATTGTACGATGTTATATTTATTTTATCTTTCACTTTATTATTTCTGCTCTTATTGGCTGCAAAACCGCAAAAAGGGCCGCAGCCCTTACGGACTGCGGCCCTACATATTACTTTATGCGGTGCGGCTATTAAATCAGTACATCTTTTAGTAGCGTATCCAGCACCGCCTGCACTTCCGGTGCGTGAAAGTCGATCAGTTGTTCCAACGGGGATTCCCTCGCTTTGCCTTAGCGTTGCGGTGGAAGTGATAATGTTCTTAGCACTTTCAGCCTATACTAACAAGTATCTTATCGCCTTCGAGGCAAATTAACAAGATTCTCGGCGTTTTTTACCAAAAGTGATATGAAGCACCTATACTTATGGCAAAGAAAGGCGGGAAAAAGATGATTGGAGCACGATTAGCCGACCTGCGAGATTGGAATAACCAAACGCAGGAAGATCTCGCCAAAGCCCTTAATGTTGCAACCTCTACCATCCGCAGTTGGGAGCATGAAAAGAGTTCCCCAAACCACGAGATGTTGATTGCCATTTGCAGGTACTATGGCACCTCTGCCGACTACCTGCTGGGTCTGACCGACATCGCCCCCTCGGACGAGGCTCGCAAACAGCGCCAGCGCCTGACCGAAGAAGAACAGAACGAGATGCACCGCTACGAAGAATATCTGCTCTAGAAACGCAAAAAATAAGCCGCCCAGCGAGACCGTAAGGTCGCTGGGCGGCTGTTTTTGCTATATGCTATATTTTACCTGTGGGATGTTCTCATAACTTCAAAATAATGTTCTGTTCTATACCTATCCATTTTACTGAATGTAGGCTTTAGTTCTTCATACTTTTCAAATAGCTGTTCTTTCCGTGCATCAAATAGAATCGCCAATAATGTATAGCTACTGTTCTCTTTGTATTGATTCATTGGGGCCAGCGGAAAATACTTTCTATCAAGGAACTCGTCTAGCTTTCCTTCAAGGATATCGCTCATGCGTGCCCTTTCAAAATGCCAAATTGAAAGTTGTCCAGCATATTCTTCAGAACATTTATCATCTATTCGTTTGCGAAGGTATTCAATGTACTTGTCTGCGAGATTTTCTCGTGCCGTGCGAAGAACTTCATTGTAAGATTCACTAATACTCTGATTTATATTCATGAAATATTGGCTATCATAAGAGCTCACCCTTTTCACACCCTCGCCAGAAAATTCTTCTGCAAACACTGTCATTAGCATTGATTTATAGGTATCAAGCAATTCGCCATCATCGTCATTCAAGACACACCACCAAGTATCCAGTTCATTGGCAGTCATTGTCAAATCATAGGACGTTTTAGCATCTGTCAGTTTTTCTTTCCAGCTTTTTAAGTACTCTGCTATTTCATCGTCTGTTTTATAAAAATTCGGTTTGATTCCTACTTCAACAAATAATTTATGCTGGACTTTAAGGTCCTCCTCTGTCAGTGGCCTTTTACTCTCATAGTATGAATACAATTCATTTATAAGAGCATCGCTTGACTTTATTCCGAGTAGATATTGTTTGACTCTCGATTCAAAGTAGTTTTGAAGTGTTCTTACTGTTTTGTCGAACTCACTTTTTGTTTCTTCTTCAGTGAGCGGTTTATAATAGAGTTTGTCTGTATCTTCAATAACGATTGCAAAGCATATAAGCCGAACCTCATTCATAAACATTTCGTCATGAATTGATTTGGCATACTGTTTTACATCATTATAAAAGTCTTGAGCTTTTTGAAGTGTTCTCAAATTTTTTATCGGGTGATTTTTGCACAGTTCATCAGCAAAATCACCTTGTATTCCCAATTTAGACCAATTAGCACTTTTGGAGTTCTCTGTAATAGTAAAAGTCCGATCAATCACTTTTTCCCTATATTTCTCAAAATCCTTCTTATCTGTAATTTCTTCAGAGTTTGCAATAAGAACCACCTGAATATGATTATTAGATTTCAGTTTTTCAACCACGCCAAAAAAATCTCTCAATTCAATGCTTTCTTTGCACCGTTCCAAATCATCGATTACAACAATGTGCCCTTCATCAAATTTTCGTGTAATAGAGTTCACCATATCTTCTTCAGAAAAATGGCTTTCTAAAATTGTGCTTACACTTTTTGCTCTATCATCAAAATTTCCGAGGATTCTGAATGAGTCTTTTAGGAATTCAACAATCTTCCCTCCGTTTGATGTATGAAGAAGCAGCTGATATAAAATTTCATGATATATCTGCTGAACATCCTCCATTCCAAATAACGAAACCATACAGGTTCTATCTTTTTTATCTTCAAGTGCCTTTTCTACAACATAAGATTTACCAATTCCCCAAGCGCCATCAACTAAGATACATTTATAAGATTGCTTATCAATATTTCGAATGATATTTTCAACATAGTCAGCATTCATTGATTCTACCTCACACGAAAAGAAACTACTTTTATATCATTGTTGCAGTATGCTTCTTTAGCCCATTTCGCCGCCGCATTTGTTGCAGAAAGCAGCCGTGATTTCAAAAGTATACTCCTTTTCCCGGATGGTCCGGTTGATTTTGATTTTCTTCAAGGTGTAGTTTGTTTCTCTGCGGCATTCTGTGCAGAAATCCCTCTGATTTTCCATGGCGGCACGCTCCCTTCCGGTTTTACATTCTTTTTTATTATTGTATCCCTACCTTTGTTTTTCGTCAACAATAAGGCCGCTGACAGTCTGCCGCTCGCAGAATCCATCAGTGGGTTTCATGAGTCTTCAAATCCCCTAGACAAAAAAATCGGCACCCGCTTTTCAGCGGGTGCCGATTCTGTTACCCTATAGTGCGCTTTGATTTTTGGCGTAAGTGGCGTAAGTTTGGCGTAAATCCGCTTTTGCGCGCTCCAAAAATCAAGGATTCATGCGGTTTTTTGGCAGTTATTAGTACATGCCGCCCATGTCACCGCCGGCGGGGGCTGCCGGTGCCGGGGGCTCCGGCAGGTCAGCGACCAGGCTTTCGGTGGTCAGAACCATAGCGGCAACGCTGGAAGCATTCTCCAGAGCGGAGCGGGTGACCTTGGTCGGGTCAACAATGCCGGCTTCGATCATGTCGTCAACATATTCTTCCTTCTGGGCGTCATAGCCGTAGTTGGGCTTGCCGGCCTGCAGAATGTTGTTGATGATAACGCTGCCTTCCAGGCCAGCGTTTGCGGCGATCTGGCGCAGAGGAGCTTCCAGAGCCTTGCGGACGATCTTAGCGCCAGTGCGCTCATCGCCTTCCAGCTCGCTGACCAGCTTATCAACAGCGGGGATAGCGTTGATGGTAGCGGTGCCGCCGCCAGCAACGATGCCCTCTTCAACAGCAGCCTTGGTTGCGTTCAGGGCGTCCTCGATGCGGAGCTTCTTATCCTTCATCTCAACTTCGGTAGCAGCGCCGACCTTGATGACAGCTACGCCGCCAGCCAGCTTGGCCAGGCGTTCCTGCAGCTTTTCACGGTCAAAGTCAGAGGTAGCGGAAGCGATCTGGGAACGGATCTGGGCAACGCGGTCAGCAATGGCCTGCTTATCGCCAGCGCCACCGACGATGGTGGTGTTCTCCTTGCCAACCTTGACCTGGCGGGCGCTGCCCAGCAGCTGGATGGTAGCGTCCTTGAGCTCATAGCCCAGGTCGCTGCTGATGACGGTGCCGCCGGTCAGGATGGCGATATCCTGCAGCATTTCCTTGCGGCGGTCGCCAAAGCCGGGAGCCTTGACAGCAACCACATTCAGGCCGCCGCGCAGACGGTTGATGATGAGGTTGGACAGTGCGTCGCCCTCAACATCCTCAGCGATGATGAGCAGCTTGCGGCCGGACTGGATCACGGACTCCAGCAGAGGAACGATATCCTGGAACACGCTGATCTTTTTATCGGTGATCAGCACGCTGCAGTCCTCGTAAACGGTTTCCATCTTCTCGGTATCGGTGACCATGTACGGGGTAACGTAGCCACGGTCAAACTGCATGCCTTCCACTACCTCGGTGTAGGTTTCAGCAGTGGTCTTGTTCTCCTCAATGGTGATCACGCCGTCAGCAGTAACCTTTTCCATAGCGTCAGCGATCAGCTGGCCGATCTGTGCATCACCGGCAGAAACGGTACCAACACGGGCGATATCCTTGCTGCCGTTGACTTTCTGGCTGTGTGCCTTGACGGCCTCAACAGCGGTGTTGACAGCCTTCTGGATGCCGCGCTTGATGTCCATCGGGTTTGCACCGGCGGTAACGTTCTTCATGCCCTCGGTAACAAGAGCCTGTGCCAGAACGGTAGCGGTGGTGGTGCCGTCGCCGGCAGCATCATTGGTCTTGGTGGCAACTTCACGCACGAGCTGTGCACCCATGTTCTCGAAAGCGTCTTTCAGCTCAATTTCCTTTGCGATGGTAACGCCATCGTTGGTGATGACTGGGCTGCCGAACTTCTTGCCCAGAACAACGTTGCGGCCTTTGGGGCCCAGGGTGATCTTAACGGTATCAGCCAACTGGTCAATGCCGGCGCAAAGAGCCTTGCGGGCGTCTTCGCCCTGCTTAATCTGTTTTGCCATAAATCAGCATCTCCTTTTATCAGTAAGAACAGTTAAAGTTTACTCAACGATTGCCAGGATATCGCTCTGGCGGACAATGGTGCATTCCTCGCCGTCAACCTTGACTTCGGTGCCGGAGTACTTGCTGGTGAGAACCTTATCGCCAACTTTGACGATCATCTCAACGTCTTTGCCATCGACATTGCCGCCGGGGCCGACTGCGATAACTTCAGCAACCTGCGGCTTTTCCTTGGCGGAACCGGTCAGGATCAGGCCGCCCTTGGAGGTTTCTTCTTCTTCAACGAGTTTGATCACAACGCGATCAGCAAGAGGTTTGATTTTCATGATGAAATATCCTCCTATAATTAAAGTTTCTTTGAAACATTTTGTTTAGCACTCTTTTCTCTTGAGTGCTAAATCTATTATAGCGTTCCTTTGCCAAAAATCAACCCCTTGAAGTATAAAATTTTTGTGAACAGTGTTTTTTATCGTTTATTCGTTGTAATTTATTAGCGCTCCGGGCTGTTTTCTATCTGTTTTTTGGTCTTGGCTGGCAGACTGCCCGGCTGAATGGCACACTGGCACTGCAAATAAAGGCGTGCTTTGGTGGGGATCAGCCTTCGCCGGGGCGGTGCCAGTGCAGGGTAAGCTCCGCCCGCAGCGCCCCCTGCGTGCTGCCATAACGGTTTTGCAGCCAGAAACACAGGTCGAGCGGGTCGGCATCCGGGCCGTTTATTCCGTACAGTCCCGTTATCAAACCGTCAAATTCCCGGTTGGCGGCTGCGGCAAATGCCACCTGCAGTTCGGTATCCGGGCGGGCGGCGGGAGTCAGGTCTTTCAGTTCCACATCCCGCAGGGTCAGGTTTACCCGCACGCTGCCGGGGGCCAGTACCTGCACATCGGCGGCGGCTTTGGCGGCAAGGTACAGGTCATCCGGCAACGTGCAGTCCAACCGATGGGCCTGGCCGCACAGAATAGCCGCCAGCTGGGCAGCCAACGGGCTTTGCGTCTGGCGGGCTGTATTGGCAGCGGTATCATAAAACAGCATGGCGTATTCCCCGCCCGCACTGACGGGCACAGCGGCGGTTTCGGCGTTATCAAACAGGGTTTGCAGGCCGCAGTGCAGCTGCTGCTTTTCTTCCAGAGCTTTCAAGTTTTCGTACAAGGTCGGCGTTTGGTCCTGGATGGGCATCTGCACGGCAGGATCCAGCACAAACACGGCGATTTCCGGCGCGGGGCGGGCGGTGCTTTGCAACAGCTGAGCGATTTCTTCTGCCAGCGGCCAGCTGCACCCGGCAGGCAGAACGGCAAGGTCCATCAGGCCGTAAAACGGCTGGCCGTTCATGGTTTGGGCGGCGGCATTCCAGGCGGCAGCACAGGTAGCGCCGCTGCCTGTAAAGGTTTTGCAGGCGGCGGAATCCTCGCTTTGCTGGTCACTGGTCAAAAGCGTGACCGTGTAGCCGGCATCCTGCGCGGTAAAAAACACCGCCCGCACAATTTCCCTGTGGGAAAGCAGCTGCCCGCCGCAGCCC
Organism: Gemmiger qucibialis; assembly: GCF_027689445.1. Classification (NCBI taxonomy): domain Bacteria; kingdom Bacillati; phylum Bacillota; class Clostridia; order Eubacteriales; family Oscillospiraceae; genus Gemmiger; species Gemmiger qucibialis. Next base: position 52,169 of record NZ_JAQFEN010000005.1, on the reverse strand, counting down.
GCCAACAGGCAGCCCAGCAGCACCGCCGCCATCAGGCGGGATGTTTTATGCATGATACCAGCCATTGGCAGCCTCCTGTTACCATCACAACCGCAGCGAAGCCCCAGCAGACGGCACTGCGCCAATAAAATGCCTGTTCCAGCGGCACGGTGCGCAGCACAGCACACAGCAGAGCCATGCCGCCAAAGTACAGCGGGTAACGGTCCAGCCCGGTGGCAGCACTGCCCGCCCCGGCGCGGCCACCCCACAGTTCCACCATGGCATACAGGTACAGTGCCAGCCGCACCGTGACTACCATGCACCACAGCAAAATTTGCAGCCATTCCAGCCGGTTAAAAATTGAAAGCGCCCCGCACTGTGCAGCCCCCTGCACCGGGGTTTGGCGGGTGGGCATGGCCGCGCCAAAAAACAGCTCCAGCAGCAGGTGGACCGCGGCATCAAAGCCCAGTGCTGACGCGGCAAATGTTGCTGCCTTGCGGCAGCGCTGGCCGGGCTGCGGAGGCCAAAGGGCAAACAGCAGATATTCCGGCGGGAGCGCCAGCTGAGAAACAAACGCCGCCTGCCAGTCCTGCCCTGTCAGCGGTGCCGCATGCAGGTTGGGTACACGCAGGCGCGGCGCGACCGAGAGTACCATGATTGCCATACACGCGGCACCGAACACCAACAAGGCGTTGGCCGTCTGGCGCAGGGCGGGCTCCCGCCGGAGGTAGATGACCGGTGCCAGCACGACAAAACAGGTGCCCGCCAGCCCCAGTGTACCGGGGTACACGCTGCCAAACAGGGCGTGCAGGCGCAGAATTTCCAATGCTGAACTGATTGCCAGCAAAACACAGAGAACTTTTTGCAGCAGGGCGTTTCCCTGCCAGCTGGTCGACACTAACAGAAGCACAGCGGCCAGCACCGCCGCGCTGGCGGGCAGAGCCAGCAGCCCTGCCCGCGCCCAATAACCGGTGTGTAGCCGCAGCAGCGTATCGGCCAGAATGCTGAGGAGCAGCACGGGGTAAAAATCCACATTACTCTTTTGCATGGCGCGGCAGCACCTCCCCTTTTTGTGCCAGGCGGGACCAGATGGCCCGCACAAAACCATCCCGCAAGGCTGCCTTGCCCGGCGGCATGAGCGGGTAAAGATAATCATAACCGAACGGGTCGCTGCCGCAGGCCATGGCCAGAATCAGCAGCGCCCCGCAGGCCAGCCCCGGCACACCGAACAGTCCCGCCAGCAGTATGACCGCAAAGCGGAACAGAATCGACTGTTCATACAGCGCCGGGACTGCCAGGGTGGCGATGGTGGCCGCCGCGGCCATGGTGAGCACCGGCACGCTGATGATGCCCGCCGAGACAGCGGTTTCGCCAATGATGAGCGCCCCCACAAGGCTGACGGTGTGGCTGATGGATTTGGGGGCGCGCAGCCCGGCTTCACGCACAATTTCCAGCAGCAGGGTCACGGCCAGCATTTCCGGCATGGGCGGTAGCGGCGTGGAGGCTTCGCCCTGGGCCAGTTTGGCCAGCAGGTGCACGGGGATCAGCTCCGGCGCAAAGCTGACCGCCATGACATACAGCCCTGGCCCAAACACCGCCAGCAAAAACGCCAGATATTTGAGCAGGCGGATGAGACCGGCAAACACTGCGCCGGAAGAATAATCGTCCAGGCATTCAAAGTGCTCGGCAAAAAAGCTGGGCACCACCATGGCAAGCGGGCTGCCGGATACAAGGATAACGATTTTGCCCTCACAGATGCGGGCGCAGGCGGTGGCCGGGCGCTCGGTATAGGCTGCCGCGGGGAAAAGGTTGAGCTTGTCCTGCTTGAGGAACGAGGCAAAATAGGTGCTGTCCAGCAGGACGGGGATTTGTACCCCGGCCAGCCGCTGTTTGAGGGTTTGCACCACATCCGCCGGGGCCAGGGCGGTATCATAACAAATGGCGTACTCGGTTTTGGCACGGGTGTTGGCGGTGCAGATCTCCGCCGTAAAGCTGCCGGTGCGGAACTGGCGGCGCAGCTGGGAAATGTTATTGCGCAGGTGCTCGGTAAAGGCATCCTGCGGGCCGCGCATGTTGCCTTCCCCGCTGGGGTTGGTCACGCTGCGGCCCGGCATATCCTGGGTGGAAAACGCCAGCGCCTGGCCGCTGCCCTCCACCAGCAGCACGGCCATGCCGCCGGCGAGGGCTTCCACCAGCTGGGTACGGGTGGTGATGGGGGTTTGCTCTGTGGGTAGGCAGCTTTGCTCTGCCAGGTACTGCACCAGCTGCGGCCCGGCCTTGCAGCCCGGCACGCCTTGACCCAGTGCGTGCAGCACCATGATGCAGAGTTTTTCCGGCGAGGAAAGCCCCGCAAACATGGCGATGCAGCAGCGGCAGCCGCAAATCGTAAAGCTTTTGGTATAGAAATCCGATGAGCCGCCAAACATAGTTTGCAGAAACGCCTGATTTTCAGCAAGGGCCTGCCCCAGCGGCTGGTTATCCGCAGTTGTCATGTAATCACCTTCCCTTGCTGTTCAGTGTGACCCAAAAACGGCAGGGATAAACGCAGGAGGTGTTTTTATGCTTGCATCGGTTTTGCATACCGTAATTATTTATGCTGTGGTTATTTTTGCCATGCGGCTGATGGGCAAGCGGCAGCTGGGGGAATTGCAGCCATCCGAGCTGGTAACAACGTTCATGATTTCCAATGTTGCCTCCATCTGCATTGATGAGCCGGATCTGCCGCTGCTTTCCAGCCTGGTGCCGATTTTATTGATTGCAGCGCTGGAAATATTGAACTCAACCGCCGCCTATTACCTGCCCGGCTATGCGGCGCTGCTGTTTGGGAGACCGGTGACGGTAATCCAGGATGGGCAGATCCGGCAGGATGCACTGCGGCATCTGCGCATGACGCCGGGCGATCTGATGGAAGCGCTGCGCGGCAAGGATATTTTTGACCCGCGGCAGGTAGTATGGGGTGTGGTGGAGCCCAGCGGGAGCATCAGCGCCGCGCAAAAAATGGCGGACGACAGCCCGCTGCTGCCGCTGTTGGTAGACCAGGAAGTTTACCCCGAAAATCTGGCCCAGCTGGGGCGCAATGAAGCCTGGCTGGATACCGACCTTGCCAGGCGCGGGATGCGGCGGGCAGAGGTACTGGCTTACCTTGGCAATAAGGAAAGCTGCGTTGTGATACAAAAAAAGACCGCCCAGAACGGGCGGTCTGAAAAACCGGAAAGTACAGGTGGTTTTTGAATGAAGCGCAACTGGTATGCCATCGCCATTCTGGTCCTGCTGGCGGCGGTGCTGCTTGGCTGCAAACAGTATGTAAGCGCCACTGCGGGCAGCCTGCGTGCCCAGGTGCAAAGCGCTTATGCGCAGACACTGACGCAGCAGTACCCGCAGGCGCAGCAGGCTTTCCGGCAGGCCGCGCACAGTGCAAGGCAGGCCAGCAAAAAGCTGGGGCTGCTGGTGCGCCGCAACGCGCTGGATCGCATGAACGAAACCATGGCGGTTTTGTCGCAGTATGCCAACCCGGAAAACCAGGCCGACCTTGCGGTGGAAGCTGCACGGGTGCTGGCGCAGATCGACCAGCTGGAGCAGTGCTTTACGGGCACATTTTAGCCCTGCATGCCGCCGTTTTTGGCGCGGGAATCCAGCATGTCTTTCAGCTCATCCATAAAGGTGTTGACATCGCTGAACTGGCGGTAGACGGAAGCAAAGCGCACATAGGCAACGTCGTCCATCTTTTTCAGCTGCTCCATGGCAAGGTCCCCAATATAGACGGAGGTCACTTCCCTGTCGTAAGAGTTCAGCAGCACCTGTTCAATGCGGCTGACGGCGGCATCCAGCTGCTCATAGCTGACAGGGCGCTTTTCGCAGGCGCGCAGCATGCCGTTGAGCAGTTTCTGGCGGTCGAACACTTCACGCGAACGGTCTTTTTTGATGACCATCAGGGGCACAGTTTCCACGATCTCATAGGTGGTAAAGCGTTTTTTGCAGGAAAGGCACTCGCGGCGGCGGCGGATCTTTTCGCCGTCCTCCGTGGGGCGCGAATCAATTACCTTGGATTCATCGGCACCGCAGTACGGGCAACGCATAGCAAAGTTCCTCCTGGTTTACGCTTTCTTGGGGGCGGGGGCAGCCTTGCGGGTCTTATAGCTGACCCACAGCTGGGTTGCAATACACATGGTGCTGTAAACACCGCTGACCATGCCAAACAGCAGCGGCACCGCAAAGGTGAAGATGCTGTCCAGCTTGAAGATAATGGACACCACGCAGACGATTGCCAGTGCAATGCAGGTGGTGATACTGGTCATCATGGAACGGCCAAAGCTCTGGTTGATGGACAGGTTGACCAGCTCCGGCAGGGACATCTTTTTGCCGTAAAGGCCGGTGTTCTCGCGGATACGGTCATAGATAACAACGGTATCGTTGATGGAGTAGCCCAGAATGGTAAGCATAGCTGCAATAAAGTTGCCGTTGAGGGGAATGCGCAGCAGAACAAAGACGCCGTACACAACAAACATATCGTGCAGCAAAGCAACGATTGCCATGGCACCGGCGGACCAGCCGCCAATGCGGCGGAAACGCACGGCAACGTACACCAAAATCAGCACGCAGGCAGCCACAACAGCCACAACGCTCTTGGCCAGGAACTCGTTGCCGATGGTGGGGTTGACGTTGCTGACTTCCTGCTGGACAAACTGGTTGTCCGGGTAGGTGGTGTTCAGGGTTTCGATCATGCTGTCCAACTGCTCGGTGGAAAGGGTCTCGCTGCCGGGCAGGTTGATGGTCAGGGTCTGTGCACCGGAAACATCAGTGCCGGTCTGTACGGTCAGGTTGCTCTGGCCCAGCTCGGCGGCTACCGTCTGCTTGACATTGTTCAGATCAACATCGCCCTGGTAGCCAACGGTAACCATAGCGCCACCCTTGAACTCGATATCCATGGTAACGCCAAAGACAAAGCTGAACACCAGCACCACGGCAACCAGAACGCCGGAGAAGGTGTAGAACTTCTTGCGGTTGCCGACAAAGTTGATGTTGGGGCACTTGTAAGTCTTTTTGCCATCCTTGGAACCGCCATACAGAACGGGGTTGCGGAACACCTTGCAGCGGGATGCACCACGGATCATAATGCGGGTTGCAAACACGCCAAAGACAAAGTTGAGCAGAACACTGGTGAGCAGCGTGAAGCCGAAAGAGTAGATGCTGCCAGCCGTGGAAGGACCAAACATGAAGAAGATGGGGTTGAACACCTTGCCCCAGAAGCCATCGGTGGGGCCAAAAGCACCCATCAGCAGGGCTGCAACGATGACGATGGTCACGTTGCCGTCAATGATGGGGGTCAGGCCCATCTTGAAGCCGCTGGCGATAGCGCCATCCAGCGTTTTGCCGTTGCCAAGCTCTTCTTTGATGCGCTCAGCGGTGATAACGTTGGCGTCAACGCCCATACCGATACCAAGGATGATACCGGCGATACCGGGCAGGGTCAGCGTGGAGCCATTGAACACGGTGAAGTAACCGGAAACAAATGCCAGCGTGGCGACAACCTGGCCAAACAGAGAGATGACCGCAATGGTACCGGGCAGACGGTAACGCACGATCATGAGCAGAGCCACAAAGGCAAAGGCAATGATGCCGGCCAGCACCATCACATCCAGGCTCTTAGCGCCCAGGGTGGGGCTGATGGTGGAGAAGCTTTCGGCCGAGAGGGCAAAAGGCAGAGAACCGGAGTTAATCTGGTTTGCCAGCGCGGTGACCTGGTCCTGGGTGAAAGAACCTTCGATCACAGCGTTGCCGTCCGTGATGGCAGTCTTGACGGTAGCGGTGGAGATGTTCTCGCCGTCCAGCCAGATGGAGATGGTGCCGTTGGACTGGGCTGCCAGCTCGGTGGTGGCCTCAGCAAACTTTTTGGCACCGTCAGCACTGAACTGCAGCTGAACAACATAACCGTTTTCCTGGTTGTAGCCTGCGGTTGCGGACGTCACATCGTCACCGCTCAGGATCTCTTCGCCGTCGGCAGTAGAGCCCTTGCGGAACACCATCTCGGCGGTGGTGCCGATCTCGTCAATGGCGGTCTGGGGATTAAAGTCGGTTTCGCCGGTTTTCCAGGGAAAACGGACGATGATGCGGTCCTTGTTATAGTCCACATAATCCTCATAGTCGGTAATGCCAAGGCCGACCAGACGGTCTTCGATGACGGTTTTGGCCGCGGTCATCTGGTCATCGGTGGCTTCCACACCGTCAGCCGGCATGAACGTCACGTCCACGCCGCCGCGGATGTCGATACCGAAGCGGATATCCTCCGCGCCCTTGATGTAGACGTTCTTGGTATCGCCGTATGTGTAGCTCACGCCGAACAGGGCGGTAAACGAGAACACGACGATCAGCAGCGCCGTGACAATCAGATGCCACGACTTCCCTCTCTTATTCATATGTACCTCCAAACATTGCCCGCGCACCGGCACGGGCGGGGTTTTATTACCGGCGTATGCGCGTTGCCACACACCGCCATGCAGGGAAGCAGCCGCCTGCCGGAAAGCAGGCGGCTTTTTCCCTTTTTTACAGGCGCATCCGGCCGGGAAAACCGGGCGTACCTGTTTTAACTATGATAGGATGGCTGCTTATTTTATTCTGCCAGCAGCTTTTCGACCACAGCCAGGCGCACGCAGACGGTGAGCAGCATGGATGCGGTTTCTACCTCAGACAGACTGGGGTAAGTGGGGGCAATGCGCAGGTGGGAATCCTGCGGGTCAATGCCATAAGGGAACGCTGCGCCGGCGCCGGTCAGGGTCAGGCCGCAGTCCTTGCAGAGCTGGGCTACACGCTTGGCACAGCCGGGCATGACATACAGGCTGATGAAGTATCCGCCTTTGGGATTGGTCCAGTGGGCGATATCGCCGCAGGGGGTCAGCTCATGGGCAAAGGTGGTTTTGACTGCGTCAAAGCAGGGCACCAGGCGGCGGCGATGCTTGGCCATATGCTGCAGCACGCCGTCCTTGTTCTTCAGGAAGCGGACATGGCGCAGCTGGTTCATCTTGTCATAGCTGATGATCATGACAGAGAAGCGCCTGCAGATATAAGCCAAAGATTTTTCACTGCATGCCAAGGCAGAAACACCAGCGCCGGGGAAGGTGATCTTGCTGGTAGAGGTGAACATGAAAACGCGGTCCTCGGTGCCATACTGCTTGCTTTCATTCAGCAGCACCGGGGTCTCGATGATTTCATCGGTCAGGTGGTGGACAATGTAGGCTTCGTCCCAGAAAATCTTGAAATCCGGGGCAGCGGTCTTCATGGATGCAAAGCGGCGGATGGTTTCATCGCTGTAGACATAGCCATCGGGGTTGGAGTACTGCGGTACGCACCAGATGCCCTTGATGGTGTCGTCTTCGGCAACCAGCTTTTCCACCATATCCATATCGGGGCCGTCCGGCGTCATGGGGATCGTGATCAGCTCAAAGCCAAACTCCTCGGTGATTTTGAAATGGCGGTCATAGCCGGGGGCCGGGCAGAGGAACTTGCGGTGCTCCACCTGGGACCACGGGCAGGGGGATTCCGGGAAGCCAAAGGTATGACCTATGCTGATAAGGTTGTACATCAGCTGCAGGCTGGAGTTGCCGCCCACAAAAACCTCGCTGGGCTTAACGCCCATCACATCGCCAAACAGGGCGCGGGCTTCTTCCAAACCTTCCAAGTTGCCATAATTGCGGGCATCATAGCCATCCTCGGTGGTATAGTCACTCATTTTCAGCAGATCCATGGCCAGGTCCATCTGATGAGGGCCTGGTTTACCGCGGGCCATGTTGAGCTTAAGGCCCTTGGCCTTGAACTCGGCATAGGATTGTTCCAGCGCAGCCTTTTCTGCACGGAGCTGGTCTTTGGACATTTCAAAATAATTTGCCATAATCATTTCCCCCTAGATCGTGGGCTGCCATGGTGCTACACGCGCACAGGGCAGGTCCAAGTACGTTTCCCTCTTGTGTCCGCTTGTATGCACAGAGCATACAGTTTTCAGATATACATATTAGTATAAACGAAACGGCCACAATATACAAGCAGTTTTGAAATTTTTCCCACAAAAAGCAGGCGGTTTTTGGCCCAAAAGCAGGTAAAGAAGAATGGATAACCAGCCATAGATTTCTATATTGACCTTTCAGCGTTGACATGTTACACTTTTGTTGTAATAAGTTGTACGCATATTTATTCATGAGCTCAACTTTTGTCCGGCCGGGCAGCACAACTGGAGTACAGTTATGGAACAGCATGTCACCTTCCGGCGCGTGGCCGGTATGCTGGTGGGCATTGTGATCATCAGCCTTGGTGTTGCCCTTTTCAAGTTTGCCCATCTGGGCAACGACCCTTTCAACGCGCTCAACATCCGCTCTGCGGAGCTTGCCGGGCTGCCCCTTGGCGTACAGAACCTGATTTATAACGCGGTATTTTTCACGATGCAGATGATTTGGGGCCGCAGATATGTCGGCTTTGGCACCGTTGCAAATGCCGTTTGCTGTGGGTTTATCATCACGTTTTTCTATGATTTCCTCACTGTGCATTTTGCACAGGCCGCTACCCTGCCCGCACAGCTGGCGTGGGTGGCTGCAGCGGTGGTGTGCACCTCACTTGGCATTTCGCTGCACCAGACCTCCGATTTGGGGGTTGCCCCGTATGATTACCTGGCGCTGGGCCTGCGGGACCACACGCCACTCCCCTATTTCTGCTGCCGCCTTTTTACGGATACGCTGTGCGCATTACTGGCTTTTTTGCTGGGCGGGCTGCTGGGGCTGGGCACCCTGATCTGTGCGTTCTGCCTGGGACCGCTGATCCAATTTTTCAACACCCATGTTTCCGAAAACGTGTTGCAATATGTTCCAACCGGGCAGCAGGCATAATATTTACCAGCGGCGCAAACATAATTTTGCAGCGGCGGCAGCTTTGGCTTGCCGCTGCTTTTGGTTGTTTAATGGCATTTTATCTAAATTTGGTGTAAGATATAAGGCAATACCGCATAATTCTAAGTGCCGATACGGCGAGCGAGGTGCGGCAGCTGCTAAGCCAAAAGCGCAGATAATACTTTGTGTATTATCGAGCATTTTGGCAACGCAGATGCCGTGCCGCAGCCGCCGGAGCGGTGCTTAAGCCGCAAGGCGGGAATTGTGCGGTGTTGCCATAAGAAAACATAGATTTAGGAGCGTAACAAAACAAGATGGCACAGCAAAACAAGAGTAATTCCCTGACCGAAGGCAGTGTAGCGCGCGGCATGCTGCTGTTTGCGATCCCTATTTTTATCAGCAATTTGTTCCAGCAGCTGTACAACGCGGCAGACTCGCTGATTGTGGGCAACTTTTTGGGCGGCGAGGCGCTGGCGGCAGTTGGTTCTTCCAGCAGCCTGATTTTCCTCTTGACCGGCTTTGTGAACGGCGTAGCGCTGGGTGCCGGTGTGCTGATTGCCCGCTACTTTGGCGCAAAGGACTGGGAGAGCCTGGAAAAAGCCATCCACACCACGGTGGCGCTGGGCCTGGCCGCCGGGGCGGTGCTGACGGTTGTGGGCGTGATTTTGACCCCGCAGATCCTGCACTGGATGGGCACGCCGGAGAATGTTATCGGCAACTCGGTCGCCTACTTCCGCACCTATTTTTTGGGTTCCATTGCAGTGATCATGTACAATGTGGGTGCCAGCATTCTGCAATCGGTCGGCAACAGCCGCAGCCCTATGAAGTACCTGATTACAGCATCGCTCATTAACATTGTGCTGGACCTACTGTTTATCGGCGTACTGGGGTACGGCGTGGCTGCGGCCGCATTTGCCACGATTATCTCCCAGTCAGTCAGTGCCATTCTGGCATTCTCCAAGCTGATGCGCAGCAAGGAAGCCTGGGCTGTGAGCTGGCGCAAGGTTCGGTTTGACGGCCCCATGCTGCATGGCGTTATTTTGCAGGGCCTGCCCTCCGGCATCCAGAGCTCGGTCGTCTCGCTGGCAAATGTTATTGTGCAGGCAAACATCAACTCGTTTGGCGCACTGGCCATGGCCGGGTGCGGCTCTTACAGCAAGGTGGAAGGTTTTGCTTTCCTGCCGGTCACCTGCTTTTCGATGGCACTGGCCACTTTTGTCAGCCAGAATGTGGGTGCGGGCAAACCTGACCGCGTGCGCAAGGGTATGCGTTTTGGCGTGATTTGTTCGATTACGCTGGCCGAGTGCGTCGGCGTTGCGGTTTACCTGCTGGCGCCTTGGCTGATTGGTGCGTTCAGCAGCGAGGCCGATGTGGTCGCCTTTGGCGTGCGGCAGGCACACACCATTGCGCTGTTCTACTTTTTGCTTGCGTTCAGCCACTGCTGCGCTGGCATCCTGCGCGGATTGGGCCGCCCCATTGTGCCCATGGCCGTTATGCTGGCGGTCTGGTGCGCATTGCGCATTACTTACATTACGGTAACGCTGCACTTTATCCATGATATCGGGGTCATCTTCTGGGCATACCCTCTGACCTGGAGCATCTCTTCTCTGATGTTCCTGCATTACCTGCGGCATTGCACGATTCCCCGTGTCGGCGGCGGCGCACCGCACGATATGAAAGATGTGTGATGTGGGCGGATACAAAAACACATCACATATAAGGCAACACCGCACAATTCCCGCCTTGCGGCTTAAGCACCGCTCCGGCAGCTGCGGCACGGCATCTGCGTTGCCAAAATGCTCGATAATGTCGGGTTGCGGTACCCGCATCGTGCTTCGGGGGCAAAAGCCCCTCGCACTCTGCGACCGCTGCCCCTGCTTCGGTTCGCTGTTTCCGCCACTGGCGGCGCTCACCTTTGCAGCATCCAGTATTATCTGCGCTTTTGGCTTGGCATCTGCCGCACCTCGCTCGCCGTATCGGCACTTAGAATTATGCGGTATTGCCATAAAATAGCGGGTACACTGCCACATGAAGTGAGCTGCTTTGCCGTTCGCCGCAAATAAACCATTCGCTTTTTTACACTCTGGGCGGCAGGGCTTTGCGGATTGACAATTCCCCCGTTTTGCGTTACAATACCATACAGTTAGCCGCCGTGGCGGAACTGGCAGACGCAAGGGACTTAAAATCCCTCGGTGGAAACATCGTACCGGTTCGATCCCGGTCGGCGGCACTGGCTGAGCCTTACCGGATTTTCCGGTAAGGCTCTTCTTTTTTTGTGGGGTTCCCCTTTGCATAACCGCTGCAGCCACGGCCAACACTGATTGGAAAGCGGTGGGCGGGGCCGGCTCGCATTTGTTATGCCTAACCGCCATTTCTGTGGTCACCGAACGCCAAAAATCGCCCGATTCGTCCATTTTTGGTGCAAAATTGCAGGGTTTGTACCAGTTTTTGCGGTTTGCCCTTGACGCAAAGAAATTGTTGGAATATAATAAGCACCGTTAATCCTAGAGTTTTTATAGGATATGAAAATAACAAAGGTGCCCGGCACACCGCCGCCTGCCTGCTTTGCGCTGCAAACGGATGGCTGCACCGGACGCCGAACCAAGCTGCGGGTTTGCCTGCGGCTTTTTGAAATACAAACGCTCACCTTATTATAAAGCGAGCAGGAGGCAGTTTTTATGGCAGAGCAAGTTTTGAACGTAACCGGTCTGGCCGCACGCGTGGAAGACAAACAGTTGTTGCACGGCGTGGATCTTACCATCAACAAGGGCGAAACCCATGTGCTGATGGGCCCCAACGGCGCAGGCAAATCCACCCTGGGCTATGTTTTGATGGGTGCCCCCAAATATACCGTGACCGGTGGCCAGATCCTGTTCAAGGGCGAGGATATCACCCATGAATCCACCGATAAGCGCGCCAAGGCCGGCATGTTCCTTTCTTTCCAGGAGCCGCTGGAAGTTCCCGGCCTGACGCTGGAAGGCTTTATCCGCAGCGCATTGCAGCAGAAGGTCGGCCATGTGCGTTACTATGACTTCAAGAAAGAGCTGGCCCGCTGCATGGACATTTTGCAGATGGATGCTTCTTACGCAGAGCGCAGCCTGAACGTTGGTTTTTCCGGCGGCGAAAAGAAAAAGGCCGAGATTTTGCAGCTGATGATGCTCAAGCCCTCCCTCGCCATTCTGGACGAGACGGACTCCGGCCTGGACGTTGACGCCGTGCGCCTGGTTTCCAAAGGCGTGGAAGAATACCAGAAAGACCACAACGGCGCTTTGCTGATCATCACCCACAGCACCCGCATTCTGGATGCGCTGTCTGTTGATTACACCCACGTGCTGGTCAACGGCAAGATTGCTGCAAACGGCGATGGCAGCCTGGTGGAAGAGATCAATGTGAACGGCTACGAGCGCTTTGAAAAGATGGCGGAGGCCTGAGAATTATATGGCAGAAGTAAACGAAGCAAAACGCGAAAAATCTCAGGTTGAGGACATTAACCGCAGCCTGTATGATTTCCGCTATGAGGAAAAAGACGCCTACAAGGTAGACGCTGGCCTGACCCCCGCCATTGTAGAGCAGATTTCCCGTGAGAAGAACGACCCCGACTGGATGTTGGAGCTGCGCTTGAAATCTCTGGAGATCTATAATAAGACCGGTATCCCGGAGTGGGGCCCGCCGATTGATGAGCTGAACATGGATGATATCATCACCTATGTGCGCCCCAACACCAAAATGAGCGCCAAGTGGAGCGAAGTTCCCACCGACATCAAGGATACCTTTGAAAAGCTGGGTATCCCCCAGGCCGAGCGTGACAGCCTGGCCGGTGTCGGCGCACAGTATGACTCCGAGCTGGTATATCACAACGTGAAAAAAGAGGTTGCGGAGCAGGGTGTTATTTACACCGACCTGGAAAGCGCCATGCACGGCCCTTATGCCGAGATGATCCGCACCCATTTCATGCACCTGGTTCCCCCCACGGATCACAAGTTTGCCGCCCTGCACGGCGCGGTATGGTCTGGCGGTTCTTTTGTGTATGTTCCGCCGCATGTGCATGTGGAGATTCCCCTGCAGTCCTATTTCCGCCTGAACGCCCCCGGCGCTGGCCAGTTTGAGCACACGCTGATTATTGTGGACGAGGGTGCTTCGCTGCATTTCATCGAGGGCTGCTCTGCCCCCAAGTACAATGTGGCCAACCTGCACGCCGGTTGCGTGGAGCTGTTTGTGGGCAAGAACGCCAAGCTGCGGTATTCCACCATTGAGAACTGGTCCAAGAACATGTACAACCTGAACACCAAGCGCGCCATTGTAGAAGAGGGCGGCGTGATGGAATGGGTTTCCGGTTCTTTTGGCTCCCACACCTCTTACCTGTACCCCATGACCATCCTGAAGGGCAAGGGCTCCCGCATGGAGTTCACCGGCATAACCTTCGCCGGTCATGGCCAGAACCTGGATACCGGCGCCAAGGTTGTTCACACCGGCGCGGATACTTCCAGCTATATCAACACCAAGTCCATCTCCAAGGACGGCGGCATCAGCACCTTCCGCAGCGCGGTGGTCATTAACAAGGATGCCAAGAACAGCAAGGCTGCGGTTTCCTGCCAGTCTTTGATGCTGGACACCATCTCCCGTTCGGACACGATCCCCGCAATGGACGTGCGCACCCCCGATGCTGACGTGGGCCACGAAGCCCGCATTGGCCGCATCAGTGATGACGCCGTGTTCTACCTGATGAGCCGCGGCATCCCCGAAGAGGAAGCCCGCGCCATGATCGTGAGCGGCTTTGCGGATAATGTTTCCAAGGAACTGCCGCTGGAATACGCAATGGAAATGAACAACCTGATCCGCCTTGAGATGAAGGGCAGCATTGGGTGAGCAAAGGAGTTGGGAGTATGGCAAATGAAACAATGACCGTCAACCGGCTTCCCGCTCTGACGTGGAACTGGCTGAAAATGAATGCAGCCCGGCTGGAAGCAAACGCCCCCGCCGTGGGTGCCGCCCCCAGCTTTGTGCAGACCGCACAGCTGGCCCGCAGCAGCGCTGCACAGGACTGGGCCATGGAGACCGGCATGGGCACCGACGTTGACCGTTTTCTGGCCAACAGCCCAGCAGAGTACCTGACCCTGGGCGAAAACGAAGTGATGGATGCCCCCGCGGTTATCACCTATACCTACCAGCCCGGCACCCCCGCCGGGGACCGGCTGTACCTGGAAGCCAAGGCTGGCAGCACCATGCAGGTGGCTGTGATCCTGCGCAATGAGATCGCTGGCGAGGGCCTGGCCGCTTTGCAGATCAAGATCAAGGCCGAGGCTGGCGCTGTGGTCAAGCTTTCGATGGTGCAGGTACTGGATAATGGCTTTACCTGCCTGAGTGATATCGGCACCACCTGCGCAGACGGCGCAAGCTTTGAGCTGACCAAGCTGGAACTGGGTTCCGGCAAGCTGTATGCCGGTGCTGCCGCCGATCTGATCGGCAAAGGCAGCAACTTTACCGCCAGGATCGGCTACCTGGGCCAGGGCGAACAGCGCCTGGACATGAACTATGTAGCCCGCCACCGTGGCAAAAAGACCACCTGCGAGATGGATTCCACCGGCGTACTGGCCGGTAAGGCATTCAAGCTGTTCCGCGGCAGCATTGACCTGCTGCCCGGCGGTTCCGGCGCCAAGGGCCAGGAGCAGGAGAACGTTCTGCTGCTGGGCGACGGCGTGGTCAACCAGACCATTCCGCTGATTTTGTGCGGCGAAGAGGATGTGGAAGGCAACCACGGCGCAACCATCGGCCGCCTGGACGAAAAGATGCTGTTCTACCTCGCCAGCCGCGGCATTCCTGAAGAGGCTGCCCGCAGCCTGCTGGCCCGCGCCCGCATTGAGGCCGTAGTTGACCTGCTGCCGGAGGCACTGGCGGAAGAAGCACACAAATTCATGGAGGCGCACACCGATGAGCTTTGATTTTGTGGATTATAAAAAGGACTTTCCCCTGCTGATGCAGCAGGACGTCGCCTATCTGGACAGCGCCGCCACCGCGCAGCGCCCGGCCAGCGTTTTGCAGGCAGAGAAAGAATTTTACGAGCAGGCCAACGCCAACCCCCTGCGCGGCCTGTATGAACTGGGCGTGGAGGCGACTGACCGTTACGAGACCGCCCGCGAGCGGGTACGCAAGTTCCTGAACGCCCGCAGCGATGCCGAGATCATCTTTACCCGCAACACCACCGAAAGCATCAATCTGGTTGCTTACAGCTATGCGCTGAACAACATCCATGCCGGGGATGAGATCGTCATCACCATCATGGAGCACCACAGCAACATGCTGCCGTGGCAGATGGTTGCCCGCCAGACCGGTGCCAAGCTGGTTTACCTGGAATGCGAAAAAGACGGCAGCCTGCCGGATGAAAAGCTGGAAGCCGTCATCGGCCCCAAGGTAAAGCTGGCCGCCATTGGCCATGTTTCCAACGTGCTGGGCTGCGTAAACCCGGTAGAGAAAGTGATCGAGCTGGTACACCGCAACGGCGGTGTTGTGCTGGTCGATGCCGCCCAGAGTGCCCCCCACATGAAAGTGGATGTGCAGGCTCTGGATGCTGATTTTGTTGCATTCTCCGGCCACAAGCTGATGGCCCCCATGGGTATTGGCGTTTTGTATGGCAAGGAAAAGCTGCTGGATGCCATGCCGCCGTTTTTGACCGGCGGCGAGATGATCGATTCCGTCACCCGCGATGGCGCTGTGTATGCCGAGCTGCCCCACAAATTTGAGGCCGGCACCGTGAATGCAGGCGGCGCGGTTGCGTTGGCTGCAGCGATTGATTATCTGGAATCCGTTGGGCTGGAAAATGTCCACGCCCAGGAGCAGGCCCTGACCCGCTATGCCTATGAAGGCATGAAGAAGATCCCCGGTGTGAATATTCTGGGCAGCGATGACCCGGACAAGCACTGCGGCATTCTGAGCTTTACGGTGGATGGCGTACACCCGCACGACATTGCCACCATTCTGGACAGCTGCCATGTGGACGTGCGTGCCGGGCACCACTGTGCACAGCCGCTGCTGGCTTATCTGGGTGTGCGTTCCTGCGCACGCGCCAGCCTTGCATTTTATAACACCACCGCTGACATTGACCGCTTTCTGGCGGCGCTGGGCGGCGTAAGAAAGGAAATGGGTTATGCCGAGTAGTACGTTTTATAATGAGGTGCTGACCGACCACAACCTCTACCCCGCCCATAAAAAGCCGCTGCCCGGCGCCAACATGACGCTGGAGGGTGTGAACCCCAGCTGCGGCGATGACATTATTTTGCAGCTGAAAGTAGAAAACGGCAAGATTGAGGACGGCAGCTTTGTTGGTGACGGCTGCGCGATTTCCCAGGCTTCGGCAGATATCATGCTGGACATGATCATTGGCCGCAGCGTGGATGAAGCCAAAGACCTGGCCGAGACCTTTTTGAAGATGATTAAGGGCGAAGCTACCGATGCCGACATTGAAAAGTTGGAAGAAGCCGGTGCGCTGCAGGATATCTCCCACATGCCGGCCCGCGTAAAGTGCGCGGTGCTGGGCTGGCACACCATGGAAAAGCTGCTGGATCACAAGGACGAGCAGTGATTCCTGGCGGAGGGCTGATTCTTTCACGTTGGCCCTGAAAGTGATTTTATAAAATAAAGCCAGGCGTGTTTTGCAAAGTCGATTGCTTTGCAGAGCACGCCTGGTTTATTTTTTTGCTCTTTTATTTGTTTTATTGCGGTTGGATAAACGCATCTGCGAACGCTTTATCCACGGCGGGAAAAGAGAGCCGGGAGCGTTTTGTACCAGATGTTTGCAATGCCGTTCAGGATGGCACACACCGGGGCGCTGGCGCACAGGGCCACCACCGCGGGGATGATAAAGCACAGCCAGGTAATAACGGCAGGCAGACCGTGGGAAGCACAGGCTTCGTAACAGCCAAGTTGAACCAGAAGCGCGTACAGCGGCATGTGCAGGATGTAGATGGGCAGGGTTCGCTGGCCCAGGCTGGCAAGCGGCTTGATAAGCCCCAGAATGGGGGTGATGGCCAGCACGGTGCCAAAGCCCAGCAGGTAGAACACTGCGCGATCCTGCATCAGGTAGCCGCCCACCGCATAGGCGTCGGACTGGAAGATGCGGGCTCCCTCATACACCGGGGTTTCGGCGGTGACGATGCGCTGGACGGTTACGGTATAAAACACCACGATGGCTGCCGCCAGCGGGCCCCAGGCATACCAGCGCTTTTGCCAGCTGCGGAACGGCTCTGCAAACAACACACCGAATGCAAAGAACGGGAAAAAGGAAAACACACGGCCCAGATCAAACGGCCAGTTGACACAGCCGCCCAACAGGCCTATGGCAATGGCCGCGGCCATCCCTACGGTGCTGGCCAGCAGGCCGCGCCGCTGGATGGCGCGCAGCAAAGGCACGGTGAGCATCCAGAACATGAGGGCGTACAGATACCACATGTGCCGCCATGGCAGCAGTACATTTTGCAGCCAGCCGCCCTGATCCACAATGTTATCTTTCAGGGCAGCCACACGGAACGCCGTGATGCCCGCCTGGCTGATAAGGTAGAGCCATAGTTGCTGCGTGACCAGCTTGCGCAGGCTGAACTTAGCCACCAGGCCGCTGGCTGTGCAAAAAATTGCCATATGGAACAGGTAAATGCAGGTAAACAGTGCGTTGATGCCCGGCGCGGTACCACGGTGATACTCGATAAAATGGCCAATGACAACGCACAGGATGCCAAAGCCTTTCATAGCGTCCACATAGGGTTGGCGCTGGGCGGCAGTTTTCTTGTTTGGCAAAGGTCGGCTCCTTTCTTGAAACGGCGCTGGCGTGGTTTATGGGTTCCAGTATTCATACACCAGCTGGCCAAGGGTCTGCATGGCCTGGGTGGGTTCTTCGGGGAAGTCTACATTTTCATCTCCCTGGTCTGTCATGCAAACAATCCAGTAGGGATGCTTGGCATACACAATGGCAACATCGTGATATGCGTAATCCCAGCTGCCATACTTTTTGGCGGCAGGCACGCCATCCGGCACATACAAAATATCATGGTCAGCGGCCAGCATACAGGTTTTCAGGTAGGCTGCGGCGGCGCTGTCTGAATCCAGATAATCATACACCGCGGACACAATGTTGGCAAACTCGCCAGTGGAAGCCATACCGATAATGCCGGTTTGCGGGGTAAGGTCGCAGGTTGCGGCATAGGCAAAGCCGTAATCCGCCAAGAACTGCTGGAAGCCGCTGGATTCATTGGCTGGCCAGTGGGTGGTCAACAGGGTGACGGCGTTGTTATCGCTGTGGGCGATCATAGCACGCATGGCGGCTTTGGCCGGGATGGTCTCGGCATCGTTATAGGCTTGCAGCGCCGTATCAGACAAACAGCCGCGGAACTGGTTGGGCAGTTCATCTTCCAGGTCCAGTGTTCCGGCATCGGCCTGGCCGCACAGCCAGAACGCATAGGGCAGCTTGAGCAGGCTGGCAGGGTAATACAGGGCATCCGTGTTATAAGTATAGCTTTCCCCCGTTGCCGGATTTTGCAGGTAAAGCGAAAAGCTGCCCGGCTGCGCGGCGCAGAATTCATCCAGCAGCTCGTTCAAGTCTCCGCTGGGGGCTGTTTCCCGCGTGGCGGCAAGGGCGGATTCCAGCTTTTGGGCTGTGGACCAGTATTCCAGCTCTTCCGCCGCAGTAGCATAAACGCTGCCATTGGGCACCCATTGCACGGCCATGGCGGTTTCGGCTGTGGCCTGTTCATTCAAATCCACCGTTGCGCCGCAGCCCGCCAGAAAAAGCGCGGCCAGTGCCGGGGCGATGCACGGTAAATACCAATGTTTTCTTTTCCCCATAGGATTGCTGTTATGTTTCCTTTCCCGATTGACCGCGGGCATGGGATTCTCCTTAATGCCACGGCCAAAATTCCGGTACTATTGTAACACATGTTCGGCAAATTGTGGCAAAAAATCCGAAATTTCTTCATTTCCGGATGGCTGGCTTTTTCGAAATTCCTGTGCTGCGTTCTGGAAGCATTCGGTTCGTCTCCCCTGTCACGCTGTTATGCTGCCGCACGGGCGTATCTATTCTTTCCGTTTTCCTTTTCACCGAACCAATCCCAATGAAACAAAAATCCCGCTGTATGCGGCTTTTCAGGCTGCACACAGTGGGATTTGATTTTAACTCATTAGGGAACAGCTTCCCAAAGACTTACCAGAGGTTCACGACCTCATTGTACAGGCCCTCATAGCTCTTGGCAGAGTTGGACCAGCTGAAATCACATTCCATGGCGCGCTTGACCAGCACGGGCCAGCCTTCCTTGTTCCAGTAGCCTTCCTTGGCACGCCAGCAGGCTTCGTACAGCTCGTGGGCGTTGTAATTGGCAAAGGTAAAGCCATTGCCATAGCCATCGCCGGAGTCGTGGATGGAGTCGCGCAGGCCGCCGGTCTCACGCACAACGGGGATGGTGCCATAACGGCAGGATACCATCTGGGCCAGGCCGCAGGGTTCGGAGCGGGACGGCATCAGGAAGATATCGGCACCGGCATAAATGCGCTGGGCCAGCTTGGCGTTAAAGCCAATGTACACGCCAACGCGGCCGGGGTTGCGGGCGCACAGCTCGTTGAAGAAGTTCTCGTACTGGGCTTCGCCGGAGCCGAGGATCACCAGCTCAATGCCCTGCTGCAGCAGACCTTCGGCAATGCTGCGCACCAGGTCAACGCCCTTGTGACCGACCAGACGGGTGACCATGGCCATGACCGGGCTGCCATCCTTGTTCAGGCCGAACTCATCCTGCAAAGCTGCTTTGCAGACGGGCTTGCCCTGCTGAACCGTGTTGGCATCATAGTTCTGCGGGATATCCGGGTCGGTGGCGGGGTTGAAAACATCCACGTCAATACCGTTCAGGATACCGCACAGCTTATACTGCTTCTGGCGCAGCAGGCCGTCCAGACCATGGCTGAACCACGGGTCCAGGATCTCCTGTGCATAGGTAGGGCTGACGGTGGTGACCTTATCAGCAGTCTCGATTGCGCCCTTCATAAAGTTGGCGCAGCCATCATACTCCACAATGTGGGCATCGCGTGCGCCAATGCCGCAGGTATCCTCCAGGATATCCATGCCATACTTGCCCTGGTAGGCAATGTTATGGATGGTGAATACCGTCTTGATGTGGTTGAACTTATCCAAGTGGCGGTAGTACAGGTTGAGGTAAACCGGGGTAAGGGCGGTCTGCCAGTCGTTGCAGTTGATGATATCCGGCTCAAAGTCGGTATAGAACAGGGTTTCCAGAATAGCGCGGGAGAAGAAAGCAAAACGCTCGCCGTCATCATAGAAGCCATACAGGCCGCTGCGCTTAAAGTAATATTCGTTGTCGATAAAGTAGAACGTCACGCCGTCATGCTCGGCCTTGAACAGGCCGCAGTACTGGCTGCGCCAGCCCACGGGCACGCTGAAATTGGTAACATAGGTCAGCGTATCCTTGAACTTGAGATCGCCGTACAGGGGCATGATAACGCGGCAGTCAATGCCGTCATGAACCAGAGCCTTGGGCAATGCACCGGCAACATCGGCCAGACCACCGGATTTTGCATACGGTGCAGCCTCGCTGGCTGCATAGAGAATTTTCATGGGTACCTCCTTGCAGAGCCGCTGGAGCGGCTGTTTGCAACGCCTGCCGGGCAGGCTGTTATGATAAAATAAGGAAAGAGCGGAGAAGCGTGTTCACTCCCCCGCCCTTTCCTGCAAACTACCCGCCGGGGAGAGTTGGCGGGAAAGTTCAGGGCGTAATCAGGTTACACCGTGTGCCTTTTGGCAACAAACACCGGGAAAGAATCCGTGCCGATCAGCTTTTTATCTGCCGTGATGTGGACATTCTTGTCGGTAACCACATACTCAACGGAGCTATTCTCCTCCACAACGGTATCCTGCATCAGCACACAGTTGCGCACAACAGCACCCTTCTTGATCTGGCAGCCACGGAACAGCACGCTGTTTTCAACGGTGCCTTCCACCACACAGCCGTCAGCCAGCAGGCTGTTCTTGACCTTGCTGCCTTCCAGGTAACGGGTGGGGTTGTCGTCACGAATCTTGGTGTAGATGGGGTTGCCTTCGTTAAAGAGCTTATCGACATTGCCAGCCTGCAGCAGGCGCATGTTCTCGTCAAAGTAGCTCTTCATATCGCTGATGCGGGCCACATAGCCGTCAAACTCATAAGCCTGAACATTCAGCAGGCTCAGGTTGCGGGCCAGGATATCGCGCTCAAAATAGACCAGACCGCGCACAGATGCATCGCGGACAAGCTGGATCAGGCTTTCGCGCTCGATGATGTACAGGTTCATGGACAGATTCTGAACGCCGGGACGATAATCGTTGGAAAGCAGCTCAGCCACACGGCCATTATCAATGCGGATGGTGTAGTTATCGGTGCGGGCGCCATCGGGGATTTCTCCGCGGTTGTATACCATGGTAACGTCTGCGCCGGACTTGACATGAGCTTCGATCAGCTTGTTAAAGTCGAAGTTCATGGCAATGTTGCTGTCAGACAGGATCACATAGCGCTCTTTCTGGTCCCTCAGCCAGTTCAGAACGCTGGCCAGTGCATCCACACGGCCGCTGTACAGCTTGATGCTGCGCTCTGCAAAAGGCGGAACAATGTTCAGGCCTCCGCGCTTGCGGGTCAGGTCCCATTCACGGCCTGCGCCCAGGTGGTCCATCAGGGAATGATAGTTTTTACGGACGATGACCGAAACATTATCCACACCGGCGTTTGCCATGTTGGACAGAACAAAGTCGATCATGCGGTAACGCCCTGCGAACGGGATGGAGGCCATTGTGCGCTCCGCTACCAGTTCGGGGACAAGGTTATCATAAGAGTTTGCAAAAATGACGCCCAGTGCGTTTGCGTTGCTGCTTACCATTGTTCCTCACCATCCTTTACATCATTGGAAATCATTGCCTTGGGGCCAACCGTTGCGCCCTTGCCGATCTTGACACCGGAGCCAACCGTTGCAACATCGCCGGGTTCGGTAATATTCAGGCCGCTTTCCGGCATTTTGCCCACGGTAGCACCCTCTTCGATGGTGACATTTTCGGCCACGATGCAGTGTTCGACCTTTGCGCCAGCCTTGATGACAGTGCCGCCCATAACAACGGCTGCTTCAACAGTAGCGCCCTTTTCGACCACAACGCCGGGGAACAGGATGGAGTTTTTAACGGTGCCGTCAACCTGGCAGCCTTCGGTGATCATCGAGTTCACGATGTCAGCGTCCGTGCCAATGCGCTGGCAGGGGCGGCCGGAGTTGCGGGAGTAGATCTTCCAGTTTTCATCAAACAGGTTGATGCCGGAATGGGTCGGATCCAGAACCTCCATGTTGGCCTGCCACAGGCTGGAGATGGTTCCGACATCCTTCCAATAGCCGCTGAAACGGTAAGCGTACATGCGGCGGTTATCACGCAACAGTGCGGGAATGACATTCTTGCCGAAGTCGTTTTCACTGTTGGGATCGTTTTCGTCCTCGGTGAGGTACTTTTTCAGGATATCCCAGTTGAAGATATAAATGCCCATGGAAGCCAGGTTGCTCTTGGGGTTCTTCGGCTTTTCCTGGAATTCGCTGATGCGGTCATTCTCGTCCGTAACCATCAGACCAAAGCGCGGAGCTTCGCTCCAAGGCACTTCCATAACGGCAACCGAGAACTCGGCGTTCTTCTCTTTGTGGAAGCGCAGGAAATCAGCGTAATCCTGCTTGCAGATCTGGTCGCCGGACAGGATGATGACGTACTGCGGGTCATAACGGTCAATGAAGGAAATGTTCTGGTAAATTGCGTTGGCAGTGCCCTTGTACCAGTCAGAGCCGGTGGCCTGCTGGTAGGGCGGCAGCACATGGACGCCGCCATGCAGGCGGTCAAGGTCCCACGGCTGGCCGTTGCCGATGTATTCATTCAGGACCAGCGGCTGATACTGGGTCAGGATGCCAACGGTGTCAATATCAGAGTTGACACAGTTGGACAGCGGAAAGTCGATGATACGGTACTTACCGCCGAACGGAACCGCCGGCTTAGCCAGCTTCTGGGTCAGCGCGTAGAGGCGCGAACCCTGGCCGCCAGCCAGGATCATTGCGATCATTTCTTTTGCCATAATTGTTCTCCCCTTAAACTTGTTTATCTCCACGGGCCGCACCGGCTGCGGGTTGCCGCCGGTACCGTCCTTACACACCAGACGTTTACGATTCCGTTACCGGTGTTTTGGGCTTGGTTGTTTTTGCCGCTCTGGGCTTTTTAGCAGCCGGTTTTGTTGCCACGGGTTTGGCTGTGCGCTTTTTGGGGGCGGCAGTTTTGGTGGCCGCAGGCTTGGCTGCCTTTTCGGGTTTGGCTGCCTCGGCAGTTTCTGCCTTGGCGGGCTTTCCTGCCTTTTTGCGGGCAGCGGGAACGCTGAAATAGATGGTGGACAGCGGCGGCAGGGTTACCTCAATATGCTGGTCAAAGCCGTGCATCGGGCCCTTGACGCTCTTTACGCTGCCATTTTTGACACCGGTACCGCCATACTTGACGTCATCCGAGTTGATCAGCTCTTTGTATGTACCGGGGTTGGGCACGCCCATCGAGTAGCTTTCGCGCAGGACGGGGTTAAAGTTGCAGACAACCAAGAGCATCTTGCCCTTGGCGTCCCGGCGCAGGAACGCGATCACGCTCTGTTTGTTATCATCCGGCACGATCCACTGGAATCCTTCCCAGCTGTAATCGACCTGCCAGAGAGAGGCGGTCTCACGGTAGAAGTGGTTCAGATCCTTGACGTAGGTTTGCAGCTCATGGTGCTTATCATAGCCAAGAAGCATCCAATCCAGCTGCTTTTTCTCGTCCCATTCAATGAACTGGCCGAATTCCTGGCCCATGAACAGCAGTTTTTTGCCCGGATGGGCCATCATATAGCCATAGAAGGTGCGCAGGTTGGCGAACTTTGCTTCGTAATCACCGGGCATCTTATTGATCAGGCTGCACTTGCCGTGCACAACTTCATCGTGGCTGATGGGCAGGACAAAATTTTCACTGAACGCATAGAAGAAGCTGAACGTAACTTTGTTATGGTTGCCGGCACGGAACAGCGGGTCAGTCTTCATGTAGCTGAGCATATCGTTCATCCAGCCCATGTTCCATTTGAAGTTGAAGCCAAGGCCGCCATCGGCTGCCGGTTTGGTAACCAGCGGCCATGCGGTGGATTCTTCGGCAATCATCATTTTATGCGGGTGGCGGCCCAGGATAGCCGTATTGCACTTTTGCAGGAACGCAATGGCTTCCAGGTTTTCCTTGCCGCCCTTTACGTTTTGTTCCCACTCGCCATCGCGGCGGTTGTAATCGAGATACAGCATGCTGGCCACTGCGTCCACACGCAGACCGTCCACATGGTACTGCTCAATCCAGAACAGCGCACTGGATACCAGGAAGCTTTCCACTTCCGGCATACCAAAGTTGAACACCATGGTGCCCCATTCTTTATGCTCACCGCGGCGGGGGTTGGGGTCCTCATAGCAGGGGCCGCCGTCAAACATGTACAGGCCGTAAGCATCCTTGGGGAAGTGGGCGGGCACCCAGTCCAGGATCACGCCGATACCGGCCGCATGTAGCTTATCCACAAACTCCATAAAGTCGTGCGGGGTACCGTAACGGCTGGTGGGGGCAAAGTAACCGCTGACCTGATAGCCCCAGCTGCCGTCAAACGGATATTCCGTAATGGGCAGCAGCTCCACATGGGTATAGCCCATATCTTTAATATAAGGCACAAGCTGATCCGCCAGTTCGGAATAATTATAGGGGACACCGTCCTCCTTCATTTTCCAGCTGCCGGCATGCAGCTCGTAGATGCTCATCGGGCCGTTGATCACATCATTTTTCTTCTGCGCATCTTCCCACGCGGCATCGTGCCAGTCAAAGCCGGAAATATCAAAAACTTTGCTGCCGTTGGACGGGCGGGTTTCGGCATGGAACGCATACGGGTCAGCCTTGTACACCAGCTCATCCGCCGGGGTGGTAATGCAGTATTTATAAACATCATAGATTTTGATGCCGGGAATGAACAACTCCCAAATGCCGTCTGACACCTTTTCCATCGGATGGCTGGTGGGCACCCAGCTGTTGAAATCGCCCACAACGGAAACTGCTTTGGCGTGCGGTGCCCACACGCGGAACACCGCGCCGGGCTGGCCATCCTGCTCTTCCAGGTGGCTGCCAAAGTAGCGGTAGGCTTCAAAGTTATTGCCCTGATGGAACAGGTAAACTGGCAA
Organism: Gemmiger qucibialis; assembly: GCF_027689445.1. Classification (NCBI taxonomy): domain Bacteria; kingdom Bacillati; phylum Bacillota; class Clostridia; order Eubacteriales; family Oscillospiraceae; genus Gemmiger; species Gemmiger qucibialis. Next base: position 27,075 of record NZ_JAQFEN010000005.1, on the reverse strand, counting down.
ATCGGAAGGCTTCGCCGCTGACTGTGTTTGTTTCACCTTGTAATCTCCCCTTTTGGCATGCACCGCGCCGGTTTACCGCCGACCGGGCTGCCCCTTTGATCATGTTCCCAGGGCAATACCGCATAATTCTAAGTGCCGATACGGCGAGCGAGGTGCGGCAGATGCTAGGCCAAAAGCGCAGATAATACTGGATGTCTTATCGAGCATTTTGGCAACGCAGATGCCGTGCCGCAGCCGCCGGAGCGGTGCTTAAGCCGTCAGGCGGGAATTGTGCGGTGTTGCCTTAGGTTTCCGGAAACACCTCTGATTGAGGCAGGCTATGCGCCGATGATACAAAGAACAGCACAAATTCCTGTTCCTGCTGCCTGTTCCGGCATAAACTGCACCCAATTTGTTTTTGCTATATTTATATTACCTGTTTTGCAGCGGAATTTCAAGAGATTTCTGTAATAAAGCGCTAAAATTTTCGTAAGTTGCTGGGTCGATTTGTGTAAAATTGACACACATTTGCAGGAATCCTTGTTAAACTAGACAAAAAACGATTTAATACCGCGAAATATCCCGCCGTTTTTCTATGCAAATAGAACAAAATGCACCGCCTTGCCCCACGGCAAAACGGGGGCTGGCAGTGCATTTGTTGTACTTATGTTGTTGATGCCGCATAAAGGCGCGGGCAGCATCAGCTGCCCAGGATATAGAGCGGATTTTCGCCCGCATAGGTGTTGCGGCGATCCCATGCCGTATGGGTTGCCAGGTAGTTGCACCAGGCGGTATAGCCTACCGGCTGCATGTGGATGCCATCGGCTTCGTATTCGTCAATCTGGCTGCCATCGGGCTGATTCAGGGCTTCGGCAATATTGACAAAGTAGCAGCCCTTGCGCAGCGCCATGTTAGCCAGCAGGTTGTTGACCAGCTTGATGCGGTCATTCTGCAAGCCGGGCTTGGAATCCTTGACCCATTCCTGAACGCCGGGGATGGACTGCACATAGATCGGTACGTTCGGCAGGCTTTCGTGGAACATGTCGATCATTTTTTCATAATAGGTGATGAACTTCGTGGCGGTGTCCTCGCTGCCGTTGACCAGGGTGTTGGTGCCGAACAGGATATACAGCGCATCGGGCTGGGTCTCCACCACGGCGTCAAAGGCCGGTTCCTGCACATTGCGGATGTGATCCTTGACGGTGGTGTTATAGACAACACTTTCCGGGCCGGCACCGCGATAGGCACGCACATGGGCGTTCTGGTAGCCGGTGGCATAACACTCCATGCCCTCGGTAATGCTGTCGCCCAAAAAAGTAACGGTGTCAAAGTGGCTGCGCTCCACGGTGCCAAGGGCAGGCAGGGCGGCCATGCGGGAATCGGTGTTCAGGTACTCCAGATCTATGGTCTGTTCCACCGGGGTGGCTGTATCCCACGCGGCGTTATCCACGGCGGGAAGCAGGCGCTGGGGGTTACCCGGCGTTTGAGCGGCGGGTTCGGGCTGCTCCGGGGTTGCCGTGGCAGCAGTTTCCGCTGTGGGCATGGTAGGCTCCGCCTGGGGGGTGTTCGCCTGTTGATTGTGGCGGGACATCCAGAAAAAGCCTGCAGCTGCACACAGTATGATCAGCACCACCATCAGGGCAACTACCGCGTTGCGGCGGCGGCGCTGTTTTTCTATCTTTTGGCGGTAGTGGTAATAATCAGCCATAGGGTTATTTTCTCCTTTTATCAGCAGCCCCGGCGCGCCGGAGGGCAAAAGCAACAGATATAGATATTATACCCCGCTGTACACATTGGCGCAATAGCCCGCCGGGAAAAGGCGCTAATTTTTACACTTGCTGTTTTTTCTTGCTTGACGCTTTGTTGGGCGGCCCGTATAATAGAATTAGAAAATAGTATCCGCGGCCTGGGGGTTGGCCCCGCCGCGGCACGGCGGCCACGTGCGCGCCAAAAAAATGCCGGATTGTTCCGGCTGATTACGCAGCTTTTTGCCTGCGTTACAGGAGGACTTTTTATGGAATGGATGATCGCATCGGACTCTTCTTGTGAGATCCGTACCCTGCCGGACACTGCACCGGGGGTTCAGTTTGCATTGGTTCCATTCAAGATTCGCGTTGGCGAGCGCGAGTTTGTGGACTTGCCCACCCTGAACACCAAAGCCATGCTGCAGGCCATGACGGATTATAACGGCGCCAGCGCCACCGCCTGCCCCAGCCCGGAAGAATGGGCCGAGCTGTTTTTGATGGCGGACAAAAGCATTGCGCTGACCATCAGCCATAATCTTTCGGGCAGCTACAACGCCGCGCTGGCCGCGCGGGAGATGGTGCTGGAAGAACACCCCGAAAAGCAGATTTTTGTGTTGGATACCCTGAGCTGTTCCGGCGCGCTGGCCGGTGCAGCAGAGCTGGCCAACAAGCTGATCCGGATAGGAACCAACTTTGATACCATCTGCATTGAGCTGGCCAACTGGGCACAGAAAGGGCATATTATGTTTGCCCTGGCCAGCTTTGATAACCTTGCCAAAGCCGGGCGGGTCAGCCGCGTGGTGGGCTTTATTGCCGGGCGGCTGAACATGCGCGTTTTGGGCCGCCGCACCGAAGATGGCACAATCGACTTTTTCTTTAAGACGCGCGGCGAAGCGCGGGTGCTTGCCAAGATTTTGGAACAGATGGACGAGGACGGTTACGATGGTGTGCGCCCGGTGCTGATCAGCGAGTGCAACAACCAGAACGCCGCCAACCTGTTGGAACACGGCATCCACGCCAAATGGCCGGATGCGCGGGTGGATATTGTGCCCTGCAGCGGTCTGTGCAGCTTTTACGCACAGGACCAGGGCGTGATCATCACCTATTAAATTTTGAGCTGAATGACCTGCAAACGGGACCGCTATCCTGTTTGCAGGATTTTTTATGGCAATACCGCATAATTCTAAGTGCCGATACGGCGAGCGAGGTGCGGCAGATGCCAAGCCAAAAGCGCAGATAATACTGGATGCTGCAAAGGTGAGCGCCGCCAGTGGCGGAAACAGCGAACCGAAGCAGGGGCAGCGGTCGCAGAGTGCGAGGGGCTTTTGCCCCCGAAGCACGATGCGGGTACCGCAACCCGACATTATCGAGCATTTTGGCAACGCAGATGCCGTGCCGCAGCTGCCGGAGCGGTGCTTAAGCCGCAAGGCGGGAATTGTGCGGTGTTGCCTTATATTTATTCCATCCGAAAACGATCCATACAGAATGCCCATATAAAAAGAAAAAGCACATGCCCTCCTGACTGGCCGGATTTTCCCGGCTGACATGGGGCATATGCTTTTATTTTATCTAATTTGAATTTTGCTGAATTTTGTTTTCGCCCTGATTTTACAGCCAGAACTGCACCAGACGGCTGACATTCTGGTACAGAGCGGGATTCTGGCCCAGAAGGCCCGGTTCCGCAGCAAAGTAGACACAGAAGCTGTAACAGATCCCCACGGCAACAGCTGCCAGCATCGCCCCCTGCAGCATGTGCTGCACGGTATGCAGGATGCTGCCCGATGCGGCGGCCTGCACACGCGGGGCAAGGGCGCTTTCAGCCCACAGCCAGACCAATGCGGCGGCGAACAGCAGCGGGGTTAAATAGTCGCTGAGATAGCGGTAGAGCACACCGGCCATCTGGCAGTCCAACGTGGCCAGAATAACAGCCAGCAGCACGGGCAGCAGCACCATGGCGCGCAGGTCTTTCTGCCTTGCCATACGGCGGCGCAGCAAAGGCAGGGCCGCAAAGGCCCACAGCAGTGGCAGGCTGACCAGGGCACCGCCGTAAAATACTTCGGTAATGGTCATACCCATAAAGTTTGTCTGCATTTTTGTACCCGCCAGGTAGGGGAACACCGCCTGCACCACCGGCAGGGACAGGAAATAGGTGAACAGCCCCGGGGCCAGCCGCCCAATGCGGAAGCCGCGGTGGGTCATATCGTTGCTGGTCAGGTTGTAATTGGCACCAAAATCAAACGGCGAGCCGAACCGCGCGGCATTGTAGGCCATCAGCCCCAGGGCTACCAGAATAACCGGCAGAACAAAGGCGATGGCTTCGGTTATTCCCTGCTTGCTGCGCAAGCGTTTTTGCCGGATATACTGCGGCCAGAAGATCGGCAGGCAGAGCACGGCAAACAGCTCCATCTGGGGGCGGCATCCCGCCACCAGCGCCATGCACAGGCTGCCAAGTGCCATGTGCAGCATGATTTTGCCATGGTGCTGCACCGGGGTGTTGGCGGCGCACAGCCACTGCCACAGGGCCAGCAGCACAAATGCCGCGCCGCACAGGATGGCGTATTCATACACCGAGGGGCGCAGCAGCAGGTAGTACACCTGGCTACCGCCTGCAATGCCCGCCGCAGCCAGCAGGCAGGCCGCCGCTGAGGCGGACGGGAACCAGCGCTGCGCAGCCTGCCGCACCAAACCAAACACTGCCAAAATCAGCAGCCAGGCCATCACGATCATGGCCAAGCTGGGCGGCAGGTCCGGTACGCCGGTCAGCAGCTCAAACGGCAGCTGGAACAGCAGGCACGGCACAATGCCAAAGTAAACATAGTACCGCCCCTGGTAATAAGCAACATCCCACAAAGCATCCGGGGCCGCGCTCTGACGGGCGGCGGTATCGTAAGGGTTCTGCATCTCCGCCATGGCGGCGGGCGGGTCGCGCTGCAGATCCAGGCGGCCATTCAGCAGGCTGTGGGCCAGAGCGCCGTACTGCGCAGCGGAATCATTCTGCCAATCGCTGATATGCTGGGTGAAGGTGATGCGGCTTTCGCCGTCCCAGTTTTCGACATTATAAAACGAGGTCGCCACGCCGGAGTTGCGGGCATCGGCAAAGGGGGCCGCTGCGGCCAGCAGGCAGAGCATGCAGCCCAGCACCAGCACCGCCGGGCGGTATTTGGCGCGGTGGGTCAGGTAGGCTTCGTGCCACGCGGCAGCGCCGGAGCGCAGCCCCCACAAGGCCAGCAGTGCCAGATACACCACTGCCAGCCTCAGCAGTGAGAAATCCATCGGGCGGGATACATTGGCCAGAACCGCCTGCACGGTATAGTTCAGGTCATAACTGCGGTACTCTCCGCTATAGCCCTCCGCTTGCAGGGTCAGGGTATCCACCGCGCCGGAAAAATCCAGCGTGCGCACCAGGCTGCGTGCCGCTCGCGGGGCCGCCTGCCACTGCCAGCTCTGGCGCGGGGCGGTGCTGGCTTCGTCGGTACCGGACACCCACAGGATAAACAGCGGGTTCTGATCCTGCGGATAGTTGCCGTCATACTGGTAGACAACGCCATCCAGCGCAACGTTATACAGCGGCTGATGGATGCCGGTAAAGGTAAGGGTACTGTGCTCATCGTTCAAAGCAATCGGCTCCCCATCCGCCGGGGCATCCTGCAAATAGGCGCGCAGGTCAACGGGCTGGTAGCCGTGGGTTGCAAAATAGGGTGCGTTGCCCACGAATACTTCCAGACCGATGGCGGCAATCAGCAGCGCAGCAACCGTCCAAAGTGTGCGGTACCGCCGCCCGCTGCGCAGGCGGAGTAACAACACAGTGCCGCAGGCCCACAGTGCCGCCCCATTGATGGCCAGCAGGCGGAACAGATCAAACCCCTGCACCAGCCCCGGCTGGGCAAACACACATGCCGCGATGATCCACACTGCCAGCACAATGCCCGGCCCGGCCAGTACATCCGCAGGGGTTACCCTGCGGTCGCACAGCCGCCCCGGCAGTGCCCAAACCAGCACCCCCAACAGGATGCTGACACAAATTGCTGCTGCAAACATAAAAAGCCCCCATACCAAAGTGTATGGGGGTATTATACTATGAATTGCGGTTTTTGTCGATATTGGGGGTGCAGGCGTCCTCTTCCTGCGGGTCGGACGGCTGTTCGCCTGCCCGCTCCGCTTTGCGGTACTGCGCGGGGGAAAGCCCGGTTTCCTTTTTGAACACACGGCTGAAATACAGCGGGTTATCATACCCGACGATCTCGGAAACTTCACCGATGCTGTATTTGGTGCGTTCCAGCAAGCGCTGTGCATTGACGATACGCAGCGACTGGATATACCGTGCGGGCGACAAGCCCACATACTGTTTGAAGCTACGGATGAACCATGCCGTGCTCATGTGCAGAGACTCGGCGTATTCATCCACATTGATGCGGGCAGTATAATTCTCGTTAAAATAGGCGGCTGCGGCTTCGATCTGCTCCCGCGTGGTGCCGTTGATCGACCGCCGTTCCTGCCGCTGGCGGCTGACCAGCACCAGCATCATCTGGAACAGCCCGGCCGTATAATCCCGATAGGCGTACTGGCAGAGCTGCAATTCCTGGATCATGCGGCGGAAAGTATTTTTGTACTCCGGCATAATGCCGCTGTAAAACACATGGCCATCCAGCGGAATCTCATGCGCCTGCAGCACTGCAGCGGCCTCGCTGCCGGAAAAATAGACCCAGAACACCTCCGGGTGGTCCTCAAGATAGTAGATATAGCGGCGCTCTTCCTGCGGGCGGTACAGCACCATATGACCCGCTGTTACCACATGCTCGGCATCATCAAACCAGAAGTGCGCCTTGCCCGCAGCGATATAAAACAGCTGATACGCATTTTCATCATACCGCGTAATAGTTGGCAGGCTGGCGTGCTTTTTCAATCGGCATGTTCCGCAGGAATCCACTGTAAGCGGTGCAGTACAGCTGCCGTCCGCAGCCTGGCGGCTGTTGATGGAACCAAAATTGATATACATCTGTGTTGCCCCCTCGTGTTGGCTGGGTAAGACGGGCGCACTCATCTTTTATGTAGATTGTATAAGGCAACACCGCACAATTCCCGCCTTGCGGCTTAAGCACCGCTCCGGCAGCTGCGGCACGGCATCTGCGTTGCCAAAATGCTCGATAATGTCGGGTTGCGGTACCCGCATCGTGCTTCGGGGGCAAAAGCCCCTCGCACTCTGCGACCGCTGCCCCTGCTTCGGTTCGCTGTTTCCGCCACTGGCGGCGCTCACCTTTGCAGCATCCAGTATTATCTGCGCTTTTGGCTTGGCATCTGCCGCACCTCGCTCGCCGTATCGGCACTTAGAATTATGCGGTATTGCCATAATATTATCCACTATAGTGCAAGTGCAACTGGCCAAATCATATTGTTTTGTTATACTTCTGTTATGATTTTCGCACATAATATTAGAATGCTTATCAAAATGTTTTTTCAGCTTTTCTGTTTTACCGCGGGGCCACAACAAAAAAGTGCCCGCCTGCTGCAAGGCAGCGTGCGGGCGCTTTCATGCTTATTCCTTTGCTTTTGAGCCGGGATTATTCAATGCCGGTCACGGTATAATCTTTGTCCTCAACGGCTTTTTTCAGCACAGTGTCATCCACCGGCTTATCCAGCGTTACAACAGCGGTACCGGCGGTGTGGCTTACTTCGGCGGCGGAAACACCGTCCAGCGCTTCCAGTGCCTTTTTCACGGTTGCTTCGCAATGGCCGCACATCATGCCTTCAATTTTAATGGTCTTATTCATGGTCGTGTTCTCCTTTTTGCTTGTTTTGTGTGCTTTGCGTTTATGGTCATGTTTGGTGCTGCGAATATCGAACAGGTTCAGCCGCAGTGCGTTGGAAACCACGCAGAAGCTGGACAGGCTCATGGCCGCAGCGCCGTACATCGGGTTCATCTGCCAGTGCAGCAGCGGGATAAAGACACCTGCCGCCAGGGGGATGCCCAACACATTGTAGGCAAAGGCCCAGAACAGGTTTTCGTGGATATTGTGCAGAGTAGCGCGGCTCAGGCGGATGGCGGCGGGCACATCGCTCAGGCGGCTCTTCATCAGCACAACGTCAGCGGCGTCAATCGCAACATCCGTACCGGCGCCAATGGCAATACCGACATCCGCGCGGGTCAGGGCCGGTGCATCGTTGATGCCATCGCCCACCATGGCCACGCGGCCCTTGTTTTTCAGGCTGCGGATCACAGCTTCCTTGCCATCGGGCAGCACACCGGCAATCACTTCATCCACACCGGCCTGTGCACCAATGGCTTTGGCGGTGCGTTCGTTATCGCCGGTCAGCATCACAACACGTATGCCCATGCCCTGCAGTTCACGCACAGCCTGCGGGCTGTCCTCCTTGATGACGTCCGCCACCGCGATAACGCCCTGCATGGTGCCATCCTTGGCAAAGAACAGCGGGGTCTTGCCCTGGGCGGCCAGTGCTTCGGCGCTGGATGCCATCTTTTGCGGCACCGCCACGCCAAGGGTCTGCATCAGCTTGGCGTTGCCGCCGTACAGGGTACTGCCGTTCAGCACAGCTGTCAGGCCGTTGCCGGGCAGAGCCTGGAAATCTGCCACCTCGGCGGGGGGCAGGTTATCCTCCTGCGCCTTTTGCAACACAGCGCGGGCCAGCGGGTGTTCACTCTTCTGCTCCAAGGCAGCGGCAAGGCTCATCAGTACCTGCTCCGTCACACCGTCTGCGGGCAGGATATCCGTCACGCGCGGCTCGCCGCTGGTGATGGTGCCAGTTTTATCCAGGGCAACGATCTCGGTTTTACCGGTCTGCTCCAGCGAAACCGCGGTTTTGAAGAGAATGCCGTTTTTAGCGCCCACACCATTGCCAACCATAATGGCAACCGGCGTTGCCAGGCCCAGCGCGCAGGGGCAGCTGATGACCAGCACTGAAATACCGCGGGCCAAGGCAAAACCGACCGTCTGCCCTGCCAGCAGCCAGACAATGGTGGTGATGACCGCCAAGGTGATGACGGTCGGCACAAACACACCGGAGACGCGGTCTGCAATTTTGGCAATGGGTGCCTTGGTGGCTGCGGCATCGCTGACCATCTGGATGATCTGAGCCAGCGTGGTATCCTGACCCACGCGGGTGGCACGGCAGCGCAAAAAGCCGGATTGGTTCAGGGTTGCGGCGCTCACGCTGTCGCCTTCGGCCTTATCCACCGGGATGCTCTCACCGGTCAGGGCCGATTCGTTCACCGCGCTGCTGCCTTCCAGCACCACGCCGTCAACGGGGATATTCTCGCCGGGACGCACCACAAACACATCGCCCTGCTGCACCTGTTCGATGGGAACGGTAACTTCCGCCCCATTGCGCAGCAGCGTTGCGGTTTTGGGGGCCAGGTTCATCAGGCCTTTCAGGGCATCGGTGGTCTTGCCCTTGGAGCGAGCTTCCAACGTTTTGCCCACCGTGATCAGGGTCAGGATGGTTGCGGCGGATTCAAAATAAAACTCCTCCATATAGCCCATCACGGCCATGGCATCCCCCTGCACCTGGGCCACCGTCATGGCAAACAGAGCGTAAGTGCTGTAGCCAAAGGCCGCGGTAGCGCCAAGGGATACCAGGGTATCCATATTGGGGGCACGGTTCCACAGCGCCTTAAAGCCGCTGATAAAGAACTTTTGGTTGATGACCATGATGATAATGGTGAGCAGCATCTGTAAAATACCCATTGCCACATGGTTGCCCTGCATAAAGCCCGGCAGCGGCCAGTTCCATAGCATGTGCCCCATGGAGAAGTACATCAGCACCACCCAGAAGATCAGCGAGGCAATCAGGCGGCGTTTGAGGCGCGGGGTCTCGGTATCTTTTAAGGCATCTGCTGACGGCGCGGCGGACTGGGCGGCAGCGTTTTTAGGGCTTGCGCCATAGCCTGCGGCTTCCACTGCGGCCACAATATCTGCCGGAGCGGCGGTGCCCTCCACACCCATTGAGTTGGTCAGCAGGCTGACCGAGCAGGATGTTACGCCCGGCACTTTGCTGACGGCTTTTTCCACCCGGGCACTGCACGCGGCGCAGCTCATCCCGGTTACGTTATATTGTTCCACTTCTTTCCTCCGGTTTCCTCTCTTTTGCGGTAGTGATTCTATAATTCCTGTGTGATGATTGGTGAGTGGTTTCGCTTTGGTGTTTGAACACGGGTTGTTGATGTTTGAGTTGTTTCTATGGCAATACCGCATAATTCTAAGTGCCGATACGGCGAGCGAGGTGCGGCAGATGCTAAGCCAAAAGCGCAGATAATACTGGATGCTGCAAAGGTGAGCGCCGCCAGTGGCGGAAACAGCGAACCGAAGCAGGGGCAGCGGTCGCAGAGTGCGAGGGGCTTTTGCCCCCGAAGCACGATGCGGGTACCGCAACCCGACATTATCGAGCATTTTGGCAACGCAGATGCCGTGCCGCAGCTGCCGGAGCGGTGCTTAAGCCGCAAGGCGGGAATTGTGCGGTGTTGCCCTATCCTCACTCCCCTTTTGGTGAGCGGCTAGCCTGCAATTCGACGTATTATTGAGGTTACCATTTCTATCCACACTCTCCTTGCGGAGAGCGATACGTTGGGGGGCAACCAAGGCCGATGCGGCATTTCTATCCACACCCTCTCACAGGGAATGACTGGCATTTATTCATGGCTCTGGTAATGTTACACAAACTTTTACCGATGTTTGTGAACAGAAAAACAATTGTACTGGGCACTGGCATGGCATTTTTGCTGGCTCAAACACTCGTGCATTTATTTCATGTTCTGCTTCTGCTATTTTGTGCAGGCAATGCTTATTTCATCAGTTTCTGCAGCGTTTTCAGCAGCTCATCCACAACTTCGTCATTCCCGGCACGGATATCATCCGCCACACAGGTGCGGATATGGTTTGCCAGCAGCTCACGGTTGAACGCGTTCATCGCCGCCGTTACCGCCGCCGACTGCACCAGAATATCCGGACAATACACTTCGTTTTCCACCATCCCACGGATGCCCCGAATCTGCCCTTCGATCCGGTTCAGTCTGTGGACCAGGCTTTTATACTCTTCTTCACTGCGATGCTTTGTTTTGTGTGCACAGCAGCAACACGGTTCCTTCTCTTCGTTTTCCTGCATTATGTACCCTCCCATCACATGCAAGGTACCCCGGCGGGGTATATTTACTGTATACCCCGCCAGGGTACCTTGTCAAGTAGATAATATAATATTTTTATATTATTTTATGCGAGAGTTTTTTACTATAGCAATTTTTAAAATTAAAGCGGATATCCGCATGAACAAAACCACCCTGAACAGTCAGAAAGAGAAACATTCCATAGCCAATTTCTATCCACGCTCTCCTTGCGGAGAGCGACCCTACACTTTGAGTTTACCGCGCCGGCGCAAAAGTGATTTCTATCCACGCTCTCCTTGCGGAGAGCGACTGCATATCGGCCGGGGTTGTGTTATGATACATAGAATTTCTATCCACGCCCTCCTTGCGGAGAGCGACACGACTAAAGTCGCGGGTCTCCTTGCCCTGATTTATATTTCTATCCACGCCCTCCTTGCGGAGAGCGACGGTTCGTCCGCGGTATTCTCCGGCTGCTGCACCGGGATTTCTATCCACGCTCTCCTTGCGGAGAGCGACGCTGACCGCATTGGTTATGCTGTGCGGCTGCTCTATTTCTATCCACGCTCTCCTTGCGGAGAGCGACCCCAGGAAGTGAGCGTGCGCCGCGGTGTGGCACTATTTCTATCCACGCTCTCCTTGCGGAGAGCGACCTCTTCGCAAAGGCTTTCTGCTTTGCAGCTTTTTCAATTTCTATCCACGCTCTCCTTGCGGAGAGCGACGCATGTGCGTAATACTCTGCAATATTGCGGTAATTATTTCTATCCACGCTCTCCTTGCGGAGAGCGACGGTATCTAATCGCAGTGAGCCATCCTCATGGCGCCATTTCTATCCACGCTCTCCTTGCGGAGAGCGACCTACCACTTTTAACGGTGATTTTAAGGCTGGTCAATTTCTATCCACGCTCTCCTTGCGGAGAGCGACCGCCATTGGCAGATGGGGCACAGGCGCGCGCGACATTTCTATCCACGCTCTCCTTGCGGAGAGCGACCCGCCATTGGCAGACGGGACAGAGCCGGACGCGACATTTCTATCCACGCTCTCCTTGCGGAGAGCGACCTCCTGGGCCGTGATGATGATATGACCCAGCTGGAATTTCTATCCACGCTCTCCTTGCGGAGAGCGACCGGTTGTCGATGTCCGCCGCGCCACTGGCACGGCGGATTTCTATCCACGCTCTCCTTGCGGAGAGCGACCCCCGAAAGGCAGTGACAACACGGGGAAATCACAGGTATTTCTATCCACGCTCTCCTTGCGGAGAGCGACTATTGAGGAGGTTTCCAAATATGTCGTTAAGGATTATTTCTATCCACGCTCTCCTTGCGGAGAGCGACCTCGATGCATTGTGCGCCCGGTGCCCGGGCCTCAAATTTCTATCCACGCTCTCCTTGCGGAGAGCGACCCACAACCTGGAGGAACTGGGTTATCTGCTGATCATTTCTATCCACGCTCTCCTTGCGGAGAGCGACCGGCTGGAAGCGCCCATGACGCTGCCAGATTAGCCCATTTCTATCCACGCTCTCCTTGCGGAGAGCGACTTCGACACGGACGGCAACCCAATCCCCCCCCTGAATTTCTATCCACGCTCTCCTTGCGGAGAGCGACAGACCGGGGCCGACACGGCGGCCAGCAATGCAAGCATTTCTATCCACGCTCTCCTTGCGGAGAGCGACGCTTATCTCCATGTTACTCCCTCACAGATAGTTGAATTTCTATCCACGCTCTCCTTGCGGAGAGCGACTTGCCAACGTTGGCAGTTATGCTGCGCAGATCGTGATTTCTATCCACGCTCTCCTTGCGGAGAGCGACTGAGCATGGATGCCCTGGAAAGCTACCTGATCAACATTTCTATCCACGCTCTCCTTGCGGAGAGCGACCGTCGGCCAGATCGCTTGTGGCGAGCCTATCACGGCAATTTCTATCCACGCTCTCCTTGCGGAGAGCGACTTTTTTTGCGATTTTTAAGCCGCAAATATTGACGTATTTCTATCCACGCTCTCCTTGCGGAGAGCGACGCCATTGGCAGACGGGGCAGAGCCGCACGCGGCAATTTCTATCCACGCTCTCCTTGCGGAGAGCGACTGTGGGTGATACTCCCCCGTGCTGCGGTTGTATGATTTCTATCCACGCTCTCCTTGCGGAGAGCGACCTCACTTTCACCTTTACACTGATCTTATTGTCAGTAATTTCTATCCACGCTCTCCTTGCGGAGAGCGACTTCAAGGCCAATGTCCACCGGGCAAAGAGCCGGTTATTTCTATCCACGCTCTCCTTGCGGAGAGCGACCATTCTGTGCGTCCTTCCAGTTGTCCAGCATACCGATTTCTATCCACGCTCTCCTTGCGGAGAGCGACCGTAATGTACGCCCTGATATTCGCCCACTCGGTGTTATTTCTATCCACGCTCTCCTTGCGGAGAGCGACTACCGGTATCAGAATTACGAGTAACCTCTAACGTGATTTCTATCCACGCTCTCCTTGCGGAGAGCGACGTGCTTAATCCACTCGAAACACTCATAATTTTGATATTTCTATCCACGCTCTCCTTGCGGAGAGCGACAATCGTTATGGCCGTCCTATTGATGTTCAGTTTGTATTTCTATCCACGCTCTCCTTGCGGAGAGCGACTTAATCCTGCCACCAGTTGACACATCATCAGTTAACATTTCTATCCACGCTCTCCTTGCGGAGAGCGACTTGGAGGAGGTAACACTATGAATATTGATGTTACAATTTCTATCCACGCTCTCCTTGCGGAGAGCGACTTAATCCTGCCACCAGTTGACACATCATCAGTTAACATTTCTATCCACGCTCTCCTTGCGGAGAGCGACTTCGCGGTTGGACGCTGAATATTAACGGTCCGATATTTCTATCCACGCTCTCCTTGCGGAGAGCGACTCCGACACAACAAAGAAAAACCAAGACAAACGAATTTCTATCCACGCTCTCCTTGCGGAGAGCGACATGATTGCTTCAGTTGGCTCTCTTGTTATTTTTGAATTTCTATCCACGCTCTCCTTGCGGAGAGCGACCTTGGCAACGTGGTAGCCGGATTACTTATGTTGAATTTCTATCCACGCTCTCCTTGCGGAGAGCGACACTTGAATTGCTCGCGGAAAGGCTTGGCAATGCGTTATTTCTATCCACGCTCTCCTTGCGGAGAGCGACGGCGGCGTTCTGTTAAGCTGTTCCGCCAAAATTATATTTCTATCCACGCTCTCCTTGCGGAGAGCGACTTGACTATTATGTTATACGATTCTAGCGCGCTTATATTTCTATCCACGCTCTCCTTGCGGAGAGCGACCGGTTTCTGTTATCTTGATAAAATAGAAATAACTATTTCTATCCACGCTCTCCTTGCGGAGAGCGACCCCGGAAAAGTCAAAGTAGTAGAGCCGGGGTTCGTATTTCTATCCACGCTCTCCTTGCGGAGAGCGACGGCCAATAGAAGTACCGCAATACCAAATTTTAGATATTTCTATCCACGCTCTCCTTGCGGAGAGCGACCCATTACGATAACTATAACTTGCACTGCGTTGAGATTTCTATCCACGCTCTCCTTGCGGAGAGCGACCCATTACGATAACTATAACTTGCACTGCGTTGAGATTTCTATCCACGCTCTCCTTGCGGAGAGCGACGGGACGTCATCGCGGAAATGACAGACGCCCAGTCCATTTCTATCCACGCTCTCCTTGCGGAGAGCGACCCAATCTTCCGAAAAATCAACACCAAAGGAAGTATTTCTATCCACGCTCTCCTTGCGGAGAGCGACCGCACTGCCACCAGCAGACGGCCTATTTTTTTTATTTCTATCCACGCTCTCCTTGCGGAGAGCGACGCAAATCAAACAAACTTGCCGGGTTGAAATTAGTATTTCTATCCACGCTCTCCTTGCGGAGAGCGACATAATAAGCCCACACAGCGCGCCGGATAGCGGCAATTTCTATCCACGCTCTCCTTGCGGAGAGCGACAAATCAACTCGGCAAGTTAAACAAACTTGCCGAGTATTTCTATCCACGCTCTCCTTGCGGAGAGCGACCCATTACGATAACTATAACTTGCACTGCGTTGAGATTTCTATCCACGCTCTCCTTGCGGAGAGCGACGGCGGCGTTCTGTTAAGCTGTTCCGCCAAAATTATATTTCTATCCACGCTCTCCTTGCGGAGAGCGACAAGCAGTAGACATATCCGAAAGGCGAGAAGCAAGCATTTCTATCCACGCTCTCCTTGCGGAGAGCGACCACAACATGAAAGTGCGGATGATAGGTACCGGTATATTTCTATCCACGCTCTCCTTGCGGAGAGCGACGTCCCCTATTGATGTTTTGGCTGTTTCGGCAATGCCGATTTCTATCCACGCTCTCCTTGCGGAGAGCGACCGCCCCCAGCCCCCCAAGGCAAAAGTTCTATAAAATTTCTATCCACGCTCTCCTTGCGGAGAGCGACGTAATGTATGCCCTCATATTCGCCGGTTCTGTGCTATTTCTATCCACGCTCTCCTTGCGGAGAGCGACCGGAATGAAAAAGTTAAGAATACCCGTGCCGACCTATTTCTATCCACGCTCTCCTTGCGGAGAGCGACCGATGCCAAGCATTAGACATATCAGCCAAACGAATTTCTATCCACGCTCTCCTTGCGGAGAGCGACGATGAGCGGTTTAAGACACAAGTGGGCAAGTTTCTATTTCTATCCACGCTCTCCTTGCGGAGAGCGACTGTCCGTTGTTTTTCTCCTGCTGGCTGTTGGCGTATTTCTATCCACGCTCTCCTTGCGGAGAGCGACCCCGGAAAAGTCAACGTAGTGGATCCGGGATTGGCATTTCTATCCACGCTCTCCTTGCGGAGAGCGACTTCCACTATGACAATTACAATCTGCACTGTGTTATTTCTATCCACGCTCTCCTTGCGGAGAGCGACTTTAGCGCCTAAACAGAATCCGACACAGAAGAGAATTTCTATCCACGCTCTCCTTGCGGAGAGCGACAAATACATCAATCGCAGGCCGAATCACGCCAAACGATTTCTATCCACGCTCTCCTTGCGGAGAGCGACGTTGACTATTATGTTATACGATTCTAGTGCGCTTATATTTCTATCCACGCTCTCCTTGCGGAGAGCGACTTAATGGAGTACGAAGTACCTTCATTTTGATCGTTAATTTCTATCCACGCTCTCCTTGCGGAGAGCGACCAGTAACGAGAGTAGCAAGAACGCCAACGACAGTAATTTCTATCCACGCTCTCCTTGCGGAGAGCGACTGATTAGGGAGCCAGCAACCACCGGGAACGACAAATTTCTATCCACGCTCTCCTTGCGGAGAGCGACGCCAAAAATCCTATGATACGTGTTGATAAGGTACCATTTCTATCCACGCTCTCCTTGCGGAGAGCGACAACGGACATGAGACAACGCCTTGCAAAGCTGGGATTTCTATCCACGCTCTCCTTGCGGAGAGCGACCGATACAGGCAAACATTTTAAAGTTATACAGATATTTCTATCCACGCTCTCCTTGCGGAGAGCGACTACAGATAAACAAAATCCTTGATTTTGCCACCAGAAATTTCTATCCACGCTCTCCTTGCGGAGAGCGACCCCGGCAAAATCAGAATCTTTAACGACATACTTAATTTCTATCCACGCTCTCCTTGCGGAGAGCGACACAAGACCAATACCGGCAGTAACGAGAGTAGCAAATTTCTATCCACGCTCTCCTTGCGGAGAGCGACGCCATCGGTAAACGTCAAATCATCCCCATAAAACAAATTTCTATCCACGCTCTCCTTGCGGAGAGCGACTCTGTGACAAATGGAATTAACTTCTGTGACAAATGATTTCTATCCACGCTCTCCTTGCGGAGAGCGACAATGGTGTTGCTTCTCCCGTTGATGGTTTCATCATTTCTATCCACGCTCTCCTTGCGGAGAGCGACCACACAATCCGTTGCACTTTGCGTCCGTCAAGGGCATTTCTATCCACGCTCTCCTTGCGGAGAGCGACCATTCATTACGACAATTACAATCTGCATTGTGTTATTTCTATCCACGCTCTCCTTGCGGAGAGCGACATCGGAACATTACGAACGGTCAAAGTCAAAAATACATTTCTATCCACGCTCTCCTTGCGGAGAGCGACACACTATGACAACTACAACCTGCACTGCGTGGAAATTTCTATCCACGCTCTCCTTGCGGAGAGCGACAGCCAATCTTCTGTAAAATCAACACCAGAGGAAGCATTTCTATCCACGCTCTCCTTGCGGAGAGCGACAGCAAAAGTGCACAAAACAATGGGGCACTTTTGCACATATGAAACAAATTTTATGGGGATTGCATCTTCATGCTGACAGGCAAGGCTGTATTTTACCCTTTCTGCCCCTGTTTTTTCCATATTTTCTGGTGCGAAGGAACCGGGAATTTTATGATTGCCTTCCCCTCGCACTAAGCAAACAAGATTCCATCCTGATCAAAATCCGGGTGCAGACCCACATGCTCAACTTTGCTTTTGTAATGGTTTCCCAGTTGATAAAAGCGCAGGCTGTCCGATTCCGAATCGATCAGTTCGGTCAATTTTGCTTTGAACATCGTGTATTGCGCGGTATCCAGCAGGCACTCAAATACGGAGTTTTGCACCCGCTGGCCGTAGTCTACACAGACTTTTGCTACTTTGCGCAGCCTGCGACGACCGGCGGCTGTTTCAGTGTTGACATCATAGGTTACAAGCACCAACATAACGGCACCTCACTTCCAGAAAAACGGTGGGTACACTTCCAGGTCGCCGCGCAGAGCACGGGCCAGCAAAAGCGCCTGAACATAGGGCACCAGCCCCCAGGGCAGTTTTTCTTTCAAAAACGGATGGGTGATCTCTTCCTTCTTTTTGTTCTGCCATACGGTCAGGAAAGCTTTGCGGCCATCATCCGTCAGCAGTACGGCACCATTTTCCTGTTTTTGCAGGTGTTTTGCCGTGATGATCTTTTGATTGATGCAGCTGATGACCAGCCGGTCTGCATAAACCGCCCGCAGTTCTTCCATCAGGTCAAGTGCCAGACTTTTGCGGCCGGGGCGCGGGCGGTGCATAAAGCCAACATAAGGGTCCAGGCCCACAGCGGTCAAGGCGGATGCACACTCCCGCGCCAGCATGCTGTAGGCAAACGAAAGCAGCGCATTCACATTGTCCAGCGGTGGACGGCGGCTGCGGCCCTCAAACACAAAATCCTGCTTTTGCTGCAGAATCAGGTCATTCAGGCAGTCAAAGTAGCGCTGGGCTGCCTCGCCTTCCAGGCCGCGCAGCTGTTCCGGATCATCGCTGGTCTGTATCAGCGGCAGCGCGGCGGCCAGCTGGGTGGAGGTGCGTTTCAGTTTTTCGACCGGGACACGCTGGGGATGATCGCGGGTTGCGCGTTCCAGCACCCAGCGTGCGTTATACACTTTACCAAGGATAAAGCTCCGGGCATAGCGACAGCTCTGGGCCATGTCATCCGACACGCGGTACTGCGTCTGACGCAGCAGCACATTGCCGCGTTCTTCCCCCACGGTGCGGGCCTGAAATCTGCCATACGGGTCAAAAAAGCAAAGGTCAATGCCCCGCCGGGCACAAGCTCCCATCAAAGCGGGGCTGGCACCCGCGTAAGTAAAGCAGACGATGCCTTCCAGCGTATGCAGGGCATAGCGGTGGGTTTCCTGTTTATTGCGGGTAACAACAAGGTTTTCGCCATCCAATATCAGGTAAGCGTCCTCATTGATGACAAACAGGGTGTTGAGCAGCTTTCTCATGGCGCGCCCTCCTCAATATGCTCCCGCAGATACGCCGCCGGGTCTGCCTGCTGATACAGCGCCGGCAGGCAAAGCTCTTTCAGTGAGCAGGCATTGCAATGCTTGCCGGGTTTGCTTTTTGGGGTATAGCCGCGCGCAAACAGGCGGTTCATCTCATCCGCCATGGTCTGCGCGGTGCTGCGCAGTTCCGGTGTCATGGAAACATGTTCCCGCTGCCGGGTTTCTTCATAAAAGATTTCCCCTTCCGGCACCTCGCACACCAGCATTTCTTCCAGCGCCATGGCCTGTGCGCAGAGCTGCAAACGGTCGGCATCGTTTACCTTGCTGCGGCCATGCTTATATTCCACGGGTATGGGCTGCCACAGGCCGCGGCGGCCCTGCAATGACACGCCGTTTGGATCCTTGTGAAACTCTACCACATCGCAGTCGCCGGTCAGTTTTAAGCGGTGGCTGACGACCCTCATACCGCGGGCGATCAACAAATCGCCGCGTTTTTCTGTCAGGGTAACATCATGGCAGCGGGTATGCTGCAGGCGGCCTTCGGCGGTGCGTTGGTTTTCGAACCATTGTTGTTCCAGGTGTATGAGCGCCCACTGACGGCGGCAAAAGCTAAAATGCTGGATACCGGACATCAGCAGGTAATCATCTGGGGAAGCCATTACGACAGCCTCTCGCACGTTACCCCTGCGGGAAGATTTTCATCCACCGTTACCACATAGTCATGGTAACTGCGCGGGAAGGCTACCCCTTCGGCACGCGTGACATGCACTGCATCAAACAGTTTATAGGACGGCGCATTGCCCAGCTCCGAATCATGCTTGAACACGATCAGTTCCCGAACTGCCATTTTGCCGCGGGCTGCACTGTGGTCATTTTCAAACATATTCAGGATTGCCTGCCACAGCAGCTGCAGGTCATCCTCTGAGAATCCTGTAGTTTTGCGGGCAAGGTTGGCAGAAATGTAACCCTCTGCACGGTACAAACCATACGGTATCACATACTTGCGGCCCATCTCAGTGTCTTTTCGCTCTGCATCCGCTTCGGTCGTAATGGCAATACGGGTAATGGTCACTTCCTGCGGGAGAACAGGGTCTACCGAGCGTGCAAAGCTCAACTGAACAGGGCCGCGTACCTGCCCGCAATTCAGTGCGCCTTTTACGAAAGTTGTCATAACAGCGCCAAAGGTACGGATATCATAGAAATTTTGGCACATAAAATCCCGGATTTTGCGGTCCAGTTCCGGGTCATCTTTCTTGGCAGCTTTCAGTGCCTCCTTGGAATCTCCTTCAACGCCCAGATATTCCAATGCTTTTTTGTCGCTGCGGTTCAGGGGAACCTGATCTTTAATGTAAATCTGGTATCCTGCTTCATCTTCTTTGGCCACTTCGACATAGTTGCGAATCTTACGCTTCAAGCAGACATCTGTAACAATGCCATATCCCGTTTCCGGGTCAACGCGCGGCATGTTGCCTGCATCCGGATCGCCGTTCGGATTTCCATTTTCAACGTCAAACAGAATTACAAAATCATACCGGTTTTTGATTGCCTGTGCCATTGTTATTCCTCCACTTTCTTTGTATAGCGTTCCTGTGTCTGATGGTAATAGCCAAGGATAAAAGCGCCTTGTTCCGGCAAGGTCAGCCGTGCGGGAAAGCTTCCTTCCAGTTTTCCGCCCGCCAGCGCAGCGATCTGCTTATCGTAATAAATCTTTTGTGGCTTGCTCATTTTTTGCATATGCTTTTGCGCCAGCATCAGAATTGTTGGGAACACAGTGGCCGGCGTGGAAGCCGCTGCATTAAAATACCTGTCCTTGATGGTTGTATTGATATCCGGGTTTACCGCCATCTGGATTGCTTCCAGCACAGCAAAAAGCTGACCCATAACATACGGTTGATAATTTGTTTCCTTGTTATTTTCCACAGTTAATACCTCCTTTGGGCAACGGGGATCTTCATTACGCAGGTAGTATGCTTTTATAATAGCGGCACGGCCGCGTGTTACTTTTTGCTCTGCGCGGATACGCATCATAACGCCATCCAGCAGGGTTGCCGGGTACCTTGTATTATTCAGGATTGCACGCAAGACATCGCCTGCCAGCTGCGGTGCTGCCGATGGGTTGCGGGAATTGGTGTTGACGGTTTCCTGCAGCAGCCAATACACCCCCAGCCGCGGGAATTTATCATAAGCGGGGCGCACAATCTCTAAGCGGTCATAATGCTTCTGCACATTATCAAGCAGCGTTTGAAATGTATCCTGCCAGAAAAAGCGAACCGAGAGGCGCGCCGCATTAGGGGCCAAGCCAAGCACATAAAAGTGCCTTTGTGGGTCAAGTGTCACGTTCTGCCACTCTACACTCTGTCCATGGACCAGCTTGTCCATTGCATTTCGCACATCGCTTTCGCTGACAGGCGCATCCATGGCAAACAATGCATCCATTGCTACCTGCTGGTAGGCGGTCTCACCACCTGCTGCCCAGCAGACAATGGTGGTATCGCCCACGCGCTGAACATGTTCCCTGTCTGCCAGCAGATAGTTTAATGCCTGTGCATAGGCAAAGGCCGCATAACTGCCAACCGGCGCATTGCCCCCCTGTTCATGTCCGTATGAGCAAAAAGCGTCCGCATTAAAAGAAACAATCGATGCGCCGGAAGACTGTGCCCCGGTCACGCCTTTAATCGCCGGGTGCAGGCGGGCAAGCGGTGCCTTTTGCCCTGTAACCAGGCATCGGATTTCCGGTGCATCCGTGTTCTTATCACACTGCCGCTGCCAGGCTTCCTGTATTTCCGGATCGTCCTGAACATAGTTTTCCCGAATCAGAAATACCAGATTGCCACCCTTGTAAAGTTCCTTGAGACTTTGTTCCAGCGCTGGATTCTGCTCCGCCGCCTTGGGGTCCCAGTTTATAAAAAAGTTCCGCACTGCCTGTGCCGCCTGACCGGGAACATTTTGTAAAATGGCAAGATGCAGCTCCTTTGCAGCGGCAAAGCACTGCATTGCACGCTCCGGTTTGCCTTTTCCGTCAATGCCGAGCATGTAAGCACTGTTATCACACAAAAAATTGGCTGCCACACCACTAGAACGTTTAACCTGTTCCGGAACTTGCAGCTGACATGGAGCAAGCACTGTTTTTTTACCGCGCTTTTCCTCTTGCTGCAAGGGGTGCAATGCCATCAGTTGGCCGTTTTCATCCAGTTCCAAAGCCCAACTGACTTTTGCGCTTGTCCAACCGGGGCGCGTGATTTTGCCATTGGCCAGCAAATCTTCATAGTATTGTACCAAAGCCTGTAAAATCATCGGTACACCTCGCAGTCTGCCACATTCAACACACCATGTTCCAATTTTGCATGGAAATACATCGGGGTTATGTTCTGCGGGTCAGTGTAGTCAAAGTCATATAGCATGAATCCCAAATCCCGTGTTTCCTCAATGGTCGGGATTGGCCCGCCGGGCCATGCGCGGAATGCGGCAGGAAATTCACGGCACCCAAAATAAGGAGTATGAAAACACTGGCCCCTGGACATGCGCCGGGTAACAATATCCTGGAACTTTCCCGGATTGTCGCTCGGTGCCGCACGGTCAGTCATCTCAAATTCTGCCTCAATCACATAATGAACGTCCTGCAACACCATGGCTGCACGCTGAACGATCTGCTGGGGCGTGGCAAGGTAAAGCTCTTTCCCTGTTCCCTGCATCGCGCTGCGTACATCGGAACAAAGAATTTTGCTTTTTACTTCGTTCCGACGGATGTTGGTAAAGCGGATTGGGTTCATAACATAGATTTTCCGGATTTTCCACCGTAAGCCAGGGTGGTAATAGATTGCTTCCACTATACCGCGTGCCGCGGAAGGGGTGAGGACTTCATATGAAACCCTTTCGACTTTTAGCTCAGGCCTCGAGAGCAAAGCATAATTCCCCCATACTTCCAGCTGGATCATCTGCATCAACTCCTTTGCATTTCTATTTTCAGTTGTTTTTAATTTATATTTTGCTATAGTTTCAATATACGCTACTTGGCACCAAATGTCAATCCTTTTATCATGTATACTTTTTGTTTGCTTTTCATCCGGTTTTCTTTTATAATAAGTTGCGTCGGCAGCTTATGCCGTGGATAGAAATAGTTGATTTTACTTTAGCGCACAAGAACGGCAGGGCAGGCTCCCTGCCGTTTTTGCTTTATGCAAACCAGGCTGCTCCCGTTTCAGCTTCCATAGCAAGGCCCGTGTTGTTATCGTAAAAGCTTCCGTCCGTTAATTCCCATATGCCTTCACTGATTTGGCAAACCGCCCCGGCATTCTCCAGCGTTTTCAGATGATCCGGGTAAACCGGAACACCATATTGCCCCAGTTGACGGAACAAAGTTTTGCTTACCTCTCCTGCACGCAATCGTGCAAGCAAATGTTCCCCTTTCCCTTGGGGAATGTATACGGTCACGGCAGGTGTTTCAATTAAGCGGAACCTCTCTGCCGCTGTTGCAAAGGGGAAAATGCGCCCTTCCATATCCTGCTCGAACCCTTGCAGAATTTGCTGTTCATCCAGTCTTTTATCTCCTTTTAAGGTACGGTAAAACAGAAAGTATGTTTCGATTGCTTCCAGAGATGCCAGATCTGCATATTTTTTCAGGACGCTTTGCGTTGCGGATACATTCTGTTCCAGCATGCGCGGTACATGCTGCCCTTCCAATGTGAAAATCTGTACCAAGCTCTGCTCCGCCGGGCGTCTTCCCTCTCGATTGCAGCGCCCCGCCGCCTGCAAAATGGAATCCAAACCTGCTTCCTCGCGGTATACAGCCGGGAAATCCACATCAACACCCGCTTCGATCAAAGAAGTTGATATCACACGGCAGGGCAGCCCATCTTTTAAGCGTTCCCGGATTTCCTGCAATAACTGTTTGCGATGGGCTGGGTATAGCAATGTTGTCAGGCAGTAGCTGCCCTCTTTGGGCAGGTTATTGTATAATTCCTGTGCTGTTTTTCTCCGGTTTACAATACACAGCACTTGTTCCTGCGCTGCCAGTTCTGCGCCAAGCTGGCTTTGTTCCAACTCTCCGCGCATTTTTAGCGTTGTACGCCGGAATGCCTGATATTGCTCTTTGGGATGTGGGCAAAGTTCCGTCATCTGCAGCCCAGGCGCCAGTTCATCAAACAAGGGCTGCAAAGCTGGTTGTGTGGCCGTGCAAAGCACCGCTGCTGCGCGGTAATGCTGTACCAGCTGCGCGATTGCCGCAACGCAAGGGCGCAAATAAGGAACCGGCAGGTTTTGTGCTTCGTCAAAAATGACCACGCTATTTGCAATGTTATGTAATTTACGGCATTGTGACGCATGGTTGCCGTAAAGTGATTCAAAGAATTGCACGGATGTGGTAACCACCACCGGAGCATCCCAGTTTTCCGCCGCCAATGCTTTGCGGTAGGCTGCCGGCTCATCATCTTCCTTGGCAGAGTAGTCCACCCCTGAATGGTGTTCCAAAACATTTTCTGCTCCTAATATTTCCGAAAACACATCCGCGGTCTGGTCAATAATGGATGTATAAGGGATCACATAAATAACCCGGTCCATATGGTTCTTTACAGCTAGCGAAAGCGCAAATGCCAATGACGCTACCGTTTTTCCCCCGCCTGTAGGAACGGTCAGGGAATAAAGGCCGCGCCGCCCTGTTTGCCCTGCCGTTGTACAGGCACTCAAAATTGAACTGCGGCGCTGATTCAAGTTTCCCTGGGGATGGCTCCATTTTGCGGTATATTGGTTCAACCTTTTCAGCAGTTCATCCATTGTCTGGCCTTGTCCGCGCGGTTTAGGGCTGCTCATAAAGTTTTCCGTATCCAGATAGTCCGCATCGACCAGGCAGGAATACAACATCCGGGTATAAAATGCCTGTGTAAAACGATTTTCCTTCATCATTTCCGGCTGGGGCGGTATGGACGGCAGTTTAATCTCATTCGTCCATTGGGTATAGGGTTCAACGCTCTTTTTCAATCGCCCAAACATTGTCGCATCCTGCGCGGTATCGCTTCGGCCTCCTCCATCCGGCAGACCGCTATGGTGTCCCGCAATAGCAAAAGCCAGTGGGATTTGACCATATCGGGCAGCCACCTGTGCACCAGCCGTTGAGTGATCCACTTTCTCTCCACCTTGCAGGCGCTTTTGAAACTTTGTACTATATTTACCAATATCATGCAGTAACCCAAGCCAAGTTCCCTGTTGCTGGGCATCAAAGGCTGCTGCAAATTGCCCACATAGGACTGCCGTTCCCTGCAAATGGTCCGCTACCGTTTGGACGCGGGTTCCGTCTTCACTGATATGAGCCAGCATCTTTTTCTCCTGGTGCATAATCAAACTCCCTTCTGTTTTGCTTTTTTCTATTATAGCAGATCACTCATCCCATAATTCGGACTTTCACTCCAGTTCTGCAATCTTTGTCATACTATCCAAATTTATCCATGTAGAATTGTTAGCTATTCCCATTAGCAGATATTTTTGATAAAATAAGATATTATAGGGTTTATGAATTCACTTTCTTATATTACTTCTTCATCTTACCGAAAAATCATTTACGCAAGGAGTGAAAAGCCATGAAAAGGAAGTTATTCTCATTTTCCGCCAGTGTTATCACCGCAATAATGCTTACCGCTTGTGCTGCAGCGCCAGAAAATAAACCTGCTTCCTCCGCTGCTCTTTCCCCGACCAGTGAACCTGTTGCCACAGCTATACCATCCACTAGCAATGCCAACTGGAAGTTACCGCCGCAATATGATTTTGACGAGATGATTCCTCTCTTCTCCCGCGAAACCCACACTGCCGGTTACGCCGCTGCCCGAAATCTGTACGCTGTGCGCAAGGGCGAACGCTGGAGCCTGTTTAATGCTGCCAACTGTAATGCTTTTCTGGAAGATTTGTCAGAAAGCATCCCGTACCTGTATGGTGAGCAGGAGCTCTCCATTGGGGTAGATGATACATACGATTACCAGAAGCTGAATGCCCTGGAAGAACAGATTAACCAGGAGCTGGTTGCCCAACAAATGCCTTTTACAACCATGCTGGGCGGGCACGGCGGGTATGGCATCCAGTGGATTTTAGGTGACAGCCAGATTTACCGTTCTGCTATTGGTGTCTATACATTTAGTGGCACGCCCATCGAACAGGTGTATGCTCCTGATTTGGTTGGCATCCAGCAAGGCATTTGGGATGATGAATATGCCGGTTATCTTGTTGACAATTCTGCACCTTTTGCCGTTGCGGATAAAAACGGTACAATTTTAACCGATTTCGACTACCAGGATGCTTGCATGGCCGGTGAATCTTTAATCGCGGTAAAGGATGCAGCCGGTAACTGGGGATATTGCGACCAAAGCGGTACTTTAGTAATCCCCTGCATTTATCAGCCGCAGATGAGTTTGTCCATCATGAACGAAACTGTTGAATATCCTTACGCAGACTTATCTGGCATGGTAGTTGTGAAAAATCAATCCGGACAAAAGCTAGTTCTGGATGTTTACGGCAATGAGATAATTTCCGCTGGGCAATATGAAGATTTAGCCCCCGCGCGCGATAGCTGCGTATGGGCAAAACAGAATGGCCTTTGGGGCTTGCTGCAAGTACAGGATTATACCGAAAACAATGCCAACGTTATTCTGCCGGATGGATGCGTTGCACCAGATGTAACGCTTAGCCGAATTGATAGCCTTTGTACCTACACCACTGCTGATCATGGGCTGGTTATGCGTAAAGGTCCCGGTACAAATTATGAAAAAATGGATAATATCCCCTACGGTATCATCGTATGGGAATGCGGCTATAGCAGCAATGTGCCTGACTGGGTTGTTGTATATTACAGTGGGATTTATGGTTGGGTCAGTGATGAATACTTGGCTACCACTATTTATTCCACCAGTAAATAATAAATAAAAAAGCAGGTGTTCATGTAGAAACGATATCGTCCTCCACGTGAATACCTGCTTTTTATAGCTTCTTCTATTATATCTGTTCTGTGCCGCTATTTGTCTCTGTATGAAATAAATAGCCGCTATATGCATTTGAATGAAGTGTTCTGTTTGTTTGCTTTTTTACCTAAAAGAATCGCGTAGGAGGCTCTCTTAACTAAAGAGCCGACCTCTCACACCACCGTGCGTACCGACCGGTACACGGCGGTTCAACCGCATAAGTGCAAGGACTCGTAGTAGCGCCTGAGGATACTAAAATATCCTGCTTCTGCGAGTCTTTCGTTTGCAATGGAACCTTTTAATACAGGACTACCGGCGATACGCCAATAACCCAGTCTGGAATTGCCCCACTGGTACTATTCCAAAATTCTTCGTTTGAGTTTCATTACTCATCGATATAATCTTTATCGAACCACTCGCCTAGCGAGTGGTTTTAGATATATAAAAAAGCACCTTAGCTTACGCTAAAGTGCTCTTCCTGGTGACCCGTGCGGGAATCGAACCCACGTTAACGGCGTGAGAGGCC
>NZ_JAQFEN010000004.1:31695-230159 GCF_027689445.1 Gemmiger qucibialis | reverse complement strand
AGCGGTGCTTAAGCCGTCAGGCGGGAATTGTGCGGTGTTGCCTTATAATTATCTACTTTTCTCTCAGGTCTGGGTCGATAAGCGCAACCCCACCTGGTACCCCAGCAGGGTGCGGGTTTCCACCGGCTGATGGCGGATGAGTGAAAGCAGCTGCTGTGCGGTACGGCGGCCCAGCTGTTCGGCATCAAAAGAGACCGCCGTGATCTGTGGCGTACACCCCTGCAGCGCTTCGTCGTCATACAGGGAGGCAAGACGGATATCCTGCGGCACGCGCAGGTTCAGTTGTCTCAGGGTGTTCAAAGCCAGCTGGGCAACCTGGTCATCCATGCACAGGATGCAGTCCGCCCCACGCTGTACCGCGAGCTCCACAGCGCTGGTGCGTAGATCGTCGCTTTCCAGCTCCAAAAACAGCAGGCTCTCATCAATCTTGCAGCAGGCGCGGTCATGCGCCTGCTTATAGCCTTCCAGGCGGGACTGGTTGACGGTGTACAGCATGGATCCGCCCAGCAAAGCAATGCGGTGCAGGCCCTTCATCAGCAGCAGGCTGACCAGCTCGCGGCAGCCGCCCACCTGATCATGGTCCACCGAGATGACATCCTGGTCAGCCGGGCGGCCAATGGCAACAAAGGGGATGCCGCTTTTTTGCAGCATGGGGATCAGCGGATCACGCTCCAGCGTGCGGGCCAGAATCACGCCATCAATCTTGCGGTTGACCAGCAGACGCTGCATCGGGCTTGTTTCCTGCTCGCCCACCATCGTCATCAGCACATCATAATCATTGCGGGTAGCAATATCGTACACGGCGCTGACGGTTTTGCGCAAAAATGGTGCGGCAAGATTGCCGAACTGGCGCGAGAACACCAGTGAGATATTATAAGACTGCTGGGTTACCAACCCGCGTGCCAGCATATTGGGCACATAGTTTTTCTCTTTGGCGTACTGGACCACGCGGGCGCGGGTCGCTTCGCTGACACGGCCATTGCCCGAAAGGGCACGGGATACCGTGGTCTTGGACACGCCAAGGTCTTCAGCCATCTGGCTGATGTCAATTTTTTTTTCTCCTTCTGTCTGTTTACGGCGCGGCATGGGTTTACTCCTGTTAACGTTTGCTTCTATAAGATCTTCTTTCTGTCCTTGCCGGTTTTCCGCCCCACGGGCAGTTCCCAGGGTACCGTTTCAGAAACCAGTCCCCCACCCCGGCCATTCCCTACTTGGTCAATGGACTTAACATATTATACCACATTTTCCTGGATCATGGTAGCCCCCTGTGCAAAGAAAGCAAAGAACACGCTACCCCAGTACGGGGTCATTATATCATTCCTGGCTCTGTTTCCGTTTTCCAGTGTGTTTTATAACCTGGTAAAGTTTTCTCATTTTGTCCGTATCCTGCTCAGTCATCGTACCTGCGCCAAATTGGGCAGCTTGGGCCAATGCCAACAGAGCTTCGGCATCCTGGGGTTCAAGGGCGGGGACACAACTTTGCAAAAATGCGGCAAACTCCGGCGCATCGGATGGTGTATCCGGCGGCAGGCCGCGACGCACCAAAAGGCGGTAGATGCTGCCAAACACGGCCAGCACCCGCGCGTTGCAGCTGCCCCGGCCATACCCCATGGCATGGCGGCGGGCCAGCACCAGCAGCACCGCAGCAGCCAACAGGCACCCCCCCAGCAACGCCGCCAAAACCAGCCTGCTGCGGGGCACGATGGTGGCTGCGGGTTCGTTTGCGCTGCTCTCCCCTGCTGCGGGGGCGGTGTCTTGACCTTGAGTTTCGGGCAGCGGGTCGGTGCGCAGGTCGGCCTGTTGGGCGCTGACCAGCACGCCGGGGGTCATCTCCATGGGGGTCCAGCCCTGGCCGGAAATGTACACCTCCGCCCAGGCGTGGGCGTTATCGTCCTGCAAAATGGCGTGCCAGCTGCCGTCCTCCTGTTGGGTAAACAGGCTTTGCGGCGCGGCATAGCCCACCACATAGCGCGCAGGCAGCCCGAACATGCGGAACATAACCACCGCCGCCGAAGCAAACTGCACACTGTACCCCTGTTTGGATTCCGTTAAAAAGTAACGGATGGGGTCGGCCCCCTCCGGCGGCTGGGGAGCGCTGGCGTTATACTGGTAGTTGGTGTTTAGGTAGGCGCGGATGTAATCGCCAATGTCCGCAGCTTCGGTCAGCTTCTGGTCCTTTTTGGCTTCATCGCACAGGGTTTGCAGCTCGTCATAGCCGTCCGGCACGGCGGTGTAGCGGCTGGCGGCGTAAGCGGCATAGGATGCTTCCATCCGGTCCAGCACGCTGGGGTCGGCATCGGCGCGGGCTTCCAGCTGGGTTTGGGCGGTATCCCGCGGGTAATACAGGAACACATCGTCCTGCGCGGTCTGGCCCGCGGCGGCGCCATCGCCCTGGATGGTGTAATAATCACCCCAGTAGGCGTTGTACGGTGCATAGGTGTACTGGGTATCGGCGTGGATGCGCTCCACCGTCAGCGTCTGGGGCTGGGCGGTGCCGTCATAGGCGGTGCGCAAAAACGGCAGGCTGGCAATGGTCAGCCGGGCGTTATCCTCGGTTTTCCAGTTCATAGCGGCGCTGTCAAAGGCATCGGCATCAGGGGCCTGCCAGGTGGTGCCGTCATAACTGCCGCCGATAAATCCCCGCAGGTATACGGTTTCTTCGGGTTTGTCGCTGGCGGTCAGGGCCAGATCCGTCACTCCGCTGACCTGGATACCCCCGCCCTGGCTCAAGGCGCCATCCGCCACACCACCGGCAGCGGCTTCTACCTGAATGTTCAGCCTGCCGCCGCTGACCCGCGGCAGCCAGGTAATGGCGGTGCTCAGCGCGGCGGATTCCACCCGCTGGGCCGCGGGCTGCAGCCAGCCAAGGGGAACCCCCAGCGCCGGGCGCAGCAGCCACCAACAAGGCAGCGCCAGCACAAGGCAAAGCCCGCCCGCCGCCAGCGCGGCAGACTTTTGGATGTTATAATGGCGGCAAAGGTTCTGGCGGTAGTTTTCGGTATCGCGCCTGCCCCACAAGGCCCGCCGCTGCACCGAGCAGGAAGCCGCCCACGCCCCCATCCAACCGGCCAAAAGCAGCAGGCAGGCGGGCACAGCAGGCGCGGCCCCGGCCAGCGCCAGCAGCACAACAACGGGCAGCAGCATCAGATCCAGCAGCAGGGCATCCGCACGGCGCAGGGCCGCAGCGGCCAGCGCCCCGGTAACGGGCAGGGCGGCCAGCAGCAAAAACAGCCCCAGCTGCGCCGCACTGCCGCCCTGGGCCACCGGCAGCGCACTGCCAAGGCGGGCGTTCAGGTTTTGGGCAATGTTCCCGGCGCACTGCTGTGCACCGGCCAAAAAGTTCCGCTGGCAGATGAACAACACCACAAGATACACAATCACCCCCGCCAGCAGCCCCCAGCGGCGCAGGGCTTGCGGCGCACGCAGGAACAGCGCCCACCCGGCGCAGAAAGCGGCTGCCGCGGGCCACACCCACAACGGCACCGCAATGCCGAACCCGGTGGAAAGCACCAGCAGCAAACCAAAGGTGAGCGCCAGCAGCAGCGCGGCATCTGCCGCCAGCCACAACGCGGGGTGCGCTGCGGGGCGCTGGGTGCTCACCAGCACACGGTCCACAAACTTCAGCCCACTGCCGGGGTCGGCAGCGCCGCGCCGGCTCAGGGCAGTACGTTCTTTTTTGCGCTTGGGCGGGTTTTTGCGGTGCTTCGCCGCCTGTTGGGGAAAATCCCCCCATTCCTCCGCTCCGTCCAGGTCCCCACCGGGGGTTAGGGCAGCGCGCAGGGCGGTCAGCGGTTCGCGCACCATCAGGCGGTCCAGCTTGGCGCTCAGCTTCCAGTGTACCTGCTTGATGGTATCCCCGTCCCGGTACTCCCGCAGCTCATAGCTGCCGCCCAGGGCGGCGCGGGTGTCGGCTTCGTCGCCGTCCTCATCGGGGGCGGTTTCCGCTTTGGCTTTGCCAGCCGCGGCAGCGGGCAGCACACAGATGCTCTGGCTTTGCACGGCAGCCGGGCATGCCGCGGTGAACACCCCCAGGTGATCCCGCAGGGTGATGCCCCGCACCGCAATGCTCCACACACCGCTTTTGCCTGCGTTTAAGGTAATGCGCTGTTCGGCGCTCTCCTTGCTGCCCAGCATGGCGGCGCAGCGCAGGGTGATCTGCCCCCCGCCCCATTCATCGGCGGCGTTCAGCAGCACCACAAGCGCAGGGATGGGCAGCCGGCTGCGGTTGCTCAGCCGAACCGTCAGGGTAAAATCTTCGCCCTGTATCACGGGTTTGTCCGGCACCAGCAGCTCTGCCGTTACCTGCCTGCGCAGATAGGCGGCATCCAGCCGCAGCAGCACCAGAAGCACCAGCGCAAACGCTAACAGGAACACCGCCAGCGGTGCCTGGGTGATGAGCGCCGCAGCCAGCAGCACCAAAAGCACCAGCGCCCGGCCCAGCTTACCTGCCATGGCGGTCAGCCTTTTCGGGGCGGGGGCGCGGCACGGTACGCAGCAGATCCTGCATTACGCTGTCCACCGTTTCGCCGCCTGCGCGGGCCTGGTCGTTCAGCACCAGGCGGTGGCGGGCAACCGCATCAAACACAGCGGTCACATCCTGCGGGGCAACAAAATCCCGCCCCGCCAGGTACGCCGCCGCGCGCGTCATGCTGGCCAGCGCCAGGGTGGCACGGGGGCTTAACCCCACGGCCAGGCGCGGGTCCTTGCGGCTGGCCTGGGCCAGCGCCACAATGTAGCGGTACATCAGCTCATGCACAAATACCGTGCTGACCTCCTGCTGCATGGCAAGCAGATCCGCCTGACCGGCAACGGGGCGCACACGGTCCAGCAGGCGGCCTTTGCTCTGCCCGGCCAAAATTGCCAGCTCCGCTTCCTCATCGGGGTAGCCCATTACGGCGCAGACCATGAAACGGTCCAGCTGAGACTGCGGCAGCATCTGCGTGCCGGCGGCGCCGATGGGGTTCTGGGTTGCAATTACGGTAAAGGGTGCGGGCACCGGGCGGGTAACGCCGTCCACCGTCACCGTGCCTTCTTCCATCACTTCCAACAAAGCCGACTGCGTGCGGGAGGAGGTACGGTTGATCTCATCGCCCAAAAACAGGTTGCACATCACCGCACCGGCGTGGTACACAAACTTGCCGGTCTCTTTCTGGTAAACGGAAAATCCCACCAAATCGGACGGCAGAACATCCGGCGTAAACTGCACGCGGCTTTCTTTCAGGTCCAGCGCGCGGGCAAAGGCCAGCGCCAGCGTGGTTTTGCCCACGCCGGGAATATCCTCAATCAGCACATGGCCGCCCGCCAGCATGGCCATCCAGATGGTGTTTACCGTTTGCTGTTTGCCCTGCACGGCCTTGTTTACTTCGGCCGTAACGGCGGCGGCCTGCTGTGTGTACTGCATGGTTAATCCTCCCGGTGTTTTTTCCATATCACCATAATGCCAACGGCGGCGGCAATAACCACCAGCCCGGCCCACAGTGCGTTGTTTTCCAGCCAGATCATGGTATTGGAGATCGCGCTCCCCTCGGATTCCGCGCTGCCCTCCCCCGGCAATGGGGTCAGGGCCTGGGGGGCCACTTCGGCAATGGAGCTGCCGCCGGCATCCTCCACGGTCACCTGGCGCGGCGTTTCGTCCCAGGTAGCGGCGCTTTCCTGCAAATCCTCCTCTTTGGTGGTGTCCGCAGCGGCGGTGTCGTGCTCCGCAATTACCAGGTAGCGCTGGCTGTTGCGGGTGTAGGGGTGGCAGGTGGAAAGGGTCAGCAGGTCCCGCCCCGGCTGGATCAGCACGGCGTTGATATCGCTGGGGTCAATAATTTTCAGCTCGCTCACGCGGTAAATCAGCGTTTCCCACGGGGTGGTCAGCTGGATCTTGTCCCCCACCTGGATCTGCTGCACGTTGCGCAGCATTTCCGCGCCATAATAGCCGCGGTGGGCGGCAATCACGGTGTTGGTGTTTTCGCCGCCCAGCGGCATCGAGGTCTGGCCCAGCAGCGCCGCGCCTTTGGCCAGGTTTTCGCGGCTGGCGCCCAGGTAAACGGGCAGCTCCAGGTTCAGGCGCGGGATCCACAGCACAGCCAGCACATCATCGTCATAGCCATAGGCAGCAAGGTCCAGCGGGGCTTCCTCGTAGGCAAACGGGTCGGTCAGGCCGCTTTGGCCCCCGGCGTAAATTTCCGCGTTATAGTCCTGCATCGCGGCGTACAGTTCAGGGTAGGCGCGTTCCGGCTCCGGGGGTTCGGCTGTGGTTTCCTCCGCCGCGGGGGCGGTGGGCTGGGCTTCGGCGCGGGCCGCAAACTGCGCAGCGGTTTTGGCGTTGCGGGTGCTGGTCCACCACTGGGCAGCGGTGGGCTGTATCAACAGCGCCAGCCCCAGCAAAATGGCCAGCCAGGCCAGAATTTTAGCAATCAGCCGTCCCATTTAGTCATCCTCCTCGCGCTTTTTGCAGCGGTGCAGCAGCAAAAGTAGCAGCAGCGCTTCGCCGCCGATCACAATGCTGCCCGTTACCGCGATCCACGGCCAGGCATCCACCACGCGCTTGACCACCGTTCCGGTGCGCAGCGCCTGATACTGCACGGCCTGCGGGGTGTTGGTTTCTTCCTCTCCATTATAAGGGATGCGGGTGCCGCGCACAAGCATGCGGTGGGTGTTGATGGCATACGGCGTGCAGGTAACAAGGGTGCAGTAATCCTGCCCCGCGGTGATGTCCAGATCCTCGGTGTGCTCCGGTTCCACCACTTTGATTTGATCCACCTGGTACGCCAGCGTTTCATCCAGAATATGCAGGTAGAAACAGTCGCCCTCTTCCAGCTTGTCCAGGTCGGTGAACAGCACGGCTTCGGGCAGGCCGCGGTGGCCGGTCAGCACGCTGTGGGTGCTTTCGCCGCCAAGGGGGTAGCTGGAGCCTTCCAGATGGCCAACGCCCCTTTGCAGCACATCATCGCTGGTGCCTTCGTAAATGGGCAGGTTGACGTCAATTTTCGGGATGGTGATATACCCCAGGCTTTCGCCCACATCCACAAGGTCCACATAGCTGGTGCCGGTATCCTCCGCTTCGCCTGCGGCATCGCGCTCCACGGCGCTGTCCAGCTGCTGGTTATAGCGGCGGGCGGCCTCCTTGGCGGCGTCCAGTTTTTCGGTATCCATGCTTTTTACGGTATCATCGTAATTTTGGATCGCTTCGCTGGCGTGGCGCTGCGCCACCGCGTTGCTGATAACCGGGTACGATGCCACCCCAATGCCGGACAGGATCATCAAGGCCGCAAAGCCGACTTTTAGTTTTGTTGTGGTATCCATAGCGTCACCGCGAACCTTTCCGTGAGAGGGTTGAAGTTGGGAGCTGATGCAATTAGAAATTAGGAATTGGAAGTAGGCAAAAGAATAAATAATAAAGAATAATGAATCATTGTGGTGGACCGCGGCGCATTGCGCCGCTCAGGAGATATTGGGTTGGGGGTGGTTTTTAGGGTAGTGAATAACAATAAAATAATCTGTAGGGCCTTACGGCGTTGCACACCACAAAATTGTAATAAACCTCGCCCTGCATGTAGGGGGCGGCGTCCCCGACGCCCCGTTTGACGGGCCTAATAATTGCCGCCCATCCACCCCGCGCAGCAAACATAAAAACCATTTGTAGGGGCCGATGCTCGCCATCGGCCCGTTTGACGGGCCTTGCCCTATTTATTTTTAGGTTCTGCACGGGGAACCACCCCTCAGGCCGCTCCGCGTCCAGCTCCCCTCAAGGGGCGCCAATATCTTACCTTATGTTTGCGGTGGCACCCCTTGAGGGGTGGCTCCCCGCCGCAAACCTGACGCCCGTGGGGTGGTTCCCCACGCAGGGCCTAAAAATCAGCCGAACAACGGCCATGTACACCCAAAAAAATTTATTTCCCAATAACCCACCATAGGGGGAGGGCCAAACCCGGCCCTCCCCCTGTGTATGATGGATTATCCCTCTATACCCTATTGGTGAATTGTAACATTGTTTTGCCTTGCGGCGGGCGCATCAGGCGCGGTTCTTCTTTTTCAGGCTCAGCAGCACGCCAACACCGGCCACAACCAGCAGCACACCAATGCCGCTGAACAGCAGGGTGCCGAAACCACCGGTGGTGGGCAGGTCAAAGCCCTTGCGGTTGATGATGAGGATCTCTGCATAGCTGTACGGAGTATTGCCATTCTTGAAAGTAGTGGTCTTTACGTCACGCTTAATCAATTTGCCATCGCTAGAAAATTTATTGTTAGCTGTCCAACTAGTAGCATAATCCACAGTCAAATTGGCATCAACAGGGCCGGAAAGCAAGTTATAGCCCTTATTTGTCATGGTTTCTACCAATTTGTACTCGCCATCGGGCAAACCATTAACAGTTGCACGACCAGCATTTTCACCCTCACCCGCGGTCGTAAGTGTGGCTACCTTAAACCACTTCGGCTGATTCTCAGCTTCTGTTGCATTCAACCCCAGTGCCTTGGCCTCTTCCGCAGTCAGGAACTTGCATTCCTTTATACCAAAGATAACAGTATCGGGCGTACCCTCTTTCAGTTTGTCAGTCTTTTCATCGTACTTCTTATAAAGGTCAAATGTTACACCATTCAGCAGTTTTACAGTATTTCCATCCTGACCCTTTTTCAGGATACCAGTTTTGAAGGTATAAACAACAGCCTTATCATGGATTTCATAGGGAGTATCAATATCGCCCTCTTGAATATCCGTCTTGCGGGAGTAATCAAGGTGAGCTTCGTTCACATTGCCAACAGTGGTAGTGTCTGCGTCCTCCTGCAAAGTTGCAGTGTAAGAAATCGTGATGGTCTTACCGGCAGCTGCCTTCAGTTTATCCTGGCTCGTTCCTGCTTTAAAATCAATCGTAATTTCAGAATTATTGCCATTAGAGGTATTTGTCAACGTGTAATCAGTATTCGCAGCAAAGGTTACATCTTTACCATCTACACTTTTACTGCTAATGGTAACACTGTCAATGTTATGCATAAGCTGATTCTTGTTCATTGTATCAACAACTTTAAAGGTATTCAGCTTTGCTACATTCTCAGGTACATAAATGGTCAGAGTATATTCAACGGTATCACCAACAGCATAGTCGGTATCATTGCCTGCGTCACTACCCTTGGTAGTATCACGCTGTTTCACATCTTTCTCCAAATCCGGCTTATGGTTATAAACCGTCATGGTATTGTCATCGTTAATTACAAAATCGCTGTTCGGGGTGGCTCCATCCGGCGTTACAAGCTTACCTTGATCATCAATTTCAAACTCATATGCCACATTGTTGTTGATAATATAGCCGCTTTCCTTGTTTTCTACATAGCCAATTTCCACAAAGCGATATTTACCCTTGAGCAAACTCTTAACTGTAATTTTGCCTTCATTGTTTGTTGTAAACTCGCATGTGTTATCTACAGTATAATCATCGTATTTATCCTCGTTCGCCGAATTCACATTGTAGCGCTGCAACTTAAAGATAACATCCGGCAAATTTTTGATTTCATCCTTTTTACCGTCTGTTTTACCTTTCTTTATCAGCGTAATGTCACCTTTCGCGGAGCTGTTCTTCGGGTAAACGACAACATCATAGAGCCATTCCTTAAGCTGGCCGTCCGCTGCTTGCTCACCATCCTGTACTCTCGTCATAGGAATAGAAACAAGGAACGGATCCACGGGCTTTACAACGGAATCCGGCGGCGTTGTTTCGATAACCAGGTACATGCCAACGCTCAGGTCTGCAAACTTAACAAAACCATTAGCATCCGTTTTTCTTTCCGTTTTGCCGTCTTTATCTTTAACAGCTTTGTTAGCGATACCTTCTTTCAGATTTGCTGCGGTTTTATTGTCAGTAGTCTTAAAAAAGCTATCCGCTGTAACAGCAGCATCATCACTAGCAGCTTCATAATATGCTACCAGCTCATCTGCCGTTTTAACCTGATAAATAGTAAAACCTGCATCTTTAAGCGGCGTAGCCCCATTCGGCACAGTCTGCTGCTCACCAGTTCCAGCTACAGAACCTGTCAATTCTGTGCTATGGAGATACTTATAAATGGTAATAGAGCCTTTTTTTGTTTTATCAATCGTACTTACGCTGGTTTTGATTTCAGGTGTTTGGGCATTGCCTTCGCCCTCGGCTGCCATTGCTGGCATGGCGCACAGGCTGAGGGCCAGAGCGGCGCTCAACAGGCCTGTGAGAAAACGTTTTGCTTTTTTCATTTCAGTACCTCTTCTCTTAAAAAAATCATCATCGGATGGGCGGCGGGGCCGCCCGGCTTAAGGGTTCTGCATCAGCACGGCGTGCAGTGCGGGGCGCTGCAGCGGTGAAACGCTGCCGCGCCGCCCGCACTGTGCCGTGAAGAAAAAAGGAGGAAAAACTGGGCCGCTTGCCCACTTGGCTTAAGGTGCATCTGAAACCAAAGGAAATAACGGATATTTCGCAGCCACAAGCAGGATGTAAGGCAAAGAGCCGCCGGAATCCTTTCCGGATCCCAAGGCTTCTTAACACAAAATCCGGCTGCGCTTATAGAAACAGGCGATATTTTCCGCTTTTCAGTTACACACCCCGGCTTATGGCTGCGCCCTGCCGTAAACGGGCGCGCACTGGCGGGCTGTACCCTGGGGGTTGCTGGGTTTCCGGGGGATGGTTAATGTCGCCGGCCCCCTTTCCTGTTGTAGCGGAATGTGAATATCAACAGCCCTGCCACCGCCAGCGGCAAGCCGATCAGCAGCCACAGGCTTGGCGCGTCTGCACCCGTGTGGGGCAGCTCAGGCGTTTTACGGTTCAGAACGGTAAGGTGCATGGTGTAGGTGTTATTGGCGCCCGGAATGAACGTCTTATCGTCTTTCTTAACTTCCACATCATCAATATAACACTTGCCGTCTTGGGTAAATTGGATCTTAATTGGCTGTGCCAACAGGTTGTACTCCGGATGTGCCTTGGTTTCCGTCAGGCGGTATGTACCGGGTTCCAGATTTGTGAACGGGTTCGGGGTTATCTTGCCGTCCGTTCCGGTTGTACCGGTAATGGAACCTTTGTTTGTGCTATTGAATGGGTAGTTTTTATCTACTACCCACTGCGTTTTTCCTTCGGCTGTTGTTTCGACCAGCTTTTCCAGCTTGAACTCAACACCACTCAAGAGCACGTCATTGCTATTTTCGTCTTTTTCCGCGTCCTTCTTGATGATATCCAGTACAAACTTCGGGTTCTGCAGCTTGTTGGTCAGCTCAATCTTGCCGCTGCCGCCGGTGATGGTTCCATCGGTGGCTGTGGCTGGCGTTGTAGTTGCGCCGGTTTCGCTGTCCGTTTCGCTGTTTGCTGTGGCTGTATTGCCTGTTGAGCTGTCCGCGCTGTTCGTTTCGCTGTTTGGTCTTGCTTCAGCCTTTACCGTTACAACATACGTATTGCCCTTAATCGTAATGGTTTCGCCTGGTGCTACCTGTTTAAATTTGTCATTCTCCACCGTACCTTCCACAATGCGGTACACATAATCGGTGTGGCTTTTATCCGTATTGATTTGGTACTGATCCAAACCGCTAAAGGTATACAGCCAGCCGTAAGTACCGCGGTTAATGGTAACATAGTTTGGGCTGTCTGCTCTCGGGTAGTTTACCGGTTTCCAGTCTGCATCGTTTTGGCTGGTTGCCAGACGGCGCTGGAGCTGGATGTAGATTGTATCCGGCCGGTTCGCAGTGCTAAGATTGTCCGTACCTTCCCAGAGCTTATCGAACTCAATGTTGATCAGTGTGCGCTGGGTGTTGGTAAAGATTGCGGTAAGTTCCGGATTGTTCGGATCTTTGCTCTTCTC
This sequence comes from Gemmiger qucibialis, assembly GCF_027689445.1. Lineage (NCBI taxonomy): Bacteria > Bacillati > Bacillota > Clostridia > Eubacteriales > Oscillospiraceae > Gemmiger > Gemmiger qucibialis. Next base: position 218,360 of record NZ_JAQFEN010000004.1, on the reverse strand, counting down.
AATCACGCCTTCCACCATGGTGTTGTTTTTGATCACATGGGCGGATTTGCAACTATCCGGAACGGTTACGCTTTGCAGTTTGGCACCATCGGTGCTTCCGACTTCCTCGATGGTATAGCGGGTGCCAATGGGGATGCCGGTGATGGTTCCGGTGCTTTCGCCCTTAATCGTAACGGTTCTTTCGATGGGCTTTTCTTCCAGACCCTCACCGCCAACATCATTAAAGGTAACTTTGAAGGTGTAGGTTCCGGTCAAGGTTTCGCCCTCTGCGGCCTTCTTTTGGATTTTCAGCCCGCCGGTTTTGACGGTGTTGACGTATTTTACCTTTAGCTTTGTCAGCGTGGAGCTTGTTTCGTCCGGGTCCTTATAGGAGCGGAAGACGATGGTGTTTTTGTCAGGCTTCTTGCTATTCGCCGTGTAGCCATCATTCTTTACCCCATCTGTATTGTCATAAACTTCCGTTCGGCCATCATCGGGGCCTTTGGGGGGATCATACTGCTCTTTTAACGACCTGTCTCTCCCGAATGTTACGGTCTTTACATTTAATGTGTCCTCCGGATTCGTCGACTCAACCGCCTTCCCGTTCTCGTACACGGTCCATGTGGTGTCGTACAGGCTTGGGTTCAGTTTCTCTCTGAGCGAAATGTAGCTGCCGCGGCGGAACTGGTCGCTGAAGGTAACGGTTTCTCCAGCTTCCAGAACAAAGCGTCCGTCCTCGTCCACCAACTGGGTGTCGCTGTCCTCGGTGGAGGTGTACTGTGCGTATTTGGCGTTTTGCAGCTGACCGGTTGTGGCGGAGCCGTAATCCGGGATTTTCTCCTGATCGGTTGTAAAGCCGGTCATCTTACTTGGCACCGCTTTGGGAATGAAGGTAAAGTTCCTGAAATAGATGTTGCGGCTATAGTTATCGCCCACGCGGATGGTTTTGACGTTGCCGCTAAAACCGTCCCGCTCTTTCATCTTGTGCAGGTCCAGCTTTACGGTGACCCATTTGCCTGTCTTCAGTTCGACCGAGCCATACGTTGCGCCGTTAATGCCTGTTGTGTCAAGGCTGCCTTTTTGGACGTCATTTTCATCCAGCAGTTCCAGATACAGGTTGTTGAGGGAAAGTTCACCTCCACCATCCTTTGGATCAACGTAAACCTGGAACGTAAGGAAGCGCATGTTGTCTTTGATATTGATGGGGGCATTCAGCGTCAGGATGCCATAACGTTGCTTACGCGCTGCACTGACGGGTTCCGTATCCGTATAGCGTGCGTACCAGTGAAGGACCTGTTCGGTATCTTGCACGGAATCTGGATGGGGGTTTGTATCCAACTTGAAAATGTACTCACCTTCGGTTGAATTGGTTGCGGGTTTAAACGTGTTACCACTTTCCGCAGTCAAATCCACCTTTTGGGACTTAATACCGCCCGTATCCGGGTCAGCGGCCGGTGTTGTTCCATAATGGGTTGCCTGGTTCTGGATGGTGAAGTTGAAGATTTTCTGGTTTTTAAAGCAGTTTTTGAAGTCATCATCAGTAACGTTGGTCAGATCGACTTCTTTTTGAACCTGCAGCTCGTTATTATCCGGGAAGTTGAACGCCACCGCCATGTTGGATTCCCACATACCGCGTTCCATATAGTACATGGTAAGGGTGTGCTTTTTGCCTTTGTCGAGGTCATTAAGAGTAGTGCCTTGCGCGTAGAAATTGATGACCTCGCCATTATATGTTACGGTCTTGACAGCGGATTTGACATTTTTTTCATCTTTATCTTTATCTGACGTTCCGCCTGTTTTGACCCTACTGACATAGGCTGTTACACTATTATTCTTTTCATCTGCCTTGCCAAATTCCAGCAGGCCGGAAACCTCACCATGGGCGCCGCCAACGTCAAGCGCCAGCTGGCCATCAATGAATACCCAAACGTCATCGTCACCGGAGAAGAAGAACTTGATGCTGGTTTTTTCCGTTGTTCCATCTGCCTTTTCTGTTTCCACCATGCCGTCATCCGTCAGGGTAAAATCCATCTGCAGCTTGGTGCCAAAGCCGTAATTGTAGGTAGAAAACACACCAGGCTTTGCTGTTTCATTGAACGGGAAGTAGCCATAAGGGTCTTTCGGGTTCGATGACGCACTCACATTCTTTGAAGACTCTCTGTTATTGGCACTTTGGCTTTGGAGAAAATATTTTGAATCCGAATTTTGTTCCGAATTTTGTTTTAGATACAAGGTTGTATCCTTGCTGTCAAAGCACCAATAATCAACGCCCTGATCCTCACCAAAAATCTGTTTCTTGGTAAAGGGGAACGCAACGTTGTCGTACACTTCACCAAGCTTTGCATTTTTACTATTCTTTCCTAAGAGGAATTCTTTGTTAAAGTGCGGTTCTACTGCTCCTGTACCTTTCAGCAGCGGTTCACCTGTTGCTTTACCGGTGGATGTTGTATTCGCAACCAATCCCTGATAGGCATAGTTTGTATGATTACTTCCATTGGTATTATCGTCATTACGCTGAGAGTTATTGATTGCCATAAAATGATTAAATTTGCTTTGCTCATTGTCGTACCCAAACAAATTTAATGTACTAGCAATCTGGCTAAATTCAGTTCCACTATCAGGCTGGAAATGTCCGGTATAAATCGGGTATTGGGCCTTTGCATCCTTATAATAATCGCTCAGCGCCTGATCGAACTGGCGGAAGGGTACCCAGTTGCGGTGACTTACAGTAGGAGAACTTTGATCGTAACTGCCACGGTTATTGCCGTTCAGTTCGTAATCTGTATAATAGTCATACAGCGTACTGGTAACATACTTTGTGTTTGGTTTTTCCGTAAAAGGAACGGATGCAATATCTACTACTTTAGTTTTAGTAGTGTCAGTAGTGTCAGTATTTTTCCACGTTTCGGCATCACGCAGGGTACCTTTTGGAGCCCAGTAGCCGCCACGAGTGGTACCTTTATATACTGCATCGTCATTCGTATCCGCATAGAAGCAATTTTTGTCATCTGTGGGAATCGGCAACCACGCTGTACTTACTCCATTTCCTTTTGTCGTATTGTCATCGTTAATTTCTTCACCGGAAAAGATGATTGAACGATATCCTTGGGGAATGTCAATATAATAAAGATTTTCGTTTGTACCATCTTTTACCAGCGTGCCGCTTTCGGATTCTACGCCGTCTCCTTTTATCCGATAATAAATGGTCTCTTTATTATTATTATTGGCTTTGGGGATTGAAAAGTCGTCGGTATCTCCATTCAATGCCATCTTGGAGAAAGTAGCATCGTAATAGATGCGGGTGGCACCGGGACGCCCCCATGTTGCATCCTTAATACCATTGTACATGTAGCAATAGCATTGACCTTCGGAATACTGGAAGCGTTTCTGATTTTCTCCTGTTACTTCCTCATTATAAAAATTGTAGTATTCACTTATTACTGTATCGCCCTCGGTAAAGCGAACAAAAGAGCAAAAATCTTTAGGAATGGTAAAGGTTGCTGTGGAACCAGGTTGGATATCATTTAAGGATATTGGCTGCTCACTGACTGGGGTAAGGGTTTTATTAGTATCTGGTTCATAAAACCAGGCTTTGACGTTCGTTAGTGTTTCACTGGTTTTATTTTCAAAGGCCATCGTTTTGTTAGCGAAATGCTTATGGCCAACCTTATAGATTTTCCACAGCTCTGGATGCCAGCCATCTCCGTTCTCTCCGTCATAGTAGTCGCCGCCGATATAATTCGGATTAACTGGATCGAACGATATATCCCGTAGCTGATTATTATCATCTACTTTAACAATGGTTACTGTGTATGTATGTGTTTCTCCTTTATATCCGCGAAATTCAAGTCCACCCAACACTCCATATTTATAGTGGTCTTGATGATTCAGGACCACAGAATAAATTTTTCTTCCGTCATCCGTTTCGCTAACTTCCTTCATAGGAAGTTCATATTTTGGATCATTTTGACTTTTTCCAATAATGGCACGTATTGTCACCCCTGTATAATCGATCCAACTCTTAGGCACTGCAAAATAGAGCGTGTAAGTAGCCGGCACTCCCCCCTCACTAACTGCCTGCACGTTATCCACGCTTTTTGCGGCGTACATCTTCTGCGGCTGTTCGGTCGGTTCCGGGGTGGCGGTGGGGGTCACGGTCGGCGTGGGGGTGGCCGTTGCGGTGGCTGTCGGTTCCGGGGTCGGGGTGGGTTCTGCCGTGGGCTCCGGCGTTTCGGTCGGGGCGGGCTGCTCCGGCTCGGCGCTTTGTTCCGGTTCCGGGGTGGCGGCATCCGGCACCGGGGTGGCGGCGTTCTGCTCCGGCGGAGCGGTATCCTCCCCGGAGGCCGTTCCCGGCTCATCCTCCAGCAGCTCTACTTCGCCAGGTGCGTCGGGCAGAAGATCCACCTCGGCGTATACAGGCAGGGCCATTGCCATAACCAGGCAAGCGGTGACAAGCAGCGCTGTCAGCCGGCGCGCCCAACCTGTTGTGTTTTTCCCTGTTCTATTCAATCTGCTCACCCGTCTTTCGCGCTGGCTTGATGGAAGCACATTGTTCCACAGGGGATCCCTGTGAAACAGTAAAAGAAGCCAGCTTCTTTTACTTGCGCAACCGTTGCCATGTTGTTTTCAAAAAAAAACCGCATCGAGTCTTCTCATTGCGCATTTACTTTTTATTTTCTTAATATAGCACCTTTACACCAGAAAGACAATACAATCCACGCAAATTCCTGTTTTTCAGCACTTTTACTGATTGCGCTTTCCTCCAATTATATAATGTGTTCAAAGCCTTTGTATAATTTACTCCTGATTTTCTTTTTGGCAGCGGTCCCTTTTATATACTTTGACCGCGCGTTTATGATCCTCTGCGCACACAGAGCGCAACTTTGCGGCAAAATTCGCCTTTTTTGTTGCATTTTCCTGTTTTTGCGCAATTATTTGTTTCGCATGCGCCTGTTTGCGGCGGGGCCTGGCGGCTGGGTGGGCGCCTTGTGGGAGGGATGGCAGGTTTGCGGCGCACGGTTCCCGTTTTTTTGCGGCGCGATGGGTACACCGCGCCCCTGCAAACGGTTTGCGGTGTTTGCGGCGGCGGGTGCGGGTTTGGTGGATTGCACGCCCGCCAACGGGACGCCGTTCTCCCTTTACAACGGGGTGCGGGTTTGCTGCAGATATGCCATTCGCTTTTTTGTCCCCCCTGCCCCGCCCCTGATTCCCGGTTCCCCATTGCTGATTTCTATTTGCGCCAGCTCCTGAGGTGCCTCTGAGAGCAACGAAAATAGCGGATCTTTCGCAAGCACAAAATCCGGCTGCGTTTACTGAAACAGACGAGCTTTTTCTTTGTTTTCAGATACACCTCCAGCTCCCAGCTTTCAATCTATCCTGTGTAAACTGCAACCCCTCACGCGCCATTCTATGCGGCACTTACCTTATTATAAAAGGGGTGCTACCCTGTGTGAATTTGCAACTGATCTATTTGAAGCAGCTGTGCGCTGTTGTAATTTTGCACAGGGTATTGCCCGCATTCTGTGCCGAACATTCCCGAAACGTGTTGGAAAAACGCACAGGATTGCCTTGTTTCCCTATGCCGCTTACCGTTGGAAAAACGCACAGGTTACCCCCGGAACAGTTGCAATTTACACAGGGTATTCCCGCTCCCCTGCCCCGCCGTGACCCGCGTACCTGTTGAAAAACCACACAGGATAGGCCCGTTCTCCGTGTTGCAATTTACACAGGTTTGGCTGTTTTTGGCTTATTTGCAACTTTACGCAGGTTGCTTTCCGCACAGGAAAATGGTGGTGGAATGCACAGGCTGCAGTTGGTTGAACACACAGGTTTGCGTTGTTAAATTACACAGGCTCTACCTATTACTAATATAGAACTAAACAACTAAGCCATAATAACAACCAGAGGTAAGCCGGGAGATGGGGGAGAACAGGAAAAAATTGGTGTTGCCATTCCATCAGGTTACAGAACCCTGAAACGGCAGGATAGAAAAGCACAATAAAACCCTGTGTAACCTGCACCCGGGCTGCAACCCCCACAGGATATATGGCAAACCACAACGCGGGTGTTGCATTTTGCACAGGGTAATGGCGGTGAAACCCTGTGTAAATTTGCAATTCTTGCGCTGGACAACAGGATGTGCTATAATGTTTAGCATGATGTGCGTGACCACCCGGGATACAGCAACCGATATAGGAGGCCCCTGCTTATGGCGGCAAGTAAACAGAAAAAAGATGATCCGTTTGTCGTTACGTTTGAAGAACGCGGGGACCAGACCATCGTTCGCAAATCCAATGACCTTGTACAGATGACGCGCAACAACCTGACGCTGAGCCAGCAGCGCCTGATGCTGCATATTTTTTCGATGATTAAGCCGGAGGATACGGACCTGCCCTCTTATGAGCTGAGCATTTATGATTTTATCAAGATGACCGGCATGGACCCGCACAGCGGGGCGCTGTACAAGCAGGTGCGCAAAAATATTGAGGAGCTGGCCAACGCGCCCATCCAGTGGATCAAGAATAACGGAACTTCCACGGTGGAAACATTCCGCTGGATCGATAAAGTGCGCATTGATGAGGGCCGCGCGCGCATGACCATCACGCTGGATCCGGTGCTGAAACCGCACCTGGTGCAGCTGAAAACCCTGTATACCACCATGGATGTGACCTACACCATGCTGATGCGGTCCACCTATTCCATCCGCATTTACGAGCTGTGCAAGAGCTACCAGAGCCTGTACCTGAAAAAGAAAGCGGCCGGGGAACCGCTGGTATGGAACCTGAGCATGCTGTATGAACAGCTTTCGTATACGGCCAACCGATGGTCGGATTTCCGCCGCCTGGCACTGGAAAAGGCAAAGGCGGAAATTAACGAAAAGACGGATATTATTTTTAATTACGATGTGTACGAAAAAAAAGGGCAGAAGGTTCTTTCGCTGGTGGTAACGATTGACCCGGTGGATGATGCCGCCGCACAGGCCAACCTGGACAGCATCAACAGCACAGTGCGCAAAAAGAGCAAAAAGAAGGGCCGCCCCACCGTGGCGATTGAGGATTCGCTGCTGGATGACCCCAGCGTGATCACCTTTGATTATGTTTCGGCACCGGAAACAACGATTCCCTATTCCTTTGGACGCCACCGCACCGAGCTGCGGGAGGAAATTGTTGTGAAAGCGCGCATGGATCAGCTGCGCGCGGAGATTACGCCCGAAGAGCTGCACGCGGTGGAAGTGATCATTGATGTGTTGGCAGATGCCTGCTGCACCATCCAGGCAGGCGATGGCGAGCAGGACGGCGGCAACAAAACGGTGTTTGGAAAGATGAATGCCATCATCCTGGATTGCGGCGGGCTGACCAGTTGGCTGGCCGGTGTGGCACCCCGTTATGCACAGGAGATCATTCCCCGGTCGCAGAAGATGCGCAGCCCAGCGCGGTACCTGAACAAGGTGCTGCGCGAGGATATGGATAACTATCGCATTTATATTTTCCGCAAGGCAAAGCCGGCAGCAGAACCCAAAGAGGAGCTGCTGGAAGCGGAGTACCATGTGATGGACGAGCCGGTGCAGCAAACGCTGCCGAAGCCGGAGCCGCCCAAGGTAGAGCTGATTCCCGAAACGATTGTAAAACGGCAGGATATGCGAAAAGAGTTTGCAAAGTTTGTAGATGATGGATACCTGGAAAAGACGTTGACAAGCGGCCAGCGCGGCGCTTACCACGAAATTTACCGCCACCTGGCAGCGCGGTGCGTGCCATCGCCTTCCAGCCTGCGCAATGGGCTGAAAGACGAAATGCGGCTGCATTACCTGGCCTGCATGAATGAAGTGATTGAAAAGTATGGCAGCCTGACCCCATTGATGGAAGCTATGGCGCATGAACTGGACTTTGATGTGTTCTGGGCAAAGGCCGCCAAGGACCCCAACGTGAATAACCCGATGGGGCTGTTCTACCACATTATTGAAGAGCGCGCGCTGAACCCGATCGGCACCATAATGAACGACCAGGCACAACGGCAGAAGGTTGCCGCCAAGGAAAAAGGTGAAAAAGATAAGTGGCACAACGAAAGCTGGATGGATGCTTTTGAGGAAGATATCCCGGATGACAGCGAAGAGTAATTGAGGTGAAGCGGAGCGGAACATCCGGGAGCACTATTATAATAAGGTAAGCAGCGGCTGGCAGATTGCTGGCCGCTGCTTTTTTGATTTCAGATAGACTTTGGGATAATAGGTGAGAATGAAGGTGGGTGAGCGGGAATGCCTGGATGAAGTGAAGAAGGATAGGAAGGGAAAGCGGCAGAGAAAAAGCGTGAACAGCAACGAAGAGATGCCTGCATAATATTCGTCAAAATATCCGTTGACACACGCGAAGCATATGATATAATAGAAACTATAACAGCAACGAAGAGATGCCGCACGGCACGGGGTGCCCGTTTTTGCAACCCGCAGTCAGATTAAGGGCAATACCGCACAATTCCCGCCTTGCGGCTTAAGCACCGCTCCGGCGGCTGCGGCACGGCATCTGCGTTGCCAAAATGCTCGATAATGTCGGGTTGCGGTACCCGCATCGTGCTTCGGGGGCAAAAGCCCCTCGCACTCTGCGACCGCTGCCCCTGCTTCGGTTCGCTGCATCCGCCACTGGCGGCGCTCACCTTTGCAGCATCCAGTATTATCTGCGCTTTTGGCTTGGCATCTGCCGCACCTCGCTCACCGTATCGGCACTTAGAATTATGCGGTATTGCCTAAGATACCGGCGTGCGGTACCGCAAAAAGAACCGAACAAAAGCCAAAGATTAACCGACAGCAACGAAGAGATGCCTACACAAAGGCGCTCGCAAGGAGGAAAACAATGGGATATTGTATCTCAGTCTGCATTGAAAAAGGCGGCGTGGGAAAAACCGTTACCGTCTGCAACCTGGCGGCGCTGATGGCGCAGGACGGCAAGCGGGTGCTTGTTGTGGATATGGATGCCCAGGGCAACTGTACCTATACCCTGACGGGCGCCCGTGTAACCGATAATACTTTTGACCGCGCTGGCGTGTATGATATGTTCCGTGCCTATGGCATCAGCGGCACGCAGAACTATATTTCCCGCACGCAGTTTGATAATATCGATATAATTCCGGCAAATGGCAACACCCCAATGGCGGCCAAGCAGCTGCAAATCCTGGAACAGTCCGAAAGCACCAGTATCAATATGTTTTTGGCCATGTGCCTGGCACAGGTTGCCGGCGAATACGACTATATTTTGATCGATACCCCGCCGTCCCGCGATGTAATGGTGACCAACGCCCTGATGGCCAGTGACTTTGTGCTGATCCCCTGCGTGTGCGATGACTACAGCCGTGACAGTGTGTACCGCACTGTGGCCATGTGCCAGCAGTTGGAGCACGATGAGGGCGAAAAAATTGATGTTTTGGGCATTATCCTGACTATGGTGGAAAAAACTGCCCTGACCGAAGTGATCCGCAATGAACTGCGGGAAAGCCAGCTGGGCAGCAAGCTGTTTGCTGCCGAAATCCGTAAGGGACAGGCTGTAAAGGATAGCACCCGCCTTGGTGCGCCGGTTGTGCTATGTGCACGCAGCAGCAACCCGGCAAAGGATTATGCAAAGGTGTATGCCGAGCTGAAAACGCGCGTTGAACAGGAGGCAGAGTGATGGCAAGCAAACTGGACCGACTGCAGAAAAAAGGCTTTAAAGTAAACGAAGCAGCGTTAAGTAAGATTGCGCGCGGCGACCAGGAGCCGGGCGGTGAATACAGCGAGATCAATATCAATGATATTGAAGAAAACCCGGATAATGCCCTTTACCGTGAGCTGGATACCGAGGAAGATATTGCGCTGCTGGCCGATGATATCCGCCGCGCGGGGCTGCTGCACAACCTGGTTGTGTTCCCTAAGACCGGTGTTGGCGGAAAATATGTGCTGCTTTCCGGCGAGCGCCGCCTGCGTGCGCTGCGCCTGTTGGTGGAGCAGGATAAACGCGAGCAGGAAGAAAAGCAGCTGCCCAACCGCATGAGTGAATGGCAGAAAGTGCAGTGCAAAGTGGTGCGCAACTTGACGGAAAACGAAAAAGTTGTGTATATTGACAGCGCAAACCTGCAAGTGCGCGGCGGCATCAGCAATGAACGTGTGATGCGCCAGGCGGCGGCGCGTTTTGTGGAAAACCTGCAGAAAGCACCGTATAACCTGAGCGCAGCGGAAGCGAAAAAAGCGCTGAAAGAGGTCAGCCCGCTGAATTCCCGCACGATTGATAAGGCGCTTTCGATTCAGAATGATCTCAACCCTGACCTGCGCCGCTTGCTGGATGAGGAATTCCTGAACCGAGCCGAGTGCGAAACCTATCTCCGCCTGACCCTGGAAGAACAGGCCCGTGCAGCCGCAGTGTTTTTGAAAATCGCAGCCCTTGACCCACGCAGCCATGAGCGCCGCGCCATTAAGGACGCATTGACCACCGCCATGCTGGATGTAGCAGTGGAACGCCGCAGCATGCAGGAGCGCGAGAGCGTATTTGCAGCAGCGTTGCAAAATGCACAGGATGCAATCGGTCAGGCCAAGACGCAGGAAAACAAGGCGGCGGCAGTAGATAAGGATCACAACTTTATTTCGGCCAAGCTGCCCACCACGGCCCGCAAACTGCGTAAAATTGCAGCGGCAAAAAATATTGAAGCTAAGATCCGCAGTTATACGGCAGAGGACCGCAAAGCAATGTCGGACCAGATGCAGGAGCTGATTGCGGCAGCGCAGGAGCTGAAAGCACTGATTGATGCTGTGGAATAATCCAGATCCACGAAAGCAGCAAACAACAAAAATCCATGCAAATAGGAATACAGGAATCCACGATATGAAACAGCGAATTGTCATCCGGCTGCACCTGGCTGTGCGGGCAGTGCTGCAAAGCGAAGCGGACTGGCGCGGCACGCGGCTGGGCACCCTGACATCGGAGCTGATCCATGAACAGGCTGCGAAAGCGCGCCTGTGCGGGGTGCAGAATTACGAGTTGAACCCCGTCAGCAGCCGCTATGTTCCCGTTACAAACGGGACAAAATATAAGCAGACATCTGGCCTGGAGCAGATCTCCATCTATCTGAACGATGAGGATATGCAAACCCTGAAAGAGCTGGCACTGGCCAACGATAGTGTGCGTGTGATCAACGGCAGGCAGGCAATCACCTACCGATATGTTGTTCCCGGAATGCTGCTGAACGACCCGGTGTTTACGGGGCTGACAGAGCAGAACAGCACGGCAGGGTAAGCACTTCAAAATCTTGAGGCAATACCGCATAATTCTAAGTGCCGATACGGCGAGCGAGGTGCGGCAGATGCCAAGCCAAAAGCGCAGATAATACTGGATGTCTTATCGAGCATTTTGGCAACGCAGATGCCGTGCCGCAGCTGCCGGAGCGGTGCTTAAGCCGCAAGGCGGGAATTGTGCGGTGTTGCCTTGAATAAATCAAAGGCGGCACCGCGTTTTTTGAAAGACGCGGTGCCGTTTTGTATGCAAAGCAGCCTGAAAATACTACAAAACATAAACCTGTGCGAAATTACAACAAAACGGATAGAAGGTGAGAATAGGAAAAAAGGAAAAATATGTTGGAATTTTACACAGGTTTACAGAGCAAAACATGAGGAAAAGCGCGATGCAGCGTTTGCGAAATAAAGCGGATTTTGGGTGAATCAGGTGCGGGGAACCAAAAAAGAGGAGAAACCTGTGTAAATGGCAACAATCTGCAGGGTGAATTACCTTTTTATAATACGACAGGGATAGGAATACCCTGTGTAAAGATGCAACACTGTACGCTGCGAAAGGGAAGAGTTGCAATTTTACACAGGGTATTGGTTATTCTGTCAGGCGGAGTAGAAGGAAAGTACTAAAAACAAAATGGCATATATGAACAATATTATACGATTTGGAATTAAAACAGCCGACCAAACGATGGGATTTGGCGGGATAGGGAGAAAGGCGAAAGTTGATAGGGAGAGAGCGAGGGCAGAGGTTGGCATGCTGCTTGATAGACAAAAACGTGGAAACGTGATGTGAAATGGCAGGAATACAACGCTATTTTTGTATTAAACTTATTAAATAATACAATTTGTATTTAGGTACAGAGAATCTCTTTGGAAACCAAGCGGGAATAATTTGACGATTTAAGCAATAGTAGATGGCCTGCAACTTGAGAAAGTATTGGCAACACCGCATAATTCCCGCCTTACGGTTTAAGCACCGCTCCGGCGGCTGCGGCACGGCATCTGCGTTGCCCAAATGCTCGATAATGTCGGGTTGCGGTACCCGCATCGTGCTTCGGGGGCAAAAGCCCCTCGCACTCTGCGACCGCTGCCCCTGCTTCGGTTCGCTGTTTCCGCCACTGGCGGCGCTCACCTTTGCAGCATCCAGTATTATCTGCGCTTTTGGCTTAGCAGCTGCCGCACCTCGCTCGCCGTATCGGCACTTAGAATTATGCGGTATTGCCTATTACCTTCGCATCGGCGAAAGACAGTCAAAATAAATGCAGAATGGTTAGCAGCAAGGAGAAAATGACTGCCGGACGCCGCGGAAATCGGGCAGCATAAAAACATGAATTTTTCAGATACACCCTAGAGGCAGCCTGTGAGATTCACCCTTCAAGCATTTGTGGTGACAGGTGTAAACAGCGCCCGGTCCTCTCCGCCGCTCCGCGGCATCTTTCCACCCCGCGGGGAACTGCCCTCAAGAGAAGCATTGTCTCCTGCAAATATTTTAGCGGGCACAACACAAACCAACAAGGTTCTCCGCGGCGGGAAGGGGAAATCCCGCCCCACAGGTTGTTTATGGGGTGGATGTGTGGGATATCATAATCCGCAGGGGAAAATTCCGTCCTACCACCCTGCACAAAAATCCATCCCAGGCCATCATTCCAACCCACCAAAAATCCAGAATGTTCCCCCGTCCGAACCACCCATTCGCAAAATAAAAGCTACCCGCCGATCCTAATGAAACGCTCAACCCCCCAGAATATGATGCACAAGCCGCCCCAAAACCGCCAAACAGTATCCCCCAAATACGCAAAAAGCTAGGGCAACACCGCACAATTCCCGCCTTGCGGCTTAAGCACCGCTCCGGCAGCTGCGGCACGGCATCTGCGTTGCCAAAATACTCGATAATGTCGGGTTGCGGTATCCGCATCGTGCTTCGGGGGCAAAAGCCCCTCGCACTCTGCGACCGCTGCCCCTGCTTCGGTTCGCTGTTTCCGCCACTGGCGGCGCTCACCTTTGCAGCATCCAGTATTATCTGCGCTTTTGGCTTGGCATCTGCCGCACCTCGCTCGCCGTATCGGCACTTAGAATTATGCGGTATTGCCCTAACCATCATTCCGTGATTTTTGTCTTGCCCTTGGGGCAAAAGGGCTTTATACTGGTATACAAGTGGTGGTTTGCCCGAATGTAAGGGCAGGCAGAAAGAACGGTTTTGCCCTGAACGCGGATGGGGGGCTGCAAGATGTATAAACTGATTATTATTGATGATGAAGAGAAGATTGCCAGCGGAATGGCTCAGCTGTTCCCCTGGCAGAACATTGGGTTCGAGGTGGTGCAGGTGTTCACCAGCGCACGCAAAGCCCTGCAATATATTGCCGAAAACCCGGTGGATGTGGTGCTGACCGATATTGAAATGCCGGATATGAACGGCCTGGAGCTGAGCCATCGGCTGATGGAATACCCCAACATCCAGAAAATATTTTTCAGCAGCTACAGCAATTACGAATACTTCCGCGCGGCGCTACAAAACGGCGTGGCGGATTACCTGATGAAACCGGTGGCCTACAGCGCCCTGCTGGAATGCTTTGAAAAGGTCAAAGCCCGGCTGGATGCCCGCAGCGCCGTGCAGGAAACCGCCCCCAAGGCCTATTACGACCAGATCGTGTACGATGTGCAGCAATACTTAAAAGATAATTACCGCACTGCCACGCTGGAAGAAGCCGCGGCCAAGGTTTCCTTGAGTCCGGCTTATCTTTCCCGCGTGTTCAAGGAAAAAAGCGGAACCAGCTTTTCGGAGCTGCTGCTCAAGACGCGGATGGAAAAAGCATGTGAGATGCTGGCGGATATCCACTATAAAAGCTATGATATTGCCTATTATGTCGGGTACGATAACCCCAAAAACTTCTCCCGTGCGTTCAAAGCGTATTATGGGCAGAGCCCATCGGAATACCGCAAATCCCGCCTGGATGGTGCCGCGCTATGAAGGGAATGAAGCGGAAGTTCTTTTTGAAGCGCATGTGGAACTTTGTGGTGGTCATGCTGATCCCGGCGCTGCTGCTGGTGGCCGTTACCACCTACATGACCTTTGTGACCCAGATGCACCGTATGACGCAGGACAATGAGCGCGGTATTGAGGCTGTGCGCTCCAACATCTCGCTGGTGCTGGATTCGGTCCTGGCGCAGAACAGCTACATGACCGGCATGACCCGCACCAACATGGTGCTGAACAAAGCTCTGAAAAGGGAAAGCCTTTCTTACACCGATGCCATCTACCTGCGCAGCCTGGTATCCTCACTGAACAGCATGACCAACGCGTATGATTACGTGGATTCGGTTCTGATCTATATAGATGGGTACGACCGTGCGCTGACGTCCAGCGGGCTGGTCAACCTTTCGGCGGATGATTACAGCGGCTGGTACAGCGTGTATTCCTCTATGTCGGATACCGAGCGCACCTGCATTGCCCCGGTGGTGGTGAACGCAGGCAAAGCCAGCGAGAGAAGGCAGCTGGTAGTGTGCGCCCGGATGATGACGATGGAAGGATGTGTGGCCGTTACCCTGAACATCAGCCACTTGCAGGAAATAATTGCTGTGCTGCGCCCGTCCCATAACCAGCATCTGTACCTGGTTGACGGCAGCGGCCGCCTGCTGGCAAAGGCAGGGGACGCAGGCGCGACGGAAGAGCTGCAAAACCTGATGGGCAAAACGCTGAGCGGGGCAGGGAACACGGCGGAACAGGAGCACGAGTTCTGGATCAAGCTGGATGACCGGGACTGCCTGTTGAACTGGCAAAGCTACCAGAACCCGGATTTCTACATCGTATCTACCATTGACCGGGCCATGATCCTGGAAAACCTGGGCGAACGGTTGATGCCGCTGCTGCTGATGGCGGTTGTGGCGCTGTACGCCATTGTGTTTTTGGCATACGTCAACACCAAGCGCAGCTTTGACGAGATCAACCTGATGCTGCAGATGTTTGAGGATGCCGAGGCGGGCCGCACCATCCAGCGCCCCCAGCGCAAGGTAAATGATGAATATGACGTTATCATGAACAATATCCTGATGATGTTTTTGAACAACACCTACCTGAACATCCAGCTGAAAGAAAAGCAGTACCGCCAGCAGAACGCCGAGCTGACCGCCCTGCAGTTGCAGATCAACCCCCACTTTTTGTACAACACCCTGCAAACGCTGGATATGGAAGCCCGCAAGCTGAACGATGATGGGCGCATCAGCGCGGTGGTGGGGTATGTATCGGATATCCTAAAGTATTCGCTGACCAACCCGCAAAAGAGCGTCAGCCTGCGGGAAGAGCTGGACTACCTTAAAAAATATGTGGAAGTGCAGCACTACCGCTTTGGGGACAGCTTTATTATTTATTATGAAGTGGACGACGATGTGATGGACGCCGAGGTATTCCGCCTGATGCTGCAGCCCGTGGTAGAAAACAGCCTGCTGCACGCCCTGCGCGGCAACGAGCGCGGTTACATGAAGGTGCGCGCCCGCCGCATTGGCGATAAGGTGAACCTGCGTGTGATCGATAACGGTGACGGCATGACAAGGGAAGAGCTGGAAGCGCTGCGCAAACGCATTGCGGACCGCAACAGCCGCAGTATTGGGCTGACCAACCTGGACCGCCGCCTGCGCCTGCGCTACCCGGAGGAAACGGGGCTGCGCATCTGTTCCATAAAAAACCTTGGCACCAGCGTGTCGTTTTGCATCCCGTACAAAAAATATACCCCGGATGCCCCGCAAACGGGTAAAACAGAATAATAAAATGCCGGGCGGGTATCTTAAATTGCGCCAAAACGCAAGAGATGATACCTGCCCGGCGTTTTGTGTCAAATGATGAATCCTTTTAGCAAGCGTGAGTCCTTTTATAAATCTGCCAAACAAATTATAATAAAACCATGATAAGGCTCGACGAAAAGGGCCGATTTAGAAGGAGGAAAACAATATGAAAAAGCAACTTATGGCCGGTATGATGGCCGCCAGCATGGCATTGTCTCTGGCCGCATGCGGCGGCAGTGCTGCCAGCAGCGCAGCCTCGGCAGCCGACAGCACCAGCGGCGCTGCCTCTACCAGCACCGCAGCTTCCACTTCCAGCGATGAACAGGTGACTTTGCGCTTTGCCTGGTGGGGCGGCGATGAGCGCGCCAACGCCACCATGGAAGTCATCAACAAGTTCATGGAAGAAAACCCCAACATCAAGATCGAAGCCGAGTATGGCTCTTCTGACGGCTACCATGATAAGCTGGCAACCCAGCTGGCATCCGGCACCGCCGCCGACATCGTGCAGATTGACCCCGAAACGATGCCCGCTTTTGTTTCCACCGGCGATTACTTCCTGGATTACAAGGACTACGACTTTGATCTTTCCAACTTTGACCCCAACTACATTGGCCTGCGCGTGAATGGTAACTTTGACGGCAAGCAGCTGGGCCTGCCCACCGGCATTGCCGGCCCGGCACTGGTTGTGAACGAAGAGCTGGCTGAAAAGTACGGCATCGACTTCAACACCCAGTACACCTGGGATCAGTTCATTGAATGGGGCAAACAGGTCCATGAAGCAGACCCCGATACCTACCTGCTGTGCACCAACAAAGAGTATGTGACCAACCTGGTGTTCTTTACCTACATGAAGCAGCTGACCGGCAAGACCATCTTTGACGCTGACTCCAAAGAGTTCAATTATACCGAGGAAGATATCCAGAACTGCCTGGATCTCGTTAAGAGCCTGTACGACAACAATGTCTGCGCACCGGCTTCCTACTCTTCCGCTTACAGCAACGACGACCTGCAGTCTGACCCCAACTGGATCGCTGGCAAGTACGTCTGCACCTTCGCTTACATCTCCACCATCAATGTTATGACCGCCGCCAATGAGGGCGCAACCTATGGCACCGGCTACCTGCCCCTGCTGGACGGCGCTAAGGACAACGGCTGGGCTTGCAACTGCCCGCAGGTCCTGGCAGTTACCTCCACCTGCAAGGCTCCGGAAGCAGCCATGAAGTTCCTGGATTACTTCTTTAACAGCGATGACGCCGAAAGCACCCTGGCCTGCGTGCGCAGTGTTCCCCCGACGGAAAAGGCCCGTGAAATCTGCGAAAAAGACGGTACCCTGGACCCGAACATGATGACCGCCGCCAACATTGCCAGCGGCTACAGCGGCCTGACCAACGACAAGTACTCCTCCGCACCGGAATCCAAGCAGATCATTGCTGATACCATCGAGGCTGTCGGTTACGGCACCACCGACCCCGCAAGCGCTGCATCCGATATGTACAATCAGCTCTCCAGCTACATCAGCGCCCAGTAAACCTCAGCGAACATCAAAAACGGGTGTCTCCCACCGAGGCATCCGTTTTATTAAAGTGTACCTGAAAAGTCGAAAATATAGTCTATTTCTACAAACACAGCCGGATTTGGCGTTAAAAAGCCTTGGAATCCACAAAGGATTCCTGCGGCTCTTTGCCTTAAATCCTGCTTGTGTTTGCGAAATATCCGTCATTTTCTTTGTTTTCAGCTACACCAGTAAAAAGGCGGATTTTTTCCAAAGAGGTGTGATCCTATGACAAAACAAACCAAAATCAAGCACTATACCAAGCGCGATTACGCGGCGTTTGCTTATCTGGCCCCGTGGATCATCGGTATGCTGATCCTGCAGCTGTACCCGTTTTTAAGCTCGCTGGTTTACTCGTTCTGCAACTACAAAATCACCGGCACCCCCTCGTTCACCGGCCTGAGCAACTACATCCAGTTGTTCACCATGGATAATGAGTTTTGGAACTCCTTGAAAGTTACCCTGGCCTACACGTTGTACACCGTGCCCGGCAAGCTGGTTATGGCATTGGCTGTTGCGGTGTTCCTCAACCGTGACATCAAAGGCATCAACCTCATCCGTACTTTGTACTACATTCCGTCCCTGTTCGGCGGCAGCGTTGCTGTTGCTCTGCTGTGGAAGATCATGTTCATGGATAACGGCGTTATCAACGCCATCCTGACCACCCTGCACCTGCCCAACGTACAGTGGCTGGGCGACCCCAATCAAGCCCTGCGCACCATCTGCATGATGGAGATCTGGCAGTTTGGTTCTTCCATGGTCATGTTCCTGGCCGCGCTGAAAAACGTTCCGGCAGATTTGTACGAAGCTGCCGAGATTGACGGCGCAAGCAAGGTCAAGATGTTCTTCAGCATCACCGTTCCGCAAATCACCCCCATCATCTTCTTCAACCTTATCATGCAGACCATTCAGGCTTTGCAGAACTTCACCTCTGCCTTTGTCATCACCGATGGCGGCCCCATGAAGGCTACCTATGTGCTGGGCATGAAACTGTATAAGGAAGGCTTCTCCTACTTCAAGATGGGTTACGCCAGCGCCATTTCCTGGATCATCTTTGTTGTGATCATGCTGATCACTCTGGTGCTGTTCGCAACCTCCAAGTGGTGGGTCTTCTATGGCGACGAAAGCTGAGAAAGGGCGCGTGAGCATTATGACAAAACAACAAAAAAAGACCCTGAACCTGGTGCTGACCTATCTGGTCATCATCCTGATTGGCTGCGTGCTGCTGTTCCCCATTGCATGGATGATTTCGGCCGCGTTCAAAACCAACGATGAAATTTTTGGCTCCATTGCACTGATGCCCAAAAGCTTCAGCTTCCAGAACTTTATTGACGGCTGGAAAAGCGCCGGTATTTATACCTATGCAACCTATTTCATCAACTCCTTTATCATGGTCATCCCCACCACGCTGCTGACCATCGCTTCCAGTGCGCTGGTTGCCTATGGCTTTGCACGGTTCAACTTCCCGTTCAAAAAGCAGCTGTTTGCCATCCTGATCGCCACCCTGATGCTTCCCAACTCGGTCATCATCATCCCGCGTTACGTTCTGTTCAACAAGTTCGGCTGGGTCGATTCCTACATGCCATTCTGGGTGCCCGCCCTGCTGGCCTGCTACCCATTCTTCATCTATCAGCTCATCCAGTTCATGCGCGGCATCCCCCGCGATCTGGACGAATCCGCCTGCATTGATGGCTGTGGCACCTTCCGCATCTTCTGGCAGATCCTGCTGCCGCTGATGAAGCCGGCCCTCTTCTCCGCTGGCCTGTTCCAGTTCCTGTGGACCTATAACGATTACTTCAACTCCTTGATCTTCATCAACTCGGTCAAAAAATACACCATCTCGCTGGCGCTGCGCCTTTCCGTTGACGCGGAAAGTGTTGTGGTGTGGGGCCGCGTTATGGCCATGGCCTGCGTTGCGGTTCTGCCGCTGGTTCTCCTCTTCTTTGCCGCACAGAAATATTTTGTGGAAGGCATTGCAACCTCCGGCCTGAAAGGCTGATTTTCGTTTTCCTCTTTTTAAAAATGTTTGTTCCTCCTAAAAATCATTGACCCGTTGCGGGCCGGCACTGCCCGGCCCGCATTTTTTGTTGAGGTATCATAATGAAACTGGATCTGAATTCCCAAACATTAAACGTCAGCTTTGCCTGCCGGATCGAGGATGCCTGGGTGCCGGTGCCGGAAACTGCCTGCACACAGTCCGGCTTTGACTGGACGCTGAACGGTGCGCATTACAGTGCGCAGTTCACCCCCGCTGGCGATACGCTGTGCTACACCCTGCAAATGGATGCGCCCAACCCCACCCAGCTGCGCATGTGGCTGGCTGTGCCGGGGCAGAGCGATTATTTCCATGTGATCCCCTGCAATATTTACGGCGATAACCACGCCGCGGAAGCCAAACCCGGCGAATTTCCATTGCTGACGAAGGACCACCACGAGGTGGCGTTCTGTGCGCCGCTGTGGGAATTCCGTGCGGACCGCGCCGCCATGCCGCTTTCGGCACTGTGCTGGAATGGCGGTGTTGCGGCCGTTGCCGTGGAGCCTTACAGCCAAAGCGAGGCGGGCACCATACGCAACGGTGTGTTTGCCGCTTTGCCGGATGCGTTCGGCATCAGCCTGGGGTACACCAACGACCCCACCACCTTCAAAAACCGCTCCACCCCGGCGCCGTCCACCCGCAGCATGGCCTGCAAGGCGCAGACCAGCGGCAGGATCTACCTGCACAGCGGCCCGCGAACCGAGCTGCATGAGATCATCCGGCAGGAATACGCCCGCCACCAGGACCGCGCCGTCCCCCGCAATACCCTGCGCCAGGCCGTGCAGGGTATGCTGGACACCTTTGCCTACCAGAACTTTGACGCGGCGGCGGGGGAGTATACCAACCGCTGCTGCCGCCCGCCCAGGGAGACCGAGATGCGCCCCTGGCGGCTGGTGACGGAGATCGGCTGGACGGGTGGCGGCGTGCTGGCCTATCCGCTGGTGCTCTGCCGCGATGCCCTTGGCGCGGATGCCGAAGCGCCGCTGGCCGCGGCCATGAGTGGCGAACAGCTGTTTGACCGCATTGCCGATGCGTATAACGAAAATTCCGGCCTGCTGAACGACCTGATGGCCCCCAATGCCGCGGGCAGCCAGGTGAACGGCTGGTGGACCGGGTACGGCCTGGTCAAAGACTGCCACTGTGCCTATACAGTGGGCAGCGCCGTCCACTACCTGACCAAAACGATGGATTATCTGCACCAAAACGGCAAACCCTGCCCGGCCAAATGGATGGATGCAGCCCAAAAGGTGCTGCATACCGTCATGGATCTGCAGCGCGCAGACGGCGCTTTCGGCTATACTTACTCCACCCAGGAACGCAAAGTGCAGGATTGGAGCGGCTTTGCGGGCTGCTGGTTTGCCCCGGCGCTGGTTTACCTCTACCGCCTGACCGGCGAAGAACGTTGCCTGCACTCCGCCGAAAAAGCGCTGGATTACTACCATACCTTTGTCAAGGACCTGAACTGTTACGGTACCCCCATGGACACCTGGAAAGCCGTGGATGAGGAGGGCAACCTGGCCTTCATGCGCGGCAGCCGCCTGCTGTATGAGCAGACCGGCAAGGCCGAATTCCTGCAATATATGAAAGACAGCGCCGGGTACGAGTTCCTGTGGCGCTATGGCTACAAGACCTACCCGGAGCACACCCCGCTGAACCAGGGGTGGTCCGCCTGCGGCGGCGCCGTTACCTCGGTTTCCAACCCGCATATCCACCCCATGGGGGTTATTATTGACACTGACCTGCGCTATCTGGCACGGGTGACGGGTGACGGCTATTACGCCAGCCGCGCGGCGGATTCTGCCGCCTGGATGCTGCAATGCCTGGAACTGTACCCCGCAGCCACCGGCTATGGCCGTTACGGCATTTTGTCGGAACGCTGGTGCCCCAGCGATGGGCTGGATGTGGAGCGCTTCAGTGATGGCAGACCGTTCAGCAGCTGGTTCAGCCACAATCTGTGGGCTTCCGCCTGCGTGCTGGAAGCTGCATGTGAGCTGCTGCTGGAAGTCGAACACAAGAAAGGATAAAAGCAATGGACCGTTATGTGACCGATATCAAAAATGGCTGCTACCAGAACCCGGTGCTGCCCATGGATTTCAGTGACCCCGACGCCATCCGCGTGGGGGAGGACTATTACCTGATCTCTTCCAGCTTTACCTACCTGCCCGGCGTGCCGGTGCTGCACAGCAAGGATCTTGTCCACTGGGAGCGCATCGGCAACTGCGTGGAGCGTCTGCCGTTTGACCGCTATGCCCAGCCAGCCCATGGCTGCGGCACCTGGGCCCCGGCGCTGCGCTACCATGCGGGCAGGTTCTATGCATTCATTCCCCTGCCGGACGAGGGCATTTTTTACACCGAAGCCACCGACCCCGCCGGTCCCTGGAGTGCGCTGCACTGCGTAAAATCCGCCAGCGGGTGGATCGATCCCTGCCCCCTGTGGGACGATGACGGCAGCGTGTATATGGCCCACGCCTTTGCCAAAAGCCGCTGCGGCATTAAGCACAAGATCCAGCTTTCCCGCCTGGATCCCGAAACGCTGGAAGTGGTGGAGGACGGCCCCATCGTGTTTGATGGCACCCTGAGCCAGCCCACCGCCGAAGGCCCCAAAATGTACAAGCGCAACGGCTTGTATTACATCTTTATCCCGGCAGGCGGTGTGGAATACGGCTGGCAGACCGTGCTGCGCGCCCGCAATGTGTACGGCCCGTATGAGGAAAAAATCGTCATGCACCAGGGGGCCAGCTCCATCAACGGCCCCCACCAGGGCGCGTGGGTCACAGCGCCGGACGGCAGCGATTGGTTCCTGCATTTCCAGGACCGGTTTGAACTGGGCCGCGTGGTACACCTGCAGCCTATGTGCTGGCACAGCGATTGGCCGTTCATCGGCCTGGAACAAAACGGCGATGGCATCGGCGAGCCGGTGACCGAGTGGGACTGCCCCAAAGGCGAAGCTGGTCCCGGCCTGCAAATAGGGGACAGCTTTACAAACGGCAAGCCCGGCCTGCAATGGCAATGGCAGGCCAACCCCCAGCCCGAAGCCTGGCTGCGCCCGGTGGCGGGGGATGCACTGCATCTGGTCTGCGGGGCCAGCGGAAGTTTGTGGCGGCAGCCCAATGTGCTCAGTCAGATGCTGCCTGCAGCGGATTTTACCGCAAACGTTACCCTTGGCCTGGCCGGGTGCGGCGCCGGAGCTAAAGTAGGGCTTAGCGTGATGGGGCAGAAATATTCCGCCATTGAGCTCTGCCGCACCGCGCATGGCTGCACCGTGCAGTTGGTACAGGGCATGGTGAAAGACCTTGCCCCCACCGGCGATGCAGAAGAAACGATCCTTGCCGAAAAAATGGTTGACACGGATGAAATAACCGTTACAATGAAAATAACGGCTGCCAAGCAGGTGCAGTATGCCCTGCTGGCAGCAGATGGCACCGCAGTGCTGCTGGGGGGAGCCCAACCCGTTGCCAAGGCAACCTGGACCGGCGCGCGCCTGGCCCTGTACGCCCGCGGCGGCACCAAAGGGGATGCTGCCTGCATCAAGCAGCTGAACATTACATTTTAACCGGGCTTTTGGCGGCAGAACACCGCAGATGCCCGCGGCAAAAAGGAGAGCAAACTGGCAATGGCAAGTGTTACCATCCGGCTGAACAGCATTGGTGAAGTGAAAGAGTTTAACCGCATTGCGGCCACTGTGCCCGGAGATGTGGACCTGCATTCCGGGCGCTACTGCGTGGATGCAAAATCCATCATGGGTATTTTTGCCCTGAACCTGGCGCGCGAACTGACGGTGGACAGCCCAACCCTGAGCGAGGAAGAACTGCACAAAAAGTTTGCGGCCTTTTTGGCGGGCTAAGGCGTATCTGAAAACCAAGGGCAACACCGCACAATTCCCGCCTTGCGGCTTAAGCACCGCTCCGGCGGCTGTGGCACGGCATCTGCGTTGCCAAAATGCTCGATAATACACAAAGTATTATCTGCGCTTTTGGCTTAGCATCTGCCGCACCTCGCTCGCCGTATCGGCACTTAGAATTATGCGGTATTGCCCAAGAAAATGACGGATACTTCGCAAACACAAGCAGGATGTAAGGCAAAGAGCCGCAGGAATCCTTTGTGGATTCCAAGGCTTTTTAATGTAAAATCCGACTGTGTTTGTAGAAATAGACGATATTTTCGACTTTTCAGATACACCCAAACATAAAACAGGGCGGTTCACACAGAGCCGCCCCTTTTTTGTTCTAATAAAAAACGGGCTGCTGCCCCCCACTGCAAGCCGCAGCACCCGGAACATAAAATAGGAGGAAAGCATGACCTGTACCCACTACAACTTCCCCGTGCCGGAAGAAAAAATGGTGCGTGTAATTACCGATACCGACCTTTGCAACGAAGCGGACGATCCGTTTGCTGTTGTGCAGGCGCTGTTGAGCCCCAAGTTTGATAATGTCGGCGTGGTGGCCGCCCACTTTGGCACCCGCGACCCCAACGGAATGCAGAAAAGCTGGCAGGGTCTGAAAGACTTGACGGTCCTGATGCAGCTGACGGTTCCGGTGCTGCACGGTGCGCCCCACGCTTTGCCGGATGCCGCTACCCCGGTGCCCAGCGAAGGCGCGGAGCTGATCATCCGTGAAGCGATGAAAGAGGATACCCGCCCGCTGTTTGTGCTGCTGCTTGGCCCACTGACCGATTTGGCCAGCGCCTATTTGCAGGAACCCCGCATTGCGGGCCGGCTGACCGCAATCTGGATCGGCGGCGCACCGTACCCTGTGGGCGGGCCGGAGTTCAACCTGGGCAATGATGTCAACGCCGTCAACGTGGTGTTTGGCAGCACCATGCCGGTGTGGCAGGTGCCCAAAAATGTGTACGAGATGATGCCGGTCAGTATGGCGGAACTGGAATACCGTGTGCGCCCCCAGGGAGCCGTGGGCCGCTACCTGTTTGACCAGCTGGTGGCTTACAGCCAAACGCCGGAATCCCGCGCCAGCGCGTTCCGCACGGGCGAAAGCTGGGTTTTGGGCGATAACCCCGCCCCCGGCCTGCTGCTGTATGAACACCGCTTCCAGTTTGACTGGGTGCCCGCGCCCTATGTAACGGCGGACCAGACTTATGCCGCCATCGGCCGCAATCGGCCCATCCGGGTGTATAAGGGGATCGACAGCCGTCTGATTCTGGATGATCTGTACGCCAAGCTGGCGTTGTTTGCCCAGTATATGGCGCAAAAGGGGGAGTGAACCATGCTGACTGTGACCGGCCTCTGGTTTGACCATGAGCGGACCCCCGTTGGGCTGGACCATACCCCCGTGTTCGGCTGGCAGCTGGAAGGGAACTGCCGGAACATCCGCCAGACGCAGTACCGCCTGCAAGTTGCCCTGACCCCGGATTTTGCCGCGTTGCTGTACGATGAAACCTGTGAAACCGGAAACTCCACCGCGGTGCACGTGGCGGGCCTGACGCTGCAATCGCTGCAAAAATATTACGTCCGTGTGCAGGTTTGGGCCGATACCGCTGCTGGCCCCCAGCAGACCCTGTGGAGCGAACCGGCGGTGTTCATCACCGCCCTGCTGGACCCGGCAGCCGAGTGGAAAGCCGAGTTTGTGAGCGCGGAATCCCCCGAAACCTGCAGGAAATCCTCCGCCGGTACAATGGTGCGCGCGGCGTTCACCGTAAAGCCGGGGCTGCGGGCCGCGTATGCCTGCACCACGGCGCTGGGGCTGTATAATGTTTATCTCAACGGCCAAAAGGTCAGCACCGATGAGATGACCCCCGGCTGGACAAGCTATAACCGCCGCCTGCTCTACCAGACCTATGAGGTCACTGCCATGCTGCACCCCGGCCTCAACATGGCCGGGGCAATGCTGGGGGCCGGGTGGTACAAGGGTGTGATGGGCCTGACCCGCTCCCGCAACAACTATGGCGATACCACCGCCTTTGCCATGCAGTTGACCCTTGTGTATGCCGATGGCACCCGTGAAACCGTGAACACCGGCCCAGCATGGCAGGGAACGAAGGCACCCGTGATATTCTCAGAGATTTACCACGGAGAAGCATACGATGCCGCGCTGGAACTGCCCCACTGGGCCGAATGCAAAACGCCGGAAAACACCCCCGCAGGCCGCTGGCACGCCGTGCACACCGTGCCGTACCCTGCCGCCAAACTGGCCGCCCAGGCCGCAGGCAAGGTATGCGTGCAGCAGCGCATCCCGGCGCAGCGGGTGTTTACCGCGCCGGATGGCAGCACAGTGGTGGATTTTGGCCAGAACATGGCGGGCCGGGTGGAAATTACCGTGCAGGGTACAGCCGGGCAGGTGGCTGAACTGCGCTGCTTTGAGGAGCTGGACGCCGATGGCAACCCCTACCTGGCCAACCTGCGCAAAGCCCGCACCACCATGCAATATACCTTTGCCCGCAGCCAAACGGTGACCTGGCAGCCGCAGTTTACCTATATGGGATTCCGCTATGCGCTGGTGGTGCAGTGGCCGGGAAAACCGGAACCGGCCAATTTTACCGCCTGCGTGCTGCACAGCGCCATGCAGCCGGCGGGGGAGTTTACCTGTTCCGAACCGCTGGTGAACCAGTTGAACCATAACATTTTGTGGGGGCTGAAAAGCAACTTTTTGGATGTGCCCACCGATTGCCCCCAACGCGATGAACGCCTTGGCTGGACCGGCGATGCACAGATTTTTTGCGAGACCGCCTGCTGGCTGGCCGATACCTGGACTTTTTACAGCAAGTGGCTGAAAGACCTTGCCGTGGACCAGCTGCCGGACGGCGGCGTGGCCAATGTGGTGCCCAATATTGAGGAAACCCACACCGAGGCCAACTGGCTGATGAAAAACTGCCCATATGGCGCTTCCGGCTGGGGCGATGCCGCGACTGTGATCCCCTGGGTGCTGTACCAGATGTATGGCGACGATACCATTCTGCGCAGCCAGTACCCCAGCATGAAGCGCTGGGTGGATTTTATGCGCGCCAACACCCAAAACGGTCTGTTTGATTTCAAGATGCAGCTGGGCGACTGGGTGGCGCTGGACGCCGAACCGGGCAGTTATTTTGGCGCAACCCCCACGGCGCTGACCAGCCAGGCGTACTATGCGCTTTCGGCCCAGCTGCTGGCGCTGGCGGCGGAGGTACTGGGCAACCGGCAGGATGCAGAGCTTTACGCGGGGGTTCACCGCCAGGCAGCCCAAGATTTTGCCGCAAACTTTTTTACTCTGGATGGTGCAATGACCGCCCAGACCCAGACAGCCCATATTCTGGCCCTGCGCTTTGGCCTGACCCCGCAAAAGTGGAAGCAGAAAACGATCCAGCGCCTGCTGGAACTGTTGGAACAACAAAATGGGCATTTGGTTACCGGCTTTTTGGGCACACCGTATTTCTGCGCGGCGCTCAGCCAGAATGGCTGCTGGCAGCAGGCGTATGACCTGATGTTGAAAAAAGATTACCCCGGCTGGCTGTATCAGGTGCTGCAGGGGGCCACCACTGTGTGGGAACACTGGGATGGCCGCCGCCCGGACGGCACGATGTGGTCCGCGGGGATGAACTCTTTCAACCATTACGCATACGGCGCGGTGGGGGCATGGCTGTACGGCGAGTGCGCCGGTATTGGCCAGCAGCCGGGCACGGCAGGTTTTTGCGCCGCACGGCTGGCCCCGCGCCCCGGTGGCGGGCTGCGCTGGGCCCAGGCCTGGCACCAGACCCCCTTTGGCCGCTATGCCCTGCAGTGGCAAGTTGATGACGGGAAAATCACCGTTACGGCGGAAATTCCACCCAATGCAGCGGCAAAAATCTGCCTGGAACCCGGTGCCAAGCTGCTGGAAACGGACGGCCTGACCTTTGCGGAACAAAACGGATGCCCTACCGCCCAAGTGGGCTCCGGCCAGTATCGGGTCAGCTATACGATGGAGCAGTAATTGAACCAAAGCGTTCCTTTATGGTACAATAGCCCCAAAGAAATACAACGATTACCCGCGGGAATAGAAAAAGTACTGCAGGCGAAAGGGGAAAGGGAAGCATGCAAATCAAATCTGTTGCTGTTCTGGGGGCCGGTGCAGTCGGCTCTTATGTCATCTGGGGACTCAGCTCCCGCAAGGATATTCGCCTTGCTGTAATTGCCGAAGGCCCGCGTGCCGAACGGCTGAAACAACAGGGAATCACCATCAACGGCACCACCTACCGCCCGCAGGTTTGGACCCCGCAGGAAGCAAACGGCGTGGATCTATTGGTGGTTGCGCTGAAATACGGTGCGCTGCCCGGCGCACTGGACAGCATTGCCGCCGCCGTTGACCCCAACACCACCGTGATGAGCCTGATGAACGGTGTGGACAGTGAGGAAATCATCGCCGCCAAAATCGGTGCGGAACATGTTCTGCCCTCCCTCATCAAGGTGGCCTCCCACAAGGAAGCCGACGGCTACCACTTCAACCCCGAAACCACCATCGGCATTATCTATGGCGAGCTTGCCGCACCGCTGAAAAGCGAGCGCGTGCAGGCGGTGGAAGCATTGCTTGCCGGTACGGGCATTCATTCCCGCGTTACCCCGTATATTAAGGAAGAAATCTGGAGCAAGTTCCGCCTGAATGTCTGCAACAATCTGCCGCAGGGCATTTTGGGCGCGGGCGTTGGCTGTTACCAGAGCAGTGCCCACATGAAAGCCATCAGCGATGGTTTGTGCCATGAGCTGGAGGCCATTGCCGTGGCGAAGGGCATTGATTTGAGCAAGGTGGATGCAAGTTCCCGCCATGGCAGCCTGGTCCCACCTGCAACGCGCTATTCCACGTTACAGGATCTGGATGCCGGGCGGCACACCGAAATTGACATGTTCTCCGGTGCGCTGATGCGGATGGGGCAGGAACTTGGCATTCCCACGCCGTATAACGAGTATACCTATCACATGATCAAGGCACTGGAAGAAAAGAACGATGGCCTGTTTGATTATGCGGCCAAGGCAAGCGATTTGACCTGCGCCAAATAAGCGGGCGAGAGGGAAAAGCATAAAAGCGTTCTATCGGATGCGCCATAGCCAGTGCGATTTGCTGCTGACCTGCTGCACGGTAATTTTGCGCTTTGAGGATGGGCGCATCAAAGTCCAGTACCCTATGGATGCAGCCGGGGCAGAAAAGGTGAAACACTTTTTTACCGCAAAACCGGACGCACAGGAAGAAAAAGAATTAACAACGACAAAAATAACAATAATACGCGAATAAAAACGCCAGAGCAGCAACCCTTACCGGGTGCTGCTCTGGCGTTTTTGCTTGCTGTTCCGTCTACCTTTATGGGGTTAAAAAGGCAGGGGATTACTTTTTAATCTTGATCAGCTGGGCGTTCAGGCTGGGCAGGAATTTATCCCCCAGCAGGTCGGTGGAGATCATGCCGCTCATGTGTTCGGGGCTCATGCCGCTCATCATGCTCCACATCCCTTGGCCGGGTTTCAGGTCAAAGTTGGTGACCAGCTTTACGGCCTTGGCAACAATGGCAAAAGCTTCCTCGTTCTTGGCCAGCTCTGCCATAGAGTCCTTGATAGTATAGTACCCTTCGGGGAATTCCATCGGGGATTCCAGATCCAGGCTGCCCATCTGCTTAAACCAGTTGGCAACGCCCTCCTGGCGCTCATTGAACTCCGGCAGGGTGTAGCAGGCGGGCTCTTTCTCTACCTTTTCCAGCGTGATGGAATCCTTGGCGGAACCGGCCACGGCCAGCAGGGTGTTAAAGCCCTCGGCCAGCGCCACGGTAAAGTGGAACACGCGGTGGGCCTGCTGGGTGCCAACTTCCTTGCCGTTCAGGTACAGGGTCACGCAGTCCTGATTGGAGTAAACCTTGACTTCGGTGGTTTCCCCGGCGCGCTGGGCATAGCGGCGGCCGTTGATGTGCACCATCGGGTCCTTGGTCCAGTATGCCTGGTACAGGTAGAAGCTGTCCTTGCGAGTTTTGCGGTCAATGGTAACAAGGCCCTTATTGTTGCGGCCTGCCACGCCGCCCTCGTTGCGGGCTGCACAGCCAAAGTCGAACATGTTCCATACATGGCTGGCCCAGATCCAGGGACGATCCTCAAAGGCCTGTGCCATATATTCATGGTATACGGCCTGGTATTCCTCGGTATAATCCTTGCACTGGGGGGTGCTGCTGTGCCAGTTGATGATGCCTTCGCAGCCGTATTCCGAAACGCCAAGGCAGATATCGGGGTGCTCGGCGTGGAACTTGTCCAGCCAGGGACCATTGTCCTCAATCTTGCCGCCATACCAGCCAAAGTAGTGGTTGTAGCTTTCCAGGTCGGTGATGTGGTGCATGGGGCCGTCGGTCGGGGTGTGCGAAACATGGGCAATGGTGGTGGAACGGGTGGGATCCAGCTCCTTACACAGCTTCTGCAGGTCGTGGTGGCGTTCCACCAGCTCCTGGCTGATGCCGCCAATCAAAATTTCGTTGGAAATGCCCCAGAACATGATGGACGGGTGGTTGTAGTTCTGGATGATCAGCTCGGTCATCTCGCGGCGGCAGTGTGCGTGGGCATCCTCGCCGGGTTTGAACACGCTGATGAACGGAATCTCGGCCCAAACGGCAAAACCGATGGAGTCGCAGGCGTTATAGAAATCCTGACTGTGCTGGTAGTGGGCCAGACGAATGGTGTTGGCACCGACTTCCTTGATCATCTGGGCATCTTCGTAATGGTCGTCAATGCTCAGAGCGTTGCCTTTGTACAAGCGATCCTGATGGCGGGAAACACCACGCAGCGGGGTGGGCACGCCATTGATGGAAAAGCCGCCGTCCGGGGTGACGGTGTAGCTGCGCACACCAACATTGACGTACAGATCATCATAGGATTCATTGCAGCGCTGCAGGCGGGCAATTACGGTGTACAGGTTGGGCTCGTCCATGCTCCACAGCTCCGCATCAGGCACATACAGGGTAACGGCGGTGTTATCAGCCGGGCGGGTGGCAGAAGCAACCTCAAATCCATAGGGATCTTCAATGCTGTACTGCACGGTAAAGTTTTCGTCCGGGTTGGTTACATAGCTTTTGATTTCGAACGTGGCGCCGCCGTCCGCTGCCGGTTTGGGGGTAACTTTAATGCCGGGGCCGCCGAAATAATCCAGGTCAAAGTGGGTGTTGGGCACGCTGATCAGGTTGACGCCGCGGTACAAGCCGCCATAGAACGTGAAGTCGGCGGAAGAGGGATACATGGACGGCGTATCTTCGTTGCTGACTTCAATGGTCAGTTCATTCTCGCCGTCATGGCACAAATCCGTCACATCAGCGCGGAAAATGGAGTAACCGCCCTCGTGGGTGGTGGCAACCGTTCCGTTGACCTTGACGGTAGCGGAAAGGGCTGCGGCCAGAACTTCAATATAGGTGCGGCCGCCGGACAAAGGCTGCTTGGGCGCAGTAAAGGTGCGGGTGTAAACACCGGTGGTGCGCAGATAGCTGCCGTTGCCGTCCATGCCATCCACCGCGTTCCAGGTGTGGGGCAGGGTAACCGCTTCAGCCGGGCGCTCGCCCTTGGGGAAGGTCAGGGTCCAGTTTTCGTTCAGGGAAACTACGTTACGCATGGCAAATCTCCTGTCTTGTTGTGGTTTGTGGTGCGGAATGTTATTTTATGATAGGTTTATTGTACCACAGCGTCCGACAGGATTTTAGAAAGTTTTTATGAAGAAATAGTAGAATTTTCAGTAGAATGATTTGTAAAATGCAGGACTGAATAAAAACTGCTTGCAGTGCTTGCAGCAGTTCTTTTTTAATTTATTTCATAAAAGGGAATAATGGTCATGCAATGCCCACGGCGTCAACGCCCATTTTTGTGATGTCGTTTCTGACGATTTGGAGCGACATAACACAAGGGCAATACCGCATAATTCTAAGTGCCGATACGGCGAGCGAGGTGCGGCAGATGCCGGAGCGGTGCTTAAGCCGTAAGGCGGGAATTGTGCGGTATTGCCTAAGGAATCCCCCTGTTCTATTGTCGATCCAAAACGATTTTCCTCAGTCTCTCCAAATCGTCCTCATCCGGATGAGAGAGGGCACGGTCAAAGTTCTCGATCAGAGCGTCAATGTTTGCCGGATGCTCTGGCTGTGTCTTCATTTTCATATAACGATCCCGTACCGACTGCGGCATTTTGCCCTGGCACATATACTCTCCGAACACGGAGTTGCTTGGGCCAACAGACTGCTTAACATGCTCAAGGATCTTCTGAAAATATGCCTCGCTGCCGCCAAAGCCCGCCGTCCCGAATAGAAAAACCTTTTTGTCTCTCAGCTTTGACAGTAGTTCCAAGGTTGCACTGTCCGCGTTGCCCTTATCCGTCCAGAACCCGATATAGAGTATTTCGGAGTGCAGTTCTTCCGCTTTCGGCGCACCGAAATAGTCACAGTCTTCTGCCGGAAGCACCGCGCGAATTGTATCAGCAAGTTTTTTTGTGTTGCCGGTCAAGCTGCTGAATATGATCGAATATTTTTCCTTATCCATAGTAAAAGCCTCCTGTCTAATCAAATCGGCATCGGGGTCCGGGCAATCAGAATGACCGCCAGAATTGCGCCCACAAACGCTGCAGTACCGATGGCAGCCAACACCTTTTTGTTGGTTTTCTTCTTCGCTGCTTTGCAGATCAGAGCGGCGCAAGCTACGCAGACAGCCGCAGCAATAAGCGCAATGCCAAGTGTTTCCCATAACCACGACAATTCATTGATCCAGTTCATAACATCACCTGTCTTTCTCCATTCTCTTCCGGATGCGCTTAGTCCATTAAGCCGTATTTCTTATAAGTGTTCAGCAGCTGCTTATAAAAGAGCCGGTTGCCGAAAAACTGCCGATACGTCGCGGACTTCTCTCGACCTTCGGCTTTGAGGCGTTCCATCTCATCCGCCTCGTAAGCGGCTTGTGCCTTGAGATCATTGAGCATCTTTTCAAATCCGCGATTTTTCTGTAAGCGCCTTTGGTGCGCGGAAAGGAAATGCCGTTCTCGTACCGGGTAATCATACGTCTGTTGATCCCCAGTGCATCGGCTACTTCCTGCTGGGTCAGCTTCCGCTTCTCCCGTTCAGCCTTGAATTTCTCTCCAAACGTCATTTTGGTGATCACTCCTGTCCACAAAAAGCTTGCGCCATCAAATTGCGCAAGTCTATGGCGAAGGCATTTGAGGTGCGTATCATAATGACTGAGCAATCCAACTGCTCATAGCATATCCTGAATGGCTCATCCCGTCAAGAAACGTGGGGAGTCGTACACGAAAAAGTTACATCTTTTGAGCAGTTCAAATGAACAGGCATTTGTACTGCCGAAAATTATCCGTACCGGCATACACCGGTGTGAAGGAACCGGAGTAAGAAATACGGAAATGGCTGCACAGTACAGAAAAGGATACGTCCCGGTTACGCTGGGTGTGGACAGGTTGCGGCTTACAATATAAAAGGAGAAGCCAGAACTGCAGGAAACAAGCAGTGCTGAAGATGTGCCAACCTCATCCAATCCAAATCCCCAATCCCACCTCCGTCCCACCGCCTATTCGGCCTTCAACTTCGACCATATCACATTTTGCAATATTTAGGCTACAAAATGTGAGGAAAAAATAAACGAACTTTGATATGATAGGGATGAAATAAAAAGGCTGCTATGGATTATGGGGAAAGGAATGGCGGTTTCTGTTCAATATGCCCACTGACGAGCAGAAAGTGCGTGACCGTAATTTTTAAGCAGGCCAAAAAAACGGACAAATACATGAAACAGAAAAGGGAAGGAGCTTGTACATGAAAGTTTGCTACACGGCAGGTCCGGTCAAAAAGCTGGAAAACTGCTTCTCAGTTTCCACCAATGCGGTGGAGATCCGCATCTGGTTTTTGACGGACGATATTCTGCGTATCCGCGCCGGTTTTGATGGGGACTGGGACGAAGCGTCCTACAGTCTGACCATGACCGCCTGGGACTCCCGCACGGACGAGCTGATGAAGGACTGCCGCAAGCGCGTGCAGACCGCCGCTGCCGAACTGACCGATGGCGACAAGCAGGCCGTGATCCAGGGCAGCCGTCTGAAGGTGGTTGTGGAAAAGGCACCCTTCCGTATCATGGTATACGATAAAGATGGCAGCCTGCTGCATGCAGACATTCCCGACCTTGCTTATCGTGAGGATTCCAACCACCGCCGCATGCACGCTTCCCAGATCGAAGCCGACGACTGCTTCTATGGCTTTGGCGAAAAATCCGGCGAGATCAACAAGGCTGAAAAGTACATGAATATGGCCCCCGGCGATGCCATGGGCTACAATGCCAAGGAGACCGATTCCCTGTACAAACACATCCCGTTCTACATCAAGCTGAACCGCGGTACCAAACAGGCAGTTGGTTACTTCTACCACAACACCGCTGAATGTGATTTCAATATGGGCCGCGAAAAGCGTAACTACTGGCACCGTTACTCCACCTACCGCACCGATGCCGGGGATGTGGATCTTTTCCTGATCGCAGGCCCCTCCATCCGCGATATCATTGAGCGTTACACCGATCTGACCGGCAAGTCCGTCATGCTGCCCAAAGCAGCGCTGGGCTATCTGGGCAGCTCCATGTACTACCCCGAATTGCCGGAAAACAGCGATGACGCTGTGCTGGAATTCATTGATACCACCCATGAGGAGGACATCCCCGTGGACGGCTTCCAGCTTTCCTCCGGCTACTGCGCCGTGGAAACCGAGCAGGGCATCAAGCGCTGCACCTTCACCTGGAACAACAAGCGCTTTAAGGACCCCGCTGACTGGTTTGCCCAGATGGTCAAGCGCGGCATTCTTGTTTCGCCCAACATCAAACCCGGCATGCTGCTGGTTCACCCCCTGTTGGAAGAGATGAAGGCAAAGGATATGTTCCTGCCCGCATCCGATGACAACGCCGGTGTGGACGGCCTGGCGGTGGGCACCTGGTGGGGCGGCCCCGGCCTGTTTGTGGACTTTACCAAGCAGTCCACCCGCGAACACTGGAAACAGTACATCAAGGACGCCCTGCTGCGTTACGGCTGCCGCTCCCTGTGGAACGACAACTGCGAGTATGACAGCATGGTGGACAAGGACGCCAAGGTTTACTTTGAAGGCAAGGGCAGCACCATCGGCACCATGAAGCCGGTGATGAGCAACCTGATGTGCCAGCTTTCCAACGAAGCCATTGAAGAGTACGACCCCAACTGCCGTCCCTTCTCTGTCTGCCGTTCCGGCCATGCCGGTATCCAGCGTTACGCCCAGGTTTGGGCAGGCGATAACCTGACCCACTGGGATACCCTGAAATACAACATTGCCACCATCCTGGGCATGGCCCTGTGCGGTGTTTCCAACCACGGCTGCGATATCGGCGGCTTCTATGGTCCCGCACCGGAGGCCGAGCTGTTCGTGCGCTGGGTGCAGAACGGCATCTTCCAGCCGCGCTTCTCCATCCATTCCACCAACACCGACAACACCGTGACCGAGCCCTGGATGTTCAGTGATAAAAAGCAGTACATCCGCGATGCCATCAACTTCCGCTATAAGCTCAGCCCGATGCTGTATTCCCTGATGGTGCGCGCCCACGAAAGCGGCCTGCCGATCTGGCAGCCCACCTTCGCCGTGTTCCAGAACGACCCCGCCACCTATGATGAGGGCGTTGACTTCATGTTTGGCGATTCTCTGCTGGTTGCCAACGTTGTGGAAAAGGGCCAGACCGTGCGCCCTGTCTACCTGCCCAAGACCGAGAACGAAAACGAGCGCTTCTACAACTTCTACACCCGCGAGGAGTACGCTCCCGGCCAGACGATCGAGGTGCCGGTCGATATTTCCAGCATCCCGCTGTTTGTGCGCAGCGGTGCTATCCTGCCCATGAGCGGCAACCGCCTGCATAACCTGATGACCGAAAAGACCACTGAGCTGGAGATCCTGATGGCACCGGATGTGGATTCCGAGTTTGTTCTGTACGAGGATGACGGCTGCACCAATGAGTACCTGAAGGGCGCTTACCTCAAGACCCGCATTGCCGTGACCGCAGGCGTAAAGACTTACGTTCACTTTACCAACGAGGGCGATTACGATACCGCTGTGGAAAGCATGTATCTGGATATGATCCACCGCGAAAAATCCCCGTTCTATGTGCAGCTGGACGGCAAGGAGCTGCCGCACTTCCTGCACCGCCGCAAGTTTGAGGAAGCCGAGAGCGGCTGGTACTACAGCCAGCGCCTGAAGAGCGTGCAGGTCAAGTACCCCAACCCCAAAAAGGACCATGAGATCATGGTCTCGTTTGAGCAGTTTGATCTGATTGGTATGTAACGCGCCGTAAAACGCGATACAAAATAGAAGGAGGAAACAAAATGTTCAAAAAGATTGCAGCGCTGGCAACGGCTGCTGTGCTGTGCGCCGGGCTGATGGCCGGCTGCGGCGCATCCAGCACCACGGCTGACACCAGCTACAGCGCAGAAAACCCACTGGTTCTGACGCTGGCCCACGGTCTGTCCGAGGCCCACACCGTCCACATTGCCATGACCCAGTTTGCTGAGGAAGTGAACGAAAAGACCGATGGCCGCGTCCAGGTCAAGATCTTCCCCAACGGCCAGCTCGGCAGCGAAAACGAGAACCTGGAGCAGCTGCAGGCAGGCGTTATCGCCATGACCAAGGTTTCTGCCCCCGGTCTGGCAACGTACAACGAAGCCTACAACGCATTCGGCCTGCCTTACATCTTTAATGATACCGAGGATTTCTACCATGTCATGGACTCCCAGCAGATGCAGGATTTCTTCCTCTCTACCGGCGATGACGGCTTTGTTACCCTGACCTATTACACCTCCGGCGCCCGCTCTTTCTACACCAAAGACAAAGCCATCCGCACCCCGGCTGACCTGAAGGGCCTGAAGATCCGCGTGCAGGACATGAAGTCCCAGACCGATATGATGAACTATCTGGGCGGCATTCCCGTTGCCATGTCTTACGGCGATGTGTATACCTCCCTGCAGACCGGCATCATTGACGGCACCGAAAACAACGAAACTGCACTGACCACCGGCAAGCACGGCGAAGTGTGCAAGGTCTACTCCGTTGACCAGCACGCCATGATCCCCGACGTTCTGATCATGAGCGAAAAGGTATGGAAGCAGATCTCCCCGGAAGATCAGGAGATCATTCTGGAAGCTGCCCACAACTCCACCGAGGCCCATAAGGTCATGTGGGATACGGCCATTGAAGAAGCTGTAAAAGAAGCACAGGAAACCATGGGCGTTGAGTTTGTTTACGATGTAGACAAGGAAGCTTTCCGCGAAGCAACCCAGCCCATGATCGAAGCATACGAAGAACAGTATCCCGGCGTTAAGACCCTGATGGATACGATTGAAGCTGCACGAGAGGGGGAATAAAACATGAAACAGTTTTTGGGTAAAGTAAAGTTCTGGATGGATAAGTTCCTCAGCATTGCCTGCGCCGTTCTGCTGTCTTTCATGACCATCCTGGTTCTCATCCAGGTGTTCTCCCGTTATGTCCTCAACAGCCCCGTTGCCTTTACGGAGGAACTGGTGCGCTACAGCCTGATCTGGACCGGCTTTATCGGTGCAGCTTACGCATTCTCCACCCGCGAGCATATGTCCCTGACGCTGGTGCGCGATAAATTCACCGGCAAAGCCCACACCGCTCTGCTGGTTGCCATCGACGGCCTGATCCTGCTGCTGGCGATCTTCGTCATCACCATCGGCGGCTTCAAGCTGGCTGTTTCTGCCAGCCGTGAATTCTCCGCTCTGCTGGGCATCCCCCGCAGTCTGGTGTACTCTATCGCTCCGATTTCCGGCATTTTCATCATCATCGCCCAGATCATCAACATTTATGAAGATATCACCGGCGAAAAAGTTGACTGCTAAGGAGGGCACAGAACAATGAGCATTACACTGACAACCGTTATCCTTTTTGCTGTGTTCGGCGTGCTGCTGTTTTTGGGCGTGCCCATCTCCATCAGCATTGTGGTTTCTTCCATTGTAACCGCCATGTCCACCCTGTCCTGGGACCAGATCACCTTTATCACCATGCAGAAGATGAACTCCGGCGTTGAGTCTTTCTCTCTGCTGGCTGTGCCCCTCTTCATCCTGGCTGGCAACATCATGAACAACGGCGGCATTGCCAAGCGCCTGGTCAACTTTGCCCAGCTGTTCGTTGGCAAGATCCCCGGCTCCATGGCACAGGCCAACATCCTGGGCAACATGCTGTTCGGCGCACTGTCCGGTTCCTCTGTTGCTGCTGCTTCCGCCATGGGCGGTTGCATCAGCCCCATTGAGGAAGAAAACGGCTATGACCCCGCTTACTCTGCAGCAGCCAACATTGCTTCCGCCCCCACCGGCCTGCTGATCCCGCCCACCTCCGCATTCATTGTTTACTCCACCGTTGCTGGCGGTGTTTCCATCTCCACCCTGTTCATGGCTGGTTACGTTCCCGGCATCCTGATGGGCCTGTGCTGCATGCTGGTTGCCTTTGTCGGCGCCAAAAAGGCAGGCATGAAAGCTACCGGTTATGATAAGAGCAAGAGCATCGGCAAGACCATTTGGGACGCTGTGCCCTCTCTGCTGCTCATCGTCATCGTTATCGGCGGTATCGTTTCCGGTATCTTCACCGCTACCGAGGGCGCTGGCATCGCAGTTCTGTACTGTCTGATCCTCTCCATCGTCTACAAGAGCATCACGTTCAAGAGCTTCTTGAAGATCCTGCTGGATTCCGCCAAAACTTCCGGTATCATCCTGTTCCTGATCTCCGCTTCCTCCGCTATGTCCTTTGTTATGGCTTACTCCGGCATCCCGGCAGCCATCTCCAACGGCCTGATGAGTCTGACCAGCAACAAGTACATCATCTTCCTGCTGATGAACATCATCCTGCTGGTGATCGGCATGTTCATGGATATCACCCCGGCCATCCTGATCTTTACCCCGATCTTCCTGCCCATCGCTACCAGCTTTGGCATGACCGAGATCCAGTTCGGCGTTATGCTCATCTTCAACATGTGCCTGGGCAACATCACCCCGCCGGTTGGCTCCGTTCTGTTTGTCGGCTGCGGCATTGGCCATGTTTCCATCGAGCAGGTCACTTCCAAGCTGATCCCGTACTTTGTCGCATTGGTGCTGGCCCTGCTGGCTGTTACCTATATCCCGGCACTGTCTCTGGGTCTGCCCAGCCTGATGGGCCTGATCTGATCGCAGGCTTTGCCCCGTAACTCAACAATAGCATAAACAAAAACGGCACCGCTGCCCAAAGGGAAAAACCCGGGCGGCGGTGCTGTTTTTGCTAAGGTTCCAGATACACTTTAGGGTGTTGAAGCAACCGGTTTCTGCACAATACCTAACAAATAATTCCATAGTTTTTGCTTCCTAATGATTGTCTTGATTTAGTAACTTCATGGAATAATCGTAAAAATCACTCAATTCCTTATATGTCTGTATCTTATTTTTGCGTTTTAGATAATCAGCATAAAAGGCAAAGAAGCAAGCAAGGGCAGCACCAATCATCATCAATCCGTATCCCCATAGGGTACTTCCACCATTTAGCGTAATGATAAGACCAGTTACCGCAATAAGCAGTCCTATAATCATAACCAGGCCGCTTTGGATCAGTTGTATTGCATCTTGGGGGGATTTATTTAGAGTTGTGTTGGCCACTTCTTTTTTCATCGTTTCTATATCTCCTTTCATAAGGTCATCCAAAGAAACGGAATAAATGTCGCAGAGCATAATTAGATTGTGAACATCAGGATAGCTCCTTTCATTTTCCCAACTTGAAATTGTTTGCCTTGAAACATCGAGGAGCTCCGCAAGTTTTTCTTGGCTAAAACCGCTTGCGGTTCTCAGTTCTTTTAGTCGTTTACTTATGTACATCGCATTTGTTCCTTTCTTCTGTATATTCTTTATAACACATTTCCGCAAAAATACGATCAAGTTTACTTTCCAACCACCGTCAAAATCTCTTTACATAGGTGTTTGAAACGCAGAATCAACAATGTTTTTTATACCACCAGAGCGCCTATAACACCGTGGGAAAGCAGGCGGCAGCCTTTATTGCAGACTTTTTTGATAGCGCTTCCTGCTGAACATGCCGCCAAATTTTTTCAGCCTTTCTTCCTGCCGGGCCTTGCAGGCGCTCTTTTTTTGTGGTACCATGCCCTACAAAAGCAAAAATGGCCGCAAGCGGCAGGGGAGCCCCCCTGACCATGCAGCCAACAACAGGAAGGGCACATCATGAAATTTTTCAGTCTCGAAAATCCAATCTGGAAGTTTATCGGCAATTTGGCGGATTTTTTCCTTTTGTCCTGCCTGTGGTATCTCTGCTGCCTGCCGGTGGTGACGGCGGGTGCGGCCACAACGGCGCTGTATTACGTTACCTTAAAGATGGCCCGCGGGCAGGAAGGCCAGCTCATTCCCGCGTTTTTCCATTCTTTTAAGCAGAACCTCAAGCAGGCAACCGCGCTGTGGGTGGGGTACCTGGCGGTTGGCATCCTTCTGGTACTGGATCTGGTGATCTGCCTGCAGACCAGTTCGGTGTTTGCGGGGGCAATGTTTTTTACCAGCGTAGTGCTGCTGGCCTGTTGGGCGCTGTTTATCACCATGCTGTTCCCGCTGGTTGCCCGGTGCGATAACACCATCGGCGCGCTGTTCAAGATGGGCATTGCCATGGCACTGCGCAATGTAATGCCTGTTCTGGCCGCGCTGATGGTCACCGTAGCATTTTTTGCCGTGGGCGTTTTTGTATTCTGGCCGGTGCTGCTGGTGGCGCCGGGGCTGGCGAGCTACTGCAACGCCTTTTTGTTCAACCGCATTTTTGATAAATATGGCATGACGCTGGAATAACTGCACAATAAAATACGGTTTGGTTACGGCACTCCGTGCGTTACCCGTTATCCCGCAGGTGGGGGTGGATGGGCAGCCCGGAGTGCTTTCTGTATTCACGGGGGGAACGCCCGGTGCTGGCGCGGAACAGATCCTTGAAATAGTTGCTGCTGCCAAAGCCGCACAGCATGGCAATTTTGGTGATGGAGTTATCTGTCATCAACAGCATCTGGGTGGCCTGGCGCAGCCGGATGTAATTCACATGCTCTTTGAACGTCTGCCCGGTGATCAGCCTGAACTTGCGGGAAAAATAGGTGGGGCTCAGGTTGCAGTATCCGGCCACTTCTTCCAGCGTTAAGGGCTGCTGGTAATTCAGCGCAATGTATTTCAGCGCGCGCTCAATGTCGGCGCTGTAGCCCTCTTTGGGAGACATGGTTTCATGGCTGAAAATGCCATTCCGCAGCAAAAGCAGCACCAGATGCAGCGATTCCAGCTCCAGCACCTGCTCCGAATATTTGCGCGGCAGGTCGTTTTCCAGCAGCATCTGGTCCAAAAGAGCTTCTACCATCGTGCGGGTCTCGGCGTTCAGGATCACCTTGCAGGAACGCTCCAGCGCCTGCTGTACTTCGGTCGGGTCGCCACGCATCATGCCGGCAAGTACATCTGATTTACAGAACACGATAATGCGCTCGCAGCTGGTTTTGCCCTCGTAGCGGGTGCTGTGGGGGTCGCCCGCAGCCACAATAAACAGGTCGCCCGCTTCCAGGTGCCACTGGCCCTGGTTGACGGTGTAGGTGCAGGTGCCGCTTTTCAGGTAAAAAATTTCGCAATAAGTGTGGGTGTGCTCGTAAGACATGCGGAACACCGGGCCGTGCAGAGCACGCTCTACATAAACATCAACAGTTTGCTGCTCCAATTCTTCCGCCGTGCGGGAGTTGGAGTCGTTCTCCATCGGTTCGCGTTCGGGACTCATTGGCAAAGACGTCCTTTCATAAAGTTGTAACTTTTAGCATTGTGCATAAATTAGCAAAAATAGGTTTATGTATTATGGATATATATAATACACTGTTTTTGGGAAAAGTCAAGAAAACTGTGTTTTGTAGCAAAAACTGCATATTTTTTTAGTATTTTCGGTGCTTTCCAGCAGGTATAATGACAGTGTTGAAAGAAAGACGGGGTGCACACCGCCTGAATAAAAAATGTTAACGGCAAAGCTGGTTCATCGCTTGCCCAGCCGCCGTTCCACTGCTTGACATTAAGGAGAACACCATATGAAAAAGAAAATTATTGCAGCCACAATGGCCGCCGCTATGTGCGTAAGCCTGGCAGCCTGCGGCGGCAGCACCGCCTCTTCCTCCGCCGCTGAAAGCACCGCTTCCTCCACTGCCGAAAGCACTGCATCCTCTACTGCAGACGCTGCTTCCACCGGCGATGAAGAAGTTGATCTGCGCATGGCATGGTGGGGTTCTCAGGACCGCCATGACCGCACCATCAAGGCCATCGAGCTGTATGAATCCCTGCACCCGAACGTAAAGATCGAGTACGAGTATTACTCCTTTGATGACTATTTCACCAAGCTCAAGACCCTGGTTGCTTCTGACCAGGTGTGGGATATTTTCCAGCTGGGCGGCAACTTCCCCATGTACATGGACAAGATCTATCCGCTGGATGACTACATCGCTTCCGGTGTTGTGGATGTTTCCGGCATCGGCGATGCCAACCTGAAGACCACCCAGGATACTGAGGGCCATCAGCTGGGTATCTCCAACGGCCTGAACTCTTACGGCATTGCTTACGATCCCGACATGTTCGCTGAAGCCGGCGTTGCCGAGCCCACCGATACCTGGACCTGGGATGACTACGCAAACGCTGCCAACACCATCCATGAAAAGCTTGGCATTTACGGCTGCTCCTCCATGCTGACCTCTGAATTCATCGCCGGCTGCTCCGTTTACGTTGCACAGTATGGCGATGTTGGCCAGTACAGCTTCTTTAACCTGGATCTGACCGGCATGGGCTTCGATGACCCCCAGATGCTGACCCCCTACATCCAGATGCGTGCTGACTCCATCAAGAACGAGGTTTACCCAGATGCCGGTGCTTCCGCTGAGATCACCAACATCGAAAACGACTTCCTGGTAACCGGCGAAGCTGCAATGGCTTGGGTTGCTGCCAACCAGTTCCCGACCATGTACAACGTCTGCCAGGATCAGGGCCGCACCCTCAAGCTGGCAACTCTGCCCCGCATCACCAGCGATGGCCCTTCCGGCGCTGTCATCCAGTCCTCTCAGATGCTCTGCGTCTCTCAGGACAGCCAGCAGAAAGAAGAAGCTGCTAAGTTCATCAGCTGGTTCGAAAATGACCCCGACTGCAACAACATCCTGCAGGGCGAGCGCGGCATTCCTGTAAACGCTACCGTTCGTGAGACCCTGTCTGCCAACGCTACCGAAGGCCAGCAGATCATGTACGACTTCATGGACAAGGTTTCTAAGTTCAAGATGCCGGACAAGGTCAACGTGCTGAGCCCCGACGGCCAGGACGAGGTTGTTGATAACTACCGCAACTACATCCAGCAGGTTGTTGACGGCCAGATCACCGCAGAAGAAGCTGCCCAGAAGACCTATGACGATGCAGCTGCACTGTTCACTGAGTAAGTTCTAAGGCAATACCGCACAATTCCCGCCTAACGGCTCAAGCACCGCTCCGGCGGCTGCGGCACGGCATCTGCGTTGCCAAAATGCTCGATAAGACATCCAGTATTATCTGCGCTTTTGGCTTAGCAGCTGCCGCACCTCGCTCGCCGTATCGGCACTTAGAATTATGCGGTATTGCCTTAACACAAATTCATAATGCTCCGGGCGGGCACGGTCAGGAAGAAAGGGCTGTGCCCGCCTTTTTTGAAAGGGAGGTATTCTTTCGTGAAAGGTCAAACTTCCACCTCGGCACTGAAAAGGTTCATGAACAAAGATAATACCGTCGGCCATGTGTTTGCGTTCCCGTTTATCTTTGGTTTTGTCTGCTTTTCCCTGATTCCGGTGTGCATTTCCTTTTATTATGCATTCACCAACTACTCGCTCGGCTCCAAAACCGCAGCATTTATCGGGTTCAAGAACTTCCTGCGCCTGTTCCAGGACGAGGTTTTCCTGAAATCTCTGGCCATCACCTTAAAATACGTTTTGATCTCTGTGCCGCTCAAGCTGACTTTCGCTTTGCTGGTGGCGTACCTGCTCACCCGGCCCAGCCGCATGGTTACGTTCTACCGTTCACTGTACTACCTGCCATCCCTGGTTGGCGGCAGTGTGGCCGTTGCCCTGGTGTGGAAACAGCTGTTTGCCCGCAAAGGTCTGT
The DNA here is from genome assembly GCF_027689445.1 of Gemmiger qucibialis. Taxonomy (NCBI): domain Bacteria; kingdom Bacillati; phylum Bacillota; class Clostridia; order Eubacteriales; family Oscillospiraceae; genus Gemmiger; species Gemmiger qucibialis. The sequence continues at coordinate 174,672 of NZ_JAQFEN010000004.1, read as the reverse complement.
TCAACAGCGTGCTGGCCAACATGGACATGAGCACCATCAACTGGTTCGGCAACCAGAAACTGGCGCTTTACCCACTGATTTTGATGTCCGTCTGGCAGTTTGGCTCTTCGATGATTATTTTTGCCGCTGGCTTAAAAGAAATCCCTGTCAGCTATTATGAAGCTGCCAGGATCGACGGCGCACGTGGATACCAGAGCTTCTTCCGCATCACGCTGCCCTGCCTGTCTCCCATCATTCTGTATAACCTGATTATGCAGACCATCTCTGCTTTCATGGCATTCACCCAGGCTATGATCATCACCAACGGCGGCCCCAACAACAGCACCATGCTGTACGCCCTGTACGTTTACAACCAGGCCTTCAAGTACAATGATATGGGTTATGCCTGCGCCATGTCCTGGTTTATGCTGGTGGTTATGGGCCTTATCACGTTCATCATCTTCAAAACATCCAAGTTCTGGGTGTTCAGCGAAGCAAACTAAGCAGGGAAGGAGAGTACGGTTATGCATAACAGAAAAGCAGTCACCAAAGTACTGTATCACGCATTTGTCATTTTGTTCGGCTTTATGATGGTTTATCCCGTATTGTGGATGATCAGCGGCTCGTTCAAGGGCAACGCCGAGATCCTGCGCGGCACCCTGTCCCTGATCCCGAAAGAGCTGAAGCTGACAAACTATGCCACCGGCTGGAAAGGCTTTGGCGGCACCACCTTTGCAACCTTCTTTACAAACTCCATCTTCATTACGGTCATTGCAACCTTCGGCACCGTCATCAGTTCCTCTCTGGTAGCCTATGCTCTGTCCCGTGTGCGGTTCCGCGGCCGCAAGTTCTGGTTCACCTGCATGCTGGTCACCATGATGCTGCCCACCCAGGTCATCATGATTCCCCAGTATCTGATTTATTATCGCCTGGGTCTGGTTCCCGGCTATGTACCCCTGATCCTGCCTTACTTCTGCGGCCAGGCGTTCTTTATCTACCAGATGATGCAGTTTATGCAGGGCATCCCCAAGGATCTGGACGAAGCCGCTACCATTGACGGCTGCAGCAAATACCAGATTTACAGCCGCATCATCCTGCCGCTGATGAAACCCTCCATCGTAACCACTGTTATCATTCAGTTCTACTGGAAGTGGGACGATTATATGGGCCCCCTGCTTTACTTGAGCCGCCCGCAGTCCTATACTGTATCTATCGCCATCAAACTGTTTGCAGACTCTGCTTCCACCACGGACTACGGCGCAATGTTTGCTATGTCCACCCTTTCGCTGATCCCCGTGTTCCTGATCTTCCTGTTCTTCAACCGCTATCTGGTTCAGGGCATTGGCACCAGCGGCCTGAAAGGCTGATATTTGTATGAAAACCATCCAGAACCCCATCCTGCGCGGCTTTTGCCCGGACCCCTGCATGATCCGCACCGGGGACGATTATTACATTGCCACATCCACCTTTGAATGGTGGCCCTGTGTCAACCTGTACCATTCCAAAGACCTGGCCCACTGGGAGCAGCTGCCAAGCCCGCTGCGCGAACCCGGCCAGATGGACCTGCGGGGGGACCCCAACTCCGGCGGTATCTGGGCCCCGGACCTGAGCTGGGACGGGCAGTATTACTACCTGCTTGTCACCAACGTGACCACCAAAAAGGGCCGTTGGTACAACACCCATAACTATATGAGCCGTGCCGCTTCCATCACAGGGCCGTGGAGCCAGCCGGTGTACTTGAACAGCATCGGATTCGACCCTTCGCTGCTGCATGATACCGACGGTAAGTGCTACCTGGTCAATATGGTCAACGGCTTCAAAGGCGTGCTGGTGCAGCAGATGGACCCCGAAACCGGCGCCCTGCTGGGCGAACGCCGCAAGGTATACAGCGGCTCCGGCATCGGCTGCACCGAAGGTCCCCGCATCTATCACATTGGCAGCTGGTACTATCTGGTTGTGGCCGAAGGTGGTACTGGGTACTCCCATTGTGTCACGATTGCGCGGTCGGACAACGTGTTCGGCCCCTATGAGACAATGCCGGACAACCCGCTGCTGACTTCGGATCAGAACGATCTGACCGCCATCCAGAAATGCGGCCACGGTTCCTTTGTGGAAACGCAGAACGGTGAATGGTACATGGCACACCTGTGCTCCCGCCCGAACTCTGCCCGCGGCAGCCTGCTGGGGCGCGAAACAGCGCTGCAAAAAATCACCTGGCGGGATGGCTGGCCGCGGCTGGCCTGCGGCGGAAAAATTGCCCAAAACGCCGTGCCCGCCCCAAAAGATTTGCCAGAAGTGGAGCTGCCCGCAATGGCGGAACAGGATGACTTTGACGTTCCGGCCCTTGCCCCCGGCTATGCCACGCCGCGCACCCTGCTGGGCGATTGTGTGAACCTGACCGTCCGCCCCGGCTGGCTGCGGCTGACCGGGCAGGAATCCATGAACTCGCTGCACCATGTCACCCTGGTGGCCCGCCGCCAGCAGGAGCACGAAATGCAGGCCGAGACCCGTATGGACTTTGCCCCCGTCTGCCCGGAGCAGATGGCCGGTTTTACCTACTGTTATGACAGCATGAACTTCTACCTGCTGGGCAAGACCTGCGCCGAGGATGGTACCCCGGTGCTGGAACTGTTAAAAAGCGATACTGGTGTGGTGGAAGATGTGTGCGACCCTGTTCCCGTGCCGGATGGCACGCTGGACTTTAAGCTGACCACCACCCCGGACGGCGGCATGGCGCAGTTCTATTACCGCCAGCCGCAGGGGGAGTGGCAGTCCATCGGCCCGGCCTGCCCTACCGATATTTTGACGGACGAGCACTGCCGCGGTTTTACCGGGGCGCATGTGGGTGTGTATGCCCACGATATGGCAGGGCTGCATAACCATGCCGATTTTGATTATCTGAACGTACATTTTGAAAGGTGAACTCCCATGATGCAGGCAAACACCGGCGTCCGGTTTGAAACCAAAGACCCGCTGCTTTCCCAACTGGTCAAACAGGCGGAAGAAAAGTGCCGCCTGAACATTAAAAGCTTTGGCGGCGACCCCGTTCTGGTTGAGGGCGGCGGCTATGAAAAAATTTGGCTGGAAACCCAGCCCATGGGCGGCGCAATGTATGCCAGCCGTGATTTTGCCACCGGCCTGAACAACAGCCTGATGTTTATGCGCCACCAGCGTGCGGACGGGCGGATTCCCGGCAGCATTGCGGTGATTGATGGCAAAGTGGTGCCGCAGTTCAACAAGTTCCAGGGCTTCTGCTTCCCGGAACCGGCGCTGGATCTTTACTATCTGGGCGGCAAGGATGCCGAATACCTGGCCCAGCTGGCCAAAACGCTGGAAGCGTTTGACGCCTACCTGTGGCGTGTACGCGATTCCGATGGGGACGGCTGCCTGGAGACTTGGTGCAAGTACGATACCGGCGAAGACCACGCCATGCGTTACGCCGATGCCCCCGACCCGTGGGAGGAGGAAACCCCGCCCCAAGGCTGCACAGCGGTGCCCATTGCCTCGATGGATGTGATGAGCTACTCATATGCCTGCCGCGAAACATTGGCGGAAATTGCACGAATCAGCGGCGATGCCGAGGCACAGGCCCAGTGGGCCGCCAAGGCCAAAGCCGTGCAGGACAAGATGGTGAGCTACCTGTGGGACGATGCCCGCGGCGCGATGTTTGACCGCGACAAAAACCACAACCAGATGCCCACCCTGATCCACAACACGCTGCGCTGCATGTATTGGCACAGCCTGCCGGATGCTTTGGCGGAGCGCTTTGTCAAGGAGCACCTGCTGAACCCGCAGGAGTTCTGGACCAAAATGCCGCTGCCCAGCGTGGCCGCCAACGACCCGCTGTTCCGCAACGTGACCACCAACAACTGGAGCGGCCAGGCTGAAGCGCTGACCTATCAGCGTGCCATCCGTGCGCTGGAAAATTACGGCATGTATGAGCTGATTCCCCAACTGGGGCAAAAGCTGATGCAGGCCATTGGCCCCCAGTGCCGCTTTGTGCAGCAGTATGACCCCTTTACCGGCGAACCTTCGGTCATCTGTGAACCTGGCCAGCCCCCCCAGGATGCTTACGGCCCGGCTATGCTCTCGGTGCTGGAATACACCGCCCGCATGTACGGCGTAAGCCTGGTGCGGGATACCGTGGTGTGGGGCACCTGCCCGCTGGAATGCCGCTATACCCAAACCCTGAACGGCCGCAGCTGGGAGATCGTGAACAGTGGTCATGAGGCGGAAGCCTTTGTGGATGGCCGCAAGGTGTTCACCGCTGGCCCCGGCCTGCGCATTACCACCGACCTGGATGGCAATATTCTGGGCACGGCCCGCTACCTGCCGGATGCAGATCCCGCCCAGGTGACGCCGCAATAAAGGCAACACCGCACAATTCCCGCCTTGCGGCTTAAGCACCGCTCCGGCAGCTGCGGCACGGCATCTGCGTTGCCAAAATGCTCGATAAGACATCCAGTATTATCTGCGCTTTTGGCTTAGCAGCTGCCGCACCTCGCTCGCCGTATCGGCACTTAGAATTATGCGGTATTGCCTAAACATTATATAATAAGGAAGCGAACACGATGGAATACCTGTATCCCGGTGGGCTGGCCAAAGCCATTACGTTCAGTTATGATGACGGCCAGGTATATGACCGCCGCCTGATCGAAATTTTTAACCAGGCGGGCTTCAAGGGAACCTTCCACCTGAACTCCGGCAACCTGGATAAGGACGGCTATGTGCAAAAGGCCGAGCTGCCTACCCTGTACGCCGAGCACGAAATTGCCTGCCATGGCGTGACCCACCGCCACCCGCGCCAGATGAACCAGACTGAATGGCTGCGGGAAGTGTGGCAGGACCGCCTGACGCTGGAAGAACTGACCGGCGGTATTGTGCAGGGCATGAGCTATGCCTTTGGCGAATACTACCCCGAACAGGTGGAAGCGCTGTGCGCCATGGGCATCCAGTACAGCCGCACGGTGGAAAGCACCGGAAGTTTTGCCCTGCCGCAGGAGCTGCTGCGCTGGAAACCCACCTGCCACCACAATGATAAACTGCTGGAACGCGCAGAAAAGTTTTTGCATGTTCCGGGATATGAAAAAATGCCGCTGTTTTATATCTGGGGCCACAGCTTTGAATTTGAGCGCGAAAACACCTGGCCCCTGATGGAGCAGCTGGCAGAAAAGCTGCACGGCGCACAGGATATCTGGTATGCCACCAATGGCCAGATTGCAGATTACCTGACCGCGCTGCGCAGCACGCGCGAAAGTGCAGACGGCAAGCGGCTGTATAACCCGTCGGCACAGCCCATCTGGTTTGTGGCCGATGGCAAGGTGCGCGTTGCAGAGCCGGGTAAGCTCTGCGAAATTTAAGAAGCTGTTTTATCAGCATTGCGCACCGCCTTTATTTGGTGCCTCCTGCTGATAAAAAACGACTTCTAAGGTGTATCTAAAAACAAAATGACGATTGCTTGTGAAGATTATTCGGGCTTTCGGCTCTGTTGGTACACCCTGAATACTCCCCAAGGAGGCCAATCATGATTTATGATATTTTGCAATATGGTGCCGTGGGTGATGGCACCACAAACGATGGCCCTGCCATCCAGAAAGCCATTGATGCCTGCGCGGCAGCCGGCGGCGGCCGAGTGCTGGTGCCGGGCGGCCATATTTACAAATGCGGTTCCATTTTGCTGCACAGCCATGTGGAGCTGCACCTGGAGCACGGATCCCGCCTGAAAGCCAGCGAAAACAAAGAGGACTTCTTGGAAGTGGAAGCTGCCTACCGCGACCATTACCGCGATACATCGCTCAAAGTGCCCTCTTACGAAAACTGCGAATATGACGGTGAGCCGAAGAATTATTTCATTATGGCTAAGGATGCCGAGGATGTCTGCATCAGCGGCAGCGGCGTAATCGATGGCTCCGAAGAAAACTTTTACGGCGAGATCGATCATAACTTTATTGAGGGAACCTATTACCCGCGCATTCCCATGCTGCTGATGAAAGGTGTGCAGCACCTGACCATCCGTGAAGTCACCCTGACCCGCAGCGCGTTCTGGACCGTGCATATGGTGGGTTGCCAGGATGTGCTGATCGATGGCATCCGCATTTTGAATAACCTGAAAATGGTCAACTGCGATGGCATTGATCCCGACCACTGCCGCAATGTGCGCATCAACAATTGCCATATTGAATCCGCCGATGACTGCATCGTGTTCAAGACCACTGAGAAAAATGCATATCTTGGCCCGTGTGAGAACATTGTGGTTTCCAACTGTACGCTGACCTCCACCAGTGCCGCTATCAAGTTTGGCACCGAGAGCGTTTCGGACTTCCGCAATATTACCGTCACCAACTGCGTTATCTCCCGCACCAACCGCGGCATCTCTTTGATGCTGCGTGATGGCGGCAACATTGAAAACGTGACCTTTGCCAACCTGCACATCAACACCCGCATGTTCTCTGACCAGTGGTGGGGCGAAGCCGAAGCCATCTGTGTGACGGCGGTGGACCGCAAACAGGGCAACAGGGCGGGGCATATCCGCAATGTACATTTTGAAAACATTAACTGCAGCGGCGAAAACGGCATTTTCCTGCACGGAAGCGAGGGCAACAGCCTGGAAGATATCTCGTTCCGCCACATCCGGGTGGACATCCGCAAGCAGACCGCATGGCCCATTGACCATTGGGACCTGCGCCCCAGCGAGGTGCCCGGCATGATTCCCGGAAAAGTGAATGGCTTTACCTGCGTACATGGCAAAAGCATCCGCTGCGAGGACGTCGTTATCCGCAAAGACAGCTCTATGGACCCGTGGTTCGATCAGGATTTCTGCTGGCAGGACACCGAGAATGTGACTGTGGTAAAGTGATGATATACAGCGGCAAAATGCCTGTTTGGCGGCCGTAAGCCGCTGTTAATATTCAAAAGGCAACACCGCACAATTCCCGCCTAGCGGCTTAAGCACCGCTTCGGCGGGAATTGTGCGGTGTTGCCTTACGTCCGTCGGGCGGCCAAGGACGCTATCTCTTACATATGGGGATTGGGCTATTGCATATTTGTACTGCGGTAAGGTTTCTCCACGGCGGGGGCGTTACAAACTTGACAATTTATACCAACCTTTCCCATGCCGCAAAATTGCCCCCAAAATTATCCGCCCAACCCGTGACAGAAAAACTGGAATCCGCTATAATAGGGGTAACCGCAAATCCACATTGCAGGCAACTGCAAGAAAGGAAACCCGATGAACCAAACAACAGCAAACGCCGCAGCCCTTGCGCTGGTTGGCGCACTGACATTGCAGCTGGCCGCCTGCGGCACGGCGCAGCAGTCTGCCCCCGGACAGGCATCCACTCAGCCGGAACCCGTTACCCTGACCATGAGCTGGTGGGGGGACGATGCCCGCACCGAAACCTACCAGCAGGCCATCCAGGCATTTGAGGCAAAACTGCAATATATTACTGTAGAAACCAGCTACGGCACCACCGCTGACGAGGATCAAACCGCCGATGTGATGCAGGTGGACTGGACCTGGCCGGGCCAAAATGCTGACCAGTTTGTTGACCTGAACGAATATAGCGATGTGATCGATCTGGAGCAGTTCAGCCAGAGTGCGCTGGATGCCTGCACAGTGGATGGCGCTTTGCTGGCTGTGCCAATGTCGGTGACAGGCCGCATTTTTTATTGGAACACCTGCACTTTTGAACAGGCAGGGATCGATGCGCCCAAAACCTATGAGGAGCTGCTGACCGCAGGCAACACCTTCCGCGAGGTGCTGGGGGAGGAATATTACCCTCTGGCCATGGATGCAGCTGCCCGCATGAACCTGATGGTCAGTTATCTGGAATCTACCACTGGCAAAGCGTGGGTGGTGGATCGCCAGCTGCAATATTCGGCAGACGAGATCAAAACCGGGCTGGAATTTTTGCAGGCGCTGGAAGAAAACCATGTCATGCCCACCCTTGCCGCCCAGCAGACAAACGGGACGCTGGACCAGACCCCCATGTGGCAGAACGGCCAGTACGCCGGTACCTTTGCCTGGGATGCCGACGCCGAAACCTACCGCAGTGCGTTAAAAAATGCCAGCGGCTTTTTGGTAGGGGATGAGATCGCCTTTGGCGGGCAGGCCAACGGCGGATTTTCTAAAGTATATCTGGCCCTTGCCATCAACAGCAGCTGCCAGCACCCGAAAGAAGCAGCGATTCTGGTCAACTTTTTGCTGAACGAGGATATGGGTGCTTCCATCATGGGCACTGCCTGCGGTTTGCCGGATTCCGTCACTGGCCGTGCGGCTGCCACAGCGGCAGGCCTGGTGAACCCGCTGGTGGTGGAAGCCAACAACCGCATGATGGCTTTTGTGGATTTCCCACTTGACCCCACATTTGAAAGCCCGGCTCTGGCCGCTGTGCCGGACGGCTTGTACGCCGCCGTATTGACTGCCTGCAGCAACGGAGAGCTGACAACAACCCAGGCCGCCGAACAGCTGGCGGAGGGGATAACGGCTATGCTGGATAGAACCGTGGCGGAATAAGCGGCTAAAAGAGCAAGGCAATATCATTCTATCATGCCGCAAGCGTGAAAAGTGGTTGTAGGGGACGATGCTTGCTGCCCCGATAACACTACCAGATAAAAATAAAACTCTCCCTCTGGCCATGCCGGTTTGATCCCGTATATCTGGCCGCCGAGGGAGAATTTTTTCTTTATTTCTTGAAAGTGGGAAAACCGTTTGAAACAAAATAAGAATATGCGCTTGTACGTACTTCTAAAGCGTAAAGTAAACATAATATACAAACGATATATCGACAAAAACACTGCAAAGAAATGACCCGCCAACCGGCCCCTGCACAAAGCACCTTTTGTAAAAGGCTTTGCACGGCCAACTCTGCTATTTTGCTGTCTTCGCATCCTCCCGATCCATCCGTTTCAGCTCCGGCAAAACGGTAATCAGCATTACAATAAAGCACAAACTGCCGCCGATCACGTTGGAAACCGGCTCCGCAGCAAACACGCCGTCGGTGCCTATGCCAAAAGCATAAGGCAGCAGGTAGGTGAGCGGCACCACAATGATGACCTTGCGCAGCAGCGAGAAAAACACCGCGTGGCGGCGCTTGTTCAGCGATTTGAACACTGTCTGGCCCACATATTGCAGCAGCATAAAACCAAAGGTGGAAAAATACAGCTTCATGGCGGGGATGGTATCCGCCTGCAGGGTGGGATCGCTGCTGAAAATGGAGATGAGGAAGTGCGGTGCCAACAGAATGACCGCCCAGATCGTAAGGGTGTATACCAAAGCCATCAGGGCCATGGAGACGGCGGCGCGCAGCACCTTGCGGGGGCGGCGTGCGCCGTAATTGTAGCTGATAATGGGGGAAGAGCCCTCGGTAATGGCATAAATCGGCGTTTCCACCATCTGGCGCACGCTGGAAATGATCGTCATGACCGAGATGTACACATCGCCGCCGGTCACGGACAGCACATTGTTGCAGCAGATCGTCACCACGCTGTTGGTCAGCTGCATGATGAAGCCCGCTGTGCCAAGGCTGACGATATCGCCGATGCAGCGCCTGTTGGCGGGCAGCTGACGCAAGGGCAGCGGCTGCACGCGGTATTCCGACTTGCAGCGCAGGAAATACACCACAAACGCCGCCGAAAGCAGCTGCGAAAGCACCGTGGCAGCCGCCGCGCCGCGGATGCCCATGCCCAACACAAAGATAAACACCGGGTCCAGCACCAGGTTGGCCGCTGCGCCGATCACCACGCTGAGCATACCGGCTGTGGCATAGCCCTGCGCATTGATGAACGGGTTCAGCCCTGTTGTGAGCATGGAAGGGTAGGTGCCCAGCAAGTACAGCATCAGGTACGGCAGCGCATACTGCAATGCTTCCGGCGAAGCACCGAATAAGACCAGAATGGGCCGGGCAAACAGCAGGCCAATGACCATCAATACACCGGCGCAGCACAACAACAGCGTGCAGGCCAGGTTCAAAATCAGCCCGGCACGGGCCTTATCCCCGCTGCCGCGGGCGATGGCGAACAACGGTGCGCCGCCGCTGCCGAACAAATTGCTGAACGCCGTAATAATGACAATAATGGGAAAGCAAAGCCCCACCGCGCCCAGCGCCGCCGTGCCGATATCCGGGATGCGCGCAATATAAATGCGGTCCACAATGTTATACAGCAGGTTCAGCACCTGCGCCACCAACATGGGCAGCGCTGCTTTCAAGATGTTTTGTGCAATGCCGCCGTGTTCAAAGTCGATCTGCCGCATGGGGAATGGTTCATCCTTTCCGTTTCCACAATACCAGTTTCAAGTATAGCATAAACCGCCCGCAGATACAAAAAAGTCCCCGCACAAGGCCGCATAACGTAGCCTGTGCGGGGAATTTTTCTCAGCCGGAAGCTTCGGATGTCTCCGGCTCCACGGCTTCCACTTCTTTGATCATCATCTCGTTGCCCTGCAGCAGGTGGGTATGGGGGCTTTGGCAGTGGGGGCAGGTGCGGCCATGGGGCACGGTGGGGTACTGCTGGCCGCAGTCTTCGCACAGGGTAATGGCGGGGATCTGCTCCACGGTCAGCGCGGCACCGGGCAAAATCTCTGATTTGGCGGCGGCCCATTTCCAGCAGTCCTGCAGGTAGCTTTCCACCACGCCGGAAACCTCGCCTAATTGCAGTGTTACCCGCTGGATGCGGGCAACGTGGTTTTCTTTGGCCACATCCTCCACCGTGCGGATGATGTGGAACACAATGCCAAGTTCGTGCATTTACTTATCCTTTTTCCCAAAGCGGATCTTCACTTCGCGCTTTGCCATGTAAGGCAGAATGGCCTTGAACTTATCTTCCGACCGCACCATGGTGCTGCATTCGGGCAGGTCGCGGTGCAGGTGGATGGCATCGAATTCACACTTGGTGGTGCAAACGCCGCAGCCAATGCACTTGTTGGGGTCCACTACGCTGGCACCGCAGCCCAGGCAGCGGGCTGTTTCGGTTTTTACCTGCGCTTCGGTCAGGGTCAGGTGGGCATCCCGGAAAGAACGGTGCGCGTCGATGGCATCATCCATTCCGGCTGCCTGGCGGGGTGCGCGGTCATAATCGCCAAGGGCCAGATTGGTTTTATCCAGCTCATAAAAATCGCGGCGGTTGCGGCCAATGGTCAGGCTGGTGTTGGGCTGCACAAAACGGTGGATGGAGATGGCGCCCTGCTTGCCTGCGGCAATCGCATCAATAGCAAAGCGCGGGCCGGTGTACACATCGCCGCCCACAAAGATATCCGACTGGGCAGTCTGGTAGGTCATGGCATCGGCCACAGCGCCCTGGCCGCGGCCAAGCTGCACGGCTTCGCCATCCAGCAGGTTGCCCCACTGGATGCACTGGCCAATGCTCAGCACAACATTGTCACACGGCAGGGTAATCGTCACGCTTTCATCATAGGTGGGGGCAAAGCGGCCCTCGGCATCGTACAGGCCGGTGCATCTTTTCAGCACCACGCCGCACACATGGCCGTCCTTTGTCAAAAATTCCTTGGGGCCGTACCCGCAGCGGATGGCAGTGCCCTCTTCCTCCGCCTCGGCGATCTCTTCAGCGGAAGCGGGCATCTTTTCCCGCGGTTCCAGGCAGACCATCGTTACATCGCTGGACCCGCAGCGCAGGGCAACGCGGGCGGCATCAATGGCAACATTGCCGCCGCCGATCACCACGGTTTTGCCGGTCATTTTGTGGCTTTCGTCCCCGCCCACAGTGCGCAGCAGCGCAACGGCGGTCTGGATGCCCGCAGCGTCCTCGCCGGGAACCCCTGCTGTGCGGCCGCCCTGGCAGCCGATGGCGAGATAGAACGCCTTGTACCCCTGGGCGCGCAGCTGGGCAAGGGTAACGTCCTTGCCAACTTCCACACCGCAGCGGATGGTAACACCCAGCTCCCGCAGGATGTCAATTTCCGCATCAATCACATCTTTTTCCAGCTTAAAGCTGGGGATGCCGTACCGCAGCATGCCGCCAGGGTGTTCGTTTTTCTCAAATACAGTCGGGCGGTAGCCCTGCAGCGCAAGGAAGTACGCGCAGGAAAGCCCGGCCGGGCCGCCGCCGATGATTGCAATTTTTTGCGGCCACGGCCCCTGCAAAGAGGGCTGCACCACCGGCGGAACATAGCGGTGGGCGGCGTTCAGGTCCTGCTGGGCCACAAACTTTTTCACGGCATCAATGGCCACTGCCTGGTCCACGGTGCCGCGGGTGCAGGCATCCTCGCACCGGCGGTTGCAGATGCGCCCGCACACGGCGGGGAAGGGGTTCTCCTTTTTGATCAGCGCCAGTGCATCGCGGTAGCGGCCCTGCGCGGCCATTTTCAGGTAGCCCTGCACCGCAATGTGGGCGGGGCAGGCGGTTTTGCAGGGGGCGGTGCCGGTATCATAGCAGTTGATGCGGTTTTTATCGCGGTAGTCCACCGCCCATTTTTCGGGGCCCCACTTTACAGTGTCGGGCAGTTCCTGCTTGGGGTACTGCACCGGGCCGTTTTTGGTGCACAGCTTCTGGCCCAGCTTAACGGCACCGGCGGGGCAGAACTCCACGCAGCGGCCACAGGCAACGCAGTTTTGCGGTTCCACTTTGGCAACGTAAGCCGAGCGGCTCATGTTGGGGGTGTTGAACAGCTGGCTGGTGCGCAGGGCGTTGCAGACGTTGACATTGCAGTTGCAGATGGCAAAAATCTTGTTCTCGCCGTCAATGTTGGTGATCTGGTGCACAAAGCCGTTGTCCTCGGCTTTCTGCAAGATCCGCATCACTTCGTCATAGGTCACATAATGGCCCTTGTTGGTTTCCACCAGATAGTCCGCCATATCGCCCACGCCGATGCACCAGTCATCCGGGTCATCGCCGCAGCCTTCGCCCATGGCGGCGCGGGACATACGGCAGGAACAGGGGCCGGCGGCATACTTGCCCTGGTATTTTTTCAGCCAGTGGGAGATGTGTTCGATATCCAGCGAGTGGTTTTCGGTCTCGATGGCTTTTTCGACCGGGATCACGTGCATGCCAATGCCTGCGCCGCCTGGGGGCACCATGGCGGTAATGTGTTCCAGCGGCAAAAAGGTCATCCGCTCAAAAAAGGCGGTCACTTCGGGGTGGTCGGCAATCTGCTGTTTGTTCATGTTAAAGAACTCGGCGCTGCCGGGCACAAACATGGGCAGAATGTACTGTTTTTCGCGGCGGGGGTTCTCCCAGTTGTATTCCAACAGGCCAACGCAGCTCATCTGATACAGCAGGGGCTCCAGCTCTTTGGCGGGTTTGCCGGTGGCTTTTTCCAGTTCCGGCAGGGTCATTGGCTGGCGCACCTTCATTTTCAGGGCAACATCGGCCATTTCGTCAGTCACAATGCTGGCCAGACCCCAATATTCGGGGTCCTCCACCGTCAGGCGGCGCAGCTTGGCGGGCACACGGTCGGTGATCATCTGCCCCAGCTTCATAATTTTTTCCCGCGGCTTTGTGTCCTTGGGGATCTTGAACGGCAGCTTGCTTTCGTCCAGTGGGAAAGCGGTCGGTTCGCTCATGGCTTGCTCCTTTTATTGCTCTGTGCATGTTCTGCTTCGTTTGCATTGCTTTGCAGACGGTCCGGGTTTGCTGTGCCCTTATGCCTGCCACGCTTTCACCTGCTCCCGCAGCCAATCGGTCCATTCGGCAATGCCCTCGCCGGTTTTGGCGCAGATGGGGATGACCTTTGCGTTGGGGTTGCGCATGGCGATATATTCCCGGCATTTGTCCATATCGAAATCAAAATACGGCAAAACGTCAATTTTGTTGATAAGAACCACGTCGCACACCTGAAACATCAGGGGGTACTTCAATGGCTTATCGTCCCCTTCGGGCACGGATAGGATCATCGCGTTTTTCACCGCACCGGTGTCAAACTCTGCCGGGCAGACCAAGTTGCCCACGTTTTCCAGCACCACAAGGTCCACATCCTGGGGGCCAAGGCCCTCCAGCCCCTGGCGAGTCATCTCGGCATCTAGGTGGCACATGCCGCCGGTGTGCAGCTGGATGGCTTTTGCCCCGGCAGCGGCAATGGCTTTGGCGTCCACATCGGAATCAATGTCCGCTTCCATCACACCGATGCGCAGCTCATCTTTCAGCGCGGCAATGGTGCTGCGCAGGGTGGTGGTTTTGCCGCTGCCCGGTGCGCTCATCAAATTCAGCAGAAAGATCTTTTTCTCTTTCAGGCTCTGCCGCAGCTGGGCGGCCTGTTCATCATTGGAAGCAAAAATGCTCTGTTTTACTTCCAGAATTTTCACGTTGTCCATGGGGGTGCTCCTTACATGTGTTTATCGCGGTATACTCTTGTTAACAGTTTAACATCCGGGTGGCGAAAGCGCAATGTTAAACGAAGATTTTGGTATTCCCGCCAAATTGGGCAAAAAGAAGCAGGCAGAATGACGGAACGCCGCCACACTGCCTGCAGGGAAAGATAAGGGCAATACCGCATAATTCTAAGTGCCGATACGGCGAGCGAGGTGCGGCAGCTGCTAAGCCAAAAGCGCAGATAATACTGGATGCTGCAAAGGTGAGCGCCGCCAGTGGCGGAAACAGCGAACCGAAGCAGGGGCAGCGGTCGCAGAGTGCGAGGGGCTTTTGCCCCCGAAGCACGATGCGGGTACCGCAACCCGACATTATCGAGCATTTTGGCAACGCAGATGCCGTGCCGCAGCCGTCGGAGCGGTGCTTAAGCCGTAAGGCGGGAATTGTGCGGTGTTGCCTAAGGTTTTATAAAAAGCGGGGGGATCAATTCCATGCAAAAGTTGCCATGCCGTAAATATAAATGAACGCAATGGCGGCGGGCACCACAAAGCGGAAGATCGGCTTCATCCAGGGCTGCACTTTTAAGCCTTTGCCGGTGTTGGCCTCCTGAACAAAAGCGTCCCACCCCCAACCGAAAGAGTTGCAGCAGAACAGCGCCAATACCAGTGAACCCAGCGGCAAAATGTTATTGGAAACAATGAAATCCCACAGATCCAGCCAGGCCGTGCCCGCGGCAAACGGCTGGAAATGCAGTACACTGTAGCCCAGCGCGGTGGTCAGCGCCAACAGAAAGATGCCCACGCCACACAGCAAAGCGCCCTTGGGGCGGCTTAACCCGGTCAGCTCCCGCACCATGGCAAGGATGTTTTCGCACACGCCCAACACGGTGGAAAGTGCGGCAAACACCATGAACAAAAAGAATAGCGTGCCCCACCAGCGGCCCCCGGTCATGTTGTTGAACACGGTAGCCATGGTATCAAACAGCAGGCTGGGCCCGGCGTTCACTTCCAGCCCATAGGTAAAGCAGGCGGGGAACATGATGATGCCGGCCAGCACCGCAACCAAAGTATCCAGCACAATAATGTGGACGGATTCCCCCATCAGGGAGTGTTCTTTTTCAATGTAGCTGCCAAAAATCGCCATGCCGCCCATGCCAACGGAAAGGGTAAAGAACGCCTGGTTCATGGCGCCCACCACAACGCTGCCATCGATCTTTCCAAAATCCGGCACCAGGTAAAATTTCAAGCCTTCTGCCGCGCCCGGCAGGGGCAGGCTGTGCACCGCCAGCACCAGCATCAGCACCAACAGGGCCAGCATCATATATTTGGTAATGCGCTCCAGCCCGCCCTGCAGGTTAAAGCTTAAAATGGCAAATGCTACCACAACAGTCACCAGCAAAAACACCACATTCACCGTGGGGTTCGTAATCATCTGGGTAAATCCGAAATCTGCGTTTTGGCCGGTAAGGAACTTGATGAAATAATAGATGATCCACCCGGTCACCACGGTGTAAAATGCCATCAGGGCAATGTTGCCAATCAGGCTGGCAATGCCGAAAATGCCCCACTTGCAGCCGGGCTTTTCCAACTTCTGGTACATGCGGATAGGGCTGGCCTGCGCTGCACGCCCAACGGAAAATTCCATCGTCATGGCGGGCAGACCCAGCACGACCAGACAAATAATGTACAGCAGCATAAAACTGCCGCCGCCGTTCTGG
Source organism: Gemmiger qucibialis (assembly GCF_027689445.1). Classification (NCBI taxonomy): domain Bacteria; kingdom Bacillati; phylum Bacillota; class Clostridia; order Eubacteriales; family Oscillospiraceae; genus Gemmiger; species Gemmiger qucibialis. The sequence goes on along the minus strand of NZ_JAQFEN010000004.1, from coordinate 158,717 downwards.
CCGCACATCCAGGGAAATTTCCACACATTGCCGCAGCCAATGGCGCAGCCGGCTGACAGCATGATGAAGCCAAGCCGGCTTCCGAGCCGTTCACGATTCTTCATAAACTTAAATTGTTTTCTCCCATTTTTATTTGTGCTGCCGCGTGGGAAAAGGCAGCGGCCCGCACGGCAGCATAGATAACCACTACCATATTAAATCCATATTAGCTTACCACACTGTCATGCCAACTGCAAGCGATTTAAAGTTGTAAACCGACAAAATACAAAAACGCGCCCCGCGGCCATCCGTTCTTTGCCCAAAGCCGACGCCGCGCAGGAGCCCATTGTTGCCATGACGGCCAACGCCTTTGCCAAGGATGTGCAGCCGGCCAAAACCGCCGGTATGAACGAGCATGCCGCCAAGCCGCTGGATATGAAACGCTTGTGTGAGATTTTGCACCGGCGGCTGTAAGGACGCCTAGGAAGGCCGAAAAAATTCGGCAGAACATACAAACAGCACCTTGCGCTTTTGGATGCAATGTGCTACAATGAGTCAGAAACTGAATATAAAACAGCAGGTGCCTTTCATTGTTTGCCGGGCGGCTGAGCCTTCCGGCGCTCTGGAAAGGGTAAAAGGGAAGCGGGTGCAAATCCCGCACGATCTCGTCACTGTGATAAGGGAGCCTGCCGCCAGGGTGCATTTGCACCGGTCACTGAGCATTGCTTGGGAAGGCGGCGGCAGGCGTTGAGCTTTCAGCCAGGAAACCTGCCCGCTGTTGGTACGGGAGCATTGCTCCAGATCACGAGGAATTGGTTGTACCTGAAAAGCTCATGGAAAATCCGGGGGTCTTTTTGCGTTGCCGTTCTGCACACAGAAAGACCCTCGTTTTTTTGTGGCAGTTTTGTCTGCAAAGCTGCTGCGCTTGGGTTTTGTTTCCTGTACCTGTTTTTCAGCAAATAGATTTGCCATAGGAGAAAGGAAGCAAAACACATGAAACACAACAACCTGAAAAAGCCCGCTGCCGTGCTGACCGCACTGGCTCTGGCCGCCGCCCTGCTGGCTGGCTGTGGTGCGGCATCTGACAGCATGGCTGCCAGCAGTGCCCCCGCCGAAAGCGAGGCTGTAAGCACCGAAACACCCGCTGAAAGCGCAGACGAGGGAGATGCAGACGAAGTGGCCGCAAAGAAATGTGCAGACTTGATCGATGCCATCTATGTGCAGGAGCGCACCGATGACACCGACGCCCAGTGCGAAGCTGCCAAGCAGGCATGGGACACCCTGACCGATACCCAGAAAGAGCTGGTGGAAGGCGAGAACGCTGACCCCGACTACTTTGGCCGCAATACCGGCGATGCCAACCTGGACGATTCCCGCAATGGGGATGAGATCGGCGAAAACGAACTGCTGGTCGTCAGCTTTGGCACCTCCTTCAACAGCAGCCGCGTGGCAGATATCAAGGGCATCGAGGATGCCCTGCAGGCCGCTTACCCGGATTGGTCCGTCCGCCGCGCTTTCACCGCACAGATCATCATCAACCATGTGCAGGCCCGCGATGGCGAGAAAATCGATAACATGAAGCAGGCTCTGGACCGCGCGGTTGCCAACGGCGTTAAGAACCTGGTTGTTCAGCCTACTCACCTGATGCACGGCGCTGAGTACGACGAAATGTGCGAAGCTGTGAACGAGTACGCGGATAAGTTCGAAAGCGTTGCCATTGCTGAGCCCCTGCTGGGCGAAGTTGGCGCTGACGCTACCGAAATCAACGCTGATAAGGAAGCTGTTGCCACTGCCATCACCACCGAGGCTGTTGCCGCCGCTGGTTATGATGACGCCGCCGCTGCTGCCGCCGATGGCACTGCTTTTGTGTTCATGGGCCACGGCACTTCCCACACCGCAAAGATCAGCTACAGCCAGATGCAGATGACCATGCAGACCCTGGGCTATGACAATGTGTTCATTGGCACTGTTGAGGGCGAGCCGGAAGACACCGCCTGCGAGGCTGTGATCGAAAAGATCAAGGAAGCCGGTTACACCAAGGTTGTCCTGCGCCCCCTGATGGTGGTTGCCGGTGACCATGCCAACAACGATATGGCTGGCGATGACGCAGATTCCTGGCTGAGCCAGTTCAAGGCCGCCGGCTGCTTTGACAGCGTGGATACCCAGATTGCCGGTCTGGGCGAAATTGCTGATGTGCAGCAGATCTACATTGACCATACCAAGGCCGCTATTGATTCCCTGAATGGCTGATTTATGATGCATACTGCCCGGAAGGATCAACGTCTTTTCGGGCAGCTTTTGTTTTGTGCGGACCGGGGGAAACGCTGTGCGCCAAAATGAGGCTGCGCTGCGGCTGTGCCGCGTCCCCACGCTTTTCTTTGAATCTTTAGCCTCTCTCGCCAAACCATGCAGTGCCCCCGCCAACCTAAGGCAACACCGCACAATTCCCGCCTTACGGCTTAAGCACCGCTCCGGCGGCTGCGGCACGGCATCTGCCGCACCTCGCTCGCCGTATCGGCACTTAGAATTATGCGGTATTGCCTTTATTCTATCATTTCAATTTTTTACAATGCGAGGTAACACCCAATGAAACAAAATCGTGTAATTTCCGGCGCTGTGGCCGCCCTGGTGCTGGCCGCTCTGCTGGCTGGCTGCGGCTCCACCGCAACCGGCGCTTCTTCCGCTGACTCCACCCCTGCTGCCACCGAGGCTGTCGGCAGTGAAGCCACCGCCCCCACCGCAGAACCCCAGACCGAAGCTGCTCTGCCGGACGGCGTGTATATCGCCGAATTTGAAACCGACAGCAGTATGGTGCACGCCAACGAAGCCTGCGATGGCAAGGGCACCCTGACTGTCGCCGATGGCAAAATGACCTTCCATGTCAGTCTGGCATCGAAAAAAATCGTCAACCTGTACCTGGGCACTGCCGAGGACGCCCCCAGCCACGAGAGCGACTGGCTGCAGCCCACCACCGATACTGTGACCTATTCCGACGGCACCAGCGATGAAGTGTACGGCTATGATATTCCGCTGGACGCTGTGGATACCGACTTCCAGCTGGCCATTTTGGGCACCAAGGGCACCTGGTACGACCATACCGTCAGCGTGCGCAATGCCGAGCCTAAGACCGAAGATGCCGCTGCCGAAACCGCCGCTGTGCCTGCTGATGGCAGCTACACCTGCGCTGTCACACTGGAGGGCGGCTCCGGCCGCGCCACGGTGGAAAGCCCTGCCGCCCTGACGGTTGCCGATGGAACCATGACCGCCGTGATTGTGTGGAGCAGCCCCAACTATGACTATATGCTGATTGATGGAGAAAAGTACCTGCCCACCAACACCGAAGGCAACTCCACCTTTGAAATCCCCGTTGCTGCGCTGGATACCGCCCTTGCCGTTACCGCCGATACCGTTGCCATGAGCACCCCGCACGAGATCGATTATACCCTGACCTTTGACAGCGCCACGCTGACCCCCGCAGAATAATGCAGACGAAACGTTTTGGGCTTTGTGCCGCACTTTCTGCCGCAGCGCTTTTGTTGTTGGCCGGCTGCGCGGGCAGCGGCAGCACGGCTGCCCCCACCCTTACCGTGGAAAGCAGCTACCCGCTGCAATACGCCAAACAGTTTACCGTGGATGAATGCACCGGCGGGTACGAGCTGATCACCATTGCGGACAGCCAATATCTGGTGGTGCCGCAGGGCGCTGCCGTTCCGGAGGATCTGCCCCAGGGCACCACCGTGCTGCAACAGCCCATTGAGAATATCTATCTGGTTTCCACCTCCGCTATGGACCCCATCATCAGCCTGGGCGCGCTGGACAGCATTGCACTTTCCGGCACCAAGGCGGATGGCTGGTACCTGCCCGAAGCCAAAGCCGCCATGCAGGCGGGGCAGATTGCCTATGCGGGCAAGTACAGCGCCCCGGACTATGAAACCATTCTGGCTTCCGGCTGTGGACTTGCCATTGAAAACACGATGATCTACCATACGCCGGAGGTCAAAGAGCAGCTGGAAAAGTTCGGCATCCCCGTTTTGGTGGAGCGTTCCAGCTATGAAACCGACCCTCTGGCCCGCATGGAATGGGTCAAGCTGTACGGCATTCTGCTGGGCAAACAGCAGGAGGCGGAACAGCTGTTTGACACCCAGGTACAGCGCGTTGCCCCGCTGGAAAACCAGCAGCCCACCGGCAAAACGGTGGCGTTTTTCTCCATCACTTCCAACAACCTTGTCACGGTGCGCAAAGGCAGCGACTATGTGGCCCGCATGATCGAGATGGCGGGCGGCAGCTATGTGTTTGCTGATTTAACGGACAACGGCAACAATCTGGCCACCATCAATCTTTCGCTGGAAGATTTTTACGCCGGTGCCAAGGACGCCGATGTGCTGCTCTACAACAGCACCATTGAGGGCAGCATTGCCAGCACCGAACAGCTGGTGGAAAAATGCCCGCTGCTGGCGCAGTTCAAGGCCGTGCAGAACGGCAATGTGTGGTGTACCGCGCAGAGCCTGTTCCAGCAAAGCATGGAGCTTCCGGATTTGATTCTGGATATGAACCGCGTGTTTACCGAGGGCACCCCCGCGGACAGTGAACTGACATTTTTAACGCATGTAGAATAATTTTATTACAGAAAGGCAGCGCCATGCACACCAAGCGCCTGACAATTACATATGTAGCCCTTGCGGCGGCGCTGCTGGGGCTGTTTGCGCTCAACCTGTTCTGGGGCAGTGTGGCAATTTCGCCGCGCGGCGTGGTGCAGGCGCTGCTGGGCCGCGAGCAGGATGAACTGGCCGCCAATATCCTATTGCAGCTGCGCCTGCCGCGTGCCGTTATGGTGGTGCTGCTGGGGGCGGCGCTCTCGGTAGCGGGCTACCTGCTGCAAACCTTTTTTGCCAACCCCATTGCGGGGCCGTTTGTCATGGGCATTTCCAGTGGGGCCAAGCTGGTGGTTGCGCTGACGATGGTGGTATTTTTGAACCACGGCCTGCTGACCAACTCGCTCACCCTGATTCTGGCCGCCTTTGCTGGATCCATGGCTGCCATGGCCTTTGTGCTCAGCGTGGCGCGCCGGGTACACCGCATGAGCATTCTGGTCATCTGCGGCGTGATGATCGGCTATATCTGCTCCGCTGTCACCGATATTGTAGTGGCCTTTGCACAGGATTCCAACATCGTCAACCTGCACAACTGGTCCATGGGCAGCTTTTCCGGCATGACCTGGGGCAATGTGGCCGCCGCTGCGCTGGTGGTGCTGCCCTGTTTGGCCGCGGCCTTTTTGCTGGCCAAGCCGATGGCCGCCTACCAGATGGGGGAGCAGTATGCCCAAAGCGTGGGTGTGGCTGTGCGGCCGTTCTGCGTGGCGCTGGTGCTGCTTTCCAGTTTACTGGCCGCCTGTGTCACGGCGTTTGCGGGGCCCATTTCCTTTGTGGGTATTGCGGTGCCGCACTTGGTCAAGCAGGCGTTGGGAAGCGCCAAGCCGCTGCATGTGCTGCCGGGCTGTGCGCTGGGTGGGGCGGCGTTCTGCCTGCTGTGTGATCTGATCGCCCGCAGCCTGTTTGCCCCCACCGAGCTTTCCATCAGCTCCGTCACAGCGGTATTTGGTGCGCCGGTAGTCATCTGGCTGTTGGTGCGCCGCCAAAGCGGGGAGGGCCGGGCATGAGCGAAGCATTTTACTGCCAAACGCAGGATCTTGCCATCGGGTACGGCAAAACGCCGCTATTACAAAACATTGGCATTGGCGTGCAGCGCGGGCAGATCTTAGCGTTGATCGGCCCCAACGGCGCGGGCAAATCCACCCTGCTCAAAACGCTGGCCGGGCAGCTGGCGGCGCAAAGCGGCGCTGTGCTGCTGCAGGGCCAAAACCAGACAACCTACACCCCCAATGCCCGCGCGCGCAAAATGGCCCTGATGCTGCCCCACACCCGCCACACCGAGCTGACCACCTGTTTTGATGTGGCCGCTGCCGGGCGCTACCCCTACACCGGACGGCTGGGCATCCTGTCCGAGCAGGACAAACAGCAGGTGCGGGATGCCCTGCATCTGGTACAGGCGGATGAGCTGGCCGACCGGGACTTTACCAAAATCAGTGATGGCCAGCGCCAGCGCGTTCTGCTGGCCCGCGCCGTCTGCCAGCAGCCGGAAATTATCCTGCTGGACGAACCAACGTCATTTTTGGATATCAAAGGCAAAATTGAGCTGCTGACCATCCTGCACCAGCTGGCACAGGAAAAACAGGTGGCCGTCATTGTCAGCCTGCACGAGCTGGAGCTGGCGCAAAAAATTGCGGATACCGTGGTGTGCGTATCGCCGCAGGGCGTTTCCGGCGTGATGACACCGAAAGACGCGTTTGCCGCAGAGAACATCCGCACGCTGTACCGCCTGACCAAAGAGCAGTACGAAGCGTTGTACGGCCCCCAGCCGGAGTGTGAACCCGAACGGAGACCCGCCAAACAGGAGCCGCCCAGGTTTGAACATTACATCCGCAGCGGGCAAAAGCTGCTGCGCTGCGGCTACACCACCGGCACCTGCGCCGCCCTTGGCGCTGCCGGGGCCGCCCGCCTGCTGCTGACCGGTAAAGCGCCGGAATCCGTCGGCCTGCGCACCCCAAAAGGCATTGTGGTGGAAGTTGCGCCCATCTACTGCCGCAAAACAGCCGCCGGCGCCCAGTGCGCCATCCGCAAGGACGGCGGGGACGATGTGGACGTTACCACCGGCCTGCCGGTCATAGCCGACATCACCCTGCTGCCGGATGCCCCCGGCCAGGTCACGATTGACGGCGGCCCCGGTGTGGGCCGTGTGACGAAGCCCGGCCTGGACCAGCCGGTGGGGCAGGCGGCCATCAACCATGTACCGCGCCGGATGATCACCGATGCCCTGCACGCGGAGGCCGAAGCAGCCGGGTATGACGGCGGCTTTGACGTAATGATCTCGATCGAGGGGGGCGAGGAAGCCGCCAAACGCACCTTTAACCCCCACATCGGGGTGGAAGGCGGGCTTTCCGTCCTGGGCACCAGCGGCATTGTGGAGCCCATGAGCCAGCAGGCCATCCTGGATACCGTGCAGCTGGAGATCCACCAGGCCGCCCTGCGGGAGCAAAGCCCCAAGCGGCTGATCCTGGCCCCCGGCAACTATGGGCTGGACTACCTGGCCCAAAACCTGCCGGAATACAGCAGCATCCCGGTGGTCAAGTGCTCCAACTTTATGGGGGATGCGCTGGATATGGCCGCTGCGGAGCAGTTTGCAGAGGTATTGCTGGTGGGGCACATCGGCAAGCTGGTCAAGCTGGCGGGTGGCATTATGAACACCCATTCCCGCATGGCGGATTGCCGCACCGAACTGTTCTGTGCCCATGCGGCGCTCTGCGGGGCCAGCCAGGCCACCTGCCGTGCCCTGATGGACGCCGCCACAACGGACGCCTGCCTGGACATTCTGGATGACGAAAACCTGCGGGAGCCGGTGCTCGAAAGCCTATTGCAGGCCATCCAGCTGCATCTGGACCGCCGCGTGGCGGGGGCGTTCCGGGTGGGGGCTGTACTGTTTTCCAACCAGGCCGGGCCGCTGGGCCAGACTGAGACCGCCGCCCAGCTGCTGCAAAGCTGGCAGAAAAAGGAGCAATGAGGTATGGTACATTTTGTGGGCGCAGGCCCCGGCGCACCGGATCTGATCACCCGGCGCGGTGCGGCGCTACTGCAAACGGCGGACTGCATTATTTATGCGGGCAGCCTGGTCAACCCGGCGTTGCTGGGGCTGGCCAAAGCCGGCTGCGCCATTTATAACAGTGCTGAAATGACATTGGAACAGGTGCTTGCCGTGATGCGCCAAATGGAAGCCGAACACAAAACCACTGTGCGGCTGCACACCGGGGACCCCTGTTTGTACGGGGCCATCCGGGAGCAGATGGACGCGCTGGACGCCGACGGCATTGCTTACGATGATACGCCCGGTGTTTCCAGCTTTTGCGGTGCCGCCGCCGCGCTGAACGCCGAGTACACGCTGCCCGCCGTCAGCCAGACGGTCATCATTACCCGCATGGAGGGCCGCACCCCTGTGCCGGAAAAGGAAAAGCTCGCCAGCCTGGCCAGCCACGGCGCTACCATGGTGATTTTTCTCTCCATCGGCTTAATTGATAAAGTGCAGGAAGCACTGCTGCAGGGGGCATACACCGCAAGCACCCCCGCCGCCGTGGTGTACAAGGCCACCTGGCCGGAACAGAAAACCGTGCGCTGCACCGTTGGCACCCTGGCCCAAAGCACCAAGCAGGCGGGCATTACCAAAACGGCCTTGATCGTGGTGGGGGATTTCCTTGGCCGCTGCTATGCCCGCAGCAAACTGTACGACCCCGCCTTTACCACCGAATACCGCGAGGGGACCAAACCGTGAACTGTGCGTATCTTGCCTTTACGGCCAAGGGGCTGGCGCTGGCGCAGCAGCTGGCCCAAACCTGCCCCGGCTCCGTCAGCCGCTGCGGGCTGGGCGGGGTGACGCTGGCCGGGTGGACGGCCCAGCAGTTTGCCGCGGCGGATGCCCTGGTGTTTGTGGGGGCGGCGGGCATTGCGGTGCGGGCCATTGCGCCCCACTGCCAAAGCAAGGCCACCGACCCCGCCGTTGTGGTGCTGGATGAATGTGGCCGCTTTGCGGTGCCGCTGCTCTCCGGCCATCTGGGCGGCGCAAATGACCTGGCCCGCCGGCTGGCTGCCGCCTGTGGTGCGGTGCCGGTGATCACCACGGCGACCGATGCCAACGGCCTGTTTGCCGTGGATGAGTGGGCCAAAAAACAAAACTGCGCTGTGTGGGAAACCCCGCGCATTAAATTCGTCAGCGGGGCACTGCTGGCCGGCAAAACGGTGCGGTATGCTTCCCCCTGGGCCATTGCGGGCACCCCGCCCGCCGGTGTGGCGGAAGCCGAAGAACCGTCTGGCGCTGATTTTGCCCTGACAATGACCCCGCAGGGGAACGCTTTGCATCTGATCCCCCGCATTGGCGTGCTGGGCGTTGGCTGCAAGCGCGGTACCACCGCCGTCCAGCTGGAAGCCGCGTTTGCAGCGTTCTGCGCCGATACAAATTTGGCCCCGGTCGGAATTACCGCCGCCGCCAGCATTGATCTAAAACAGAACGAGCCCGGCCTGCTGGAGTTCTGCCGCAGCCACGGCTGGCCGGTCAGCTTTTATTCCGCCGCCCAGCTGCGCGCTGTGCCCGGAACTTTCAGCGCCTCCCGCTTTGTGCAGGGGGTGACGGGTGTGGATAACGTCTGCGAGCGCGCCGCCGTGCTGGCTTCCGGCGGCACGCTGCTGCTGCCCAAATATGCGCATACCGGCGTGACCTTTGCCGCTGCCGTGCGCCCCTTTGCCCCGGATTGGAGATGGAAAACCGATGAAGCGTAACCTTGTATCCGTTGTGGGCCTTGGCCCTGGCGATGCCCAGTTTTTGACCGCGCAGGCCCGCCATGCGTTGCAAGAGGCTGATGTGCTGTGCGGTTACACCGTTTACATCGACCTTGTGCGCCCCCTGTACCCGGAAAAAGAAACCTATGCCACCGGTATGACCAAAGAAATCGACCGCTGCCGCTGGGCGCTGCAAACGGCCCAGACCGGCAAAACGGTGGCGCTTGTCTGCTCCGGCGACGCCGGGGTGTACGGCATGGCCAGCCCGCTGCTGGAGCTGGCGGCGGAATACCCCGATGTGGAAGTGGAGGTCGTTCCCGGCCTGACCGCCGCATTAAGCGGTGCCGCCGTGCTGGGCGCACCGCTGGCCCATGATTTCTGCGTGATCTCCCTTTCGGACCGGCTGACTCCGTGGGAGATGATCGAAAAGCGGCTGGCCTGCGCCGCCATGGGAGATTTCTGCGTGGCGCTGTACAATCCCTCTTCCAAAGGGCGGCCGGATTACCTGCAAAAGGCGGTTCGCATCCTGTTGCAAAACGGCAAGGGGGCGGGTACCCTTTGCGGTGTGATACGCAGCATTGGCCGCACCGGCCAGCAGAGCAGCCAGATGACACTGGCCGAGCTGGAACACACCACCGTGGATATGTTCACCACGGTGTTCATCGGCAACAGCGCCACCCACCAGGTCAGCGGGTGGATGGTAACGCCGCGGGGGTACCACGGGGTATGAGGATCGTTGTGTTCAGCGGCACTACCGAAGGGCGGGATTTCTCCCGCGCCGCTGCCGCGTTGGGCATTGCCGTTACCGTCAGCGTAGCAACCGACCTGGGGGCCGAGGAACAGGGCCAGGCCCCCGGCATTACCGTACATTCCGGTCGCCTGCTGCCCGGCGCCATGGCGGAGCTTTTGCAGGGCGCAGCCCTTTGTGTGGATGCCACCCACCCTTACGCGGTGGAAGCCACCAAAAACATCCGCGCCGCCGCCAACGCAGCCGGGGTAGAGTACCACCGCCTGCTGCGCGCTGCCAGCACCTTGCCCGCGGGCAGTGTGGTGCTGGGCAGCGCCGCCCAGGCCGCGCAGTATTTAGCCGCAACGCAGGGCAATGTTCTGCTCACCACCGGCGCCAAGGAGCTTGCGGCCTTTGCCGGGCTGGATGCCGCCCGCCTGTACCCGCGGGTGCTGCCCACCGTGGCGGGCATTACGGCGTGCGAGGGCGCGGGCATCCCGCACCGCAACATCATTGCCATGCAGGGGCCCTTTACGCTGGAACTGAACCTTGCACTGATGCAGCAGTTCCACATCCGTTACCTTGTCACCAAGGACGGCGGCAGCGCGGGTGGCTTTGCCGAGAAAGCCCAGGCTGCCGCCCAAAGCGGGGCCACGCTGGTTGTACTGCGCCGCCCGGAGGAATGCGGCGAGACCGCCGAAGAAATTTTGCAACGATGCAGGGAGCTGTTATGAAGATTACATTGGTTGGCATGGGCAGCGGGCTGCCCGGCAGTTTGACTGCCCAGGGCTTGCAGGCCCTGCAAACGGCAGGGCTGATTCTGGGGGCAAAGCGGCTGCTGCAAAACCTGCCGGATGGCTGTACCCCCAACCGCAAGCCAATTTACCTGCCGGATGAAGTGCTGGCCTGCCTGCAAGCGGAGCTCTGCCAGACCGCCGCGCTGGTTTACAGCGGGGATACCGGCTTTTATTCCGGTGCTGCGGCGCTGGTGCCCAAGCTGCGGGCACAGGGGGCGGAAGTAACGGTGCTGCCGGGGATCTCCAGCGTACAGCTGTTGGCCGCGGCGCTGGGCAGGCCGTGGCAGAACTGGAATCTTGTCAGCGCCCACGGATGTGCCTGCGCCCCTGCGGCAGAGTGCCGGAGCGACCGCCCGACCTTTTTTTTGACGGGCGGGCGCAATACCAGCCCCGCCGCGCTGTGTGAGATTCTAGCCGCCGCAGGCTTTGGCGCGGTGCAGGCCACGGTTGGTGAGAACCTTGGCACCCCGCAGCAAAAGGTCATCACCGATACGGTGCAAACGCTGGCGGGCGGCAGCTTTGCGCCGCTCAGCGTGCTGCTGGTGGAGCCCTGCCCCAAACCGCAGCCCCGCGTGCCCGGCCTGCCGGATGAAGCCTTCATCCGCGGCAAAACGCCGATGACCAAGCAGGAGGTGCGCGCCGCCGCGCTGGCCAAGCTGGCCGTTGCCCCCACTGATACCCTGTGGGATGTCGGTGCCGGAACGGGCAGCGTGAGCGTGGAAATGGCGCTGGCCGCCCCCATGGGTCAGGTGTACGCGGTGGAATGTGATGCCGATGCCTGCGCGCTGGTTCGCCAGAACCAGGCCAAATTTGCCGCCAGTAACTTAACGCTGATCGCGGGCAAAGCCCCTGAAGCGCTGCAAAATCTGCCCGCGCCGGATGCTGTTTTCATCGGCGGCAGCAAGGGCAATATGCAGGCCATTGTAGATGCCGCCCTGGCCGCCAACCCGCAGACCCGGCTCTGTATCGCCGCCATTGCGCTGGAAACCTTGCAGCAGAGTATTGCCGCCCTGGCCGCCCATGGGCTGGCCGCACAGGTGACCCAGATTGCCGTAAGCCGCAGCAAGGTGGCAGGCAGCCTGCACCTGATGATGGCCAACAACCCGGTATTTTTGATCGTGAGGGAATGAGAATGCTGCAGCTGCTTTTGGCCGCGCCCAGTTCCGGCAGCGGAAAAACCACCGCCGCCTGCGCCCTGCTTTCCGCCCTGAAAGCCCGCGGGCTGGAGCCCTGCGCGTTCAAGTGCGGGCCGGATTACATTGACCCCATGTTTCACCGCGCCGTGCTGGGGGTGCCCAGCCACAATCTGGACCTGTTTTTCTCCACCCCGCAGACCGTGCGGCGGCTGTACACCAGCGGCGCGGCGGGCCATGGCAGCGCGGTGTGTGAGGGTGCCATGGGCTATTATGACGGCCTTGGCGGCGTGAGCGCTGCCGCCAGCGCCTGGCACACCGCCGATGTGCTGGACTTGCCGGTGCTGCTGGTGGTGCGCCCCAAGGGGGCCAGTTTAACGCTGGCCGCCCAGTTGCAAGGCTTAAAAGCGTTCCGCACGCCGCACCACATTGCGGGCGTTCTGCTGAACGACTGCACCGAGATGCTGTACAAGCTGCTGGCCCCCATGCTGGAACGGGAAACCGGCCTGCCGGTGGTGGGCTTTTTGCCCCCCCTGCCGGATGCCGCCATCGAAAGCCGCCACCTGGGGCTGAAAACCGCGGGCGAAATTGCTGATTTGCAGCAAAAAATTCAGATTTTGACCGCCGCCGCGCATAAAAATATCGACTGGCCGCGGCTGCTGGCCCTGTTTGACCGCCCGGCCCCAATGGCCCCTGCGGTTCAGGCCGCAGCCCCCACCGTGCGCATTGCCGTGGCACAGGATGAAGCGTTCTGCTTTACCTATGCCGAAACGCTGGAAAGCCTGCAGGCCGCAGGCGCAGAGCTTTGCTATTTCAGCCCGCTGCGGGATGCCGCGCCGCCGCAACATATCGGCGGGCTGTACCTGCCGGGCGGCTACCCGGAGCTGTACGCCGCCCAGCTGGCGGCCAACACCGCCATGCGCTGCGCCATAAACACCGCCGTGCAGCGCGGCCTGCCCACCGTGGCGGAATGCGGCGGCTTTTTGTACCTGGGCCAAACGCTGGAAGATGACGCCGGAACCGCCCACCCCATGGCGGGTGTGCTGCCGGGGCAGGGGTTCCGCGTGGGGCGGCTGGTGCGCTTTGGCTATGCTGCGCTCACCCCGCAGGCGGACAGCATGCTCTTCCGCGCAGGGGAGCCGGTGCCCGTGCATGAGTTCCACCATTGGGATTCCACCTGCAACGGCACCGCTTTTGCCGCCCAAAAAGCCAATGGCCGCCATTGGGACTGCGGCTTTGCCAACGGGCATCTGTATGCGGGGTTCCCGCATCTATACTGGGCGGGCACCCCGCTGCCGCAGCGCTTTGTAACGGCTGCGGCGCAGTATGCCCAAACAAAAACAGGGAGAACGGTATGACGGAACCTGAACTGAACACACGGCTGCAAACCATCACCCCGCCCGATGAAGCTGCCCGCGCCGCGGCGCACGCCCACTGGGCCGCGCTGGCCAAACCGCTGGGCGGGCTGGGCAGCCTGGAAACCATGCTGGAGGACGCCGCCGCCCTGACCGGCACCCCGGAGCTGGATTTTGCCCGCCGCGCCGTGCTGGTGCTGTGCGCCGATAACGGCGTGGTGGCCCAGGGCGTGAGCCAAACCGACGCCAGCGTGACCCGCGCGGTGCTGCAAAACCTTGCCGCGCGGCGCACCAGCGTGTGCCAGATGGCAGCTGCCGCCCATTGCAGCGTTGTGCCGGTGGATATGGGCATTGCCGGTGCCCCGGTGCCCGGTGTGCAGGACTGCCGCATTGCCCCCGGCACCAAAGATTTTACCTGCGGCCCGGCCATGACCCGCGCCCAGGCCGTGCAGGCCATCGGCTGCGGCATTGCGCTGGTGCGCGGACAAAAGCAGCAGGGAGTTCAACTGTTAGCAACGGGGGAGATGGGCATTGGCAACACCACAACCTCCAGCGCCGTGGCAAGCGTGCTGCTGGGTGCCCCCGTGCAGAGCATGACCGGACGCGGGGCCGGGCTTTCGGATGCAGGGCTTGCCCGCAAGATTGATGCGATCCGGCGCGGCATTGCTCACAACCAGCCCAATCCCGCTGACCCGCTGGATGTGCTGGCCAAGCTGGGCGGGTTTGATATTGCCGGGCTGTGCGGCGTGTTTTTGGGCGGCGCGCTGGAGGGTGTGCCCATTTTGATGGATGGTTTTATCAGCAGCGTGGCGGCTCTGTGCGCGGTGCGGCTCTGCCCCGCGGCGGCCAAGGCGGTGTTTGCCAGCCATGTTTCGGCGGAGCCTGCCGCCCATATGGTGCTGGATGCTTTGGGCAAAGCGCCTCTCATCACCGCCAACCTGCATCTGGGCGAGGGCACCGGCGCGGTGGCTTCCATCCCACTGTGGGATATGGCTCTGGCCGTCTACCGCGGCTGCTATTCCTTTGCGGAGGGCGGCATTGCGCCGTACACCCCACAATGCTGACGCTGGTTATCGGCGGCGCAGCCAGCGGCAAAAGCGCCTATGCGGAGCACCTTGCCGTGCAGAGCGGCGGCCCGCGCTATTACCTTGCCACCATGCAGGTGTGGGACGCCGAGTGCGCCGCGCGGGTGGCCAAACACCGCGCCATGCGGGCGCAAAAACAGTTTGCTACCGTGGAATGTCCCCAAAACCTGCACTTGGTCCGCCTGCCGCAGCAGGGCACCGCCCTGCTGGAAGATGTGGGCAACCTGGCCGCCAATGAGCTGTACCGTCCCGACGGCAGCTGCCTGCCGCCCAAGCAGGCGGCAGAAAAAATGCTGGCGGGGATCGAGGCAATCGCCGCACAATGCAACCATCTTATCATCGTCAGCAACGAGGTATTCAGCGGCGGGGCGGACTATGCCGGGGAGACAGACCTTTATTTGCAGGCCCTTGCCATGGTCAACAATGCCGTTGCCGCCAAAGCCGACGCCGTCTGCCGCGTGGTGTGCGGCCTGCCGGTGTACTACAAAGGAGGGGAACGCCCATGACAGTTTTGCAGACGATCGCCGTGGCATTTGCCATGTTCTCGGCTGTGCCGGTGCCGCAGTTTGACTGGAACAAAAAAAACATGCGGTATTCGCTCTGTGCCTTCCCGCTGGTGGGGGTGCTGTGCGGCGCACTGTGGTACGTGTGCGCCAGCCTGCCGCTGCCCGCCATGGTGCGCGCGGCGGGCTTTTGCCTGATCCCTGTCTGGGTCACGGGCGGCATCCATCTGGATGGTTACGCCGACACCTGTGATGCCCTTTGCAGCTATGGCGATACCCAGAAAAAGCTCGATATCCTCAAGGACCCGCACTGCGGCGCGTTCGCCGTGATCCGGCTGTGCAGCTACTTTGTGGCCTACTTTGCGCTGTGCTGCTGCGTGCAGTTTACCCCGCAGGTGGGGGTTGTCTGGCTGCTGGCGCTGGTGCTGGAGCGTGCCTGCTCCGGTTACGCAGTGGCGGCCTTTCCCCTGGCCAAAAATACCGGCCTTGCGCACACGTTTGCCACGGCGGCGGACCGCACCACGGTGCGCCGGGTGCTGGGATGCCTTAGCATTGTGCTGGCAGTGGCACTTTTCGCCCTGGGCGGCGGCGTGCTGGTGCTGGCGGCGGGGGTTGCCCTGTGGCGCTACCACCGTGTGGCGGTCAAGCAGTTTGGCGGTATTACCGGGGACCTGGCCGGGTGGTTTTTGCAAAAAGCGGAACTGTATATGCTGGCGGCCCTTGTGCTTTGCCAGTGGAAGGGGTTTTTGTAACATGCTGTTTATTACCGGCCCGCTGTACAGCGGTAAACGAACCTTTGCCAAACCCTTTGGCGGGCGGCAGATTTACGAGGTGCAGACCCTTGCCGCCAATGCCGAAAGCCTGCCCGCCCTTGCGGACGAGCTTGCCCAATATGACGTAGTAACGGCCACCGAGGTTGGCGGCGGCGTGGTGCCCATTGACCCCGCCCAGCGCGCCGCGCGGGAAGCCGCCGGCCGCCTTGCCTGCCTGCTAGCTGAGCGGGCCGACTGTGTGGTGCAGATATTCTGCAGCTTGCCCACCGTGCTGAAAGGGGAGCTGCCGCCATGCTGATCTACCTGCTGCGCCACGGCTTAACGCAGGATAATCAGGAAAAGCGCTACCAGGGCAGGCGGGATGTACCGCTGTGCCCCCAGGGCCTTGCCCAGCTGTGCCGGGCGGATTTTGCCCCCAAAACGGTCATGATTACTTCCTTGCAGCGCACCCGGCAGACGGCGGAAGTGCTTTTCCCCGATGCGGAACTGGTTGTGGCAGACGGGCTGAAGGAGATGGACTTTGGCGTGTTTGAGGGCCGCAATTACCGGGAGATGGAGCACGACCCCCAGTACCGCGCCTGGGTGGAAACCGGCTGCGAAGGCCGCTGCCCGGGCGGGGAAAGCAAGGCGGAATTCTGCCAGCGTGTCTGCACAGCATTTGCCGCGCTGGTGGATGCCGCTTTGGCGGCGGGGGAGCCGCAGCTGGTGATCGTTGCCCACGGCGGCACCCAGATGGCGGCGCTGGAACGGTTCGCCGTGCCCCATAAAAACTATTATTCCTGGTGTGCTCCCGCGGCGGGCGGCTTTGTGCTGGATGCCGCCGATTGGATACACCAGAAAACCCTGCGCGTGGTCAAAACCGTGCAGTATACAAAGGAGTTACCATGCTGATTTGCTGGGCTGTTTTGGGTGGCTTTGTGCTGGATGCCATTTTTGGCGACCCGGCTTGGCTGCCGCACCCCGTTGTGCTGATGGGCAAAGCCATCACTGCGCTGGAAAAACGCCTGCGCACACAATTCCCCCAAACGCCGCAGGGGGAGCTTTGCGGCGGGGCGGTGCTGGCCGCCATTTTGCCGGTGGGCACGTTCCTCATCACAGCGCTGGTGTGCAGGCTGGCGGCGGCGCTGCACCCACTGGTGGGGCTTGCCGTGCAGATGTTCTGGTGCGCCCAGGCGTTGGCCGCCAGGGGCCTTGTGCAGGAAAGCTGCAATGTGTATAAAGAGCTGCAAAAGCAGGATCTGCCCGCCGCCCGCAAAGCCGTGGCCCGCATTGTGGGGCGCGATACCCAAAACCTGACGGCGGAGGGCGTGACCAAAGCCGCTGTGGAAACCGTGGCCGAAAACGCCAGCGATGGCGTGATTGCCCCGCTGCTGTACATGCTGCTGGGCGGCGCGCCGCTGGCGCTGACCTATAAGGCCATCAACACGATGGACAGCATGCTGGGCTACAAAAACCAGAAATACCTGTATTTTGGCCGTGCCGCTGCCAGATTGGACGATGCCGCCAACTATCTGCCCAGCCGCCTGGCCGGGCTGCTGTGGGTTGCCGCTGCCGCCCTGACCGGCAGCAGTGCCCGCGGCGCGTGGAAGATCTGGCGGCGGGACCGCCGCAACCATGCCAGCCCCAACAGCGCCCAGACCGAAAGCGCCTGCGCCGGTGCCCTGGGCGTGCAGCTGGCGGGCCCCGCCTACTATTTTGGCGAGTATTATGATAAACCCACCATTGGGGATGCGCTGCGCCCCGTGGAACCAAAGGACATTTTGCGGGCCGACCGCATGATGTATGCCGAAAGCCTGCTGGCTTTGGTGTTGGGCATTGCCCTGCGCCTGCTGGTGCTGGCGATGTAACAACGAAAAGGGGAGAACGGAATGGAACTGGTACATGGCGGTGATTGGGCGGGCTACCGCGCCCGCTTTGGGCATGATGCGCTGGATTTTTCGGCCAATGTCAGCCCGCTGGGCCTGCCCCAGGGCGTGGCGGATGCCATCGTTGCGGCACTGCCCACTGCGGACCGCTATCCGGACCCCCTTTGCCGGGAGCTGCGCACGGCACTCAGCCGGGCGGAACAGCTGCCGGAACCGTGGATCTTGTGCGGCAACGGGGCGGCGGATCTGATCTATCGGCTGGTGTGGGCGCTCAAGCCCCGCCGCGCCCTGCTGCCCGCCCCCACCTTTGCTGAGTATGCCGCCGCACTGGAAAGCGTTGGCTGCGAAGTAAAGCGGGAAACCCTGCATGAGGCCGATGATTTTGCCGTAACGGAAGCCTTTGTGCAGGCAGTGAACCAGAGCATTGACCTGGTGTTTTTGTGCCAGCCCAATAACCCTACCGGGCAAATTACCCCGCCGGAGCTGGTGCAGCGCCTGGTGCGCCGCTGTGCGGACTGCGGGGCCGTGCTGGTGGTGGATGAGTGCTTTCTGGACTTTTTGCAGCAGCGGGATGCCCTGACGGCCAAACCGCTTTTGCAAACCGCGCCTAACCTTGTTATTCTAAAAGCGTTCACCAAATTGTACGCCATGGCCGGGGTGCGGCTGGGGTATGCCTTGTGCGCCAACACGGCGCTGCTGGCCAAAATGCAGGCCGCGGGCCAGCCGTGGGGGGTATCCAGCCTGGCGCAGGCTGCGGGCGCTGCTGCTTTGAGGGAAACCGCCTATGCCGATGCCGTCCGCGCCCTGATTGCCGACCAGCGCCCCAGACTGGCGGCCGGGCTGCGGGCACTGGGGCTGCAGGTGATCGAGGGCAGCGCCAACTACCTGTTGTTCCGTGCGCCGGAAACGCTGGGTGCGGCCTTGCAGCAGCGGGGCGTCTGCCTGCGCAGCTGCGGCAATTACCCGGGGCTGAGCGCCGGCTGGTACCGCACCGCCGTGCGCACCGCGCCGGAAAACGAACAGCTGCTGCAGACCATGCGGGAGGTACTAAAATGAGCAAAGCAACATGTATTATGGTGCAGGGCACCATGAGCGGCGCGGGCAAAAGCCTGCTGTGCGCGGCGCTCTGCCGCATTTTTGCCCAGGATGGCTGGCGGGTGGCCCCGTTCAAAAGCCAGAACATGGCGCTGAACAGCTTTGTGACCCGTGACGGGCTGGAAATGGGCCGCGCCCAGGTGGTGCAGGCCCAGGCAGCCGGGGTGGAACCGGATGTGCGGATGAACCCCATCCTGCTCAAGCCCAGCAGCGATATTGGCAGCCAGGTGATCGTCAACGGGGAAGTGCGCGGCCAGATGCCGGCGGCGGAGTATTTCCGCCGCAAAAAACAGCTCATCCCCGATATTCTGGCGGCTTACAACAGCCTGGCGGAAGACTTTGATATTATCGTCATCGAGGGCGCGGGCAGCCCGGCTGAAATCAACCTGAAAGCCGATGACATCGTGAACATGGGGCTGGCCAAGCTGGTGGATGCCCCTGTGCTGCTGGTGGGTGATATTGACCGCGGCGGCGTGTTTGCCCAGCTGTTTGGCACGGTGGAACTGCTGGAGCCGGACGAACGGGCGCGCATCAAAGGGCTTGTCATCAACAAGTTCCGCGGCGATGTGGGGATTCTGCGCCCCGGCCTTGCCATGCTGGAAGAGAAAACCCACCTGCCGGTGTTTGGCGTTGTGCCGTACTTAAAGGCGGATATTGAGGACGAGGATTCGCTTTCCGACCGGCTGCAGGTCAAAAATGCCGTCAAGCCGCTGGATGCTGCCATTGTGCGGCTGCCGCATATTTCCAACTTTACGGACTTTATGCCGCTGGAGCAGCACCCGCTGCTTGGCGTGCGCTATGTGCAGACCACCCGCGAGCTTGGCGCGCCGGATTGCGTGATCCTGCCCGGTACAAAAAATACCGTGGACGACCTGCTGTGGCTGCGCCAGTGCGGGCTGGAAGCAGCCATCAGCAAGCTGGCCCAGCGCGGCACACCGGTACTGGGGGTGTGCGGCGGCTACCAGATGCTGGGCCAGACCCTGGCCGACCCGGAAGGCACCGAGAGCGGCCGCCCACAGACCCTGCGCGGCCTTGGCCTGCTGCCCACCCAAACCACCTTTGCCGCCGAAAAGCGCCGCACCCAAAGCCAGGCGACCGTGACAGCGGAGCCCTTTGCCGGGGCGCACCTGACCGGGTACGAGATCCACACCGGGCGCACCACTGTGCAGGGCGCGCCGTTCTGTACCCTGGCGGACGGCACCCCCGAAGGCTGCGTGCAGGGCCAGGTGTTTGGCACCTACCTGCACGGCCTGTTTGACAGCGGCGAGCTGACCGAGCAGTTTGCCGCCTATCTTTGCCGCCGCAAGGGGATTGACCCCGCCGCGGCAGCGCCAATCTCCATGCAGGAATACCGTACCCAGCAGCTGGATCTGCTGGCCGATGGGGTACGCCATAACCTGGATCTGGCCGCCGTATATGCGGCTATGGGCCTTGCACAGCCCGCCGAAAGGGGAAATGACCAATGATGCCGCAGCACCACCTGCCCGCCGATATTGAACGCACCAGCATGAATATTATTGCCGGGGAGCTGGCCCAGCGCGGGCTGGACATCTCGCCGGAAAACGCCCCTGTAGTCAAGCGAGTCATCCACACCACCGCGGATTTTGACTATGCGCAGACCCTGCACTTTACCCCCGGCGCGGTAGCCGCCGGTATTGCTGCTATGCACGCCGGGGCAACGATCATCACCGATACCAACATGGCCCTGGCAGGCATCACCAAGCCGGGCCTGGCCAAGCTGGGCGGGCAGGCACTCTGCTTTATGGCGGACCCCGCTGTGGCTGCAGCGGCCAAACAGGCGGGCACCACCCGCGCCGTGGCCGCCATGCACAAGGCTGCGGCCGAATACCCCGGCGCCGTGCTGGCCGTGGGCAACGCCCCCACCGCCCTGCTGACGATTGCCGAGAAAATTGAAAACGGCCTGCGCCCGGCGCTGGTTATCGGTGTGCCGGTGGGCTTTGTGAACGTGGTGGAAAGCAAGGAGCGCCTGTTTGCCGTGTGCGAAAGCCACGGCGTGCCCGCCATTGTTGCCATGGGCCGCAAGGGCGGCAGCAACGTGGCGGCGGCCATCTGCAACGCGCTGATCTATTCCGCCGCCGAAATGCTGGATCCCACCGCCCGCGGATGGAAATAAGCAGGAGAATATCGCCACAGCCCGGTACCGCACTTTTTGGAGCAAAGCGGATACCGGGCTATTGTTATCTCACGGCGGCATTATAATGGCAGTATCAACGATACAATCAAAATAAATGGGAACGCTCTTCTTACCGCGTGAAAAAAGGCACCAAAAGCAACAGCCACAGCGGGCTTGCCCGTTGTGGCTGTTGTATTGCTTCTGCGTTTTGATTATGATAGGGAAAAAATGAAGCAAACCGTATGCTTATAAAGCGAACGCCATTGCATCTCCTGGCGCAAGCCCCCCGTCACTCACTTTTCCACCGCCATTGCGATCTGCTCGCGGGTGATGGGCAGCTCATAAAAGCGTTTGTGGGTGGCGTGGTAGATGGCATCGGCCACGGCGGGCAGCGGGGTGTTGATGACGACCTCACCGATGGACTTTGCGCCAAACGGGCCGGTGCCCTCGTAGCTGCTCTCAAAACTTACGTCAATATGTCCAATATCAGTGCGGCAGGGGATCTTGTACTGCATCAGGGAGCTTTCGCGCGGCATGCCGCGGTCATTGTAGGTCACATTCTCGGTCAGCGCCATGCCGATGCCCTGCAAAATTCCGCCCTCGGCCTGCACGCGGGCCAGGTTCGGGTTTACAGGGGTACCGCAGTCAACCGCGGCTACATAGTTCACCACCTGGGCTTCGCCGGTTTCCAGGTCAACTTCCACTTCGGCAGCGCCAACCATAAACGGCGGGGGCGAAATCTCCGAGCTGTGGGTCACGGTGGCTTCCAGCGCCACCGTGTTGCCGCACTGGGATGCCGCTGCAATGCTGGCCAGCGGCACGCGCTGGGTGCCATCCTCGCTCGTCACGGCATCGCCGGTAAACAGCACGGCGGCTTTGTCCAACCCAAGCAGCTGTGCCCCCAGGGTGCAGATCTTATCTTTCAGTTCCAGCGCACACTTTTCCACGGCCTTGCCGGTCACATAGGTTGTGCTGGACGCATAGGAACCGGAATCATAGGGGGAAGAATCGGTATCTGCGCCCAAAACCGCAATGTTTTCCAGCGGGCATTCCAGCACTTCGGCAGCGATCTGCGCCAGGATCGTATCGCAGCCGGTGCCCATATCCGCTGCGCCGATGGAGAGGGTATAGAACCCGTCGTCGTTGATTTTCAGCGTGGCGCTGCCCACGTCCACATGGTCGATGCCGGAGCCCTGCATGGCCATGCCCATGCCAACAGCACGCACCTTGCCGTTGCCGATCTCGCGCACGGGGTACTTATGGTCCCAATCCATCCTGTCATGCACGGTTTTCAGGCAGCGGTCCAGCGCACAGCTGGTGTTGACCTGGCCATAGTAGGCGGGCATAACATCGCCCTCATGGACAATGTTGCGCTGCCGGAGCTCGAACGGGTCCATCCCCAATTTGTCGGCCAGCTCATTCACAGCGGATTCCACCGCAAACAGACCCTGGGTTGCGCCGTACCCGCGGTACGCACCCGATGACATGTGGTTGGTGTAAACAACATCGCTGACAAAGCGGAACGCTTCGGCCTTGCCGTACAGCGGGATGGACTTGTGGCCCGAAAGCCCCACCGTTGTGGGGCCGTGCTCACCGTAAGCGCCGGTGTTGGAAAGGGTGTGCAGGTCAATGCCCTTGATGATGCCGTCCTTTGTTGCACCCAGCCGCACGTGCATCTCCATCTCATGGCGCGGGGTTGAAGCCGTCTGGCTTTCAAAGCGGGTATAGATGATCTTGCTGGGCTTCTTCGTTTTCCAGGTAACAAAGGCAGGGTAAACCTCGCACACTGACGTCTGTTTTGCGCCGAACCCGCCGCCGATGCGCGGCTTGGCAACGCGGATCATGGATTTGGGGATGTGCAGGGCGTTTGCCAAAATGCGGCGGCAATGGAACACGATCTGCGTTGAGCTGAGTACATTCAGCCGCCCGTAAGCATCAATGCTGCAATAAGTGCGGAAGGTTTCCATCATGGCCTGCTGGCAGGCGCGGGTGTGGTAGGTGTGGTCAATGACCACATCGCACCCAGCCAACACCGCCTCAATATCACCCTCGCCGGATTCATCGTGGGCGCAGAGGTTGCGGTTCTTGTCAGCTCCGATGCCGGGAACAAGGGCTTCCCAGTTATCCTCCGGGTGCACAAGAGTAGGGTTATCGAGCGCTGTGTGGAAATCCAGCACCGCGGGCAGAACTTCATATTCCACCTTAATCAGCTTCATCGCCTTATCGACGCATTTTTCGTCTTTGCCCGCAAGGATCGCAACAACATCCCCGGCAAAGCGGACATGGCGGTCGATCACAAGGCGGTCGTAAGGGCTCATTTCGGGGTAGGTCTGGCCCGCCTGGGTGTAGCGGCGGGCGTTCTGGTCCACATCTTTCCAGGTGTAAATCACCTCCATGCCGGGCACAAGCATGGCGCGGGAGGTATCAATATTTTTGACGATCGCATTGGCGTGGGGGGAGCGCAGCAGCTTGACGATGAGACAGTCCTGCGGGATAACATCATCCATGTACACAGGCTGGCCGGTTACAAGCTGCATGGCGTCCTTCTTGCGCACAGGCTGGTTCACAGTTTTCATTGGGCAGCCTCCTTTGATTTTTTCCACGCCAAAAAGTTCTGGATCCCGCGCAGCTGGCCTTCGTACCCGGAGCAGCGGCAAAGGTTGCCCGCAAGGTATTCCTTGATCTCCTCCTCATTGGGGTCGGGTTTTTCGCGGAAAAGGGCCAGCGCATTCATGATAAAGCCGGGGTTGCAGAAGCCGCACTGCTCGGCCCCCTGGTCAGCGATGAACGCGCCGAACTCAGCGGCTTCCTCCTGCAGGCCCTCCAGCGTGGTAACGCTGCGGCCATCCACCCGCGCCGCCAATACAGAGCAGGAAAGCACCGGCTTTTCGTCCAAAAACACGGTGCACAGCCCGCAGTTGGCGGTTTCGCACCCGCGCTTGACGCTTTTGCAGCCTAAAGAGCGCACCAGATCAATCAGCAGGGTATCGGGGGCGATCTCAGCAGCTGTTTTTTTATGGTTCAACGTAAAATGAATTTGCATCAGAGCACCTCCAGGTTCCCCAGTGCCTGTACGGCACGCTTGACAAGCACCCCCACCAGATGGGTGCGGTAGGCGGCACTGCCGCGCAGGTTGCTGCCGGTGGGCACCGCAGCCTGTACGGCGGCGGGCAGCTCATCCGGGGCGGCCGTGGGGCAGACAAGCATGGCTTTCATGGGGCGTGCACCGATGGCAAAGCGGTAGGCTCCATCCGCCGTGCGTGCAGCAGCGCAGGTCAAAATCGGGAAGTCCGTCTGGGTGGCCCGCACAGACTGGTAATGCACTGCAAGCCCCGGCGTCTTTTTTATGTAAACATGGGTCAAAATATCACGGTCATAGGGCAGGGCGGCAAACTGTGCAATGGGCATCCGGCCTGCTTTGTACAGCTCCACATCGCAGTCCAGCGCCAGCAGCAGCGTTAATACGTCTGAAAAGCCAAACCGCCCGTACACGCTGCCGCCCACGGTGGCGCAGTTGCGGAACTGCACCCCCACAATATGGCGCACGGCCTCCCGCATGGCGCCGTTGGTGGCCGCGTTCAGCGCGGCGTGGGTTTCCAGGCTGCGCAGCGTTGCCATGGCGCCAATGGCAAATTCGGTATCGGTTTCTTCAATGGTATCCAACCCCAGCGCAGATAGGTCAATGGCTGTGCCAACGCTGATTTTTTCCATTTTCAGCCACAGCATCCCTCCCAGCACCCGGTTCGGGCGCTTCTGGTTCAGCTGCCATGCTTCTTCCAGTGTGGCGGGGCGGGCATATTCTCGAATCGTTATCATAGAATGCTCTCCGTTTTTGGGTAAAATCATACTTTTGTGTATAACCACTTTTATTTTACCACAAATTCTGCTATAATTCCGTTGTTGTTTGAAAAACACAACGGAATATTGGTTTTAGAAGGAAGTAAGAAACATGAAAATGACCAAAATGACCGCCCTGCTGCTGGCCGCCGCTATGGCACTGACAGCCTGCGGCAGCACCGCTGCTACCAGCAGTACCGCAGCCAGCGAGGCTGCTTCCGTAGAGGCTACCGCAGCCCCGGAAGCCACTGCTGCACCGGAAGAACCTGCCGCCGAAACGGCGGTTACCTACCCGCTGACCGTTACCGACCAGCTGGGCCGCGAAGTTACCATTGAGGAAGAACCCAAAACCCTTGCCAGCGGCTACTACATTTCCACCAGCCTGCTGATTGCGCTGGGCGTGCAGAACGAGCTGGTTGGCGTGGAAGCCAAAGCCGACAAACGCAACATCTACAGCCTGTCCGCCCCGGAGATCCAGTCCCTGCCCAGCATTGGCACCGCCAAAGAGTTTGACCTGGAAGGCTGCGCTGCGCTGGCCCCGGATCTTGTCATCGTGCCCGCCAAGCTCAAGGATTCCATCCCCCAGATGGAGGAAATGGGCCTGACCGTGCTGGCTGTTAAGCCGGAAAACCAGGCCGACCTGTTCGACGCGATCGAGCTGCTGGCACAGGCAACCAACACCACCGCCCGCGGCGAGGAGCTGGAAATGGCCATTGACAGCAACCTGGCCGCCCTGGCCGAAGCCGTTGCCGGCACCGATGCCCCCAGCGTTTACCTGGCAGGCAACAGCTCCGTGTTGGAAACCGCAGGCCCCGCCATGTATCAAAACACGATGATCGAAAACGCCAACGGCACAAACGCCGCCGCCAGCGTGGAAGATACCTACTGGGCCGAAGTTTCCTATGAGCAGATCCTGGATTGGAACCCCGATTACATCATTCTGGCATCCGATACTGAATATGACGTTGATTCTGTTCTGAACGATGCCGCCCTGGCGGACTGCACCGCCGTCAAGGAGAGGCATGTTTACCAGCTGCCCCACGCTGTTGAGGCTGTGGATTCCCCCGTGCCGGCCAGCTTCCTTGGCAGTGTTTATCTTGCCAGCGTGCTGCACCCGGAGCAGGTGACCGAGGAGTATTACCACGCCGCTGCCGATGAATTCTATGGTAGCTTCTATGGCTTTACCCCCGAATCTTATGAATAATAACCGCAAACGCACGGCGCTGTGCCTTCTGGGCGCAACGCTCTGCGTTTTTATGGCCTTTGGTGCGGCACTTTATTTCGGCCGTTATCCCATAACCCTGCAGGCACTGCTGGCGGGGGACGCTATGGCAGTGCGCACCTTTACGGTACTGCGCCTGCCCCGTGCCGTGATGGCGCTGGCGGGCGGGTTCGGTCTTGGCGTGGCGGGCTTTGTGTACCAGACTGTTTTCCGCAATCCACTGGCAAGCCCGGATATCATTGGGGTATCGTCGGGGGCCAGCGTTGGCGCGGCATTTGCCATCTTGTTTGTCTCTTCGGGCACGCTGGGCACCACGGTATGCGCCTTTGCGGGCGGGCTGGCAGCGGTGTTTCTCTCGCTTGGCTTGGCGGCCGCCGCGCCGGGGCGCAGCAAGATGAACCTGGTGCTGGCGGGCATTGCCGTACATGCGCTGGCGCAAACTCTTTTGATGTTGCTAAAGCTGACCGCTGACCCGGAAAAAGAGCTGGCCAGCATTGAATATTGGATCATGGGCAGCCTGGCGGGGGTAACGCAAAGCCGGGTGTGGTTCCCCGTTCCAATGGTTATTTCCTGCTGCGCCGTAATTTTTGCTTTGCACCGTCAGGCGATGCTTTTATCCGTGGAAGAGGATGAAGCGCGGCTGCTGGGGGTTCCGGTGGGGCGGATGCGTTTTCTGCTGCTGACATTGGCAACGCTGGTGGTGGCCGCGGTTGTCAGCGTGACTGGGCTGATCAGCTTTGTCGGGCTGCTGGCCCCCCACTGTGCGCGGCTGCTGGCGGGGCACAACCGCCGCTCCACCAGCCTGCTCAGCGGGCTGGTGGGCAGCACGTTGCTGCTGGCGGCGGATACCATTGCCAAAACGGTGGCGGCAACCGAACTGCCGGTCAGTATCTTCACCTCGCTGCTGGGTGTTCCGTTTTTGCTCTACCTTATTATAAAGCCGGGGAGGGAGACGCGGTAATGTTCACTGTGGAGAATCTGGCCGTCCGTCTTGGCGATCAGAACATCCTGCAAAATGTTCATTTTACGATAGATACCCCCGGCCAGCTGGTGGGAATATTGGGGGTGAACGGCAGCGGAAAAACCACCCTGCTGCGCGCAGTGGCCGGGCTTTTGCCCCATACGGGGTGCTGCCTGATGGATGGTGTGCCGCTGAAAAGCCTTTCTACCAGGTGTCTGGCACAAACGGTCAGTTACATCCCGCAGCAAAGCGGAATTTCGGTGTCCATGTCTGCACGGGAAGTTGTGCTGATGGGCTGCAACCCCCGCCTTGGCGTGCTGCAAAGCCCCACCGCTGCCATGTGTGCGGCAGCGGAAGAAGCCCTGCGCACGGTAGGCCTGGCGGATAAAGCCGAGCAGGACTACCTGACGCTGAGCGGCGGCGAACGCCAGCTCTGTATTCTGGCACGTACCTTTGTGGAGGATGCGCCTTTGCTGCTACTGGATGAACCGGACAGCGCCCTGGACCTTGCCAACCGCAGCCATATGGCGGCGCTGCTGGCAGAATTTGTGCATGCAAGCGGCAAAACAGCGCTGATCTGCCTGCACGACCCCATGCTGATGCTGGACTGGTGCGATACGCTGATCGTGCTGCAAAACGGGCAGGTTGGAGCCATGCTGTACCCCAGAACCGACCCGGTTGAAGCGCTGCAATCCGCGCTGGCAGCAGTATACGGCCCGCTGGAACTGGTGCCCGTGACCGACCGCACGGGCCGGGTGCGGCTGGCGCTGCTGCCGTTGTGAGGAAAGAAAAATGAAACCGAAGATTCATGTGATGCTCTGCGATGATATCGGCGAGCGCTTTTTTGGCGAAGGCCCCTGCCGCCTGCTGCACCGGATTGAAGAGACCGGCTCACTGCGGGCGGCGGCACAGGCTATGGGGCTTTCTTACTCCAAAGCGCTGCGCATGGTCAAGCGGGCGGAAAAAGAATTGGGCTTTGCGCTGACCCGCAAAACCATTGGCGGGCGCGGCGGCGGGGGCAGCACCCTGACGGATGAAGCCCGCAATTTTATGGAAAGGTATGAGGCTTACCGTGATGCCTGTGTACAGACTGACCGCGAGCTCTATTATAAGTTCTTTCCGGGTGAGCGGTAAGCGCCACCTGCTGTTGACCGGCGGGCGCGGTACGGGAAAAACCACCCTGCTGCGTGCGCTGGTGCCATTGCTTTGCCCCGGGGCACAGGAAATTACCACAGCAGCGTACCCTGCGGACCGTGTGGAAATTCGAGAAAGTGTGGGCGGAAAAATAGCGGTGATCGGCCGCTTTGACCCGGCACTGCCCCCAGGCGAAAACCGGATGCGCCCCGTGGCGGACGGCTTTTTGCTGCTGGGAGTACCCGCCCTGCACCGCATGGCGGCAGGGGAGAGCGAATGGGCGGTGCTGGATGAACTCGGTTACCTGGAAAATAGCTGCCCCGAATTCCGGCAGGCAGTGGAAGCGCTGCTGGATGCAAAGCGCGTTCTCGCTATTGTGCGTAAGCAGGATACCCCATTTTTAACCGCACTGTGCGCCCGGCAGGATGCCTTTGTGGTGGATTTGGACGATCCCGCGCCCGCTCTCGGCTGCGTGGTCATGGCGTCCGGGCTGGGGCGGCGGTTTGGCGGAAACAAGCTGATGGCGGATTTTTGCGGTGCACCGCTGATCGCCAATGCGCTGGCTCTAGCCGCCCTGCCGCTGCTGGCCTGCCGCATTGTCGTGACCCGCTCGGAAGAGGTTGAGGCGCTCTGTAACGCGCAGGGCGTCCCCGTTCTGCGCCACGCGCAGCCCTACCGCAGCGATACGGTTCGGCTGGGGCTGGCGGCATTGCTGGGAAAAGAGCCCGCTTTGCGCGGCTGCCTGTTTCTGCCGGGGGACCAGCCGCTGCTCACGCAGCAAAGTGTGGAAGCACTGGCGCTGGCAGCGGCCCCCGATGCCATTGTGCGGCTGTGCGCTGCCGAAGGCACCCCCGGCAGCCCAGTGCTGTTCGGCGCGGATTATTTTTCGGAGCTGCTTCACCTGCCGGATGGCCGCGGCGGCAATGCCGTTGCACGGGCCCACCCCGGTTCCGTCTGCCTTGTGTCCGCCCGGAACGATGCCGAACTGAGGGATGTGGATACGCGGGAGGACCTGAACCAGTTGCGTCAGCTGACAAACAGATAAAAATACCGTGCAGTTCAAAAAGCTGCACGGTATTTTTTATTTCATCACCTATTATATGATTGTAAACTGGCAGGCCCGCATGGCATCCAGCGCGGTCTGGTGGCTCTGGGGCGTTACCCCGGCGCAGCAGTCCGACAAAACTTCGATCTTTGTTTCCGGGAAAGCTGCACGCAGTACCATGGCGTTGCTAATCACGCAGATATCGGTGCAGTAGCCATAAATAACAATTTTTTCAATATCTTCAACAGCCTTGTTGTGTGCCATCAGTTCATCCAGAATCTCACTGGGCAGCATATAACTGCCGAACGTGGGTTTGTCCACAATGTGGCACACTTCCGGTTCGGTGTCCGCCATGACGTTTTCCAGTTCGGGCGCAAAATTCCAGCCATCCTCACCCTCAATGCAGTGCTCGATCGGCAGGCTGCGGCCCTCCCGCGTGGTCAGGTAGTTGTCCTGGTGGGTATCGCGGGTAAAGAACATCCAGTGCCCAGCCTGCGCGTGTGCCCGCGCGGTCTCTGCCAGGTGCGCCACATTGGCCTGCGCCTGTGTGTTGGCCAGTGCCCCGGTAATAAAATCTTTCTGCACATCAATCACAAGATCAAGGGTGATTTTTTTGTCATTCATAGCATTTGCTCCCTGTCCACAGTATTTTCTCCAAGGTGTCTTTACACCTTAGTATACAGCATTTCTTTGCCGCCGTAAAGATTTTCGTTCTTGTTAAAGCAGCAGAATGATACGGCAAAACGGGAACCGACAGGTGAGCGCTGCATGATCTCTGATACATCGTCCGCGTTGTCCAGCCGCCCACTGCATCCACTGCAGGGTCCATCAAAAGCATAATGCTGATGGTGACGAAGCCAGCGCAGCCTGTGCAGCGGCGCACGCCAGCTTTTCTGGCGGCATTCTGGCAGACGGCATTGACCTGCGCGATATGAACCGGAAACGCAAAGCCAGATTGACGCCACAAAAGTAATGATCCAGCAGACTTCCGATCGTATTGTACAGTATCAAAATGAGATGAAAATCTTGATACTGTATTGTTCTGTCTCTCCTC
Source organism: Gemmiger qucibialis (assembly GCF_027689445.1). Taxonomy (NCBI): domain Bacteria; kingdom Bacillati; phylum Bacillota; class Clostridia; order Eubacteriales; family Oscillospiraceae; genus Gemmiger; species Gemmiger qucibialis. Next base: position 128,641 of record NZ_JAQFEN010000004.1, on the reverse strand, counting down.
TATATTTCGCTAAACAGAGCTTTAGCGAAATTACGTGTTTGGCTTAAACATTCTGCCCATCGCCCCATTCCTATCTCTAAATCTCCTTAAATCACTTAAAGATTCTCCCGGTACCATGTGCGGCAATGCCTTCAGGCTGCTTATAACTTTATAACCGTATTGAGGGTGAGGATGGCTGGAATTTTGCGCCCGATGCACTTCATGCCAGCGCTTTTTGCTTATGTGTGATAAAGAAGTAATATTCAAGCGAGATTTCCCGCTTGCGGCGGCTGCGTATGCTCCGGGCTGCGTCTATGGCAGCGTGGCGAATAACGGTCTTGCAAAAGGCATCGTGTGTATGCCGGATATGTTCTTGATACTTTTCGTGTTCGGTCATGGAAAATCCCCCTTTCTGAATAATGGCAGAGGGCGGCAGCATTTTATGCTGTCGCCCTCTTGATTACCGAACAGCAAAGACGGGCGGGGCTGTCAACGGCGGCACATTTGCGCCGTTCATCTTGACCGTTGACTGGCTCGGCTGGATTTGCTATTTATTTCCTCACCATTCCTGTGTCTTGGCTTCCTTCCGGATTTTCATTATCTGTATTTGATATATACTGCCAGGAATTACAGAAACCAACGCAAAAATACCAAAGATTATAGATTGCTTTGTAACTGCGAATAGTGCAAACATGAGCAGTAGAAATAGCCACGGATTGCGTAAGTTGCGATAATATTTTTCTTTATCGTCATAAGAGGTATGGAGTTCAAAAGGCTTTCCATCATTTGCTTTTTCCACAATCAAGATTTCTCGATTAAAAGTTGTTGTGTTTGTCGCAATACGACCGCCCCTTTCTGCCCATGGGCGCCAACGAACTTTTCCAACAGAATAGTTTAGATTGATATTTTTAAAAAACACCTTATATCCCATATCCTCCAAAAAATTAGCATAATCTATTGAACTCTCTTTTGATTTTTCTCCGATAAACTCTACACAATAGGTCACTTCATCGGGCTTGCATTTTTCAAATTCGTATAACAGTTTTCCTGTCCGAACAAGTCGATAACCCTTTTCAGACATTTTGTTTAGCCATTTTTCCTGCGTATTTAGCAATCCGCAAAAAAAGCGATAACATTTTTTACTCATACTGCACCTCCAATAATTTCACTTGCAATGCTTACAAGTTCATTTAGTCTTGCAAGCTCTTTTTCTGCAATTTCTTTTCCCTGTGCTGTAATGTGGTATTCTTTTTTTCTTCCCTCACTATCTCCATAAGGTTCAATCCACTTCTTGTCCTGCAAAGAGTTTAATGCTCCATATAAAGTGCCTGCGCCTAACGAAAGCCGCCCGCCCGTTTTTTCTTCAACAAACTGCATAACGGCGTATCCGTGTTTTGGTGTATAAAGAGAGAGTAAAATATAAAAGGTCACTTCTGTAAGTGCGCCACTTTTTGCATTGTCTCTCATAGTCCAGCCTCCTTATTACGGTTACTGTAATAAATATATCACTAACCGTAATATAAGTCAAGCAGATTCAAGGAAATTATTTAAGGGGCATGAAAATGGAGCAGCAACATTTTCGTGTTACTGCTCCACTTTGATACAGAATAGTAGGGTACGCTGTTCTCAATTTGTGTTGTTGCTTCTTTACCGTATATGAGCATTGTGACGGGGGTTAACATTCTGCTGTGGACCGTGGGTTCCAGCATGGTTTCCGGCAGCCATTCTTTCGTGGTGCTGCTCTTTACCGCCACATTAGTTTTGACTAACCCGATGAAATCGTTCTATCACACTATAAATGAATATGCCATCCATTCTGCACCGGGGAAACGGTAATTTTTCTGCAATATGCAGCCCCCTACGGTATAGGGAAAGCAGAACGCCCCGCAAATCTGTACTGCCGCAGCACAGGCCTGCTGTTTTCTATCTGATACGGAAATACCAAAACTCCCCCCGAACAGGTGCGGGAATCGGGGATGCAGAACAAAAATGTTTTTGCATAGAGGACATATCGGGAAAGATTCTGCGCCTTTTGACTTTGCAGTGCCTGCCGCCATCCTGGCTTCCTGTGCCATGGATAGCCGATTTTTACGCTTTTATTATCGGAGGAGTCTTTACCGTTAAACTGTATATATATTCAAGCTTTTGCGTTATATATACGGTTTTGGCGGGCTTGCATACGCCGTTTCCACTTCCTGTATTATGTGTATTTCATTCAAGGACAGATATTTTGCTCTGTTGTTCCTCACCTCTACTATTTTGCTGCGTTTCCATTGCCTTTTTGCGTTTTGGTCTGTGTTTCGGCCATCTCGTTGTGGCCGTTATGCTTTTTCGCGCCGTGTTTCACTTGATGAGTTGGGCATCCCTTTGGGCTTATGTATGTTCTCCGTCCGCCTCCATTCGTCTCACTTTTCCTTTTTCCGCACATAAACAGTCCACCACATCCCCTTGTACGCTGCTTGTTCCCCTGCCATTCCGCAGTGATCCCACGATTTTGCGCCGGAAGCGCTTTCCCACGTTCCAGCGGCAGAGCATTGCGCTTTGTTTCAACCATCACAGCGATTCACTAGAGCGTTAAACCGTTAAACCACCCATACAAAGCCCGCCCCGCTGGAATTTCCAGCTTTCCGGGTCGGCAATACTGCATTCATTCCCATATTTTCTCTTTTTTTGTTCTCATCGCAAGGACACATTTGCTTTGTTCATCGCTTTTTCCCTCATAATCTATGGTCTTGTTCTACATATTTTTTCACCGTCGCTGTTTGTTTTGTATGCAAATCGGATATTTTTATAAAGGTGAAAAAAATATGAATAAAAATCGATGACAACCGCAAGTTGCCGCTATATAATAAGATAATTATAAGGCGGCTGGATTGTCAGTCTGTACCGCCGCCAGGAACAACGCATGTGCACACTATGGCCACAGAGCAGCCGTCGGGGCGCCATTCCCTGTGCGGCGGCCGTGCACACGAAAGAAGGAAAACGTAATGGTTAAATTTATCCTGAAGCGCATCGGAACCATGATCATTGCCATGTTCATGATCATTCTGATCACCTTCACCCTGATGCACTCCATTCCCGGTGGCCCGTTCACCAACACCAAGGGCGTGCCGGAAGAGGTTACCCAGGCCATGGAAGCCAAGTACGGCCTGGACCAGCCCATGCCGGTGCAGTTTGTCAAATATCTGGGCAGCCTGCTGCATGGCGATTTCGGTCCTTCCTATAAATATACCGGCAAAACCGTCAACGATTTTATTGCCACCGGTGCGCCGGTATCCGCCAAGCTGGGCCTTGTCACCCTGGTGTTTGTGCTGCTTACCTCCATCCCCATGGGCATACTGGCCGCGCTGAAAAACGGCAAATGGCAGGATATGCTGCTGATGGCCATTGCCACCATCGGCGTTACCATTCCGTCTTTCGTGATCGCCTCTGTGCTGATCTATGTATTCTCCTTTAAGCTGAACGTACTGCCTACCTTCGGCCTGGACAGCTGGAAGAGCTACATCCTGCCCGTCATCGCCATGGGCGGCTATTCCGTCAGCTACCTGGCGCGCCTGATGCGCTCCAGCCTGCTGGAAGTTATGGGCCAGGATTACATCCGCACCGCCCGCGCCAAGGGCCTGACCGAGTTCGCCGTTGTTACCAAGCATGCCCTGCGCAATGCGCTGATCCCCGTCATCACGGTGCTTGGCCCCACGGTGGCTGGCCTTTTGACCGGCAGCTTTGTTGTAGAAAAGATCTTCGCCATTCCCGGCATTGGCTATTACTTTGTAAACAGCGTGACCCAGCGCGACTACACCACCATCATGGGCGTTACCATTTTCTTTGCTGCGTTCCTGATGGCAATGGTGCTTTTGGTCGATATTTTCTACTGCCTGATCGACCCCAGAATCAAGTTTGACGCGTAATGTTGAGGAAAGGTGAAAACACTTATGGCAGATTTAACCGCACAGAACAAGTGGGAACCGCTTGCTACCGATAACAGCGACCGTGAAAAAATCTGGTCCAAAAGCCGCACCTTTGCAGGTGACGTCTGGTTCCGTTTCCGCCGCAAGCCGACGGCCATCGCCGGTTTTGTAATTATTATCGCCCTGATGCTTTTTGCATTGGCCGGCCCTCTGTTTACCCCGTATGATTACTCCGTGCAGAATCTGGAAGTTGTCAACGTTCCGCCGGTCATGAAGGTTTACCAGATCCCCAACGGCGACTACCTGTACATTACCACCGCCCTGAAAGTCATCTCCGTTACCCCGGACGGCAAACTGAGCGGCCAGTTGCGCAAGGTGCGCGATGAATCCGATAAATCCATGACCATCTTTGATGCCGACGGCACCGAGGTTGCCCTGTATTACGGCGGCAGCCCCTATGTCATTGCCGATGAAGCCACCGGCAGCATCTACCCGTCCAAGACGATGTTGAACAAATCCTACATCCTTGGCACTGACGCCCTGGGCCGCGATGTGCTGACCCGCCTGATGTACGGCACCCGCATTTCCATGCTGGTTGCCTTGATGGCTGCGTTCGTCAACCTCATCATCGGCATTCTGTACGGCGGTATTTCCGGTTACCTGGGCGGCACCGTGGATATGATCATGATGCGTATTGTGGATATTATCTCCACCATTCCCCTGACGCTGTATGTTATCCTGATCATGCAGGTGCTGGGTGCCGGTATCCAGAGCATCATTGTTGCCTTGGGCAGCGTGTACTGGGTGGATATGGCCCGTGTTGTGCGCGGCCAGATCCTGAGCCTGAAGCAGCAGGAATTCGTTCTTGCCGCCAAGACCATTGGTTCCTCTGCCACAACGATTCTGTTTGACCACCTGATTCCCAACGCGCTCGGCTCCATCCTTGTTACCATTACCATGCTCATCCCCTCTGCCATCTTTATGGAGGCTTTCCTGGGTTATTTGGGCATCGGCCTGCAGCCCCCGCTGGCCAGCCTTGGCACCATGTGCAACGATGCATCTGCCAACCTGCGCACCAGCCCGCACGAGCTGTTGATCCCTGCTTTGATGATTTGTGTGATCATGTTTGCCTTTAACTTTGTCGGTGATGGTTTGCGTGATGCACTGGACCCGAAGCTGAAGAAGTAAGGAGAGCAAAATGAGCGAGACGATTTTGAAGGTAGAGGATCTGAAAACCTCCTTTATGACTTCCTCCGGCGAAGTGCAGGCTGTGCGCGGCGTCAGCTTTGAAGTGCATAAGGGCGAGATCCTTGGTATCGTTGGTGAATCCGGCAGCGGCAAAAGCGTTACTTCCATGTCCATCCTGCGCCTGCTGGCCGATACTGCCCGCATTAAAAACGGCAAAATTGAATTTGAAGGCACCGACCTGACCAAAGTCAGCGATAAGCAGATGCGCGAAATCCGCGGCCAGAAGATCGCCATGGTGTTTCAGGACCCCATGTCCAGCCTGAATCCGCTGATTCCCGTTGGCAAACAGGTTGCCGAAATGATCCATGTACACCACCCGGAGATGAAGCGCGACGAGCTGCAGGCTGCCACGCTGGAGCTGTTCCGCGAAGTACGGATTCCCGAAGCCGAAAAGCGGCTGAAATCCTACCCGCATGAATTTTCCGGCGGTATGCGCCAGCGCGTCATGATCGCCATGGCGCTGGCCAACCACCCCGACCTGTTGATTGCGGACGAGCCCACCACTGCCCTGGATGTGACCATCCAGCACCAGATTTTGAAACAGATGCGCTCCCTGCAGGAGGAATACGGCACCAGCATCATCTTTATCACCCATGACCTGGGCGTTGTGGCTGAGCTGTGCGACCGCGTTGTTGTTCTGTACGGCGGCCTTGTGATGGAGGAAGCGGAGATCAACGATCTGTTTGAAAACCCGCTGCACCCCTACACCATGGGCCTGCTGGCCTCCATCCCCGGCCTGACCAAGGATAAGAGCGAGCGCTTGCAGTCCATCCCCGGCAGCCCGCCGGATATGACCAAGCCCCCTAAGGGCTGCCCGTTTGCTTCCCGCTGCCAGTTTGCGCGCAACATCTGCGCAGCCGAGTGCCCGCCGTTTGTCCAGGTTGGCAGCCGTCAGGCACGCTGCTGGCTGCTGCAGCCGGACGCCCCGGCCGAGGGCAATCCTCTGCATGAAAAACTGGCAGAAGCCGAAAGGAAGGCACACTAATGGAACAGCCCATTCTTCAGGTAGAGCACCTGACAAAATTCTTTTCTGTCGGCCCGCACGCGGAAGTTCATGCAGTAGATGACGTCAACTTTACGCTGCGCCGCGGCCGCACCTTTGGCCTGGTTGGCGAGTCTGGCTGCGGCAAAAGCAGCTGCGCACGCACCATCATCCGCATTTATGAGCCTTCGCAGGGCAAGATCATCTTCAACGGGCAGGATATCGCCCACCTCAAGCCCCGCCAGATGCAGCCGGTGCGCCGCAACATGCAGATGATCTTCCAGGATCCGTATGCTTCGCTGAACGCCCGCATGACGGTGCGCGATATCATTGCCGAGCCGCTGAAAGCCCACCATGTTTGCAAAAGCAAGCAGGAAGTTGACGAAAAAGTCTTTGCCATGCTGAACCGCGTTGGCCTGACGGCAGAACACGCCGGACGGTATGCCCACGAGTTTTCCGGCGGCCAGCGCCAGCGCGTCGGCATTGCCCGCGCCCTGGTGCTGAACCCCGCGCTGGTCATCTGTGATGAGCCCATCTCCGCACTGGACGTTTCCATTCAGGCGCAGGTCGTCAACCTGCTGCGTGACTACCAGCAGGCCGAAGGTACCTCTTACCTGTTTATCGCCCACGACCTTTCGATGGTGCGTTACGTTTCGGATGATATCGGCGTGATGTACCTGGGCCAGCTGGTGGAAAGCAGCGATTCCGAAGAGATCTACAAAAACCCGCTGCACCCCTACACCAAGGGCTTGCTGAGCTGCATTCCCATCGCGGACCCCAAGCTGGCCCGCGCCCATGCGAGCGCCGGTGTGGAGGGCGATCTGCCCAGCCCGGTCAACCCGAAACCCGGCTGCCGGTTCTGTGGCCGCTGCCCCTATGCAAAGCCCATTTGCAGCGAGCAGACCCCGGCCATGAAGGAAGCCGCACCCGGCCATTTTGTGGCCTGCCACCTGTATTAAGCCTTTTTATTTTGGTTTCTCCGCTTCTTGTTCCGGCAGCCTGCCGCAAACGGGTACCGGCGGCCAAAGCGGGATATGCAACACAGTGCTGTTCCGTTTTGGCTCCACTGCCCGGTTTGCTGCGCCCTGCCGGTGCAAAGGAACGGCAAACATACATTATTTTTTTCGAGGGGGATACACATGAAAAAGAAAGTCATCAGTGCCGCTCTTGCCGGCACGCTGGCGGTCTCCTTGCTCAGCGCCTGCGGCGCTTCCAATGAGCCCCAGAACATCTCCGATGTTTCTTCTGCTGCCAGCAGCGAAGCAACTTCCACCACCGCTTCCTCCGAGTCTACCGGTGATGCCGCCCAGGAACTGACCTTTGTTCTGAGCAACATTCCCGACGGCCTGGATCCGAGCGTGACCAACAACTCCTTCGCACAGTATGTTCTGATCAACTGCTTCGAAGGCCTTGTTACCTATGACAGCACCGGCACCCTGGTTCCCGGCAACGCTGAAAGCTGGGATATCAGCGACGACGGCCTGACCTACACCTTCCACCTGCGCGACGGCCTGAAGTGGAGCGATGGCAGCGACCTGACCGCTGAAGATTACGTTTACACCATTCAGCGCGTTCTGACCCCGGCTACCGCCGCACAGTACGTCAGCATGGCTACCGATTACATCAAGAATGCTCAGGAGTATTACGACGGCACCGCCACCGCTGACGACCTGGGCGTGAAGGCTCTGGACGACAAGACCCTGGAGATCACCCTGATCCAGCCCACCTCCTATTTCATCGACATCCTGAGCATGTGGACCTTCTCCCCTGTTCAGAAAGCCACCGTTGAAGCCAACGGCGACAAGTGGTCCACCGAAGCAGATACCTATATCTGCAACGGCCCCTTCAAGATCGCCAGCATGAGCATGAACGAAAACGTCATTCTGGAAAAGAACGAGAACTACTGGGATGCTGAGAATGTCTCCCTGCAGAAGGTCACCTTCCGCTACGTTCTGGATCAGGCAACTGCTCTGACCGCTTACGAGTCCGGCGAGGTTGACGGCGTTGCCAGCATTCCTTCCTCTGACTTTGCCCGCCTGAAGGCCGAGAATGCCGGTGTGCAGACCAGCCCCAGCTACGGCACTGTTTACTATGACTTCAACTGCTCTGCCGAGCCTGTGAACAACGTTCTGGTCCGCAAGGCAATCTGCCTGGCCATCGACCGTCAGTCCATCATCGACAACGTTGTGCAGGTCGATGCACAGCCCGCTTACAGCTTCCTGGCCCCCGGCTACTCTGTTGATGGCAAGGATATCACCGAAGGCCGCGAAAGCTTTGGCCTGTCCGCTACCGCTGACGTTGAGGGCGCCCAGGCTGCCTTGGCAGAGGCTGGCTACCCCAACGGCGAAGGCTTCCCCACTCTGACCCTGAGCTACTACGACAACGACACCGTCAAGAAGGTCGTTGAAGCTATGGCTGAAATGCTGAAGAACAACCTGAACATCAATGTTGAAGTTTCCTCCAACGAGTGGAGCATCTTCTATGACGACGTTCAGAAAGGCAACTATCAGGTTGCTGCCATGGGCTGGAGCGCTGACTACGTGAACCCCATGAGCTTCCTGCCCCTGTGCAAGACCGGCGATTCTTCCAACAACCTGTTCTATTCCAACGCCGATTATGACGCTCTGGTTGAGCAGGTCAAGGCTGAGAACGATCCGGCCAAGGCTGCTGAGCTGACCCTGCAGGCTGACGCTATCGTTTCCAACGATTACGCTGTTCTGCCCCTGTACTACAAGTCCAACAACTACCTGATGCATGACAACATCAGCGGTTTCTACATGACTGCTTCCGGCAACCTGTTCTTCAAGGATGTGAAGGTCGGCTAATGCGCTGCACGATTGAAACCAGGGACTTTGGTACTATGGTTTTTACGCTGTACCCGGAATATGCCCCCCTCACCGTGGCAAACTTTGTGAAAACTGCACGCAGCGGTTTTTATGATGGTTTGTGTTGGTGCCGCATCGTTAAGGATTATGTCATTCAGGGCGGTTCGCCGGACAATGACATCATGACGGACAGTGATTGGCATATTAAGGGCGAGTTTACGGAAAATGGCGTCAACAACCCGCTCAAGCATATCCGCGGTGCCCTTTCTATGGCGCGCGATGATGACTTTGATACCGCCGGCACGCAGTTCTTTGTTGTTCACAAGGATGCTGCCAAGCTGGACGGCCGTTACGCCGCCTTTGGCGAAATGGAGAGCGGTTTTGATGTGCTGGACGCCATTGCCAACCAGCCCACTTACGGCCCTGAAACCTGGAACAAGCCCAAACAGATGCCTGTCATCACCAAAATCACGATCGAAGATTGATGGTTTTGGCTGACCGGCTGAACTGAACCACAACACCCCCTGCACCGGAAAGCATTGTGCTTTTGGTGCAGGGGGTGCTTTTGTGCTGTCTGTTGTTCGGTTGCCGTTCGCCATCATTTGTACATGAATTTCCGGAATATTTTTCGTCCGTGCGTTCTCTATGGCAACACCGCACAATTCCCGCCTAGCGGCTTAAGCACCGCTTCGGCGGCTGCGGCACGGCATCTGCGTTGCCAAAATGCTCGATAATATCGGGTAGCGGTACCCGCATCGTGCTTCGGGGGCAAAAGCCCCTCGCACTCTGCGACCGCTGCCCCTGCTTCGGTTCGCTGTTTCCGCCACTGGCGGTGCTCACCTTTGCAGCATCCAGTATTATCGAGCATTTTGGCTTAGCATCTGCCGCACCTCGCTCGCCGTATCGGCACTTAGAATTATGCGGTATTGCCTTTATAGTTCCACCACGTGCCGCACACGCCTTCCAGCACGCTGCCGCAAGCCCAGGGCATCAGCGCAAACCATGTGCTGGCAAGACTGCCGTCGGGGTAGGTCTGCACCAGCAGGCCCTCGCAGTGGCAGAAACGCTCGGACATCCAGCCCGCGCGGCCGTAGTCGTACTCGCGGTCAAAGGTGTTGAAGGTCTGCAGCGACCAGCCCACCGTATCCTTTAAACGGGATTCAATATAGGCATCGGGGCGGCAGCGCAGATAGTAGAACATCTCGTCGGCAACTGTGCAGGACATGGGGTGAATGTGCGGGTTGGCCACCGAAGTGATGCTGCCGCCGCAGCTCGACCAGCCGAGACGGGACAGCGGCGGGACCTGTACGGGCACATTGTAGCAGAATTTAAAGCTGTACTCATAGCACAGTGCGTCCCGCAGGTGGTCGAGGTAGACGGCCTTGCCCGTCAACTCGTGCAGCAGCCGCGCGACGCGGATGTAGGCCAGCACACCCTCGCTGTCCACGGCTTTGCTGGTATCCGGCGGGCCGCCGTAACACTCAGCACGACGGATAAAGGCGTCGTAGTAGTGTACCTCGCTGCGCTCCATGGCGGGCAGGTCGGCGGTGTCGCCCGTCAGCTGCATCAGCGCAGCCTCAGCGGCCAAGCACCAGGCGCTGCCCAGGGAATCGTATTCCAACCCTGCGCCCGTTTGCTCCGACAGGGTAAACGGGTACTCGCCGTCGCCGTTGCGTGCCGCCGCCAGCCGTGGCACCACGCCCTGCACAAAGGCGAGCCAGTCGGGGTGGTCGATGCCGCGGGCGGCTTCGAGCCGATAGGCTTTTAGGATATAATAAAGCGTCTGTCCGACCAGATAGCCGGAATGCCCGCCCGTGTACATGCCGTCGAACCACCAGCCCCGACAGCTCCAGCCGTTTTCGGCGTCCCAGGTCTCGTTGGGCAGGCCGCAGCGCGGGTCCAAAGAGTTCTGCACAATATTGTCGATGCAGGCAAGGGCCGCAGCGCGGATCGTCTTATCCCCCAGGCGGTGCGCCGCCTGCAGGCAGGGCACGGCGGCGGACAGGCCGTTGGTCCAGCTGATGGAGAAGATCTTGTTCTGCTCATAGCTGCCGTCCGAGCGCTCTTTGGTGATGCCGACATAGTTTTTATCGTCGGGCAGCCAAGCGTCGCGGGTAACGGCCCCGGCCAGCAGCTCTGCCGCGTGGGATGGGGTCGTGCCGGGGCGCGGCGGCGTGTGCCACAGCCCATAGACGGCCTCCAGCGCCGCGTACAGCGTGCGCTCGCCATCCACTGCGACAAAATCATAGAGGTACAGCGGGAAGGCAACGCTCTCCCCCGCCGCCAGCGTCAAGCAGTTTTCACCCATCGGGGCGCGGGGCTTGATGTTGTGGGACTGCACAAACAGCCAGGGCGCGTTTTCGTACCCCAGCGTGTAGCCGACACTGCCCGTGTTCAGTGAGCAGGTAAAGCCTGCAAACTGTGCGAACGTTCCCGCCCTGCCGGGCTGCCAGGGTTGCAGCACGCCGTTTTGGCGCACGAAATATGGCGCAGCCGAGAGCCCATACCACCGTCCGCCGTCCAGCAGGAAGGCTGCGGGGTGGCTGAGGCGATCAGCGCGGACCATCCACCAAGGCGATGCAGGAAACTCCGGTGTACCTGCCCGCAGCCTTGGGTAGCGGTTGTCAACGCGGATCGGGGCCTCGCCGCGATTGCGGCCGTAGAGGAATCCGGGCAAGAAAAAACGCGGTGCATCGTAAGCAACGCAGAGTTCCAGCTTAACAACGCCGCGCCATGGGGCGGCGGCGTTGTTGGTCAGCGTCACCTGCCAGACCGCCGGATCGGCCAAAGTCGAAACGCCGTGGTCATAGGCAAAGTCCAGCGTCAGCGGCGTTTCAGCCAGCGGGCGGTAGTCCTCATCGTCCGCCGACCGGGCCGTGCAGACAAATTGCATCATCATAGGATTCTCCTTTTTTACTATATCAGAACGCCTTACAGCGGCCAAATGCGGTATCGGCCGCTGAGGGCCAGCAGGGCAAAGAAGTACAGGCAGTTGTCGTAATAGCGGCGTGGGCCATCCCGCAGGGGCGTGTTCCAGAAACGGCGCACGCAAACCTCGGCGTTGGGGCCGTCCTGCATGTACATATAGTGCATGACCCAACTCCATAGTGCGTCAAATTCGGCCTTGTGATCAGTCTGTACGCAGAGCATCATGCCGTAGCTCATGCCCTCGGTACGGACGTCGTGGTTGCCCGTGTCCTCGATGTAGGCAAGACCCGGCCCGGTGGGGTGGTAGAAGCGGTGGGCCTCGTCCCCATAAAAAATGGTATGAAACGTATTTTCAATGCGTGCGTCGATCTCCGCCTGCGCATAGCCCAGCTCCGCAAAAACGTTGCGATAGTGTGTGGGCAGGGTAACTGCTGCCATAAATCGGCCCCTTTCGTTGTTCGGTTTTGGCTCAATATAGCAGGTTGCAGCGGCAAAATCAAGGGGGTACCGGGCTCGATTTTCAACAGGGCAACATAAATACAGCACCCCTGCATTCCACTTATTGCAAGAAAAACCCCGTCGTTTTCGGGACTTTCGGCTTTTGCAATGCTTATTTTGTGCTATTTTTCAGGCTGTGCAAATTTTGGCGATGCCGAACAAGCGCAGTAGGTAGGAAAAATTCGCGGCACATTATGCACCATTTATCCATAATGATGACACGAAAGTTACAATTCGTTTCTCGAATCGCACAAAAACTGTGTTTTTCTTTCTAGCACATTGCACAAAAAACAATCAACAAGCCTGTAAAAACAGCAGATATTGATAAGATACATAGCAAAAAATGAGAAGCATGCATTTTCGGAATGCGGTATAATAACGGCAAATGATATGTTTGGCCTGTGATGAGCTCACCAAACATAAGACACAGACAATTCAGAAAAGAGTGAAGCAAACGGTGTTGGACAAGATCGCACCCAAGGACCCAACGGCCAAACGCCCGGGATTTTATGTGCTGCTGGACAAGCCGGTCGGCGGCCTGCCGAGCAATGACGGCGTAGGCCGCCACCCCGTTTATATCAATGGTGACCGCCTTGTAACTTTCGCCAAGATGGTCGGCGGCATTGACGATGAGAACATTCTGGAAATGCTCCGCACGGCCAAGGGCTTTCGCAAGCTCGTGCACAGCGTCGGCGTCAGCATCGTCGGCGACCTGCCCGACAAGGTCGTGACCTTCACCCTCGGCTTCTCCGGGGAACTGGGCAGCGGCGGCAGCCGCAACAGCATGAAGATTACCACCGATGGCACCGAGCACATCATGGTCATGGATGAGCAGCAGTGGTCCGACAGCGACGAGACGCCGCAGGAGTTTCTGTTCGAGCTCGTCAAACCGAAGGACATCGCCACGGCCACCGTCAAGCTCTACTTGAACGACGGCTACACAGTCCCCGAGGTTGACCCCGACCCGCCCGTGGCTTTCGATACGCCCGCCTACGGCGAGATGATCGCCCGCAGCTGCCTGAGCACCGGCAACAACATCCGTATCAAGCGTGTGTTGCAGCAGCTCCGCGATGGCAAGCCCACGACGATCGCCTTCCTGGGCGGCTCCATCACACAGGGCGCGGGTGCGGTTCCCTCGCAGGAAATGTGCTACGCGCGCAAGACCTATGAGGCCATCTGCGAAAGGTACACACCCGACCACGGCGCACATGTCCGCTACATCAAAGCGGGCGTTGGCGGCACGCCCTGCCAGCTCGGCATCATCCGCTATGACCGCGACATCACCCGCGACGGTGCGGTGCAGCCCGATCTGATCATCGTCGAGTTCGCCGTCAACGACGAGGCAGACGAGACGAAGGGCCTGATGCACGAGAGCCTGATCCAAAAGATCTGGTCAGCCCCCAATGAGCCCGCCGTTGTGATGCTGTTCAGCGTTTTTGCCAACGACTGGAACCTGAAGGATCGCTTGGCTCCCATCGGTTGGCGGCATGAGCTGCCGATGGTCAATGTGCTGGACGCCGTCAGCCCGCAGTTCCGCGTTGGTGTCGGTGAGCGCAGCGTCATCACCCGCCGCCAGTACTTCTACGATGTGTTCCATCCCTCCAACAGCGGGCACCGCATCATGCGGGACTGCCTCATGTATATGCTGGACCGGCTGGACAAGCAGCAGGAAGGGCCTGCCCCGAAAGAGCTCGCCCCCTACTACGGTTTCGACTTTGCCGAGACGAAGCTGCTGGACCGCAGTGTGAACCCCTTTGACGCGGTCATCGACCCCGGCTGCTTCACCGAGACGGACACCGATTTACAGAGCGTGCCCTTCGACTTCGAGGATATCAACACCCCCGAGTTCCCCCACAACTGGAAGAAGGGCGCGGGCGACAAGCCGTTCACGATGGACATCACCTGCCGCAGCATCCAGCTCGTTTTTAAGGATTCGGGCAGCAAGGAGTTCGGCGCGGCAGTCGTCACGGTAGACGGCAAAGAGGTCGCGGCCTACGACCCGCGGCAGGCCGGTTGGACCCACTGCCATGCGGCCATTATCTTAAAGGAAGAAACCGCGCAGCGGCACCACATCGAAATCAAGATGCAGGAGCCGGGCACGGACAAAGTATTCACCATTTTAGGCTTCGGCGTTCTGTAAAGGACACGGAAGAACAGGAGGAAGCACTATGAAGAGAACCAAGAATCCCGCTAAAGAGGCTGAGTACCGCAAGCGTGCGGCCGACCTCGTTGCGCAGATGACCCTGCACGAGAAGGTCAGCCAGATGCTGAGCTGGGCTCCCGCGATCGAGCGTCTGGGCATCCCCGCTTACAACTGGTGGAGCGAGGGCATCCACGGTGTCGGCCGCGCGGGCACTGCTACCGTCTTCCCCCAGGCCATCGGCATGGCCGCCGCCTTTGACGAGGACATGATGGAGCAGGTCGGCAACGCCGTCGGCGTTGAGGCTCGCGGCAAGTACAATATGTGCCGCGCCCACGGCGACCGCGACATTTTCAAGGGTCTGACCGTCTGGGCTCCCAACATCAACATCTTCCGCGATCCCCGCTGGGGCCGTGGCCACGAAACTTACGGCGAGGATCCGTTCCTGACGAGCCGCCTCGGCGTCCGCTTTGTTGAGGGTATGCAGGGCGACGATCCCGATTACCTGCAGGCCGCCGCCTGCGCCAAGCATTTCGCCGTACACTCTGGCCCCGAAAGCGACCGCCACCACTTTAACGCCATCGTCTCCAAGCAGGACCTGTGGGAGACCTACCTGCCCGCCTTCCGCGCACTGGTCAAGGAAGCCGGTGTCGAGGCCGTCATGGGTGCGTACAACCGCACGAATGGCGAGCCCTGCTGCGGCAGCAAGACCCTGCTAAAGGATATCCTGCGTGACAAGTGGCATTTTGACGGCCACGTTACCTCCGACTGCTGGGCCATCAAGGACTTCCATACCGGCCACATGGTCACGGACGGCCCTGTAGAGTCCGTCGCACTGGCCGTCAACAACGGCTGCGACCTGAACTGCGGCGACCTTTACGTTTACCTTGAGCAGGCCGTCGCCGAGGGCAAGCTTTCCGAAGAGAAGATCGACGAGAGCCTGACCCGCCTGTATGTGACCCGCATGCGTCTGGGTATGTTTGACGCCGAGGATCAGGTTCCTTATAATAAGGTTGGCTACGACGTTGTCGACAGCGCCGAGATGAAGGCCCTGAACCTGAAAGTCGCCGACAGCATCATGACGCTGCTGAAGAACGACGGCACGCTGCCGCTGGACAAGTCCAAGCTGCACACCGTCGGTGTCATCGGCCCCAATGCCGACAGTCGCAAGGCGCTGCTGGGCAACTATGAGGGCACTGCCTCCCGCTACACCACCGTGCTGGAGGGCATTGAAGATTACCTCGGCGACGATGTGAAAGTCCGCTACTCGCAGGGCTGCCACCTCTACGCCGACAACATCCAAGGCTTGGCCGAGTCCAACGAGCTGATGAGCGAGGTCAAGGGCGTCTGCGAGGAGAGCGATGTCGTTATCGCAGTCCTCGGTCTGGATGCCGGCCTTGAGGGTGAGGAGGGCGACCAGGGCAACCAGTTCGCCAGCGGCGACAAGCCGAACCTGAAGCTCCCCGGCCATCAGGAGGAAGTCCTGAAAGCCTGTGTTGAGAGCGGCAAGCCTGTTGTTCTGGTTCTGCTGGGCGGCAGTGCATTGGCTGTCAACTATGCAGATGAGCACGCAAACGCCATTCTCGAAGCCTGGTATCCCGGTGCCCGTGGCGGCGAGGCTGTGGCCCGCGCTCTGTTCGGTGAGACGAACCCGCAGGGCAAACTGCCTGTCACCTTCTACCACAGCGACCGTGACCTGCCGGAGTTTACCGACTACGCCATGAAGGGCCGCACCTACCGCTACATGGAGAAGGAAGCCCTTTACCCCTTCGGCTACGGCCTGTCCTACACGAAGTTCGGCTTCAAGAACGCTGCTGTCAGCGCGAATGAGGCGGGCTCCGACGGCCTCGATGTGACGGTGGACGTCACGAACGAGGGTTCCGTTGCGGGCCGTGAGAGCGTGGAGGTTTACGTCAAGGCCGAGCGCGAGAACACCCCGAACGCCCAGCTGAAGGGCCTTGCCAAGGTCGAGTTGCAGCCCGGTGAGACGAAGCAGGTCAAAATTCACCTGCCGCTGGCCGCCTTCGCCCTCTGCAATGAGGAAGGCACGCCGATCGTTGAGGCAGGCAGCTACAGCGTTTACGTCGGTGCTTCCCAGCCTGATGCCCGCAGCGTAGCGCTGATGGGTCAGGCCCCCGCAAAGCTGACTGTCACCCAGTCCGCAACGCAGGCCCTTGACCTGTGATTGATATTTAGGAAGGAGAGACAGAACCATGCCCAAGACCGCACAAAAAGACGCTTCTGTGGCCACTGTCAAGAAACAGGGTGCCGTGATGAAGCACATTAAAAAGTACTGGCAATGGTACGCAATGATGTTCATTCCCATTGTGTACTACATCGTGTTCCGCTACATCCCGATGTTCGGCAACATCATTGCGTTCCGCCGCTACCGCGCCGGCAGCAGCATCTTCGGCGATGAATGGAGCGGCCTGAAGTACTTCAACCAGTTCATGAAGGATCAGAACTTCTGGCGTGCGTTCAAGAACACACTGCTGTTGAACTTCAAGTATCTGATCATCAGCTTCCCGCTGACGCTGATCTTCGCCCTGTTGCTGAACGAGGTCAAGAACGTTCACTTCAAGAAGATTGTGCAGACGATCTCCTACCTGCCCCACTTCATCTCGATGGTCATCGTTGCGGGCATGGTCCGCGAGATTCTGTCCACCAGCGGCCCCATCAACAACCTCATCACCAAGCTGGGCGGCGAGGCTATCACCTTCATCTCCCTGCCCGAGTGGTTCACGACGATCTTTGTTACCACGGGCGTATGGCAGGGCCTCGGCTGGGGCACCATCCTTTACTTGGCTGCCATGTCCGGCATCAACACCGAACTGTACGAGGCTGCTGAGCTGGACGGCGCAAACCGCTTCCAGCAGTGCCTGCACGTTACCATCCCCGCCATCCTGCCCACCATCTCCACCCTGTTGGTTCTGAACATCGGCAGCCTGTGCGGTTCCGCCGCTTTCGAGAAGGTCTTCCTGCTGTACACCCCCACCACCTATGAGACAGCCGACATCATCGCCACCTACGTCTACCGCATGGGCCTTGGCTCCGGCAACTACAGCTACGCAACGGCCGTCGGCCTGTTCCAAGGTGTCATCAACCTGGTCCTGCTCACGGTTGCCAACAAGGTCTCCTCTTGGCTGACCGGCAGCGGTTTGTGGTAATTAGGAGGATAAAATAATGGCAAAAGCAACTACTATGGGCCCCATGAAGATCAAGGAATCCGGCAGTTACCGCGTGTTCAAGGTCTTTAACGCCATCATCCTGACGCTGATCAGCGTTGCGATGCTCTACCCGTTCCTGTACTTGGTCGCCCAGTCCTTCTCCTCTACGCAGGCGATCGTTGCAGGCCAAGTCGGCCTGATCCCGAAGGACTTCAACATCTCCACATATAAATACGTCATCACCGATGGCAAGTTCATCCCCTATTACGGCAACACCATTGTGTACTCCATCATTGGCACGGTCTGCGCTCTGCTGTTCAGCGCCCTGCTGGCCTATCCCCTTTCCAAGGCGGAGCTGTACGGCGGCAAGGCCATCAACAAGTTCATCATCTTCACGATGTACTTTAGCGGCGGCATGATCCCCAACTACATTTTGATGGTTTCCTTGGGTCTGCGCGATACCGTGGCATCCTTCATCCTGCCCGGCATGATCTCCACCTATTACGTCATCCTGATGCGTTCCTTCTTCCTCACTCTCCCCCGTGAGCTGGAAGAAGCCGGCGAGATCGACGGCCTGGACTTGTGGGGTGTGTTCTGGCGCATCGCCATCCCCCTGTCCAAGCCCATCATTGCCACCATGACACTGTTCTACGTCGTCCAGTACTGGAACGACTGGTTTGATGCTTTCCTCTACTTGGATACGACCACGAAATGGCCCGTTGCCTACTATCTGCGCCAGCTCATCAGCAGCGCTTCCGGCACAAGTGCTGATGCAGGCGACGCCATGCAGATCGCTTCCAACATCAAGTCCTGCGCCATGGTGCTGACGTCCGCTCCCATCATTTGCATCTACCCCTTCATCCAGAAGTATTTCGTGCAGGGCATGATGCTGGGCGGCGTTAAGGGCTAACGTTTTCGCGTTAGTGCTCTGCGTCCCGTTTTTCCACTGTCTTAAAACCGACGCCGACTCCGGCGCCGGATGAAAGAAAACACCTGTTTTCCCAGGGCCTTCCGGGGAGCAGGAAAAAACGTAATGGAGGTTACGAAACATGAAAAAGCTCACATCCCTCGTGCTGGCTACCGGCATGGTGCTGTCTCTGGCTGCCTGCGGCGGCTCCGGCAGCTCCACGGCTGCAAGCACCAACACCGATGGCAGCACTGCTACCACCGACACCGCTGCTGCGGACGAGTCGAACCTCGGCTATGAGTACGGCGAGCACTTCCACTCTGACGAGCCTGTCACCTACACGATGTTCTTCAACGACAACCCCGCCTATCCCATGAACGACAAGTGGATCAACGAGGGCGTCTTTAAGGCCATCGAGGATGCCACCAACGTCCATCTGGAACTGACCGTCGTTGACAACTCCAACTACACCGATAAGGTTTCCTTGGCCGTTTCTTCCGGCACTTCCCCCTACATCATCCCCAAGATCTACTCTGAAACTGCGTATGTCACCGGCGGCGGCGTTGTCCCCGTTTCCGACTATGTCCAGTATATGCCCAACTACTCCAACTTCGTCGAGGAGTACAACATGCAGGACGACTTGGCCACCATCACGCAGGCCGACGGCAAGTACTACCGCCTGCCCGGCCTGAAGGAGACCTCTCTGCAGGATTACACCTTCCTCATCCGCAAGGACATTTTTGACGCTGCCGGCTACGATGTCGCCGAGCTGGAAAAGGATTGGACCTGGGACGAGTTCGCCGACGTGCTGATCGGCGTCAAGAAGTACATGGTCGAGCAGGGCATGTGCGGCGAGAATGACTACATCTGGTCCGATATGTGGTGCGGCCAGACCTCCGGTTACGGTCAGGGCGGCAATCTGCTGAAGCTGCTGGGTGCCTCCTACGATATCAACACCGGCTGGGCCATCACCACCAACTACGGTCTGGTCTATGACGCCGACAGCGATTCCTTCGTTGACGGCTCTGTCTCCGACAAATACAAGCAGGCCTACACTGTCCTGCAGAAGCTCGTCCAGAACAAGGTCCTTGACCCCGAGACCTGGACCCAGGATGACGACACCGCGCTGAACAAGTTCTACCGCGGCGAGACCGTCATCATGTCCACTAACCGTGCCCAGTACGCCACCCAGGACTCCAAAATCAAGGAGCAGCTGGGCGAGGGCAACTACGAGCTGTACCGTACCCTCGTTCCCATCGGCACATCCGACTATCAGGCCGAGAACCAGCGCCTTGAGTGCGGTATCATGATCTCTTCCAACGCTCTGAAAGAGCTGGGCGAGGACGAGTTCATCAAGATGATGCGCTTTGTTGACTGGCTGTGGTACTCTGACGAGGGCCTGACCCTGACCAAGTGGGGCAAAGAGGGCGAGACCTACACCGTCACCGACGGCACCTACAGCCTGACCCCCGGTTACTACTGCAACGGCCTGTCCATCGCACAGACCTCCGACGATCAGATCGACCTGCGTGAAGAGCTGGGCTACGCCTGCGGCAACTTCATGTATTCCGGCAACACCGAGCTGCTGACCAGCAACTTCAGCGAGGATCTGCGTGACTTCTACGACCGTCAGGGCCAGTACCGCAAGCTGCGCCCGCTGGATCCCACCGTTACCTTCGACGAGGATCAGATGGAGATGCTGAACCTGTGGGGCACCCCCATGACCGATACCGTCAACGCTTGGACCTGCAAGTTTGCCATGAATCAGGCCGACATCAACAACGATTGGGATACCTACGTTGCTGAGGTCGAAGCCCAGAACATGCAGAACATCGTTGATATGTACAACGACACCTACAACGCAAGCAAGTAATTTGTTTGGAAACTGACTGTCCCTGCGACAGTGATGCAACTGCCGGGGGCAGCCTCACGTAACAACATGGGGCTGCCCCCGGTTTGCTGTTTATGGTATGCAAGTACCGCGCCCCGGTGACGGGGCGCACCGTGTGTGCCCGACACGGCCATGTCGGACCTGCACGGCACTTCCCGTCACATCCCCCTACCCTTATTAAAAGGAGCTGTTCCTTATGAAACGCACCGATTTCAGCGTCGACTGGCTGTTTGCCGCCTGCGCGCCGGATACCGAGCTGCTGCCTTGGAACGCGCAGTTCACCCCCGTCGACCTGCCCCACGATTGGCAGATTCGCCACGCGGACGATCTGTACCGCGACGGCACGCTGTTCTACCGCAAATATTTCTTTGTCACCGATGTACCCGGCACCCGCCGCATGCTTTGGTTCGGCGGGGCCTACATGGATACGACCGTTTTCGTCAACGGCACCGAAGTCGGCCAATGGAAGTACGGCTACACGTCGTTCTGGTTCGACATCACCGACGCGCTCCATGAGGGTCAGAACGAGGTTCTTGTCCGCTGCAATCTGCGCCACCCCAACTCCCGCTGGTACTCCGGTGCGGGCCTGTACCGCAATGTGGAACTGTGGGAGGCTCCCGACCTCCACCTGATGCCCGATGGACTGTATGTAGCTGCCAAAGAGGGCGACAACGGCGCTTGGACCGTGGCCGTCACTGCCGAGGCGGGTTCCGTCACCGCCGCCAGCACGGGCCGCACGCTGACGCTGCATCTGACCGATGATAACGGCAGCCTTCTTGGCACTGCCGCCATCCCTGCCGATGCATGGGCCGCTCTCCCCTCCCCCGATGGCTGGCGCACGGGCAAGGAAACCGCGATTTACAAAGCCTCGCACACCTTCACGCTGCAAGACCCCGCTTTGTGGGACTTGGACGCGCCGAGCTTCTACCACATCACGGCAGAGCTAACCGGCGCCGATGGCGTTACCGACACACTAACCACCCGCTTTGGCTGCCGCACCATCGAAGCCACACCCGACTGCGGGCTGCTGGTGAATCACAAGCGCGTTTTGATCAAGGGCGTCTGCATCCACCACGATTTCGGCTGTCTCGGTTCGGCGTTTGAGTACAGCGCCGCCAAGCGTCAGCTTGAAATCCTCAAGTCCATGGGGGTTAACAGCATCCGCACGGGTCACACACCGCCCGCGCCGCAGTTCATGGATCTGGCCGACGAGATGGGCATTTTGATGGATGTCGAGAGCTTCGACTGCTGGCGCAGCGGCAAGAACCCTTACGACTACGGCCGCTTCTTTGACGAGTGGCAGGAAAAGGATGTTGCTGCCTGGATCCGCCGCGACCGCAACCACCCAAGCCTGCTGTTCTGGTGCATCGGCAACGAGATCTACGACACCCACGCGGGTCCCGAGGGCGCGGACACAATGCGGATGCTGCTGGCCGAGGTCGCCGCGCACGACCCTGCGCGCAACGGCATCCCAACGCTCGGTTCCAACTACATGCCGTGGGAAAATACACAGCACTGTGCCGATATCATCAAGGTCGCGGGCTATAATTACGGCGAGCGCCTCTACGCCAGCCACCACGAGAAGCACCCCGACTGGGTCATCTACGGCAGTGAGACGTCGTCCATCGTGCAGAGCCGCGGCATCTACCACTTCCCGCTTTCGCAAAGCCTGCTGTCTGATGACGACCTGCAGTGCTCAAGCCTGGGCAACAGCCGCACGAGTTGGGGCGCGGAGAGCTGGGATGTCTGCCTGCAGAGCGAGCAGCGCTGGCCGTTCACGCTGGGGCAGTACCTTTGGACCGGGTGGGATTACATCGGCGAGCCGACACCTTACCACACGCGCAGCAGCTATTTCGGCACGATTGACACGGCAGGCTTCCCGAAGGACGCCTACTACGTTGTGCAGGCCGCGTGGCTCGACCCCAAAACACACCCAATGGTACACCTGTTCCCCTACTGGGACTTCAACGAAGGGCAGCTGATTGACCTCTGCGCTTGCACCAACGCCCACAGCGTAGAACTGTTTGTGAACGGCGAGAGCCTTGGCCGCAAGGTGCTGGACTCCGCCAAGGGCCGTACCGCCAGCTGGCAGGCAGCCTACCACCCCGGCAGCGTCAAGGTCGTAGCCTACGATGAAAACGGCAAGGTTGTGGCAACCGACGAGCAGGATTCCTTCGATGACAGCGCTATGGTCTGCCTGCAGGCTGACCGCAAGACGATTTCCGGCGATGGCCGTGAGCTTGCGTTTATCACAATCACAACCCGCGACAAGAACGGCAACCCTGTGCGCAACGCGAACGACTGCGTGACGGTCCGCGTAAATGGCGCGGGTGTGTTGGTGGGCCTTGACAACGGCGACAGCGCCGACCCCGACGAATACCAGACTGACAGCCGCCGCCTTTTCAGCGGCATGCTGCTGGCCGTTGTGGCGGGCAATGGCCGCACCGGCACGATTACCGTGGATGTCACGGCCCCCGGCCTGCGCCCTGCAGTGCTGACGCTGAACGCCGCCCCGTTTGAGGGCCCCGTTCGCCGCCGTCTGCCGCCGCTGACCTTCGGCGGCAGCACGCAGGAAATCCCTGTGCGCAAGCTGGCTCTAACTGCCGAGCGCACAGCGCTGGACAAGGAGCACCCCGTAACGCACATCACCGCCGCACGCCGGCCTGCAGCAGCAACCTTCACCGACATCGAGTGGCAGTTGACCGACGACAAGGGTGTGCCCGCTGTGAACGCGGCCATGCAGCCAGACGGTGACGTGCTGACGGTGACCGCCCTGGGCGATGGCACACTGCGGGTTCGCGCCCTGGTGCGCAACGGCCACGATGCGCCGCAGCTGATCTCCCAGTTGGAGTTGTCCATCTCTGGCGTCGGTCAGCTGCACAAGAACCCTTATGAATTTATCTCGGCCAGCCGTTTTGATGCGTCCTTCGGCGACATCGGCAACGGCAACGAGCGCGGCGTTTCCACCTCCCGCACGGGCCGCAGCTGGGTGCTGTTCGATGATATCGACTTTGGCCCCGATGGTGCGGATACGGTGGAGCTGCCAATCTTTGCGCTGGACGGCGAACCAACGACCTTCCGCTTCTGGGATGGCGAGCCCTACGCCGAGGGCAGTACAATGATCGGCGAGCGCGTCTACCACAAGCCCAAGCAGTGGAACGTCTACCAGCCCGACACCTTCAAGCTGGACAAGCTCCTGCGCGGCATCGGCAGGTTTGCCGTGGAGCTGAACGTGAAGGTCCACATCAAGGGCTTTACCTTCACCCGTCATTCTCGCGCATGGGATACCCTGGCTGCGGGCGCGTGCGATGCCGTCTATGGCGATTCCTTTACCCGCGACGGGTCGCGTGTGCTGGGCATCGGCAACAATGTCTCGCTGCTGTTTGACCGCATGGACTTTGGCGAGACCGGCTGCTGCGGCATCCGCATTACGGGCCGCAGCCCGTTGCCCGCCAACACGGTCCATCTGATGTTTGCCGCTGCAGACGGCGGTGAGACCGAGCGCCGTGTGGTCGAGTTTGGCCCACAGGCCGATTGGGGCGAGCAAACCTTCACGTTTGAGCCCGTCACGGGAGCGCGACAGGTCACGTTCCTCTTCCTGCCCGGCACGCAGTTTGACTTTGATTCCTTTACATTTATTTGAGGCAACTACCTATGAACCACGAAATTTATGCGGACCATGCCGCCACCGCGCCCATTGAGCCGCTGGCGCTGGAGGCCATGTATACCGCATACCAAGAGTACGCGAACCCCGCCGCACTCTACCGCAGCGCCCTGCACACCAAGCAGACCGTGGAAAAAGCACGGCTGACCGTGGCGGAAAATCTGGGCTGCACCCCCGACCATATATTTTTCACCTCCGGCGGCAGCGAGAGCAACACCTGGGCCATCCGTGGCACGGTGCCGCAGGGCGGCCATGTGGTCACAACGCCCATCGAGCACCACTCGGTTCTGAACGCCTGCGCGTCAATCCGGGACGACGGCGGCCGCATGACAACGCTGGAGGTTGACGGGTTTGGCCGCGTTGTACCTGAGAGCTTGACCCGCGCCCTGGCGGCCCACCCCAACCTGGTCAGCTTGCAGTACGCCAACAACGAGGTAGGCGTTGTACAGAACATCCCCGCGCTGGCAGCGCTCTGCCGTGAGGCGGATGTGCTGCTGCACGTTGACGCTGTGCAGGCTGCGGGCCACCTGGCCATCCCGCTGGACGGCATCGATTTTCTGTCGGCGTCGGCCCACAAGTTTGGCGGGCCGAAGGGCATCGGCTTCTTGTATGTGCGCGAGCCTCGCAAACTGCGCCCGCTGATTTACGGCGGCAGTCAACAGTACGGCCTGCGCCCCGGCACTGAGCCCGCAGCGCTGATTGCGGGCTTGGCCGCAGCGTTCAAGGTCACCTGCGCCGAGCGCCGCCAGCGCACTGCCAAAAAGCGTGCCCTGGCCGAGGAGTTTTGGCAGACGCTGCATGCTGCCCGGCCCGAAGCACGGCTGCACACCCCTGCGGACGGCCTGCCGGGCCTGCTGAGCGTTGGCCTACCCGGCCGCAGCGGCCAGCGGCTGACCTACCAGCTGGATGTAGCAGGGGTCAGTGTCTCCCCCGGCGCGGCGTGCGACAACCGCGGCGTGCAGGAACCCTCCCACGTTTTGATGGCTCTGGGCGGCACTGCGGCCGAGGATGCGCTGTCGACCTTACGTTTCAGCTTCGGCAGTGCGAACCGCCCCGGCGACGGCAAAGAAGCTGCGGAACGGCTGATAAAAATTCTGGAACAACAATAATTTTATTCACATATATAGGAGGTTTTACCATGGCATTTACCAAGTGCTGGCTGGCATACCCGGAGATTAGGGGCTGCCATTGCGACGCGATTTCTCTGCATACCGAGCTGACGGGCGAAACCATCGACCGCGCCAAGGCAGAACTGGCCGAGGGCTTCAAGGGCCTGTACGGCGCAGCGCTGACCGAGGGCGACGACATCACCCTGGCGCTGGACACGACCCTGGACCCTGAGGGCTACCGCTTAAAAGCCGCCGACGGCCATTGCACCATCGAGGGCGGCAGCGAAGTAGGCGTTTTGTACGGCGTTTTTGCACTGCTGCGCAATCTGCAGACTGCAGGCAAGGCGTGGGCGCAGTTCACCGCCGATGAGGAGAAGGCACCATCCAACCGCCTGCGCATGCTGAACCACTGGGACAACATGGACGGCAGCATTGAGCGCGGCTACTCCGGCGATTCCTTCTTTTTCAAAGATTCCAAAATTCTAATCGATGTACCGCGTTTGACGGCTTACGCCCGTATGCTCGCGTCCGTGGGCATCAACGGCATCACAATCAATAACGTCAACGTCAAGGACGCCGCCAGCTGGCTCATCACCGACCGCTACTTCGGCGCTCTGCAGGAGTATCTGAAAATCTTCACCCCCTACGGCGTCAAGCTGTATCTGAGCATTAACTTTGCCGCCCCGATGGAGCTGGGCGGCATGGACTCCGCCGACCCCTGCGACCCCGCTGTGGCCAAGTGGTGGGCGGATAAGGCCCAGGAGGTCTGGGCAAACCTGCCCGGCCTGGGTGGTTTCCTGGTAAAGGCCGACTCCGAGGGCCGCCCCGGCCCCTTCACCTACGGTCGCAACCAGGCCGACGGCGCAAACATGCTGGCCGATGCCGTGGCCCCCTGCGGCGGTCACATTGTCTGGCGTTGTTTCGTCTACAACTGCCAGCAGGATTGGCGCAATACCAAGATTGACCGCGCTCGCGCAGGCTACGACTATTTTATGCCGCTGGACGGCACCTTCCGCGACAACGTCACGCTGCAAATCAAGAACGGCCCCATGGACTTCCAGGTGCGCGAACCGGTCTCCCCGCTGATTGGCGGCCTGCAGCACACCCACATTGCCGTGGAGTTCCAAATTGCGCAGGAGTACACGGGCCAGCAGCGCCACGTCTGCTACTTGATGCCCTGGTTCCGCCAGATTTTGGACTTCGACATGCACACCCGCCCGAACGGCGACGCCCATGTGCGTGCGCTGATCCAGGGCGCGGGCAACGGAATGGTGGCCGTGACCAACACCGGCAACGATGAAAACTGGACCGGCCACGACCTGGCCGCTGCGAACCTCTACGGATTCGGCCGCTTGAGCTATGACACCACGCTGGACCCCGCCGTGATTGCTGGCGAGTGGCTGCGGCTGACCTTCGGCAATAATGAGCCTGTGGAAAAGACGCTGCACCGCATTTTGATGCAGTCCTGGCCCACCTATGAAAAATACAACGCCCCCCTGGGCGTGGGCTGGATGGTCAACCCCAACTACCACTACGGCCCCAACGTTGACGGTTATGAGTACAGCCGCTGGGGCTGCTACCACCGCGCCTCTTTCGACGGCATTGGCATTGACCGCTCGCCCACGGGCAGCGATTACTGCCACCAGTACGCCCCCGAACTGGCCGAAATGTACGCCAATGTGGAGACCTGCCCCGAAGAGCTGCTGCTCTTCTTCCACCACATGCCGTACAACTATGTGCTCAAGAGCGGCAAAACGATCCTGCAGCACATCTACGACACCCACTTCGAAGGTGCCGAGGACGCCGCGCGGTTCTACGATGAGGTTGTGACGCTGAAGCCTTACCTGGATCCTGCCGTGTATGCCCGCCTGGAGGCACGCTTTGCCCACCAGAAGGAGCACGCCTGTGAGTGGCGCGATGTCATCAACACCTACTTCTACCGCAAAACGGGCATCGGCGATGCCCACGGCCGCAAAATTTACGAATAATTAAAAAGTGCGCCGCAGCGTGGAACTTTCACGCGGCGGCGCTTTTTTATCCGTGGGAGGCCATCTGGCGGTACTCGGTAGGGGTATAGCCTATCTGCGCCTTGAACAGGCGGTTGAAGGTTGCGATCGAGTTGAAGCCCGACCGCATAGCAATCTCGGTGATGGGGATCGTATCATCCACCAGCAGTGCTTTGGCATAGATGATGCGGCGCGCCACCAGGTAATTGTGGCAGGTCATGCCCGTGTTTTCCTTGAACAGGCGCGAAAAATGGTAGACACTAAACCCCGCGCGGGAGGCCAGATCCTCGACCGAGAGACGCTCGGTACAGTGGTTGTTGATGTAGGCGCACAGCTCTGCAAAGCGGCGCATGTGGTCCTGCTGCTTGGGGTAATCCAGCACCTGCTCGCTGTTCTGGCGGTGCTCATACCGCCCGAAGATCGAGAAAAAGTGCAGCATCAAGGCCATGATCTCGCTCTCACGGCAGACGTTCGTGCTGAAATACTCACCCTCTATCTGCGCCAGCACCGCAAACAGCTGGTCGGCCAGTTCGGGGTCCTCCTGCCGGGTGACAAGGCGGAAGGGGTAGAACGTGTTGAACAACTCGGCCATGTCCTGTATCTGATGAAAGTACGATACGCTGTAGTTCATGATGTATCGCTCCCCCGTTTTGGGTGCGCGAATGCTGTGCAGCTCGCCCGATGCGATAATCAGCACATCATGGGGCTGCAGCGTCACGGTCTTGCCCGCAATCGTAACCGTGTAGGTACCCTCGATGGGGGAGATGATCTCGCCAGGGGCATGCCAGTGCAGTGGGAAATCGGCGTCCTCCATGTTGTGGTAAAAGCGGATCGCCGTTGAAAAGCGGAAATCGACAGTTTCAGTCGTGCCGTCCAGATTCTCTATTTTGCCGGGGCTCACACTGCCGTATTTTTTGAGCAGTTCTACTTCCATAGTTTGTTTTCCTCGTGGCCTGCTGCCGTAAAAAGGTCGTTTCTTTTATTGTATCGCGGTTTTCCGCCCTAGTCAACAGGTACGGGGATGGAGTTTCCCTGCTAGAGTTTTATAATAAACGCAAAGCTCCAAAAACAGAGCTTTAGCACAAAAAGTACAAATATTGTCTATCTTGAAAACGGAGTCAAGACCCCCAGTTTGCCAATCTTGGTTGATCTCGCCAATGCTCTACATATTTCTGTCGATGCGTTACTGGTTGACAGCCTCGATTATTCTCTTTCTTCCTCTGATTCCGATTTACATCGCCTCTTATTAGACTGCAACGAAACTGAGCAGGAAATCATTATCCGCACGGCGAAGGAGTTAAAGGCCACTCTTGTCAGCCTTGGAATTTAACATCCATCCGTATTAAAATCACAAAATAAAAAGGCCCGCATAAGCCGCAGACGCACCCTCAAATCATCTTGGGTGCTGTCTGTGGTTTATGCGAGCTTCTCTTTATAACTCTTTTTCTGTATTATAACTCATTTTAAGTTATAATACAGAATTCAAGTTATGATTTGCTGTGAATCACTTTTTCTTTACCATGCAACGTTTCTTAAAGAACGAAATACCGTAGCAAAGAATCTGATCATAGTCGTCCTCATACTCCTTTGCGTACATCCGATCATCAATTTGCTGCAAGGCTATATCGCATTCACTTTCCAGATTTTCCAATACCTTCGTGTACTTTGCTTCAAAGATTGCAACGCGGGCATTGATGGAATCGTAAACGACCACATCACTTCGGCCTTCTCCATGCTCCTTATTGGAATCCACCATATATCCGGCACCCGTGAAGATGCCCGCAAGGAAAGCATGATAGAAGTCTTCCCGGTAGTCATGGTAGCTTATGGTGCGCCGGAGCAGAGCATTCATTTCCTTGGTAATGCCTTCGCTGTCACCGTTCCAAACTGCATCAAACAGCGCATTTCGATTCCACTTCTTCGTACTGTCATCGAACCATTTGATGACTGTTGTTTCAAAAATCTCTTTGATTTCTGCATTCGGAATCATAAGGGCAACCATGCCATCCGGCAACTCACCCTTATAATCATCTTCACGCGCCTTGGTTAAGTACCCTGTCAGGTACAGCGTACTCCAAAGATTGTCTTCTGAGGAATGCAGATAATCATAGGTCAGGTTTTCATCCACACGCTGAACGATGCAGCCACCAGCCATCAGCGTTTCAAGTTTATTTGTGATGGTACTGCCTGCATAGTCAATAAAGGAACGGATAATGGCATTGTCACTGGTATTCTTCCAGTAGCTGATGGGCTTAGTTTTCGGGTTGCGCTGCAGTTCCAGCAAATAATTCATTACATCCCACGGGCAGTAAACATCAAAGTCACCAAAGTGGTATCCATCATACCATTTCTTGATATTTTCAGCCTGCTTTGTCAGGTCAGCATCCTTTAGCAGCTGGTCAACCTCGCTCTGTACAAATCCGAAATACTCGTTCAGACGAGAATTTGTGATAGTATCCGATACAAAATTGTTGGTTCCTGTAAAGATGCTCTCTTTCGCAATCTTCAAGCAACCTGTAACAACTGCAAAACGAAGGGCTTGATTGTCTTTCAGTGCTTGCATCAGGCCTTTCATGACATCGAGCATTTCATCATAATAACCGTTGTTGTTTGCTTTTGCTACGGGTACATCATACTCGTCTATAAGAAGAATTACAGGCTTTTCATAATAACTTTGCATCATCGTTGTCAAAAGCATAAGGCTGCTCTTAACTTCTTTTATGGAGCCACTGCCATGTGCAAGATGCTCAAACGCTGTTTTTTGGAACTCTGTAGCATTTTCACTATCAAGCAAATAAAGATGTTTGTTGTACAAATCTGCTATCACCATTGTAAGCATATCGTATGCCCCGGTGAAATTCAGTCCATCTACTTGTCGAAATGAAACAAAAATTGTCGGATACTGGTTCATCCACTCAACGCACAATGCTTGGTTTTCTGTAATTTCCAGTCCCTCAAACAGTTTTCTGCTGTCTTTGCGGATGTCAAAGAAGTTTTCCAGCATACTCATGCCCAATGTCTTACCGAAGCGTCGGGGACGAGTGATAAGCGTTACTTTCGTTCCTGTTCTACTGAGCAGTTCTCCAATCAGTCCCGATTTATCAATATAGTAATACCCATTTTTTCGAATTTCTTCAAAGTCCGAAACTCCAACGGGAATATTCATTTCTTTCATCTCTGCTGCTCCTTTCGCGTAGCCATGCACAGACTTTTCCTTACTCTTATGATACCATGCATCTCGTGTTCTTACAAGAAAAACTCTGCTTACAGCAGTGATTTCGACTACAACTCATTCTGCATAGCCTGCCAGCACATCTTCAAATGTAAAACGAATTTTCACACGCCCAGCAACGGGAAGATGCAGTTAGCGTTAGTCCATACAAGCCACCTACTATTTGTGCCGTCGTTGTAAATAATGCACTCATTTGCGTTTGATCCACATAAAACATCACAATCCGACACTTCGCAATAACAACACTTGCTATTGTCATGAGAATAGCGATTCCTAAAGTCGAGTAAAAAACCACCGCATTAATATCAAATACAGTCTCAGTTATAATTTTCTTTAGTTTATCTTTTATTGTAGTAGACATACCGATTTTGTAATTCTTGATTTTATTCTTCACACTCTTGGCCATAATATGGGAGCATTCCCACATCTTATTAATATTAATCCTCTGATTTTATTTGCAGCTTATTTTTATATAGATCTATAAAACAACTTTTATAGTACTCAGGTAAATGTATCCACATTTTCAACCAATTCATTAAAACAAATCCTGACAAACTCCCAAAAGCCACACAATAAATAAGGGTCACAATAAAGTCATCAAATATAAGACTCCATATAATTCCTAATATCACTTCAACAACGATATACAAAACTACTGCTATTGCTCCTTTTAGAATATTAACATTGAAATAACCCTTTGTAAATCTATTTTGAGGAGATTGAATTTTATCCATAATGTAGGATTCCCATATAAATATTTCCTTTTCTAAGAAATGATTCATCATTTTTTCGAGAGCAATTATCTTTCCACTATAAAGAATGAGGTAATATGAGTTTCCCATTATTACTAAAAACACATATATGTAAGCAAATGCCAAAAACAATACCATTCCACCAATTATAATCTTTTGGTTTAATACGACAGCTAAATTAGCAAGTTGCAGCTGGTCATTGTTGGTTTCGGCAATTTTATAAATTGCACCAACCACTACAGAAAACACTGCAAAATAGACTCCGTATATAGTATCTTGCTTATTAAACTCCTGTGTATAGTATTCACACTCGCGCTTTGCTAAGTCGTACTCACTTTTCAGCATCTTTTGTATCGCTTCATTTTTCTCCAAAGTTCGCTCGTCCATAGCTAATTCTCCTTTTTCAAGCAAAAGCACATTTTATATATTTATACTGACATCACACAAATTCGAATCGCATAATTATATTCTTCACTTTACAATCCAGCCACAGTACCTTTTACTGTGTTGCCTGTTGCTCACCACGGAGAGGCGTGCAAAGTTTCGAGCAACAATGGGAGCTCGCGCTTCCACAATTCATGTGATACATCCTACAATACTCTTGGTGTAAATCACTCGAAGAATAAATTAGATTGGTTCAATAATAACTGAAATTGGGATACACGACCCACACGGGTGCTATATGAGCTTCTGCTCTCCCCCACTTATCGGTGGCCTTGGAAAATAAAAGCCATCTGCATACCGATTGAGTTCCGTTACGATTTGTGCATGACAAAAGAACTCATACTCCGGCAATTCTATGACCCGATCAATCAAATGATTGCCGCCATCATCTTGAACAGAGTGCGTTTTGGAAATGAAGTCAGTATCCAGCAGTGCGTATCTTTTCACTTCGATCTGACACCCCCTCAATCCAAGCCGTACTCTTTTTTCAGTTGAGTAAGATAGGCCACATCTTCTTTTTCTCTGGATTCCGTCAGATACTCATGCTGTCTGTTATACTCAACTTTCTCAAGGAGTGTGCCAAAAGATTCTGTTCCTTTGCCATCGAGCTGCCAGCGTTTTGCTTTACCTGTCAGCGATACTCTTTCCATTACGTCCGCAGAGCCCACCTCCAGCAGCTTTTCAGCCTGCTGATGAGATATGTTTCCGCTTTCAAACAAACGCAGTACAACTGCCTTATAGGGCATTGCAAACATATCCATAAGCATCAGGACAGAATCTACTGTAACCAAATCTTTATCAAGCCCATACAGCAGAATCTGCTCATGGAGCAGTTGATCCGGCATCAGAAGAAGCCCTGCAAAGGCATTTGCTTCCAAATCCTCCTGCGTTCTTCCTGTTTCATCCCCTGTTGCCGAATCCAGCATAGAACCATTTTTTATATAGCTCTGGTCTGCATTTTCCACATAGCAGTAGATATGATACAGTTCATGCGCCGCCGCAAAAAATTGCTTACAAAGCGGAAGTGCTGTATTTACGCACACAAAAATCGTATCCTGCTTCAAAAAGGTCAAAGCCCATAATTCATCATCATGGATCGGGTAACGAAGCATTTCCAGCGCGATTTCTTTTTTTCTGGCATAGTTCTGTATGACAGCAAAGATATTGTCCTTGATAACGGAATTGCCAACATACTCTGCCGAGAACTGTCTAACGATGGATTGGATTTCATCAAATTTCTTGGTTTGGCTTACAAAGAGGCTATCTTCCAGAACATTGTTCATCACTTATCCTCCCAGGGCTGCTCCATCTTTTTCCCATTCTCGCACACCCTAGTATGGAACAGAATCATATCGGACAGTTCATCCGCAAGCCGGATTCCCTTTCTTGCTTCCTCAGTTTTAACACGCCCCATAAACGCATGGATTACATTTGTGTCCATCGGCTTTTCCGGCATCTTCATCAGAGAATCCATCGACACATGAAGGTATTCAGAAATTTTATGAAGTTCAATCGCGTTGATTGCTCTTGCACCATTCATGATTTTGCTCATTGTCTGCTTGGAGACTCCAATTCCTTCTGCCAGATCAACTTGCTTTTTGTTTTCTTTTTTCAGTTCAGCCTGAATGTTGTTTGCAATTATCATATTGACATCCAGCATATAATCGCCTCCTATTCTTGTACTTACATTATACGCTCTTTCAGAAAGAATATCAATCATTTGGAAACTAATTTTGAGTTTCATAATATTTTGTTTCCATTTCGGTTACAAAAGCAAGAGCGGTGGCTCTTTTTATGGAACCACCACTCTGCACTGTATCGGATTTTTAATTCTTCCGGCTTCTCTCCTGCTGCTGTTGCTGTTGGGGCTGACTTTTCTGTTTTCGCTCTTCCAGTTTGATGTGCAGGCGGTCAAGGACTGAAATCCGATTTCCGATGATACGCGGTTTCTTCGGATTATTGTTGACACAGCCATCAATCATGTTGTAATTCTGCTCTGTGCCGGATTCTTTGGCACGTTCTGCGGTGCCATTCTCCAAAAACTTCTGATGATGCAGCAGTTCCGGCTTTTGTTCTCGAAGAAACTTTTCGATTTTCTTCATAACCGAACTGTCAAATCCGTAAACCGTCTGCGCCACCAAAACTCCGCTGTCGTGGAGAACAATGTCCGGTTTTTGCTTTTTTGTCTGTTCACAGACAAGCTGTACAAATCTTTGCTCCTGCACATTCTTTTCGTCAATGACTTTCCATGTATCTGTTTGGCCTTCTATCTGATAGCCACCCTCATTCAAAATCAGGTAGCTGCCCTCAGCTTTTGGTGCCAGAAAGCCGTTGAACTTTACCAGTGCTTCTTTGTCCACATAGTAAAATGCGGTCTTTCCTGCCGCTGTGATTGCAATAACGTCACTGACACCAAATTTTCTGATTTTGAATCATTAAATACAGATTCTTACTAATGCTATCATTTTGTTCACAAAAAATTGCTTGCTGTTTCATATAATTTTCCAAATTGCTCATTTGAATCGCTCCTTTCATTCTGTTACGAACTTACATACTATACTCAGATATTCTTGTTTCCAGAGCATTCAGCATTGTCTGTTCATTTTCTTGTTCTTATTCATTAGCAATACAATACAATGGAAAACTCAATTTAACCTCAACAAGGTTTGTTTTTTCATCCATGCAAAATCTTCTTTGTACAACAGACTGTTAGATATAGCAAAAACGGCCTTTCAAAAACAGTTAACTTCTAAATCAACTGTTTTTTGAAAGGTCGTTTCATCAGATTCTTATAGCAATCCAGCAAATAATCTCATAAATAATTGTCCCAGTCGCAAATATGCACTTCGTCCGGTTTGATATTGGTCTGTCACATCACGACATTCTCCCATCGTTCTTATCAGATCATTTTTTATTTCCACAACTGCCTGACAATCTGCCATAAAACAGCCGTTTTCAAAATGGTGATATAAACTTCGATAATCCAAATTAATTGTTCCACAAGTTGCCATACAGTCATCTGCCACACTCATTTTTGCATGACAGAAACCAGGAGTCCACTCATAAACACGAACACCATGTTTAACTAATCCATGATAAAAAGAACGAGTTACATTATAAATGAATTTTTTATCAGGGATACCAGGTGTGATAATTCTTACGTCTACCCCTCGCTTAGCAGCCAGACATAACGCATGCGTCATTTCATCTGTTATGATTAGATATGGAGTCATAAACCAACAATATTTTTCAGCTTTATTTATCATACTGATATAAACTTCTTCTCCGACCTGCTCATTATCCATAGGACTGTCTGCATAAGGCTGAACAAAACCTGTTTGCTGTGCTTTATAATCGTAATGAATAATGTATTTACTAAAATCAGAATCATTAGCACCCTTATCACTTACTGCATTCCACATTTCCAAAAATGTCACCGTAAGCGACTGAACAGCATCTCCTTCTAAACGAATACCTGTATCTTTCCACTGTCCATACGGGTGTGTGTAATTAAAATATTCGTTTGCTAGATTATATCCACCTGTAAATCCGACTTTTCCATCAATAACTGTTATTTTTCTATGATCACGATTGTTCAAAAACAGATTTAAACCTGGCATAAACGGATTGAATACACGGCAATGAATTCCTATTGTCTCCATCTTTTTCACAAAATCTGTGTTAATAAAGCCTATAGAACCCATATCATCGTAGAATACTCTAACTTCCACACCTGCTTTTACTCGCTCTTCCAGAACATCTTGAATCTTATGCCATGCTTCAGCGTCTTCTATCGCATGATATTCCATAAAGATAAACTTCTGTGCTTTCTCCAAATCCTTAAGCTGTGCCTCTAATCCTTTCACTGCTTCATCAAAATACACAATATCCGTATTCTGATAGATTGGATACTGCGAATTTCTTTGTATGTAACTTGCTATATTTCCTGCTTTCGGAATTGTTTCTTTTATTCTGCTCAAACACTCCTGACTGTCCGGAAGCATTGGTAACAATTTGCTATCAATTTCTGCATATCGCTCACGCATTTTATGTGTGCCACCATTTAAACCAATCAATAAATATAGGCCTACACCCATAATTGGGAAAACTAAAATTAATATAACCCAAGGCATTTTCATGGAAGATGTCTTATCTGATGCATACAATCCCAAAACTAAAATTCCACTTAAAATCCTTGTAAATAGATTTATGATTTCTGCATATTCATTCAAGCGTGTTACGATAGTAATAATAAAAATCACTTCCAGAAGAATGCAGATTATGGAAAAACACAGCCGTTTTACCCCATTTTTTGTTTTTGCTTTGCCCTCTAAAGTATCTTGTTTCATATATATTCCGCCTTCCTACTTGCTCAGTTTTCTCCCTAAATTTCGTGGAACATACCAATTTTGTCTTTTATTCTCTGCATTTCATTATCTGCTTCAATGATAGCTCTTGCAGAATGAAGTAATTCTTCACTTATCTCTTCATATCCAGGCATTTCTTCAATGCCTTTTTTATAACGAAGCTGATGTTCCAACGTTGCCCAAAAATCCATCCCATTAGTTCGTATTTGAAGTTCTACACGCATAGGTGTTTTACCCTTAGCAAAAAATACAGGAATCTCAACAATCATGTGATAGCTTCGATAGCCATTTGGTTTGGGATTTTTTATATAATCCTTTACTTCAATAACTTTGATA
This sequence comes from Gemmiger qucibialis, assembly GCF_027689445.1. Lineage (NCBI taxonomy): Bacteria > Bacillati > Bacillota > Clostridia > Eubacteriales > Oscillospiraceae > Gemmiger > Gemmiger qucibialis. The sequence goes on along the minus strand of NZ_JAQFEN010000004.1, from coordinate 92,258 downwards.
TCATCTTGTTGTGTGATCAAATCAGATATCATATAAATATCGTCAATAAACGCACAAACTATTCGAACGCCTGCTACATCATTGAGATATGTCTGTATATTTTCTGTTGTAAATTCATATCCCATCTTCTGCAGTTTATTGTAAATACTATTGGGCTTCTTAATTCTTGTTTTTATAAAAGAAATAGGATTTCGATTGTTCTCAACTGAAAATTCATCATCCAAAACCTCAAGCTTAGTTTGTATCTCCCGAATAGCACAACGATACATCATCATTAAATTATAAAATTTTGTAGCATTATTTAAAAACTGTAGTGATTCCGGACTGTTCATCCTGAGTTTTTTTACTTCATCTTTTGTCATGGAACTTTCCTTTCTACCTCATCCCTGATTTCAAAACATTGCCATACTTCAGCAGACGGTAAGCAGCCGTTATCGCGGTAAAGGTCTTGCCCGCACCTGTTGCCATCTGTACCAGTGCCTTGGGGCGGTTATCCGCGAAGGACTGATCCAAGTTGTTGATGGCGTTAATCTGGCACTTACGGAAGCCGTTGGTGTCCAGCGGCGGGAAGTGCTTCATATTGTTCCGAATGGTATCGGGCTGCCTTAGCAAATCCCGCAGCGTTTCCGGGCGGTGGAACGAGAATACTGTTCTGGAACGATACTTGATGTCCTTATAATCGGTAAAACGAATGATTTTGTCCGTTGCTTCATAGGCAAACCGAATGGCATACTCGTTCTTTATCCATTTGAAGGTGCTGTTGGCATAGCGGCCCGACTGCACTTCCACGTCCGTGATATGCTCTCCGGCTTCTTCGCGCTTGGCTTCGACTACGCCCACGGGCTTACCATCAACAAAAAGGGCATAATCGACCTCACCCGTACTGGTGGGGAACTCACGAACAGCCACACCAAGAGAAGCGGAGAGATTCAGCCGTTTCATGTCTTAAATCACCCAGCCGGATTGATTCAGCTTTTCATCAATCGCAAGACGCGCCTTTTCTTCCGGGGTCATGTTCTTCGTCATCCCTTTCGTCTATATACTCCATAATGTCACCGTAATCGACATTAAGTGTGCTGCATATTTTTCCAAGGACTGTAAGCGTGACTTCTTCATCTCTGCGGAGTTTAGTCATTGTGTTCGGTGCAACGCCGGAGGCTTTCCGCAAATCGGCTTTGCTCATTTTTCTATCGACTAATAGTTTCCATAAACGGTTATACGAAACAGCCATGACGCCCTCCTGCGTATACTTTATTATGATTATACCATTCATTGCCGCACCTCGCAAGAGTGTGCGAAAGTTTAGCAAAGCAATCGGCAAAATAATCTTCAATTTCAGTTTCTTCCATTACTATCCCGACTTTATAACTTCTTGAATGCTATCTGAAAAAGAAAAACCGCTGTGCAGCCGACAGCGGTTCATCGTCATATTCTGTTTTCAGAACAGCCAAGCAAATAATGCTGCTGCAGTGACAATCAAGGCACTTCCTGCCAGCGATAGCAGCATCGGTGCTGCAAACGGGCATAACAGCAGCGCCACAAGCGCCGAAGCTGCCGCCTGTGCATAGCTGCCATCTAACAGTGCAAGGAAAGCCGCAAAGCCGCCCAGCCCGGCAAGAATCATACCAATACTGCCGCAGATACCATACAGAAGATTAAGTACAAATCCCGCCGCATACAGCAGCGCAATCACTGGCAACGCAAGTAGGCGTACAATCCACAGTACAACGATGTTCTACCAGTTCTTTGACCTTTTTCAATGTAAGCATTTTGTCCACCTTTCTGCCGTTCGGCTCCGGGTGAACTGAAAAAAGCAGCAGAAATCGTCTCAGATTCACCCGTTTTTTTAAACGGGAATCTAAGATTCCTCTTGCTGCTTTCTACTTTTGGGAAGTCCCTATACTAATAGGAATCCGCAGGGGCATTTTGGAATACAGTTTTAAAAATATTTTTTGAAAAACAAAAAAGGCCGGAACAGGATGAACTACTTGCAGGCGCACTTCTGCGCTGCTTTCGCTCATTCTGTTCCGGCCAATATCACATATTGCTACGGTATCGCTCTAAACAAACAGATATTATATTGTAGACCCAAAAGAACATCTGATGGAGCTGGTCGGCTAACTAAGTGCCGCCTAAACTTCCACCTTTGCACTCTCAGTGTCCGATGAAGGATTCTGCTTCAGGCGTCTTTTCGCTGATCCTCCTCTGTGATAAACTCGATACTCTTCACGGGCAGGCCGTGAATGCGCTCCACCAGAGATTCAGCAGAAATGTAATCTTCACAGCCTCCACGCTTGATCTGAAGCATATTTTTCCCATCAACGACACTGCGATTTCCAATCCGCAATCCCTTCGGAGTGCGGATCTCATGTTCTCCATTACTCATCTTTTTCACGGCCTCCTTTTTATGGTTTGAATTTCACCTTTTCGTTCATTCCGTTTCAACTTAATGGACTCTTCTGAACTTTTCTTGAATTTCACCTTTTTTGCTTGCATATTTACGCAATTTCCAGTATAATAGCCATAAAAGTTGAAAGAATATAGCATATATTATATGCAAGTAGTGTCGCGGTGTCAAGAGGAAAATGTGAAATATTATTGCACATTCTGAATTGAATATTTACAAATTCCGTTGCACATTGTTACAGTACGATAACTGCTCCATAGAAAGGTTGCAAACATGAAATTTGGAGAGAAAGTTCGTGATTTACGAAAGAAAAATTCCTTAACACAGGACGAATTGGCAAAGTGTCTGGGTGTCAGCAAACGAACAATCATCGGATGGGAACGTGATGGTCGCTACCCTCGCAATGTTGAAATACTTGAAAAAATGGCCGATATATTCCATGTGCCTCTGACCCACATACAACCGGATCAGTCTTTATTTATTGAACGCGCTGCAGCAACCTACGGAAAAAAGGGTAAAATAGAAGCCCAGCATCTCGCATTCGAGCTTACTGAGCTTTTTGCCAGCGGAGAGTTGACCGCGCAGGATATGGACGGCATCATGTATGAAATGCACAAAGCCTATTTTAAGTACCGCGAGCAAGAACGAGAAAAGAACCGAATATTGAGCCTGTAAAATTCCGTTCCATTCACTATGCCATCCTCGAAAGGAGAGCACATTATGGATGCATCTCTTTCAGCTGTGCTGTCTTATCTTGTTTGCCTGCTGCATTTGCTTTCTGCACATCAGAAGAGAAACGGGTAAACCCAGTGAAAAACATCATCAAATTCTGGTTAAGTTGCTTCTTTCTCTCCGGTGAAATAATAACCGGCAGAACTTCATATCCATCCGCATTAAAGTTAATACGATTGAATCCACCGAAAGATGCAGCGATTTGATCCTGCCAACCACCAGCTTCCTGACAGAGATTACGCTCCAGATAAATAGCTTCATCAGCTAATTTCTTCTTGTCAGCATACTTACCCTTTAAAGCATAGAATCCATTCTTCTTGCGTGTTACACTGATAGCAAGTTTTTCCTCTGATATCGCTATCCATTTCTTCCCAGAATCCAAACAAGCTTTCCTCAGTTCCAACAAATATTTTTCCAAATGAAAGAGCTTCTACTGTTTTAGACTTCATCCTTTAACTGATCCTTAATTGTAGAATAATTAGTTGCAAGTATTGGTTTTGCCAGTATTTTTGCTTCATCCAAAACGACTGATTTTCCTTCCCATCTAGAAGGCTGTACTAACAAATCGCAACTCCTGATATACGGATATATCAGTCTTACTGATACACTTTCATAATTTTCTCGTAATACTCATCAATGGTATCGAAGCTAATGTCCTTACAGTTCTTGCTATACTGCTCGCACAGCTTCTTATCACCCCAGAGCTTTTCAATCTTTTCTTTCAAATCTTTCCCGTTACCACTCTCGAACAGCTCGCCGGTCTTGCCGACCTGAATCAGTTCCGGGATGCCGCCGATGTTTGCACCCAGCACCGGCGTGCCGTACATCTGGGATTCCATTACGGAGAACGGGCAGTTCTCATACCACTCAGACGGGTAAATGGAGAACCGTGCCTCACGGATCAGCTTCTCCAGTGCTTCGCCTTTCTGGAAGCCAACGTTCTTGATGTTCTTAATACCATTTACTTGATCGGATAGGTCAGCTTGCTCAGTTTGCTGCCGCCGTGGAAGTCCATACCAGATGTATAAGCATTGACCCGGTTGCCCACGCAGCGGCCTTCATGCTCCATACCGAAGTACTGAACCTCATGTCCGTGCTGCTCTAGCGCCTCACCCAGCTTAAATATGTAGGTTTCTGATCCACCGTTTCCGTAGGTCTCCAAGAAATACTTCTGCACGTCTTTGCTTAGAACAATGATCTCGTCCGCATCTTCCGAACACTGGTAGATAATCCTTTGCGGCATCCCAACAGGCTTTCCATCCGGTGTTTTCCCACCCTTAGAAAGTTCCGCAATCAGATTCATCATCATGGTTGACTTTCCATCGCCGGGATCGCCTTGTAGCAATGTTAGCTTTCCCACTGCAATGAATGGATACCACAACCAGTGAACAGAAGTTGCCTGCACATCACTATATAATGTAAGAATTTTTTCTACCTTGTCCACCATTGTCTTTCCTTTCTATTTGCAGCCTTTTACTACCTCTATTATAAAGCATTCGTTGCGTTTTGACTGCTACCCATCAGGTAGCATGAGTTGTCTTTTGCTACCCAGTAGGTAGCAAAACAGCCTAAGACCACAGAGCAGATAGCAGTGTGTCCCTTTGCGGTCTTAGAACCTTTGATATAGAGTTGCTCTGCCTACCATCATGCGAGATAATTGTACTGCCTTATGCGGGGAATCATAAGGAGAAAAGCACATGGCTACTGATTATAAAGCCTTGGGCAAGCGCATTTCAAATGCCCGAAAACAAGCTGGTATCACGCAAGAGGCCCTGGGGGAGCAGCTTAACATGACACGAAAACATATTAGCGTAATTGAATCCGCCATCAAACGCCCAAGTCTTGATGCATTGGTTGATATTGCCAATGCTCTTGACGTATCGACGGATGATTTGCTAGTAGATAGTTTGATGCACTCGACTTCAACCTCAAATTCTGAAATTCACCGTCTGCTCTTGGACTGTAATGAAATCGAGCAGGAAATTCTCACCCGGATGGTAAAAGAGATGAAATCAATCCTGTACGGTTTGGGAATCTGATTTTGTAACCCGTTGACCATATAACAAAAAGCCCGCATAAGCCACAGCTGCACTTCGGATCACACCGGGGTGCTGTCTGTGGCTTATGCGGGCAAAACCATTCCTGCGGAATGAAATACCCGCCTGGTCGAGAAGATGATTATATCAATCCTCTCACCCAGGCGGGTATTCTTTTTCTTATACCACTTCTTCCATCCAATTATGCGCCATACTTTTCCAACGCTCTCCGAATCACATCCTCACAGTTGAACTCTATTTTCATCGTTTGATCGTCATACAGATAAACCATGCTCACAAAAGCATCCACACATTCTTTTGTCAGCCCGCCGATGTATGTTTTCTCACTGGCCTGTTTTGTCAGAGCGCGGATTTCTTCATCCAGTTCATCGGCACACTCCTGTTCTTCCTTTTCTGTCCGTATGCTATCCTGCAATGCAGCCAGTTTTTCCGAAAGAGCCTTTTTCTTTTCTATGTACGCATCTCGCAGCAGCACACCGTCCGCATACGATTCATATAGTTTGATTTGCTCTACCCGAATGGCTTCCGCTTGCTTTTCCAAGTCCTCAATGTCCATGCAGCGCACCGTGATAGACTGCTTTTCCTGCATTCCCTGATTTACCACATCCAGCGCATAGAATACTGTTTTTATCGCACGAGCCACTTTTGCATTCACCGAATATTCTCTGTAATAGCCGCCGTAGCATTTAGAGAACTTTCCGGCTGACCGTTTATAGCCGCAATAGAAAACCATTTCCCCATATTGCCTTTCGTGGCGAAGCTGCCGATTACAGTTTCCGCAGCAGATTTTTCCTTTTAACGCAAATTCATCACCCACCTTATACTGAATTGGAGTCACGTTACGGATTGCTTTCTGTGCCTGATAGTATTCATCTTTTGTCACGATGGCCTCATGAGCGTTTTCTGCGATGATCCACTTATCCTCCGGGAGCGTCCGAACAGAGGTAGTATTCACATCAATTTTCTTTCTTCTCCCCATAACCAACGCACCAGTGTATTCATACCGTCTAAGGATTCTCCACACGATTGCCGCGTTCCATAACATTTCACTGTCCGGGGCAATAATAGGATTGCTGCCCATCAGCAGATTCTTTCGTTTCGCATACAATCCCGGCGTAGGAAGATTTAATTCGTTCATGCCGTAGGCGATCTGCGTTGTATTGCGGCCGGACAATGCTAATTCAAATACTTTTTTCACGCAGACTGCAGCCTCCGAGTCAATCTCCCACCGCCGCCCACCTTTCTTGTTCCACACATATCCAAAAGGAACATTCGTGCAGGTGGCTTTCCCGTTCTTCCAGTTCGTTTCCAGAGCAGCCCGAATCTTTTTTGCAATATCCCAGCTATACATATTATTCACCAGATTGCTGACCGCCACTTCGATTCCCGGCGTTCCGTTGTTCAGTTTCATGCTGTCAAAGGAATTATTCACGGCAATAAACCGAACTCCCATCAACGGAAAAATCTGCTCAATGTAATCGCCAACACCGATATAGTCACGACCAAGGCGGGATAAATCCTTTACCATGATGACTTTTATATCGCCCTGCTTCAAATCCACGATCATTTTCTGAAAAGCCGGACGATTAAAATTTGTTCCAGTATAGCCATCATCTACATATTCTACAATCTCGCCAAATAAATCTTCCTGCTTCCCAATGTAATCGTGGAGCAGCATCCGTTGGTTCTCAATGCTGTTACTTTCATCCTTGCTGCCCTTTTTCAAATCTCCGTCTGCCAATGATAAGCGGAGATAGATTGCAATTTTATCATTCATTCTGAACCTCCGACATGATTGCAAGCACTTCCTGATAGGGGTCGCTGCACTTAAATTCGACCTCCACAGAATTGTCCATTCCCACATAAATTCTCTTGATAAGTTCATGCACCAGTTCTTCATCAAATTCATTTTGATTCAGAATCCCGCGCATCCGCTCCATCTGCGCATCGCAAATTCTAATTCTCTTTTCCAGTTCCAATGCACGCTGACGCTGCTTTTGCAGTTCATGTTCCAACCGCTGCTTTTCTGCTATGTAGTGTTCCTTTAGCTGACTATATTCATCTTCGTCCAGAATTTCAGCTTTATAGTCCTCATATAAACGCAACCGCCGTTCTTCGGCTTCATGAATCCGAAACAGGATAGATTTCTCTTTCATCTTGATGGAACGAGCTGAATCCAGATTGCTGCCGCGCATCATGTCTTTTACCAGCTTTTCTTCTTCACACATGGTAGACACCAGATGATGAATCTGATCCATCGCCACCATCATCAGCATTTTCTCCGGCACCGCATGATAGGCACAGGGAGTCGTGTTCTTCTTTCTTTTGCAAATGAACACTCCATAGTGCGTTTCTTTCACCGTACCATGCACTCGCCGTTCAAACGTCATGTTGCGTCTGCAGCAGCCACAGTAAACCATTCCCGATAGATGGTTATAACACTTCTCTCTGGTTGCTTTGGAACGAGCCATCGCCCTTTCCCGTTTTTCCTTATTCTGCTCCCGCCGTGCCTGCACTTTTTCAAAATCCGATTTCAGAATGATTGCTTCATGAGCGTTTTCAACAATATGCCATTCTCTCTTTTCCACTGGATGGAGGCCAATCCCTTTGTATGATGCAGTTTGCGTTTTCCCAGATACCAGTTCTCCAATATAGGCACTGCTGTTTAAAATACGAAGAACCGTACTGGGGTGCCATTTATTATAGGTAGGGTCATCTCCCTCATGTAATTTGCGATTCAGCCGTTCGTTCGGCCTTGCTACTTCTAAAAATTCCAACCTGCGGGCAATTTCGTTTGTACTCACTCCTGCAAGATACCATTGATAGATCAGTTTGACCCACTTCGCATCCTCAGTCGCTTCAAGCTTATTTCCCTGTTGGTTCAACTGATAGCCATACGGTGTACACCACGATGTAGGGATTCCCTTCTCGCGGCGCATCTGGTAACTAAGGCTGATTTTCTTTGAAATGTCCTTCGCGTACAAGCTGTTTACCATGTTCTTGATGGGAACCGCAAGACTATCCACATCCGACTGCCGGATGTTGTCAAAATCATCGTTGATGGCGATAAAACGAACATGGAGCATCGGGAAAATAGTTTCCAGATAGCTTCCCGTTTCGATATAGTCACGACCAAATCGAGATAAGTCCTTCACTACGATGCACTGAATTTTGCCTGTCCGTACATCCTGCATCATACGCTCAAATTCTGGTCGGTCAAAACGTGTTCCCGTAAAACCGTTGTCTGCATAGGTATCGGTCAGCGTCAGTTCCGGGTTTTCACTGATATAATTATGAATTTGCAAAATCTGTGTGTGCAGGGAATCTTCTGTTTCATGCCCGCCGTTCTCAACCGACAGCCGCGCATACGCTGCCGTGCGCAGAAGTTCTTTTTCGTTTTGCTGTACGGCCTCCTGCACAGCAGCCTGCGGCATCATATTCTTTCTACTCTTTCTTGCCATTACAATCTTCCTCTCCGTTGTTCAGCCATTCTTCCGGGAAGAATCTCTTCCACTCACTTTCTTGTAGGATCACTTCTACCTGTTCAAAATCTACGATCCATACATGGTCAAGCCATTCTTTAAGATGCGTGCGCTCCAACGTTTCAGGAATTGAAATCGCTCGGAACTTCATCAACCAGGGATTCCCATGGCTAAATGCTTTTTCTATGTCATTAACAGCCAGCATTACTTTTTTAAAAGCCGCTTCCTGCTTCTGGACCGCCACCTGATACTGATGTTCATACTCCTCTACCTGTTCTAGTGAAATTGATCCCTGCTCGTATTCCCGATAAACTGCTGTTCGTTCATCGTCCTTGGCCATCAAGTACGTAACAATCTCATTTGCTCTTTTTCTGTACTGCAACAGTCCAGCATCCATGCACTGCTTGACTTTCTCAGGATTCAAGTCCAGCACCCTATCAATATGCGCAGTGATAGTATTGATACTTCTTTCCGTTTTTCGTCACCGTGCGGCGAATCATATTCTGCCCGCAGTCTGCACAGCGCAGAAAACCTGATAATGGATAAACTGTTGTCTGCGATGGTGCGGTACGAGTGTCCAGTTCCAACAACTGTTGTACTTGCTGGAACTCGCCTTTGCTGATAATGGCATCATGCGCATCTTCCACCCGAATCCAGTTTTCGCTTCCAACATCATGGCTCTTTTTTACTTTGTAATTGATTTTCCTGCGTTTACCCTGAATCAATGTTCCCGTATAGGATTCATTTTTCAAAATACGATTGACGGAAACCACTGTCCACTTCTGATTCAGCCCAGCCTGAAAACCGCAGGTATAGTTGAATCCATTGGCTCTCTTATACTCGTTCGGCGGCAGGACACCCAGTTCGTTCAAGTGACTGGCAATGCGCTGTGAACTCATTCCGTTCAATTTCTGTTTGAATATTTCCTGCACAATGCCCGCAGCGTATTCATCTATAATCAGATGATTCTTGTCTTTCGGGTCTTTGCGATACCCATATCCTGCAAAGCTGCCAATGAACTGACCTTCTTTCCGTTTCACATCCAAGTGACTTCTGACACGCATCGAAATGTCACGGCAATAGGTATCGTTGATAAGATTGTTGAACGGAATCAGGATACGTCCCTTATCATCGTTTTCTTCCGCACTGTCATAATGATCGTTGATGGCAATGAACCGGACTCCCATAAATGGAAAGATTCTTTCCAGATAACGTCCTGTTTCAATGTAGTTTCTGCCGAATCGTGATAAGTCCTTGGCGATAATACAGTTGATTTTCCGATTCTCAATGTCCTGCATCATCCGTTTGAAATCCGGGCGTTCAAAATTCGTACCACTGTATCCATCGTCTACATACTCATCGACCTTATGCAGTTCCGGGTGCTTTCCCATGTAATCGTTCAGCAACGCTCTCTGATTTTTTATGCTGTTGCTCTCCTGCTGATCGCCGTCCGAACGTGACAATCGAAGATACACAGCACAGCGATATTGTCCATTTTCCTGAAAAAACATAAAAAGCCGATAACCCCCTTAATCTATTTGTCGTTCTGACAATAAACCAAGAAAATTATCGGCTTTAGTTAGCATATTCTGTTTTGACCCAAAGCCATTATCTCATATTTCGCGGTCCATGTCAACGCTTTAATGTGCTAAAGTGCAAATTTTCTTTTGCTTTCTTCTTTTTTTATTTCCGATGTGTCCTTGCGCATTTTTTCAGCGTGTCCTCTAATCGGTTCTCTCCGGCAAAACTGATCTTTACGACCATTCCCCGGTCAAGATAGCAGTAGGGGTTCTTGATCTGTGAAACAAAATCAACCATCCGTTCTCGCTGCGACAGGTCTTTCTTGATTTCCACATCGTTGATGTCCACCAGTTCTTCACGGTTCACATCCCGAAGTTCCATCGCTGCCAATTTCTTCAAATCCTCAAGTGTATGCGTCATTTTCTGGTACATCAAATACCTCCCTTCACCTATAGCATTCTAAAAGGGGTGTTTGGCAACCAAATTTTGAAATTTCACAAAAATATTTTTTAAGTGGTTGCCAAAAGGTGGTTTCAGAATGTTATAGGTATAAGGACAATTCTCGATTTTCCAGGTCGTGGGGCTTTTTCTCTCTTAGCGCAAGATTCGCCCATAGCCGCTCAAAACTCACTTTCGTGGTTTTTCCCGGCTGGCAATCTTGATGGGGATTCCGTTCCCCATTCCCACGGTACGCACAAAATCTTGGATTTTGGCTATCTGGCTCCACATGAATGTGTTCGCAGCCGAACGCCTACGGCTTATCGGGAGTTGTTCTGCAACTATAAAATGCAGGAGGATTATGCTATGGCTCGACCAAAGAAAGAGAAATCTCTTCATAGGGGAAAGCGAGTTTACATCCGTTTCACAGAATTGGAATATGAGCTGGTGGCCGGATACGCTAAAGATGCCGGATATCCGATTGGTACTTTTGTACGCAAACAGGCTCTCCGCGAAAAGCTGGAAGTCAACTATAATATCGTTGCCGATCTTGGCGAGATTCAGAATTTGACGGTGCAGGCCGCAGGCATTGGAAATAATCTCAACCAGATTGCCCGCTATTTCCACGGCGGCGGTCTGGCATCACGCGGAATGTTGGAAGAACTGAAAAAGTGCATTGCGGAAATCCGTGAATTGCGGCAGGAAATCGTTCAGCTTGGAGGTGCATATCGTGGCAATTCTAAAACACATCGCAAGTAAAAATGCCAATTATGGGAGTGCCATCGACTATCTCAAATACCAGCACGATGAGTTTCATCTGGTTCCCGTTCTGGATGAAAGCGGGAATATGCTGCTTCGGGAAGAATTTTATCTTGACGGTTTGAACTGCAATCCCGAAACCTTCGACCTTGAATGTGATCTGTTAAACCAGCAGTACCATAAGAACAACACCTATGATGAAATCAAAAGCCACCACTACATTATCAGCCATGACCCCAGAGATAACGCCGACCACGATTTAACAGGAGAACGTGCACAGGCCATCGGGCTGGAATACGCAAAAGCTAATTTTCCGGGGCATCAGGCTTTGGTCTGCACCCATACAGATGGCAATAACGGAACAGGCAACATCCATACCCACATCATAATCAACAGCCTGCGCAAATCCGATATAGAGCCTCAGACCTACACCGAACGGCCAATCGACTGCAAGGCTGGATACAAGCACCACCTTACCAAAGACTATTTGAAGCACCTGCAAAAATCTTTGATGGATATTTGCCAGCGCGAAGGGCTGCATCAGGTCGATCTGCTCTCCCCTGCTGCGGATAAAATCACACAGCAGGAGTACCATGCGCAGCGGCGTGGGCAGCTGAATCTGGACATTGCAAACATGGAACTTTTGGGCGATGGCATCACCCCCATGCACACTACCTTTGAAACAAACAAAGAAAAATTCCGCAATGCCATTTCTGACATTGCGGAACGTGCCACATCTTTTGAGGAATTTCAACGGTTATTAAAAGCGGAATACGGAATTTTGGTAAAAGACCATCGTGGACGATTCAGCTATCTTCCTGCTGACCGACAGAAATTTATTTCTGCCCGCGCTCTCGGTTCTAATTATGACCGCGACAGGCTTCTCCGCATTTTTGCAGAAAATGCGCGGAACAAAGAACGGAACAATCCTCATTTGGCAGCAGATGATCCTATGGCTATTTTGTTCATTAAGTCTGACCTGCGCCTTGTGGTTGACTTGCAGACCTGCGTAAAAGCACAGCAGAGCCGCGCCTATGCGCAGAAAGTCAAGATTTCCAATTTGCAGCAGATGGCACGAACAGTCGCTTATGTGCAGGAACATGGATACGATTCTTACGAAAAACTCTCCGATACCACTGACGCCATTCAATCTAAAATGGCAAAAGCCCGAAGTGATGCCAAATTCACCGAAGCAAAATTGAAAAAAGTCAATGAGCAGATTCGTTATTTAGGCCAGTATCTTTCTACAAAATCAGCCTATGGTGATTTCTTGAAATCCGGCAATAAGAAATCTTTCCGTCAGGCTCATGCAGAGGATATTGCCAAATATGAAGAAGCCCTCCGCATCCTAAAGCAGCACTCCCCAGATGGAAGGTTCCCGACCATGAAAGACCTCCGGGCTGAAAAGGAGCAGCTTACCATTCAGAAAGATGCCCAGTATGACACCTACCACTATTTCAAAGATTACCACAGGGAACTCCAGACTGTATGTGCCAATGTAGATAACATTCTGGGAACAGAACGAGAAGCACGGCGCGAACAGCAGCAATCCCGAAAGAACGAACACTCTCTATAAAACAAAAAGCCAGCCCTGGTCTTTCCTGCGAAAGACTAGGGCTGACCCTTTTCTACCATATTACTCTTAGAACAGGATTTGAACTGTCGCATCCTGAATCAAATCAATGAACTGCTCTTTCGTTATAACTTCTTTGCGGCAAATAATCGACTTATCCGCTTGCTGCCGTGTATAAGTCAATTTTCTATCATCGTGGCGAAGCTGCCGCACCGCATCCAAAGTCAAGGCGCCCTCACGATACATCTGACACAAAATAAAGTCATTTGACTTAAAGGCCACCGAAATCGGAGAATCCAGCGCAGGAGTAAATTCAGAATTTCCCGTTAAGATACGCTCTGCATTCGTTTGGAACTCATGCGCATCCGTATCCTGCGTATAGATTGTCAGGCTGTCCACTCCATCATGATACCACGCGAATATTTCAGCAAGGATCGTCAACGAGATTTCTCCCGCATTCTTTTTAAGAGTGCGACCCGTTGACAGCGTTCTTCCATGAATCGGCCATTCATCGTACAGCCGGTTCATCCATTCCTCTGCGGAAGGCAAGTCAATCAGATCTTCGGTTTTTACTTTTCTGCGAAGGAAGCGCATCAACTCTGACACACGCGATACCGCAGCTTCAACGATGTAGTACAGGTTCACATCTTCATCATTGACAAAAGCACCGTACTTTGTTTCATCAATCCAACGAATAGGATACCCTTGTGCCTGAAGCTGCTCAACATAGGTGCTTCTGTATGTAGAATCCTCAATTTCCTCCATTACCCACTTTGGTATCAGAATCAAATCGTATACGCTGAGGATTCCATCAGATGGATAACTTCTCTGGCTCAACTCGTGCATAAATGCCAGTGATGAGTTATCCATAAGTGCTATTTTGGTCTCCCCAGCATATTCTTTATACTCTGGTATATTAAGCATCGGCCTCTCCCGTCAGCATTTTAAATTCACTTAAAACCGTTTTCAGAAATGCTTCATTGTCTTTATGGTATTCCACTTCCGGCTCATTGCGAATCGTCTTATTGATTTTCTCTTGCAGCGGACTTACATTTACTACATACGAAGGCCGTACAAGGGAATCATCCAATCCCAAATCGCGGAATCTGTGTGCAATGTCTTCAACCTGCACATCAAAGTTTTCCTTAACTTCTTCCGCAATAGCCGTGTTCCCATTCTTTACTGCACTTTCATACAGAGAAATCAGCACCGCCTTATAGGGAGCTTGGAAAGCGTTCATGCACTGAAACGTTTTTGCTTGGAACTCCATATCCTTTAAGCCCTCAAAGTACGGCATAAGGTTTCCCAGAAGCATAAGCGCAGCAAAGTGTTCTGCTTTTCGTTCTTCCATCAGGATTTCGGATTCAATTAAATGGTCAAAAGAAACTTCATCAAACAATAGATGATAAATTTCATGCCACACTGTAAAATACTGATTTGCTCTCGGAAGTGCCGTATTGATCAAGGGGATTCGTTTTCCATCCCGAACAAAAATTGCTCCGCTTAAATAGCGATTATCAATCGGCAGCTGTATCAAACCATATGGTCTTAAAATCTGTAACGCCAACTGTATCGGAGAATTTATCTGCATCGGATTGTATTTTGACCAGATAAGCGAAGCACTCTGCTTCATCTGTTCCTCGATAACTTCGTTCCTTTTGATAACTTCATCTAAGTTGGCTGCTGTAATTCGCTCACTCATAGCCTTCCGCCTTTAATAATAAACACTGCAAAGGTTTAGAATATCCTGTAACAAATCATACTCCATCTTTGCCTTATCATTCACCTGATAATCAATCGGCGCATTCTCTGAGAACACGGCATCTGTACTTTGCATTCTCGGTGAAAATCCCATCAAAGTATCCGGGTCAATGCTCAAACTGGTAAGAATCTTGTTCAAGTGCTTATCGAATGTACTTTTGCTATCTATCTCGCCATTCAAAATCTTATCTAAAGTAGGGCGAGAAATCTCTGTTTTCTTGCAGAACGATACCTTTGAGAATCCATTGCTGCGAATATAGTCCTTTAATTTTGTCCCTGTCAGTTTTCTCATTTCAAAAAGTTCATCAAAACGCATTTTTCATCTCTCCCTTCTGCTATTATTATATACCATCAGCTTCGGGAAATCAATCGTAATGTAAAAAAGTTTTTTACATTACGACTCTAACGCAAAAAAGATGGCCTCCTTTTGGGGGAAGCCATCTCAACGACATTACGGCATTTTAACTTTTTCGACTTCTTTCCTGCTCCTGCTGCGGTGCATTGTCTTTTTGTCGCCGCTCAGCCTGCTTAATATGCAGCCGATCCAGCACCGACCACCTGCCACCAATGCGCCGGGGCTTTTTCGGCACATTATTGACGCAGCCATCTATCATATTGTAGTTTTGCTCTGTGCCGGATTCTTTGGCGCGTTCCGCTGTACCGTTTTCAAAGAACTTCTGATGGTGCAGCAGTTCAGGCTTTGGGCCTTGTAAAAAAGCACTCATCTTTCTGGTAGCTTCTCCATCGAAACCTAAAGCTGTCTGCGTCACAAAGGCTCCACTCTCGTGAAGAATAATGCTCGGCGGTGGATTCTTCGTTTGTTCACTTCTCATCTGAACAAACCGCTGACCATCGACCTCTACTTCATCTGATACCAGCCATGTTCCTTTTTGCCCTGCCACCTGATAGCCGCCCTCATCAAGAATCAGGTATGTGCCGCTCTGGGGCTTTGGGAAAAAGCCGTTGAATCTCACCAGCCTATCCTTATCAACATAGAAAAAAGAGGTTTTGCCTGCCGCAGTCAATCCGATGACATCACTGACCCCAAATTTTCTAATTTTGAATTTGTCCGGGTTAATGCTTTCCATCTTTTTACGAATAGCTTCCTCGCCCATTCCTCGCGTAGCCGTACCGGAATAGCCCGTACCATAATTGTCTGCGGTTATCATAAAGCCATGCTGAATCTGGTATTCATAGCTGCGGCAGCGATACTCACGGTTTTTCTCAGAATTGTCGATCTGGTAAATCACAAATATATCTGAACTCATTTTCCTATATCATCCTCCGGCCTATGCCATTCCAGTTCCAGCCCCTTGAACTGCTGCTCATTCAACTGCTGCATCTTCTCGATCGTCTGCTGAACCAGTACAGCCATCTCCGCATCCTCTGCCACAAGCGGCTGGGCTTCCGTCAACACCTTAATCGTATCCCTGAGCGTCGGCTGCTCAAACATCGCCATCAGCATCAATTCCAGTTCATCAAAGCGTACATTGCTCATAACTCCATTCCTTTCTTTTTCGCTTTCTTCGGCTTATCCTGTTCCTGTGCAGGCTGCTCCTGTTTCTTGGCTTTCAGACTGCGCAGGGCATCCATAACAGACTTTTTCGTACTGCCGCGTTCCTGCTCCTTGCTCTGCTGTCGTGCCGCCATCAGCTTTTCCATATCAGAGATCGCCTGCTGCACCAGCTTATCATCCCTGAAATAGTTGATGGAGTTGATGTTCTCGCGCTGCACTTTATCGTTCACGACCAGCTCATACATTCCAACAAAGCCACCATCTTCCTCGATGCAGAATCCAATGCACTTGTCGGCGTTCATCCGCTCGGACGGAATCTTGTCGTAGGCTTCCAAGGCTTCTTCCATCGTCAGATGGTCGTGGAACTCTCCCGCAAACGTAAACTCCAAACACTCCGCAACATAAAAGCTGAGCGTTTCTTCCGGCGCAGGTCTTTCTGCGGCGAGTTTTTCTTTCAAAACTTCTGCCTGTTGTTCCGCCACCGTATCGGCCTGTTCCCGTAGTTCTGCCGCGTCCATGACTTTGCCCTCTGCCGCATCGCAGCCGAACTCTGTCAGCAGCTCCGTCATAGCCTCCTGCACAGACTTATCTCCGTCCGTTTCAAGGATGCCGCCATCCCGTTCCGTGAAGTCCCTATTATATAAGGTATAGTCGAAACCGTCCTCACAGGTTTGGATATGGAAATAGGCATCCGGCAATTCGTAGGCCAGTTCCACATCCTGCACAGCTAAGGCCCCCTGTAACGGCTGGATAACATGATTCTGAATATACGGGTTATCCCAGCCTGAAACCGTTTTGTAGTCCTCCACGATGGTGTCAAGGCCGTTCCTACACTGCAAAATATCCAGCGAACCCGGCAGCGGATCAGGATTTTTCTCCACGCCCAGGGCTTTCATGTAATGATTCGGAAGTGCCTGATACTGTGACATTGCATCATCCAGATTTCCGAACCTCTCGATTTTCAAAGGAGCATCCTGCAGATTTTCGACCACATAGAACTGCTTTACGAAAGGCTGCTCCTGTTCCAGTTTTTTCTGCGCTTCCAATTCTTTCCTGAACATCGTCACAAAGCCATCCAGAATAGCCGGATGGCTGTCAACCACCCAGTCTGTGCGGAAGGTCATACGGTCTGCATTATGCTCTGGGGTACTTACCTGCTCTGCCCATTCCTTGTTGCGACGAGAAAAGCGGCCATCGTAGCTTTTATGGTGCAGAGTATTCGCCAGAATATAGCCCACACGCTCCATGCCGTACTGCCGCACCACCTGATCGACCGCGCCATCGCCAAGGTACATTCCGTCATAGTTGTCCGCAATCGCTTCTTGGATTGCCTGCTTGCACTCGCTGTTCAGCCGATAGGATGTGCGGTATAAATCCACTTCGTCGTTTTCTTTGGCATAGCTGAACGGCTCATAATAGACAGGCACCTCCGAATAGTCCTGTGCGCTGTTGTCCGGCACAGACGCAGCCTTTTCAATGATCTCCGATACAACATCTTCTTTTTTCGGCATATTCCATTTTTCAGAGAAATATTTCTGCACGGCCTCCTGAAAATCTTCATCGAAGCCGTTCCACAAATCTTCTGCTACCAGCTTGCCATGCTCATTGACTGCAACACAAGCCGCCATATCGCCGTGTTCCTCATGCTCCAGCAGGAAGAACTTTTCGCCGCCAATTTCCGTTTCATCAATAGCGTACCATGTGCCGATATGCCCCTCCACTGCGATATGGTAGGAATCGCTGTGGATCAGTGCATTGTTTTTCTGCTGCTGTTCCTCCATGAACTCTCGCACGGTCAACTCTGCGCCTGTGAAGTTCAGTCCTTCCTCGCCAAGTTCCAGCCGCCCCTCCGCGCCAAGGTCAAGTTCTTCGGCCATCAGGACAGATGCCGCATGGTTCACCACCACAGTTTTCTCCACTGTAATGGGCTGGCCTGGGTCATAGTCCGAACCGCGCAGGTCATAGCGGTACAATCCCTCCGGCACATCTTCATCCCGCAGTCGGCCATTGCTGAAAAGACCAGGCTTATCAAAGATTTCGATTTCCTGCAATTTTTCGTTCAAAAGGTTCTCTTTCTGCAAATCCATATTCCTTTCCTTGAAAAAATCAGGCAGCTCTGCAAAGCCGATGCTGTCCACATAGTAGGCTTTGAGAGACTTGCCATCGTTCAGCACCACAACATCACTGACGGAAAGCGAATGTCCGGTAAAATCCGCTGGACGCTGGATATTGAAGCGTTCGTAAATAGCTTCAAGTGTATCTTTTTCCGTAAGAGGCTCGGTATAGACCAGTTCATAGTCTGCACAGTTTACTTCCATCCCATGCCGCTTTACAAAATCCAGATTCATAAAGCGGTAGTCGTGTTCCGGGTCACGGGCAGTGATCTGGTAGATGCCAAACTGCTTTTCGCTGCCGGAAAGCAGCTTCTGCTCCTTAACTACTGCATCCATACGAGTTATCAGTTCTGCCGCCTTTTCTGCGGACTCTCCCTCTGATTCCTCCACTGCGGCTTGCAGCCATTCCCGGATCAGCTGAACATCCCCAGCCTGAATCTGTTCTTTCAGTGCTTCAACTGCCTGCTCCCGATCCTCTACGCTGTCCTTATAGTGGTAGAAATCGAAGTCAAAGGCATAATCGTCAAGGTCTACTGCCAGCTTTTCAACGGGTGCTTTCTCGCCGTTTTCCATTGTTTTCTGCTTGTCCTTTTCCAAATCTTCCTTAGCAATCTGGAAATAGTCACTTCCACGTTCGATTTCTTCACGCCCTGTGACAAGAACTGGCCACGGGCTGATACGGATAAGATAAATCTGCTTGCCCTCATCAAACAGCCGCAGAGCCTGCTCCCGACTTATCACCGTCAGTGCGGCATCCGGGCGGGCATACTCATCTTCCAGATACTCTTCGTTCTTTTCCAGCAAAATTGCACTCCATGCGTCAGCCTTGATTCCGAAAATGCCATCATGCTGTTCGATCTCTTCCTGACTGGCGAAATCTCCTGCCGTGCCATCCTGAAACAGCGGATAAATCCTCTCACCCAGCCGATGCCACTCCCGTGCGCCCTCTTTCGTCAGCGGCAGCACATCATCTTTCTGATAGCCATAGTCGTGCATTTCCGAAAGACCAATCATCCCATCCGGGAGATTTTCGATTTTCTCCTGCGCATCGTACATCAGGCGGTTGGCTTCTTCTTTGTCATCCTCGGCCAGTGCAGCCGCCAGACCATTCACCAGTTCTTCCGTTGCTGCCCGATCATCCAGCTTGAAAGCCAAATTCACGATAAGGTTTCGCTGCTCATCATCGAAAATCGTTTTCTCCTGCTCCCTGTCGGCAATCAGCTTTTCCGCATACTGCATCGCGGTCATGCGCTCTGCGCTCCTTTCTGCCACTGCCGCTTCCAGCTTTTCCAGAAAGTCGGCTGCGGTCAATCGAATCGTATCCATCGAATCTTTCAGTTCCTTCATCTCTTTGCCGCTGGCCCAGCTTGCCACATACGGGAAAGAATAGTCGGATGTGTCAATGCCCAGAGCCGAGCAAACCGTAAATGCGATGCTTTCCGCTTCGGTCTCTTTCGTAAGCCGGTCTTTTTCTTCCCCACGCTGTTTCATCAAATCGCTATTATGCAGCATCGCATGAGCGACCTCGTGGATCATCGTCTTTATGGTCTGGCTCTCACCCATGCCGACCTGAATACAGATTTCTTTGTCTGCATCACTGTAATAGCCTTTTGCATCCCCTTCGATCTCATCGAACCGCATCGGCACAGGCGATACCTGCTCGATTGCCGCCGTAAGCAGCGCATAGTCTTTGACGCTGGCGGTCAGCTCGTTCACTTCCAGCGACGGAATCGGTTCACCATCCGTCTGCGATATATCAAAAACAGTCGTCAATCGGAATCTCGGAACCACATACTCCACACGCTCCATTTCTGGCTCACCGTTTTCGTTCAGTACAGCCAGTCCCGTATCCTTGTCGATTTTCTCGCGTTCTTCCACTTCCTTGATGGGAGCCGGAGCAATGATCTGGATGCCCTTTTCTCCTTTTTTGACGTAGCGGTTGAACTTATTCTTCCATGCGTTAAACCCTGCCACCAGTGTGGCATCAGGCCGCTGCATTGCGATCAGCAGCGTATTGTTGAAGCTGTAATTATGGAATTTTGCCATCGTGCGCAGATACGTCGTATACATTTCCGAAGTGAAAATGTCCTTTACGCCCTGCTCCAGCCGTTCCGTGATTTCTTTCATCTGCTGTTTGCGGTCAACCGCCATGCAAGACCTCCTTTTTCTTGACCCATCGTGTTTTCATCTGGCGCGGATATTGGTCGGCCTGTTTCGGTGCTTTTGCGCCGTTCCACTCCAATCCTCCGGCTCTGCCCTCACAGGTATATCCGGCAGCTTTCAAGGAACTGCCATTCTCCGTATCCAGAATGTAGGTAACAACTCTGTTGTAACCCATTGCCCGTGCTGCACGGTACGCCGCCGCATACAGGATGCTGCAGGCGTTTGGAGTTCCATCCGTACACAGGCGATTAACTTCCAGCGTGTAGCCATCGTCCAGACGCCGTGCCACAGGTCTGCCGCAGATAGCAACGCCCACTAACGCGCCATCGTCCGATACGCCGATGGAGAACTTATGCCCTCGTGTCGGCTTATGGTGGCGGTGATACTGCTGCACAAATGCGTTTGCCGTTTTCAGATTGATCGGTGTTAAAGTAAGCAAATTTCCTCCTTCCTAAAAAACACCCCGTCAGATAAACTGACGGGGCTGCTCATTTACAGTTCCATATCGTGACTTTTCCGCTTCTGGGATTTCTGCGGTTCTGCGGTGCGCTCTGCCTGCTTTGCATGAAGCTGTGTCAGCACAGAGGGTTTCCGCACATCGTCCGCAGTGCGCTCTGCAACGCGGCCTGCGTAGTTCACAGGCTGTCGCGGCTTGTCTGCGACTTCGGTTTCGGCTGCATCCTCGTCCACTCCCAGCGCATCCTCACCGCCCTTTTCGTCCATGTTGAGCAGAGAGTTCAGCTCTGCAAGGCGCGCGGATTTTTCAGCCAATTCTGCTTCCTGCGCGAAAGGACGTTTGGCTTCTTCCTTTGCCTGCGCCAACTGCTGTTCCAAGGTTTCCAGTCTGCGTTCCACCTGCGGCAATGCTCTTTCGATACCTGTCAGTGCATTGGTAACGCGCAGGATATTACCCAGCGGGTCTTTGCCGACTTCCATCGAATAGTTCCATGCGCCCTTGATGGACAAACGGAACACCTTATCGAAGTTGTCAAACCGGGAGTGCAGTTCAAACGCACCGTAGCTGCCGATTCTGCCCTCGGTACCAGCCGCCTTCAAAGCCTTACAAGCCTCGATGATGGCCGCGCCCGCTTCTTTGCGTTCGGTGTACACCTTACCGCTGATTTCCATAGCGAAGTGGTCTTTATCCTGCGCCAGAAGTGGTTTTGCCGCTTCCATATCGGTTTTCAGTGCTTCGATCTGACCCTGTGCCACAGCGATTTCTCGCGGATAGCGGCGCGCAATATCCGATTCCAAGCTATAAATCTGACTGGTGTGATTGGCTTTCAGCAGCTTCAGCTTGCTGACCTGAATATCCAAGTCCATCTTTTCCTTGATGTAGGGATTACCCGTTGCCAGTGCCTTGATTTCGGCATAAGACAGCGCGGTATCGTCCACATCGTCGCAGGCACGGACAGGCGATTTGGAAGTCATGATCTGCGAGATGAACTTCTGCTTATTTTCCAGAATCTGCCACATATACGAATCAAACGTATTTTCAGTGACGTAACGATAGATTTTCACCTGCTTATTCTGGTTTCCCTGCCGAAGAATACGCCCCTCCTGCTGTTCCAGGTCAGACGGCTTCCATGGGCAGTCCAGATGATGCAGGGCAATCAACCGATCCTGAATATTGGTTCCTGCGCCAAGTTTCGGTGTAGACCCCATCAGGATGCGCATCTGTCCGGCGCGCACCTTTGCAAAAAGCTCTGCCTTTTTGGTTTCCGTGTTATACTCGTGAATGAACGCCACTTCTTCACGAGGAACACCTCTCGCCACCAATTTTTCCCGCACATCATCGTAGACGTTGAATGTACCATCGGCTTTTGGTGTCGATAAATCGCAGAAAATTAACTGTGTTCCCCTATCCGGGGCAGATTCTTCCCAGACCTTGAACGCATTGTCCACACAGCGATTCACCTTGCTTTCCGGCTCGTCCGGCAGCATATCATTTATAAGCCGCTGGTCGAGTGCCAATTTTCTGCCATCGTTGGTGATCTTGAGCATATTATCGAACTTCGGATTCACGCTGCCGTTGCGTACAGCCTCGGCACGGTCTGCAAAGGAACTTACCATTTCTTCCTGTGTTTCGCTGGGTTTCAGCACTTCGTTGATGTACTCTGCCTGCGGCACAGGCAGGTTCAGCATATCCGCCGTCTGCACATCTGCGGATTCCTTGAACAGGGAAATCAGCTCCGGCAGATTGAAGAACCGGGCAAAACGTGTTTTCGCACGGTAGCCGGTTCCTTCGGGGTCGAGTTTGTCAAGACACTTTTTGTGGATTTTCTAAATTAAACGATTTGTCCGTAAAGAAGCCGCCCAAAACCTCGTGCTTGCA
The DNA here is from genome assembly GCF_027689445.1 of Gemmiger qucibialis. NCBI lineage: Bacteria > Bacillati > Bacillota > Clostridia > Eubacteriales > Oscillospiraceae > Gemmiger > Gemmiger qucibialis. The sequence goes on along the minus strand of NZ_JAQFEN010000004.1, from coordinate 69,400 downwards.
GATGTCCTGAAACACCGTATTCAAAGGCTTTTTGGCACTTTCGGACTGCTTTACATTTACAATGAATGTTGTCTTTCCAATTCGCTGTGAATAAGAATGTTTCTGCTCTTTCATATAGTCCGATCCTCTCTTTCATAAGATTTGATTGTGGGGCATTCATATTAGAACACCCAATAACCGCAGTTTCTCAATAGTTCAAGAAGTCATTAAGTCGTGAGTATAATGGAAAAGGCTATCTTTCCATACCACGCTTGTTCCTTCGAGCCTTGATACGCTCCTGTCGTTCTTTTTCCCTTGCTTCTTTTTCGGCTCGTTCCTGTGCTTCCTTAAAAGAAAAAAGTTGCTTCACTTTTTCGGTAAAAAGTTTAGCAACTTCAGGAAAATGCTCCAACGCTTGAAGAAAAGGTCTGCACTTTTCTTTCAGTTCGTTGTATTTAGTTTTCATTCTTTCGAGTGCGTTTGCACAGTCAAAATATTTCTGTCGGTAATAGTTGGCACTCTGTTCTAATTCGCTGATTTCTGCACGACTGGTAATGCCCTCTTTGGCAAGGGCGGTCAGTTGGGAATAATCCTCTTTGGAAATTGCCATCTTGCCCGTAAAGGTTTTCTGTCCCATACCGTCAATCTCGTTTAAGGTCTTTGAGATATGACGGACAGGCTCATATTTCACTTGCTCTTTCTGAATACGCTGTTGCAGTTTCTCCAAGCGTTCCTTGTCCTGCTTTATTTGATATTGCAGAGAGGTTAAGTGTTCGGCGGTGCTTCCGTATTCGCCACGCTGAAATCCCTTAAATCCTTGCTCGGTCATATAGTTGAACAATTCATCTTGCAGTATGCTGTATGAGGCTCTGAACATCGGCTTTCCGTTCTTTCGCAGTAGTGGATTACCTTTTTCATCGGTTAGCGGAATATCCGATTTCCACTTCTTTGAATGGCTAATCTGATTGACTACTTCCTTAACCGTTCCTCGCAGTTTTTCATCTTTGCAACGCTTGCTCCATAAGATTTCTTTCTCCACCACAGGCAGAACCATAGCGTGAAGATGATAATGGTAAACCTCTTTTCCGAGTTCCTCAGTAGCAGCCACATTGATTTCATCAGCGTGCATTACAGCCGATATGATATTGTCAGCTCCGAATTTTTCTTCGATGAAATGGAACGCTTTTTCATAAAACTGCTTTGCGTATTCGTAGCCGCCGTTACGCTCGAAGTACATCGTGTTCACATCAATCACAATTTCATTGAAGAGCGTTGCGTCTTTCCTCAACCCACGAAGCGATACCAAACCGTCAGTTTCCATCTGCTTTAATTGTTCCATATAAGTCGGGGCAGTCGGTGTTTTGAAATGCACATTAAAGGGTATGCGTTCCTCAATGACATTCATATTTTCATAGGTTTCGTTTTTGCGTTCGTTGTGCCTTTCCGCTTTGCTCACATCGGAAACGGTGTACTTTTTAACCCTTGCACAGCTCATATCCGCTTTGTTGTTTTTAGCCATTTTCGTTCTCCTTTCTCGGCAGGGCGAAGCCATTACACAACATTCTTTGAATGTGTGTAACCCACTATGACACTTTCAGACTTCGCCTGCAAAGATGTCGTGGGCAAGGGTGTTCCCCCTTGACCTCCTTTTGATACCTCAATCATAAAAGCAGACTGTCTGATAAGTGGACAGCCTGCTTCTATTCTCTCGGTATATCGCCCATCGGCAAAGACCAATACCAAAGGAAACCTTTCTTCTTGGAGATAACTCCTGCGTTTTTCTTTGCCTTTTTAATGGTCGATTTCTTGAACCCTGCGGCTTCAAGTTTTTCTTCACAATCCGAAGAAAGCATTTCTCCGCCCTGCAACATTTCAACGAGAAATGATTTTGCTTTCATCTCTTTTTCATTTGGTCTGCCCATTTGTGGAGCAAGAGATAAAAACGCTTCTTCGGCTGTCATCTCCATTTCGGAAATGAAGTCCACGCCTTTCTCGGCAACCTCAAAAAGAATTGCCGAACCTGTTGGTGCGAGATTTGATTTCACTTGCACCAAATATCTTTCCGCAGGTGCTTCCTTGTTCGGTGTGCGTGTGATTGCAAGAATGCTTCTTGCAGCACCCGCAATGTCAATAGAGCCGTTGGTGCGGTAAAGTGGATTATTATCTTTCATCTTGTTCATATGAGCGATAATGACAATCGCACAACCTGTATCTTTCGCAACTGCTATCAGATGATTAAACTCGGCTCTTGTTTCGTTGGCATTGTTCATAGAGCAGTTCTCTCCGATATAGGAACTCATCGGGTCAAGGATTAAAAGTTTTGCGTGGTACATCTCAATCGCTTCACGGATACGGTTGTCCCCAAAAGATAAGGACTTTTCATCTTCCTTGATGAAGATAAGGTTTTCTCCGTTTCCGTTAGCGGAATTGAAGCGAGGGACTACCGTATCGTCTGCGTCATCTTCCGTTGTCTGATAGATGATAGTCATAGGCTCGGTTTCTTCTTCATCAGTAAAGGGAAGTGGTTCTCCCTTTGAGAGCAGGGCGGCGATTGATAACATCAATTTGCTTTTCCCATCACCGGGATCGCCCTGCAACAGCGTAACCTTGCCGAACGGAATATACGGATACCACAGCCATTTCACTTCTTTCGGCTCAATTTCGCTTGCCTTAATAATTTCAAGAGGTACAGTTACATTCATTTCATTTTCAATCATTTTCATAGTTCTTTATTCTCCTTTTCGATAAATATTTTGGGCAATGCACCACAACACAGCGAAAACTCTGCTTACAGTCATTCCTGCATTTTCTGCAAAGCTCGTTGTAGGTAATGCGGTTTCGGTCATTCAGAAACAATGCCCACTCTTGTTTCCGTTTCTTGCTCATTCTCGGCATATCAATCCACCTTTCCAGTTGAAAATAGAAAAAACCACAGGGAAGATACATTAAGCCTTGTTTGTGTCATTTCTCGGGGCGAAAATCGGGGTAAATATCCCTTTCTAAGCCTTTCAAAAAATCACATAAGGTATTTGCACTAACCTGTGGTTATGTATTGAATTGTGGGTTTTGGGTAACAAAAAACACCGTATTGCTACGATGTTTTTTGTTGTTCATGTTCTCGATTTCCCGGCTTGCGAGCAAATCCTTGATGTTCTGGGTGATGCCTGTGGGTACGCCGCCCCATTTTCGGAACCGCTTCCAGATCTCGACGCTGTATGCTGCGGTCTGTTCCTCTTTCAGCAGGAGGTGGAACTCGTCTATATAGTACCGGGTGTTCTTTTTGCTGTTGCGGTTGATGGTGACACGGTTCCAGACCTGATCCTGAACAATGAGCATCCCCAGCTTTTTCAGCTGCTTGCCCAACTCTTTGATATCGAAACAGATAATGCGGTTATCCAGTTCCACATTCGTCTGATGGTTGAACACACGCAGCGAACCATTGACGTAGATTTCCAGTGCCGTGGCGATACGCTGCGCCTGCCGTTCCTTCTGCTCCCGCAGGCAGTCGTACAGATCACCGAGCGTCGGCATATTCTCCGGCTTCGGATCGTTCAGATACTTCTGATAGACCAGCGGCAAGCAGCGGTCAATGACCGACTTTTCTTCCGGCTCCATACCATCCCGTGCGCCCATGATAAGTTCGCACAGGGAAAGAATGAAGTCCGATTTCATGCCCAGCGGGTTATCATCATCCGCATAATTGAGGTTAATGTCCATCGGGTTGATGTAGTCCTTACTGGTGGACGAGATATGAATGACCTGTCCCCCCAACGCTTCCACCAGCGGATAATACTCTCCCTCCGGGTCTGCCACGATAATATCGTCCGTTGTGGTAAAGAACACGTTGGTGATTTCACGCTTTGCACTGAACGACTTACCGCTGCCGGGTGTGCCGAGGATCAGGCCGTTCGGGTTTTTGAGCTGTTTGCGGTCTGCCATAATCATGTTGTTGGATACCGCATTCAGACCATAATAGAGAGAATCGCCCTCCATAAAAAGCTCCTGCGTGGTGAAAGGAACGAAGATGGCAGTAGAAGTGGTGGTCAGTGCGCGCTTGATGGGAACGAGATTATTTGCCAGCGGCAGGCTGCTCATAAGGCCCTGCTCCTGCAGATAATCCAGACGGTTCAATGTGCAGTTGAACTTCTGAGCGATACCAGCAGTCTGAAACACAGCACTATCCAACTCCTGCTTGGTCTTAGCCGTATTGAGGAACAGCACCGTAACAAGGAACATACGCTCATTACGACTCTGCAGATCATCCAGAATCTTCTTGGCCTCGCCACCATAAGTTGCAAGGTCACTCGGAATAATTTCCATATCATAACCAGACCTCACAGCTTTCTTCTGTTCCTCAATTTTCATACGGTCCAGGTCGGTAATTTTGCCCTTGATCAGTTTGATAGCTTTCAGCTGATCTACCGACTGCACATGAATGCTGACCACCAGATTTTTGTCCATGTCCAGAAATTCGGCCAGCACCTTATCCGTCAGTTCCGGGGCAAGGATGTTCAGATAGGATGCAGCACCATAGGTGTTCCCCATCATAAAGTCCTTGCCGCTCTTGAACAGGAAACTGGTCGGGGCAATGAAGTCCTTGGTGGTCATGCCGCTCTGCAGGATGCGGTCATAGCTGAAATCGAACTTCTGCTGTTCCTCCTGATGAAAGGTTTCGTACATGATCTGAAGCCGTTCCACGCCGTTCAGCGGGTAGGCTTTCACGCCCAGCACCTTGAAATTGTTGAGAATATCGGTTTCGATACGTTCCAGCCGGGGCTTTGCTTCCCGGACACTCTTTGCTTCGATACTGAACGTGATGTACTTCGTCCGAACCAGACCGTTATTGCCCTTGGCAAGCTGCTGTTTCAGCATCTGTGCATATTCCATACGCACATCATCAAACTGGTCTTGCTGCGGCTCGATCTGGATGACCTTGTTGTACTCGCTCATGTCACTTTTATGATTGATGAACGAAAGCTGAAAACGGATACTGGCATCGAAGTAGTTGAGGAAGTCGCACCAGCTTTCAAAGATGGTGTTTTTATCCTCGTTCTGCGCCAGCTGGTAGTTAATGTCGTAGAATCGGACGGTTTTGGAATACAGATGTTCCTCCACCCGGCAGATACCGTCGCGCCCCATTTCCAGATATGGAATGGAACGCTGCACGGTGAGCCGCTGCTCTTTTTCACTCTTTTCGGGCTTGCGGAAGAACTTCTGGAAGAAGCCGCCGAGGGGCAGTTTCTTCTTCGGTTCACTTTTTACCAAGAATGCCTCCTTTCTTCTGGATCGGTGCTGCGGTTTCCAGTTCCCGCTCATACAGGTTTTCGACCTCATAGCGGCGTACCGCAGGACGTTTGAAGCGGACGCTGATGAAGTTTGTAAGGATGGTTTCAAGGTGCATCCCGTTTTTCTCATACAGCGCAAAGAAAAACTCCGGCAGCATCAGGAGCACCATGCCTGCCGCCGCATTGCTGGTTCCCATCGTACCGCGCATGAGAAAATAGAACGGAACGCCGATGCCCGCCGCGAAACCCATACACACTAGCTGGCGTTTCGTCAGGTTCAGAAAGACCTTATTCTTCACTTTGGAAAGGTCTTTGGGAATCGTCACATAGGCCATTTATCACCAGAACAGCCAGACCGCCGCCGGGAAACGGCGTTGTCTGCTGTCTTTTCCTTTCATTGGATTTTCCCGGATTTAGTGACTGCCGAAGATCTGTTTGGACAGACTTCCCGTTTTGAGCAGCGAGAAGCAAAGGATCACCGTGTAGGCCATCGTGCCGAACAACGCCGAGTGAATATCCGAAGATACCCGGATGCTGCCGATGAGGGCTGCATAGATTGCCACGCAGACCATCATCAGGAACGCTTGGAATGCCAGCGCGAACAGCCCTCGGAAGTAGTTTGTACCCACATGGCCCCATTCACGGTTACTCATGGTTGCAAACGGAATCGGAGCAAGCGAAGTGTAGAGGTATATTTCTATCATTCTGCCGTACATAATCACCGTGATAACCACCGACAGAATTTTCAGACACCAGCTTACAACAAGGGTTTCCAATGCCAGCGTCACCAGTTCGCCAATCGCCATTGTTGCCATTGCCGCCTGCATCTGCATGGAAAGAGAACTAATATCAATGGCGGTATTGCCACGGATAATGCCGGAGGAAGAATTTACCACCGACTGTCCAATGTCAAATACCGCCATTGCAATATCGAACGTATGGCTGACGAGATAGACCGCGATCCACATCTTCACGAAATACTTGAAGAACATCCAAGTGTCCACATCGTGCAGATTGTTCCGCTCTGTCAGCATCGAAATCAGTTCGTAGCAGAGGATCAGCGTGATGATGATTCCCGCAATAGGGATCACCACCGAATCCGAAATGTTACGGATCATGCTGAAAATGCTGCTGTTCCACCCTTGCGGTGTCTGCCCGACCTGAGCAGCGATCTCACTGGTCTGTTGGTTGACCGCTGTGAACATCGTACTCAGGTTGGACTCCACCATGCCGGAAAGAAGTTCCCTCATCCATTTTTCGATTGCTGCGAAAATATTATCGAACAATGGCGGGTTTTCCTCCTATCGCTTGTTGATTAGCCGAACAGACCAGAAAGCAGCGGGATCAGCTGGGTGCCGATGAGGATGACACCGCCGCCGGACATCAACTGCTTCATGCCCTGCGACTTTGCGCCGGGGTTGTCGTTTCCGTACCCTTCCATGAGGTTCACAACGCCCCAAACGCCAAGGCCCGCGCCGATGGCAACAACGAGAGTCTGCAGAACGGTAATAGCCTGATTGAAGAATTCCATAGTCATTTTTCGCCAGATTGCAGCATTGATAAAAAACACGATTCCAAAAGAAAAACAGGCTGGCACATCTTCGGTGCTGCCTGCTTCCTGCAATTCTGGCTTCTCCTTTCATTTTCATAAAAAATCAGCCTTTTGGAATCGCAAAATGTAGAGATCAGTCGGACAAGTTACCTGTCATGGGGTCTGCCCGGACAGGCGGGCGGATGAATTTACTTCGGATAATGACCTCCTTCCTATGCTGTGCTTTCTTCGGACATATCCACCTCGTAGCAATCAAATTCTTCATCCATTCGCAGCCTGAGTTCGTGCTTCAGGTAGCGTTCTACATCGAAAGCGTTCTTCTTATCGAAGTCCGACAGTTCTTTGTACCGCTTATGCTTCGTAATGTCGAATTTGTCGCTCAGGAATGGCCTAACTCCGCGCAGCTGCAGGATGCACTTGCTGCCATCCATGACAGAAAGCTCGTCCCGGCTCATAAGCTCCTTGCCAGTCTTTTGGTAGGTTGTTCCAAAGGATGGGCTTTGACCGCGCGTGTCGGAAGTGTTATATAGGTCGATGGTTTCTTTCCCCAAGGTTTCAGAAATCTCTTTGAGTGTCGAGCTTTCCTTACCGCCGAGGAAAAGCATGGTGTCACAGTTACCGATAATGGTTTCTGCGGCATCTTTGTAGATGGTTTTCAACTGGCTCTGAGATTGCAGGATGATGGATGCCGAAATCTCGCGGCTACGGATGGTGGCGATCAGCTTATCAAACTTCGGGATCAGACCGATGTTTGCGAACTCATCGAGCAGCAGCCGCACATGATACTTTAGCTGGCCTCCGCATTGATCGTCTGCACGGTCACAAAGCAGATTGAAAAGCTGGGTGTACATGATGGACACCACGAAATTGAACGTATCGTCCGTGTCGGAAATGATAACGAACAAGGCCGTGCGGCGATCCCCCAGCAAATCCAGTTCCATTTCATCGTAGGCCATAAGGTTACGCAGCTCCGCAATGTCAAATGGGGCTAACCTGGCACCACAGGAAATGAGGATGGATTTCGCCGTTTTGCCGGCAGCCAGCTTGTATTTCTTATACTGCCGGACTGCAAAATGCTCCGGCTTCTTCTGTTCCAGTTCCTCGAACAGTTCATCCACAGGATTCTTAAATTCTTCATCATCCTCGCGGGCTTCGCTGGCGTTGATGAACTCCAGCAAGGTGGAGAAGTTCTGCTCTTCCTCCGGGGCTTCATACCAGATGTAGCCAATCAATGCACAGTAGAGCAGCCGTTCTGCTTTGACCCAGAAATCTTCGCCAGACTTCTCGCCATCCCCCTTTGTGTTGGCGATAATTGTATTGACCAGTTTCAGAATATCCTTTTCGCTGCGGATGTAATGGAACGGATTGTATCGCATGGATTTTTTGAAGTTGATAGTGTTCAGGACTTTGATTTTATACCCGGCATCCGAGAGCATCTTTCCACACTCGATAATGATCGTACCCTTGGGGTCCGTTACGACATAGCTGACCTTTTGGGGCATCTGCATCAAGTTGGGCTTGACGTAAAATCGGGTCTTACCGCTGCCGCTGCCGCCGATCACAATGACGTTTTTGTTCCGAGCATACTTCGGATGCTTTGGTCTACCACTCATCATCAGCCGTTCGGTCTGTGTGAGGATGACGTTGTTCTCGAATACCGGGTCGATAAAAGGTTCGATGTCCTTCTGGTTGCCCCACCGGGCAGAGCCGTATTCCTCGCCTTGCCGATACTTCTTCGCATTCTTCCCTTTGAAGTAGATTACTGCTTTCAGTGCAGCCGCACCGACCAGACCCACCAGCAAGTCAAACGGGTGAAAACTGGGCAAGACACTTTTGTAGGCCAGGCCAAAGTTCATAAAAAGAACCATGAGCTTGTCCACCACGGAATCGCCATTGCAATGACGGTAGAGCCATGCGGCTTTCTCCACCATATAAAAGGCGATGATGTACGGAAAATTCAGCAGGATCAGCTTTTTCATATCCGCTGACTGCACCATCCTGCTGAACTCTGCAGCCAGTTTTTTGCCCCATGCCGTGCCGCCCGTCTGGTTGGACGGTGCTTTGCGCGGCAGGCGGGCAGGTTTTTTCGGATTTTTCATCGTGTCGGTTCCTGCTCCCTCTTCTTTTCTTTCTTGAGTTGACGGTGATTGGAAAGTTCCTCTTTCACCTTTTCCAGTTTCTGACGCACCGATTCACGCTTCTGCTTTTTCAGCGTTTCACTGGTGTACTCTTTAAAGGCGGCAGTCATAACATCCACGTCCTTGGCCTTGAAAAAGACCAGATATTCACTTTTCCCCTCCTGTTCCACTTTTTTCAGACTGTAATCAATGCCATACTTTCGGGCCACCCGGTCAAACGACTTGATGTTATTGTCCGTAACCACGATGTTCGTGATCTGTGCGCCGCTCTTTTGCAGGCTCTTTATGCTCTGCCGACCTGTTTTCTTACATTGGCTTTTTTCTCCTTTCCCCCGCTGCTTTTTCTTGTCCATTTCCGCCAGCAACTTTATCAGGGCTGCTTTCAAAATCTGTGCCGTGATTTTTCCTCCTTTGATGCACAGCGAAATGGTTTTCTCGTTGACTTCTTCCTGCACGGCTGTTCACCTCCCATCTATCGCCGCTGCATCAGGGGCGGACTGCCCCGGCCGCAGGCGGCGCGGTATCTCCCAGCACCGAGCGGAACTTCTTACGGCACTGGTGCAGCAGATAGCCGCACTCCCATTTGTGGCGGCAGTGCTTGCAGGGATGGCCACTGTCCGTCCCCGGACGCTGGCGCATCATGCGTTCAAACGGATTATCGGTAAAATTCATAGGCTTAACCTCCCTGTTCAGCCAGCGGCAGCACACCGCGCCGCTTCAACGTATGGTAAAGGAACTTCCGGCCTTTCTGCGTCCATGCAGTGTGCAGCTTTTCCACTTCGGAACCATCGCTGCGCTGGAGCCGGAACGTCAGGCTGGACGTATAGCCCTTCCCGTGGTGTTCCGAATACAGCACCCACTGGCCGTTGACCCGGTACTGGATGCCGTGCAGATGCAGCAGCCGATTGAACACCTTTGCTCCGCAGCCGTACTCTTTGGCGATCTGCGTGGTCGTAACCAGCGAATCCGAATCGCTCAACTGCGCTTCGTAGCTGCTCCGGCGCGGCGGCTTCTTATGCAGCAGGCCAAGCAGTGTATCCCAGTCAAACGGCTGCGGACGATACGCCGCGCCGACTGCCGTGTGATGCAGCTTACAGAGCTTCTTTGCCATGTCCTGCGTAATACGGTAGTCTTTCACATACCGCTGGACCGTGCGCCCGCCCTCGTCCTGCAGCCGGACACGGGGCATATACTCGTAGTCGCGGCCCTCGATGAAACCATACTGGCACATACGCGGGAACCACTTGCGGAAATCGCTGCGAATGTGCATCTGGTCATACAGATCACGCGCCCACAGCGTAGAGGGCAGCGTGTCCATACTCATGAATACGATGTTCATGGGGTTGTCCTCCTAGTTTTTATCTACTCTGCCGCCCCAACCAAATTCATGCCGAACCTGTGCGGAATAATAGCTATCCACGGTCACAGGCGCGTTATAGAGTGTTGCCAGCAGGTATTGCTTGATGTTCCGAATCTGAGTGCTGTTTTCTTTTAAGCACTCCAATATGTACTGGATATGCGAGGAATCCAGCTTCATCAGGCGGCTTTTCACCACCTCCTTCGGCTTTTCCTCGCCACAGATGCGCAGGAACTTCTTTCTGCTGGTGATGGTTTCCACCAGTAGTTCCAGAATCTCATACAGAACCGTCTTATCTGTCGGATAGCCCTGTTCCAGAATTTCTAATTCAAGAGCTTCCTTGAAATAGCGGCGGTACTGTTCTTCTTCCTGCAGTTCAGCCGGATAGATAAGATCAGTTTCACTATTATCTGTCTTATTTATCTTCTCAGTATTACTTCCGTTTGATTTTGGAACTCCCGGAAGTTCGGTTTTCAAACCGCCGGAAGTATGATTTTCATACTTCCAGTAGTTCGATTGCGAAAGCCCCGTATAAAGGTCTTTCACATACAGCAGATTGGGTTTGCCAAGTCCCTGCCTGCGCCGCTCGATAAGCCGAAACTCCTGTTCCAGTTCGTCCAGCAGTTTGACTGCCTTTTGTCTGGCACAATGAATGGAGTCCATAACTTCCTCTATCGTGCAGATAATGTAGGCGTTACCATGCTTGTCCTGCCAACCGTTCTTGATAGAAAGGCTCATACGATCCAGCAGCACAGCATACAGCAGTTTGGCGTCCCCGGACATCTTCTGGAACAGATCAGCCTTGACCAGTGCTTTCGGCACACGGTAAAAGCTGTATCGGTCTGCTTCCAGACCTTTGAAATACGGGTACTCCATGTAAATTCATCACCCCCTGTCGAATTAGATTTGCACTATTGAAAATAACAGTACATTCCTACGGTGGAACACGTTTCCTTGCTCCACCGCAGTGTATCTGCTGTTATTTGAGTTTGCCATTCTGCCCCAGCCCGTTCCTGCCCCATATTTCAGCGGCGTTTTCTCTGGTAAGACGCGCAGAATGCACATTCAGTGCCAGAAGTATCTCTCTGGGATGGCTTATTCAGTTGTCAAAGAACTTTTGTGAGGGCTTGTTGTATAACCCTTACACCTATAGCATTCTGAAAGGGGTGTTTGGCAACCACTTTTTCAAATTTTCTCAAAAAAAAATTTGCCGCAGGGATTTTTAAGTCCCCACGGCAGTTTTTCTATATTATGTATAAGTGCAACGGATGCGGTGAAGCCCCTTTTTGATTCCCTTTGTCACATATTGATGTGATACTCCCATCTCAGCAGCAATTTCCCGGTGCGTCATTCCCTCAATATAGTGGCGACAAATCATTTCCCATTGGTGCTTTTTCAGCAGTTCGCTTGCCTTTCTCAAAAATTCTTTATTCAACACAAAATCCATAACATTTATACGCGGATCTTCCATTTCATTGTTATACTCCGGATTCACATCCGCCGCATACGAAAAAGTTTCACTTTCCCGTGCTTCAAGATTACGCACAAGTCGATCCTCTCCCTCCAGCACAAGACGAATATGCCATTCCATATCCTCAAAATGGTTATGTGGAATTGTCTGATGCTCATTTCCCTGCGATTCATAGTAGTAGTGTGTACAGTTATGAAGTGCAAACACCGTATATCTTTCGTGTGCATGGTAGGAAACATATCCATTTTTATAGACAACTACTTCCGCATGGTTCTCCATCTGTTTTCGGAGAATCACTTCTATACCATCTTCCAATATCTTCTTCAAACCCGGCACTCGCTTAAATTCACTTGCAACAGGAACCATCTTCTTCAGTTCTTTCAAAGTAATAAAATTCATTTTAACCACCTTCCTGCCTTTCGGCAACAGGTGAGTCTTCTATGAAAGAACAGCAGAAATGACCTCAGACCCACCCGTTTTTTTTGAACGGGGAGCCTAAGCTCCATTCGATTAAAATTATGCCTATACCTATAGCATTCTAAATAAGGGTTTTGGCAACCACTTTTTTCAAAAAACTTTCAAATAAAAAAACCGGAACAGGATGAGTTACTCACAGGCGCACTACTGCGCTGCATTCGCTCATTCTGTTCCGGCCTATATCACATATTGCTACGGTATCGCTCTAAACAAACAGATATTATATTGTAGACCCAAAAAAACGTCTGATGGAGCTGGTCGGCTAACCAGGTGCCGCCTAAGATTCCACCTCTGCAATTTCAGTGTCCGATGAAGCACTCTGCTTCAGGCTTCTTTCCGTTGGTTCTCTGCTGTGAAAAATTCGATACTCTTCACTGGAAGGCCGTGAATGCACTCCACCAGAGATTCAGCAGAAATATAATCTTCACAGCCACCACGCTTGATCTGGAGCATGTTCTTTCCATCAACGACACTGCGATTTCCGATCCGCAGACCCTTTGGGGTGCGGATTTCATGTTCTCCGTTGCTCATCTTCTCACGGCCTCCTTTGTGTTGGTTTAAGTTTCTTTTTCCCTCTATTCAATTTCACCTTTTGAACTTCCGCTCTTTTTTCACCTTTTTCGACTTGCATATTTACGTTTTTTACGGTATAATAATCCAAAAGATGATAGAATATAGCATATATTATAAGCAAGTCGTGCCGCCGTGTCAAGAGGAAAATGTGAAAATTCGTTGCATCTTTCAGATTGAATATTTACAAATTCCTTTGTACATTGTTACAGCACGATAACTACGTCATAGAAAGGTTGCAAACATGAAATTTGGAGAGAAAGTTCGCGATCTACGAAAGAAGCATTCTTTAACACAGGACGAATTGGCACAATGTCTGGGTATCAACAAAAGAACGATCATCGGATGGGAGCGTGATGGCCGCTACCCTCGCAGTATTGAAATGCTTGAAAAGATGGCCGATATATTCCATGTACCTCTGACCTATTTACAGCCGGATCAGTCTTTATTTATCGAACGTGCCGCCGAAGCCTACGGAAAAAAGGGCAAAATAGAAGCCCAGCATCTCGCATTCGAGCTTACTGAGCTATTTGCCAGCGGAGAGTTGACCCCGCAGGATATGGACGGCATCATGTATGAAATGCACAAAGCCTATTTTAAGTACCGAGAACAAAAACGAGAAAAGGAACGAATAATGAACCTGTAAACCACTGTTCCATTCACTATGCCATCCCCGGAAGGAGATTACATTATGGATTCTGCGTTTATTCACCAAGCTGCCAACGAACTTGTCCAAAATGCCGGAACTCGCAACATCAAACAGATCGCGCGCAGTTGCAGTCTGGACATCAGTGAAACATCCCGCATTAAAGATATGTTGGGTTTACTTTCGCTCTATTTTGATAAGCCTTTGATCCTTATCAATCGCCAGCTGGACAAACAGACAAAGCAGATGGTGTGCGGCTATGCGCTGGGACATTATCTGGAGCATCAGTTGCTCATGGACTTGCATACCCTGAACAAGTTTCTGACCATTAAGGACAAGCACATCCTTCTTTACGAGCATAACGCTTTTACATCCCACCTGATGCTGGACAGTGATGAAGTCTATCAAATGACGAAGCGCGGGCTGGATGCTGCTCAGATTGCCGCTGCTAAGGGAATCCACCTCAATCTGGTGCTGGTGAAGCTGCTGGAACTGCATCATCTGGGGTACGATCTGCGTCACTACCACGCCCAGCATCATGCGTTTATCAAGCAGTTCAACCTTCCGGCACATTTTCAGCTTGACGTGGCCGCCGGATGAACTTATGTTCTTATAACTCTAAAACCCGTAATGAACGGCACGTTATGCCTGTCCATCACGGGTTTTTTGTGTTATTTCAGTTTTGCGAGGATTTCATCAGCACTCATGCCTTCGGCAAGCAGCTTCTTCAGGACGGATTCTGCTTCTGCCTTTTTCGCTTCCTCTGCAGCCTTAGCATCTGCCTTTGCCTTCTTCGCTTCCAGCGTTACCACTTCTTTTTCGGCCTTCTTCAGAGCAGTCTTCTTCTCTTTCAAGTCAGCCTTTAAAGTGTCAATGTTGGCGGTGATGGATGCGATTTCCGCTGTGAGTGCTTCCTTCGCAGACTGCTTTTCCGCAATCTGCGTTGCAAAATCAACAGTCACAGTTTTGGGCTTATTCTTGCTACCTTTTGTTCTGGGCATAATAAATAACCTCCAGAAAATTATAGTAATTTTAGTATAGCACTCTGATAAGGCTGTTTCAATATTACACTTAATAAATGCTTATTATCTGATAGGCTATTTTCAATTTACAGACTATATCCTCTATCACGAATCACATTGACAACTTCGGAAACATATTTCTGACAAGTATCGTGGTCGGGGGCTTCTACCATCACACGCACCACAGGTTCCGTACCGGACTCACGAACCAGAATACGGCCAGTATCTCCCAGTGCTTCAGCCACATTCTTTACTGCTGTTTGCACAGCCTCATCATTCTGTGCCGCCTTTTTATCCGTTACGCGAACATTCTCCAGCACCTGCGGATAAATTTTCAGCGCTGCTGCCAGTTCACTCATCGGTTTCTTCTTGGCCAGCATGACCTCCATCATCTTCAGGCTCGTCAGGATACCGTCACCAGTGCTGGCGTACTTGCTGAAGATGATATGACCACTCTGTTCACCACCGATACGGCAGCCATTCTTTGCCATATACTCATAGACGTACTTATCTCCAACGGCAGTCTTAGCATAACCGATACCCTGCTCATCAAATGCTTTGTACAGACCAAAGTTGGACATAACTGTTGTAACAACGGTGTTGGTCAAGAGCTTGCCACGCTCTTTCATGTAGCAGCCATAGATGTACAGAATGTGATCGCCTGTAATGACATTACCCTTCTCGTCCACACACAGGCAGCGATCGGCATCACCATCATAGGCAAAACCAACATCCAGACCTTTCTCCACAACGAACTTCTGCAAGCCCTCAATATGAGTAGAACCAGCGTTGTTGTTAATGTTCAGTCCATTGGGCTGATTGTTGATTACATAGGTGTCTGCGCCAAGTGCATCAAAAACAGACTTTGCAATGTTCCAGGAACTGCCATTGGCACAATCCAGGCCAACCTTGACACCCTTGAAGGAGTAGATGCCCAGAGAGATCAGGTAGCCCATGTAGCGGTTACGACCTGCCACATAGTCCACAGTGCAGCCGATATGCTCACGATGAGCAAAGGGCAGTTCCGGCCAGCCCTGGTCGAACACATGGAGCTTGCCGTCAATGTAGTCCTCTACCAGCAGCAGAGTTTCTTCCGGCATCTTTTCTCCGTAGCAGTCAATTAGTTTGATACCATTATCATAGTACGGATTGTGGCTGGCAGAAATCATAATGCCACAGTCAAAGTCATCCACACGGGCAATATAAGCCACGGATGGGGTTGTAGTGACATGAAGCAGATAAGCGTCTGCGCCAGAAGCCGTCAGGCCAGCTACCAGACTATATTCAAACATATAGGAGCTGCGGCGCGTATCCTTACCGATAACGATACGGGCAGATTCGTTATCTCCGTTGCGCTCACGGAGAGCATTGTAATACCAACCGAGAAAACGCCCCACCTTGTAGGCGTGATCGGCTGTCAAAGTAATTCCGGCTTCACCACGGAAGCCGTCGGTTCCAAAGTATTTTGACATTGTTAGTTTTCCTTTACTTTTTTCTTTCCCACCATCCATGGAGCAAGTCTTACAACAACCTCATATGCCGTACTGCATATTGCCATCGTAATAACTACCACTACCATGGCCAGTAGAAAATTTTCTCTCACTGCATCTGTCCCCAGATTCAACAGAATTGATACAATTTTTACCACAATTCGATACACAGGGCCGTGAATACAAAGAATAATTAGAGAAATCCGACCAAAGTATTGCAGGATTCTATTCTCGTTGATAAGTTGAGAAATCAGAATTACAGCAGCAACACCAATCAGGGCTGTTACAAACCACATGATTCCCATAGTTAAATGATAGCATGATAAGGAAAAGCTCAAAGCAAGCAGAACTATCGCTACTATTCCTGCTTCCACTTTTTTCTTTACCGTTTTCACGCTTTTTCCCGCTATGAACACACCCACAGCATAGAATCCTATGTACTTGAATACACGATCAATTCCCTTATGGATAAAAACAAACCTACGGCGGGTCGCACAAAGGCAATCCACCGTAGGCTTGAACTCTCCTTCAATCTTTATTTGCTGCTCCTTTTTGTGGGTCAAAACAGAGCTTCCAAAAGCCTCCTACATATAACCCCCAGGATTTTCCGCTTCTTGCAGTTTTTCAACAAATAAAACATTTGAAGGACAACTCAAGCCGTCAAAACCCTTTAGTTATCGTAGGTTTTCTTGGTTGACCCTATGCGGTTGTCAAGCAAGGAACAAAAAAATTCACAAAAAAATAAGCCCTACAAGGGTTTCAGTCGGTTCCGAACCGATCTGAGCCTTGTAGGGCTTACTTGCGCTCTATACGTTCTTTTCTTGATTGTGATTATGCTCCATGGGCATCCATTCTGTTACGCGGCGGATTAACTCTTCTAAATTTAACCGCCCGCTCAGGTGTGGTTTCAGGGCAATCCGCATCAAACGTGATTGGCATTTTCTTTGCCGCTTCCAGTTCTGCGAGTTCTTCTTTTGTAAATGCAAGTTCCTGTTTCAGTTCCATAGACATTTCACTCGTTTTTACCATAATAAAGCCCCCTTTCAAATTCGGTAGCCATTCGTGCCGAAATCAATCTTGTCACATCTGTTTTTGTACCGCTTTCTTCAATTCTTACTCGTTCAGTATATACAACAAATAGTATTTCATTCACCTTTCCGATGAACTGGTCTATATTGCCAATCAATGCACCCTCTGCTTTTTGAGAAATCCGTCCAGCAGAAGTATCGCCTATGGTATTATATCGATCTTCGTCATAACTATGATCCTCATCATAAAACTCGATTCGGTCATAGTCAAAGAAGATACGCGCTGCACTCTTAAATGAAATTCCGTGTTTTTTAATATTTATCTGATTTTTATTATCATCGTATTCAAAGGCCATTCCTCCCAGTGAGAAACTAACCATCCTGTTATCTTCCATCGGCCTCACCGCCTCTCTCCGAGCTTCATAAACTCCCTATTATGCTTTCATCTTACCATAAAACGCCTTGCATATCAAGCTGGCAGATGTAAACTTTTCAACATAGATTTGTCCATATTGCTCTTTCTTGGCATCATGCCGTCCTTTAAATCGATGACTTTTTTCTGCTGGCAATCCCTTTGCCTCTCATTGTCTTCACTTCTTCTTCAAGGTAATAGTCACCATGATAGAATTTAGAAACATCCATATCAAGAGCTTCAATTACTCGACACGCCAAGCCAAAAGAACAGGTCAAAATACTTCTTTCCCCAGATTCCAACCTTTGATATTGACGCAAAGTTATTTTTGCGCGATCAGCAATCTCCTGTTGCGTCAGCCTTAACATTTGTCGTTTTTTCAATAAGACGGCTGCCGCTGTTGGAATTATCGTTTGAAAGCCATCTAAAATTCCGGCACGCATAATATCGGCTCCCTTCATCACGTCCATTTGGACGTATTATACATCCAAGTGGACGTGATGTCAAGTTGTACACTTTTGAGGCGAGAGGGCACTTTGTTCATCTTTTTCAAGCGAAATGATAACTGCATTTTTCTCGGCATCATACCGTCCTTTAAACTGATGGTCTTTTCCTGCCGCCAGACCATTTGCTTCCAGCAACACCTGAATGAACTGTATTCCGTTAATCATCATCCGACACTGCCCATCGGTCAGTAGCTTGTCCGGGACCTTAAAGGACATGGGATGCTCCGCAGCACACGGCGTGATTGCAATAGACTTCCGATCTTTCCTCTGCAAAACGCAGATATAGGCCGGACTTCCAAGAATACGGATAACATCTTTCCCAACATTCATTCTCCGGCTTTCCGCCGGAATTGTCACTCGCAGGTTCATAACTCGCCCAGAATTCATGTCGGCATTCCTCTCTCAGCAATCTCATTGCCCGATTGTTGTACGTTTTCAAGCTGTCCCGGTAAATCTGGCAAAGGTATATTTTCAGATTCTTCACGTTGCGGAATCGGTATTGAAGTAGTGCCTGCTTCCCGTTCGGGCTCATCCAATACAGTAGAACTCTGATACCCAATGAAGTCTTCAAACATATTCATCTGATGGTCTGCAATATAGTCATTATAAGATTTTCCGATACGGTTCTTATAAGCATCCGGGAAGAATTTCATCTGCTTTTTCTTCATTTCACCAGTAAGCGGATCTGTATATTCCTGTGGCTTCGGGGTGAACATGATTGCTTCTTCCAAATCAAACAACATACAAAGACCCTGATCTGAATTAGCCACCCGTCCAAGCACTTTATAACGACATTCCCGATTCCAGTTCATGAGCCTGAAGATATTTTCCACAAATTCCAAAGAGGTAATATCCTTATTCACCCAGTTTTCGTCCTTCTGTCGTGCCCATTCAACAGACGCGCTGTCCTCTTCCGGGCACATAATCAACGCAAGCCGCTTCTTATTGGGGTGCAAAATCGGAAGGACATACTTGATTCCTTCAAAAAGCCGAATGCACGCCATATTAAATTTCATAACACCATATTTTATGCTCACTGCAGGTTTATTCAGCATGGAAAACTGGGTGCGCGGCGGAAGTTCATAGCCATCGAACTTTTCGTACTCCAGTTCTCTTTTATGTTCTTTCCGTATCTGTGCAAGTTCACGAATCAAGGAGATTTCCCGAACGCTCAGTTCCTGCGTCCTGCTTTTTTCTTCCATTCTATAAGTTCCTCCTACATCGACATCAAAAGATCATCCAGTTCACGTTGAACTTCATTTCTGCTTGGAATTGCACCAATCATGGGATTTTCTACGACTTGGCCAGATTCCATCACATCACTAACTGTAATGCTCTGAACCCATTTACTCCGATATAACCGGCATTTCAGATTCATCGAACAATTTTCTTGTTCATACTGATTTTTCCTAGTCAAAATCCGGGACTCATCCAATTCAAAAATTAGGAACCTTGCATTTTCCTCTCCACGGCAGATACCACGACACTGGTAACGACAACTCCATTTCCAGTTCATTGCTTCAAATATCACCCCTGAAAACGCCCTGGATGAAAAACTGCTGCAAATCTTATCCTTATTTTCCCAATGTATCGCTGTTGAAGCGTCACGATTACTTTTTCGCAGGATCACGACTTGCAGAATCGGATGATAGAGCAGTTCCACATGCTCGCAGTCGTCCAAGCGGGTATGACACGCTTTGCTGAAACGGATTCCATTTTTTGAGATTGTTATGACCGGGCTGCTCTGGTTGATAAAGCAAGTACCTGAAACCGTCAGATAATCAGATAACAATGCCATATCCGACTTCTTTCCAGACCGCATTTCCGTCATATCGTTCAGTTCGACCACTTCTTCCGGCAGATAGGTGCTCAGGCAAAGGCAGCGGATGCTTTCAACACTGATGCCGCTCCAATTCGGATGGATGCCAACAAAGCCTTTCAATGTTCCCTGCTGGATCACCACAATATCCTGCACACCGCACTTCTTCCTGCTGGATGCCACCAGATGTGCAGCCCGCGCAATTTCCGGCGAAACGATTGCTTCATGGTGTTCCGGAACATAGGCAGAGCAGCGATTCCCATTATTCTTTGTAACCTTGCCCAGCTTGTAGTCCACCACGATGCTCTTCCGGGCTTCCAGATCACCCCAGCGGCGTTCATTTTTCATGATGTTTGCCACCATCATGCCATTCCACTCCTGCTTGCCACGCAGGGTGCTACGCTTCTTCTGCGTCAGCACTGCCGCAATTTGATCGCAGTTATAACCATAGATAAACGCCAGAAAGATAAAACGCACCGTCTTTGCTTCTTCCGGCTCAATTACCAACTGTCCATCTTTGGTATGCCGATACCCCATCAGGTCGGCCACCGGGTACTGGCCTGTCATAATGCGCTGGTCATACGAAAGGATCATGCGGCGGCTCTTATTGCCCGATTCCCAGTCCGCCAGAAGCGCCTGAATGTCAAGGCTGTATTGGCTACTTGGATTCAGCGTGTAGATATTCTCTGTTTCAAAGTACACACCGATGGGATGTGCAGGATGCATAGTTTTCAAAGCTGCGATCTGTGTCATGCAATCCGAAAAATTCCGGGCAAAACGTGAAATGCTGGCACAGATAATCAAATCCATCTTCTGGTCTTTGGCATCCCGCATCATGCGCTTAAACGCATCCCGTTTCCGCAGTGAAGTACCCGATTTTCCTTCATCGCTGTAAATATCCTGCAAATTCCAGTTTTCCGTTTCTGCAATCTTTTTGGTGTAATATAGAGTCTGGTTTTCAATGGAAGAAATCTGTTCTTCGCTGGAAGTGCTGACACGGGCATAAACAGCTACACGCTTCAGGTCACTGTCGTAAATTGACGGTGTCGGTTTCGCCGGACGAAAGTAGTCTTTTGCCGTTTTCTGGCCCTGTTCTGCCTGCTTATGGATTCTGTCACGAATCTCTGCTTTTCGCCTTTCAGATTCCAGATGTCGGCTCTGCCAATCCGCTCCACTCGGCAGCACTTCAAGGTTTTCTACCGAAATACACTCTACGTCTTTTGGATTATACTGTCCTTCCACGTTCATTTTTCTTCAGCCTTTGTCATTTCATGTTCCAGTCGAATTCTCCACTCAAGATAATCTTTCCTTCGGATCGATGTATATTTTTCAGCCAAATCTTTCAGGCTCTGCCGCTGGTTATCAACGTCAAGAATGGTGTCGATTCTCTGGTCATCATCGTCTGTAACAATGTCCACTCGCATCGGCAAGTCAAACAGATATTTCAACAGAAAACAGAAATCACAGGTATTTGCTGCAATATAGGCCCTTGTCTGCGAGAAAATCAGATTTACGGAACCATTTTTGCAATCTTTGAGCAGATGCACCATTTCCGGGCGTTTATAAATTTCCTTATTCCCTGTGATGTCAATATAGACACCAACCAGCCTTTTATCCACATCATCCCTGAACTTTTCAGCATAGTAGGAACTGTGATAGGCCACTGCTGCATCCTTAGAGCGTTCCCACAGTTTTGCAAGTTTCACATAGCCGCCAACCTTATACTTGCGATCCATTCATAGCACCTTCTTCCGGCTGAACGCTCCAATACCATTTCCGCTTTTTCTGATAGCAGTGGATTCCCATTTCTGTTTTTACCATTCGTGCCACTCGTTTGCTTACACCCTCATTGTCCAGACGGCAATAAATTTCATTCGCGCTCATATCACCTTTTTCAAGAAAATGCTTAATCCAATAGACCGCTTTTTGCTGTTCCGATTCAAATTCGGGTTTTCTATCTGGTTTCTGATTTTCAAAAGATTGCGGCCTGCATTCCAGCCACTGAAAGCCCTTGTCGGCAGAAATGGAAAAGCGGATGTCTTCTGCCGTAGGCGCAAGACTGTTTTTGATTTGATGTACGATTCTTATATCAGGATTCTCGGTATCTCGCTCCACCTGCAGGACGCTTCGTGCTGCTGCCACAACATCAATACTGCCAAGACTGCGGTACAACCCTTTGGAGCCTTCTTTTTTGTTGAGGTGTCCAATCAGAACGATAGCGCAGTCGTAACCAGCAGCCCACATTCCAAGGCGGCGCATAAGTTTCCGTGCCCTGCCTGAGATCTGCAAATCGGAATCGCTGCCAAGATAAGCCTGAATCGGGTCGATCACAACCAATCGCGGTCGAAATTCAATGATTGCCTGACGGATGCGCTCATCGTCCAATGTAAGGCCGTTATAAACTTCTTCGTTGATGAAAGCAATCTTCTTACAGTCTGCTCCGCAGCGTTCCAGACGGGGCTTAATCGTGTCTGAAACGCCATCCTCGGAGCACTGATAAATCACTTTTTGCGGTGCACCGATCTTACAGCCATCCGGAGTCTTACCACCAGTTGAAAGTTCGGCAATCAGATTCATCATCATAGTCGATTTCCCATCTCCAGGATCACCCTGCAGCAGTGTAATTTTCCCGATTGCAATAAAGGGATACCACAGCCACCGTACATCCGTTGACTGAACTTCGCTATACAGTGTCAGCAGCCTTTCCATTTCGTTTTCCTCACTTTATTTTTACAGTTTGATTTCATGCTTTTATTATACACTTATCAGATGATTTTTTCTGTGACCCAACAGGTCACTTGTTCCCAAAAATGTGACCTACTGGGTCACATTTTTGCCTCAGAAGCCATCTCCGCTAGAGGGGAAAAGAAAAATTCTGACTTCTATGCGGATCGTTCTTTTGGTTTTTCTTGATTCATTTTTTCATAAGTCAAATAATTAAAGTATCTTATGCGGGCACTTGAAAGGAAGATTGCATATGTCCGTAAATTGTACTTCTCTTGGAAAACGAATCAGCTTCTACCGTTCAAAATCGAATCTGTCGCAGGAAGCCCTCGCCGCAAAAATCAACTGTAGCCGTGAACACATTGTCCGTATCGAAAATGGAACAAAAATCCCTAGCATTTCTGTTCTTGTCGAAATTGCCAACACCTTATCCGTTTCCGCGGATGAGCTTTTGCTCGACTGTCTTGAACATTCTTCTTCCTCTGCAAACTCCGAATTTCACCGCTTGCTGTTGGACTGTAATGAAACTGAACAGACTGTCATTATCCGCATGGCAAAGGAGTTAAAGGCCATTCTTGTCAGCCTTGGAGTTTAACATTATTTCGCAGTAAGAAGCACAAAATAAAACGGCCCGCATAAGCTGCAGACGCACCCTCGAATTCTCCTGGGTGCTGTCTGTGGTTTACGCGAGCCTTCGATTTTTTGCTTCTGAAATTCTGTATTTACCTTAAATCAAGAAATCGCTGCACTTACTTTTCCTCATAACTGTTCAATGCATCCTCAAATGTAAAGCGAATTTTCACGCGTTCATCGTTGAAAACCTCAATGCGGTCAATAAAGGTTTCCACCACATTCTGTGATAAGTGCATCACATCGCCTGCTTCTTCTGCTGCACTTACGACAGTCTGCAAATTATCAGCATCTTTCCTTACTGGCAGGAAAATTTGGTCTTTCTCGGTACGCAGCCTTTGAATCTGCTCCATCTTTTCATCTTCCTGCACTCTGTAGGCATCTCTCTGCCGGATGAACTCTTCCTTACTCATATTCCCGTCGGCGTATTGCTCATACAGTGCAACGCGCTGTTTTACGATCTCTGCCCTTTCCGCACTCAGCTTTTCTTCCTGCCGTTCCAGTGCGGAAAAGCAAATCAACGCTTTGCGTTCCCGTTCGTGCAGGATTTCCAGTACATACTCTGCCTGCTTTATCTGCGCTGTCAGCGCATTTCGGACGATATGTTCCAGCAGTTCCTCGGAGATCGGGATTCGCTTGCAAGGGCTGTCCACCGCTGTGGCCGAAAATCTGCAGTTAAAAGATGGGCCAAGTTTCTTGAGTACACGATATTTCATCAGTTTCTGGCAGTAGCCGCAGTAGACCTTGCCTTTCAGTGGATACTGGTGTTTTGTGTAGTTCCCGGTCTGATGATTCCCGTGCTGCAGCATAATAACCTTTTGTGCCTGCTCAAATTCCTCCGGGGTCACAATGGCGGCATGGCTGTCCTCAATTCGTACCTGCTGTTTCAAGGGAGCGCGCTGCACCCGATGTTTACAGGGAACAGGCATAATGAATTTCGCGCCCACATAGGTGCCCTTATACTTCTCATTTTTCAGAACATGATAAACCGTCCCGCTTGTCCAATGGCTGCGCTGCAAGTCCCATGCTTTCTGCTCGCTGTACACATGATTTTCCGCCACGTGATACGCTGCCGGGGTCGGGATCTGCTTTTCATTCAGGATTTTTGCGATGGTGCCTGTTCTGTTGCCCTGCAATGCCAGTTCAAAAACCAGGCGCACATACTGGCTGGCTACCGGGTCGAGGATTAGCTTATGGCAGTCATTCGGATCCGGCAGGAATCCAAACGGGCGGTATCCTCCGAGATACATTCCTTTCTTCTGCATCACATGGTCGGCTGCTGCGATTTTAGCGGAAAGGTCCCGGCTGTAGGATGCGTTGATGATGTTCTTGATGGCTACTTCCAGTCCACGTACATCGTTTCCGGCCTGCATCCCACTGTCATACCCATCGTTAACAGAGATAAAGCGAACGCCCAGCAGTGGGAAAATTCGTTCCATATAATCGCCTGCTTCGATATAGTCACGGGCAAACCGGGAAAAGTCCTTTACGATAATCGTTTTCACCTTTCCGTCCTGTGCATCTTGAATTAGCCGCTGAAACGCAGGACGGCTTGTAGAGGTGCCGGAGTAGCCATCGTCCACGTACTCCTGACGCGGCTCTGTTGCCAGTTCGGGGCGGGCCATGATGTACCCTTCTACCAGTCCGCGCTGGCCCTGAATGCTGTTGCTCTCAACCTTATCAGCACCCACATCCTCGTCCGCAAGAGAAAGCCGGTAATATGTTCCAATCATCTGCTGCTCACCGCCTTTCAAACGTGTAGATCAATTCTGCCTTTACGATTTCTGCTGCACGATTTTCCAGATTTCTCATGCGGCGCACCCACTCCATCTGATTTTCTTCTTTCAGTTTTTCTGAAATGCTCTCCCGCTGGCTCATCTGCTCGATCAAAACCTCATATCGTTCCACTGCCTGCTCTTCCACATTTGCTAAAACAGTATCCAGTTTTCCGCTCAGCAGCAAGCTCTGGTAATAGGCTGGTTTTCGCAGTTTCAGGTACGCCTTGTGCAGCATCCCCCAGCGGCCAATCGAACGAGTCCGTGGCAGTTTCAAGGCTGGCAGATAATAATCACCCACCAAAACATATTCCATTCCTGTCTGGGCATCATAGATCTTCTCTTTCATCGTCTGTTCTCCTCGTTAAAACACAAATTCCGTGTAAGTATTTTTCTTGTGATCCACTTCAATTTTCTTTACATACTGCTGCAGATTATCTGCTGTTAAAAGAACCTCTGTGCTGCCTGCGATTTGCTTTTTCTGCTGCAATTCTTCTTGAACAACGACCAGTTCTTTCTCGTTTTCAGCTTTTGTCTGTCTGAATGCCTCAATTTCATTCTCTACATCCTGCTTCAATTCCAAGAACTTTTCTTTTGAAATTTTTCCAAGGACATACTGCTCGTAGCCGCTGCGCTTCTGTGATTCCAGTCGAACGATATTGCCTGACAGCCGTTCCATTTCACGGTTCAATGCCGTTTTCTTCGTTTCAAGGCTGCTTTTCCCCAAATTTTTCTGTATCAGCTTTTTCAAGTTCTTATGTTCTTCTAACCGCTGGTACAGTTCCTTATGGATGCCGTTCCAGAGGTCTTTCTCTGAGATGGAAACATGGCAGAATTTACAGTAAAAATACAGTGAACCATCACTTTGCCAATGACAAACCAATTTTTCTCCGCACTTTTTGCAAAAGATTCTGCCTTTGAAGATGTTCGGATTGTTCTTTCTGCGCTGTCTGCACCACTTTTTTCGCCCTTCCTTGGCTGCTTGCTCGGCTTCCCGTAATGCGGAAATTTCATTAAACAGTTCCCAGCTGATAATCGCCGGATGGCTGTCCGGCACCATCCGCCAGCTTTCCCGTGGATTCTGCCCGATTTTCCGATACGTTTCATCGTAGGCGATGCGGTTATACACCATGGTTCCTGTGTAGATTGGATTTTCCAGCACCTTTGTCACGAAAACAGTCTGCCATGTTGGGTCCTTTACCCGCAAGGTGTTTTTCAGGTATCCCAGCTGACAGCGGCGTGTAAAAGGTGTCGGGATTCCCTGCGCAGACAGTTTCTTTGCAATCTCGCGCTCTTTCATGCCGGATTTCTTCCAGAGAAAAATCCGAACTGCCACATCGCTGACTTCCTCATCCAGAATCAAATGATTCTTCTGATCCTTTTTGTAGCCAAATGGAACAGGGGTATAGATTTCTCCCCGTGCTTCCTTGGAACGAAAGCACGACTGAATCTTCTGGGACAGGTCTTTTGAGTACATTTCATTGATCATGCTCTTGATCGGCACCAGCATCCCGTCCTGGCTCTGGCTGTTCAGGCTGTCATAATTATCATTGATGGCGATAAATCTTACGCCGAACAGCGGAAGTACCTGTTCCAGATACTGACCTGTTTCCACGAAATTGCGGCCCAAACGCGAGAAGTCCTTTACCACGATGCAGTCGATTTTCCGCTCCTGCAGTGCTTTCAGCAACCGCTCAAATTCCGGACGGTCAAAGTTCATCCCTGTACACCGCTTGTCCGCAAATACATCCAGCAGCATCAAATCATCCCGGTGGTTGATATACTCTTTGATGTAAGAAATCTGCACTTCCAGCGATTCCGTATCCCGAAGTACGTCATCAAAATCGGACAGTCGTGCGTAAATTGCGGTTTTCCAGATACGGTGCGATGCGTTCTCCGCTTCCCGTTGCGCCGCACTTACCTTCTTGCTTACTCTTGCCATATGTCCAGCCTCTCCTTTCATGCAGATACTTCACGCTGCCCCATCTGCTTTTGATGCAGTTCTTCCAGCAGGTCCGCAATTTCATCGTGGAATCGGAACGTAATTTCTACCCGATTGCCCTCATAGACTTCGATTTTCTCAATCAGTTCCACGACCATCGGACGGGTGATCTCTTCCAGTTTCCGATACTTACGGTACACGTCCAGAAATGGATACGCATTCGGGGCAGTCTGTAAATTTTGCTGTTCCGCCTCCAGTTCCTCAATTTTGCGGCCATACTCTTCGATTCGCTTGCTGTACAGTTCGTTGTAGTTCAGGAAATCCTCCCGTGTGAGGATTTCGTCTGCATAATCCCCGTACAGTTTTTCCTTAATGCCCTGGGTATGGGCCTTTTCTGCTGTCAGCTGCCGAATCTGCCGTTCGATGCGCCGCACACGATATGGCTCCTGCTGGGCCTGCCGGATGCTTTTCACAAACTCGGCTTCTTCCATCACGATTTGAATCTGCATCTGAAGCGCGTTCCGCACGACGTTATAGAGTTTTTCATCCCGCAGATTATGGCTCGTGCAACTGCCCTTGTTCTGCTTGCTGCCGGAGCACTGATAATAGATATACCGCTTTCCTTTATAGCTGGCCGACCTGCGCACTAGCCGGCTGCCGCAGTCCCCACAGTAAAGAAATCCTGCAAACAGGGCCACCGTTTCGGCATCGTTCGGCCTGCGTGTTTCGGTTTCCAGAATCCGCCGCACCAGCTCAAACTGCTCTGCCGGAATGATTGCTTCATGGGTGTTGTCCACGATTACCCAGTCCCGCATCGGCATGTTCATTTTCTTTTTGGAGCGATAATCCAGTCGTCGTGTCTTTCCTTGTACCAGCTTTCCGATATAGACCTCGTTGTGCAGAATGCGGTCCACTGCCTTGGCAGACCACGGCGGCTCATCGCTCTTGCGGAAATGCAGGCTCAGCTTTGCACCGCTCTGCAACTTTCGTGCAGCCGGGGACGGCACCTTTTCCGCATTCAAACGATCTGCGATGCCCTGATTATTCATGCCACTGATCTTCCAGCGGAAAATACTTTGTACATTTTCTGCTGCCAGTTCGTCTACGATCAGCTTGCTATGATTTGTAGGATCTTTCCGGTAGCCGTAGGTTGCAAAACTTCCCACAAAATCGCCGCGCTTTCGCTTTACCGCAAGCTGACTCTTGATTTTGACGGAAATGTCCCGGCAGTAGGCATCGTTGAGCAGGTTCCGCATTGGGACCATGATGGAATCGCTGGTCTTCCACGCGGATTGGCTGTCATAGTTGTCCGTCACTGCAATCAGCCGGACTCGCATGACCGGGAAAATCCGTTCCAGATAGCGTCCCACTTCAATGTAATTCCGTCCAAAGCGGGACAGATCTTTCACCAGAATGCAGTTGATAGTCCCTTGTTCCAGTTCCCTGAACAGGTTTTGGAACGCAGGCCGTTCAAAGTTCGAGCCGGAGTAACCATCGTCCACAAACTCATCCACGATGCACAGTTCCGGGTGGTCTATGGCATAGGCTTCCAGTAGTGTGCGCTGGTTTGCAATACTGTCGCTCTCTGTCTTATCGCCATCCTCACGAGACAAACGCAAGTACAAGGCTGTACGGTATCGGGTTGTATTTTGCTGTGTTCTCTTCTGCAAATTCACATCAGGGTATAACAAAAGCCTTCCACCTCCTTAACGAATCGGCAATACTGTTCGTCAGAGAAGCGAAAGGCTCCACATTTTTCTATGTAGAACAAGCCTGCCGAGCAATCTTTGCTCAGCTGGCACATTCCTATTTTCTTACCCGTAAACAGCTTACCAGAATTCTCATCCTTTGTCCAGTGCTTTATCACATTAAAGTGCGAAATTTTTCTGCGTGTTTTTTCGGCAGCTTGCCGAAAGTTTCTCTGCCTTTTCAGCTGGCAGACTGAAAGCATCTGCCAACGCGCTCAGACAGTGTGCTGCTCCCTCTCGGTGCAAAATTCAGCTTCACAATGATTCCGTTGTCCAGATAGCAATAAGGATTTCGGACCTTATCCAGCAGATTTTTCAGCCTTTCCTCCTGCGGCAGTCCGTGTTCCACTGCATCCTGCTGCAGTTCCTGCAGTTCAGACTGTTCAATCGTGCGGATGTCCCGGTTCTTCATCTGGCGGATCTGCGCCAGCCAATTCATTGTGCTGTTTTCTTTCAATTGCGTTCCTCCCATTCAGGCCAGAAGTGTTTTCAGCAAGTTCAATTTCGCCTGTCCTATATCCTTTCTCATGCTGGGGCCTGTGCAGGCAATCGGGGTACACAGTTCCAGCAGACGGTCATAGATACGGGCGTGTGCGGTATCCTGCGGGTTCTTCAACTCCGTCAGGGTCAGGTTCGTAGTAACGATCAGTGGTTTCCTGCTGCGGTAACGGCTGTCGATAATGTTGTAAATCTGCTCCAGCGCATATTCCGTGCCCCGCTCCATGCCGAAATCGTCAATGACAAGCAACGGATAGCCACAGAGCCTGTCCACGACTTCATTTCGCCCGGAAAAGGCGTTATTCAGTTCATTCATGATTCGGGCAAAATTCGTCATGCAGACGGCCACTTCCTGTTCCATCAGGGCATTGGCAATGCAACCCGCCATAAAACTCTTGCCTGCACCAACACCGCCCCAGAGCAGCAGCCCCACATTCTTTTCCCGCATTTCCGGCCAGTGGGCCACATACCGCTGTGCCAGCTGCATCTGTGGATTTTGCCCGTGATCGTTTGCAAATGTCCAGTGCTGCATCGCCCAGTCGGTAAAGCCCTGCAGCTTCAGCCGCTGCACTTTCTCGTAATGCAGCCTTGCACGTTCTTCTTTCTCTTGCTTTTCCCTTGTAGCCTGCCTGCACCGGCATTCAGCCGGATGGCGGTCACGCCCAAACAGTTTTTTGCCATTCAGAAAGAACGCTTCCTTGGGAGTTTTGCAGCTGCCGCAGTACAGCAGCCCATCTTCTGCAACATAGTCCTGCGGTTCCACAGAGATCGTCATAAGCCTGTCCATCGCTGTCTGGATCGTTTCCGTCATAAACTTTCCTCCTTGTTGTAGGTATAGTCCGGGATGCCTGCTCCCGGTTTCTGTTGTCTTTTCTTCCGTGCTGACCAGCTACGCAGGGTCGCCGCATGGTCTGCGTACTTCCTGCCTGTAGACTGCATATAGGCTGAAAGGTCTTCGATCAGAGTATCCAACTCTGCAATTTCCATTTCCAGTTCCGAATAATCTTCCAGAAAAACATTCCGATATCGCCCATACGCTTCTTTAGTTCTATTCAGTTGGTTCAATCTTAGGTTGTTCTTATTTATTTGGTTCGATGTGCAGTTTTGCGCAACCGTATTGCTCACTTTTGAGCAATACGGCTGCTCATTTTGGGCCATCTCGATTGTGCATTTCTGCGCAGTCCGGGGAACGCCGAGAAATATCTGGTTTGGCTTGGAAAAGCCATTGGACCGCCGTTCGATCAGCCGTGCGGCTTCCAGTTCTCGCAGGGCACGGGTGACACTGGAAATGCTGCTCTGAAGATCTTCCGCCAGCCCTGCCAACGGATAGAGCACATATGCCCGGTCCTGCACATCCACCCAGCTGTTCTTCTGCGAAAGGGTCATGCGGTCCAGCAGCAAAACATACGTCAATCGTGCCGTATGGGAAAGGCTCATCTGCAGCAGAAATTTCGGATAAGGGAAATAAGCGGGTAGTTGGGTTTGTGCCTTGATGTACTCTTTACTCAAACTTCCTCCTAATCGTTTTCAAAAGTCCCTGCCGAATGGGAAAGTCCTGCACGGGCTTACGTATCCGGCAGGGTTCCGGGGTGCGGGGTGGAAGACCCTGCTGATTACAGGCTCATATCATAGCTGCGCTTCTTGCGTTTCGGTTGACGCTCGCGCTGTTCCTGTCGAGCCTGCTCCTGCATTGCCTTTTCGCGGACTTTGGCCTCCCACTCGCGTTTCCATGCAAGGTCGGATTTCATCTCATTGGTCTTTCGGAAGATGCCGTACACATTATCCGATGCAATTTCCAGACGCCGGGATTCTTCCTTCAGAGGAGCATAAGCCTTTTTCCTCTCCGCGATTTCTTTGGTCAGTTCTTCTTTCCGTTTTTTCAAAGATTTCAGCGATGGCAGCTTTCCATCGTTTTCTTCCCGGAAATATTTCACGGATTCTGCATAGGCATCCAATTCCTTGGAATGCTCTGCACGGAATTTTTTCTTGAAAATTTCTTTCGTAAATTGCTGCTGAACCTCTTTTGTGGAAAGGTACTGCCTCGCATAATGAATCTGCTCATTGGTTTTGTACAGTTCATCCTCTGCCTGTGACAGCCGTTCATACGCTGCCTGCGCATTGGACTGTGCTGTCTTACACAGATCGTTCAGTTCCATCAGGTCGTTGATGCTGTTCTCCTGTACCCATACCAGCGTTTCGGCCATTTTCTGCAAATTGCTGATTTTGACCTTTAGCGCATAGGCCAGATTTTCCTGTGCCCTAACATTCTCCTGCAGGTTCACAACAAGCCGCAGCCTGGTTCTGGTCGTAAAGATCAGTATGGGATCTTCCTTGTACCGCAGATTCTTCTCGGCGTTCTGAACAAAGAATCCTTCCAGACATTCTCTTTTGCAGCTATCCCCCAGAGAACGCTCCGATATGAACTTGTTCCGTTCCGGCGGCAGATAGCTATAACGCCCACGTTGGGTTTTGACGAAAATGTTGTATTCATCCTGCAGGATGTCTTGAAAATCTTCATACGAGATTGCTTTCTCACGAGCAGCGGCAACAGCATCCCGGATAAGCTGCTTCTGTGTTTGAAACTTTGTCGGATTAGGCGTAAATCCTTCCGTTTCGATTTTCTGCTTTTTCTCATCTAGCCGCCGCTGTGCCCAATACTCCGCTTCGGTCACACCCGTTCTGGATGGTGACAGTAAATCGACCTGATGCAGAAACTCGCGGCGGCACAAATCCATGAGGGATTTCTGCAGGTGTTTCAGGTATTCGTTCGTCACATGGTGCTTGTACCCTGCCTTGCAGTCAATGGGCCGCTCCATAAAGGGCTGCTTAGGCACATCCAGTTTTCGCAAACTGTTGATTACGATATGTACATGAATATTGCCGCTGCCATTATGACCGTCCATGTGCGTACAGACCAATGCCTGATGCCCCGGAAAATTTGCTTTTGCGTATTCCAGTCCAAGCTCCTGCGCCCGTTTCCCCGTCAAACAATTTTCTGTGCTGTCCCGTGGATCAAAGCTGATGATGTAATGGTGGCTTTTGATTTCATTCTTGTTTTTGTTTTTCTGGTACTCGCGGTTCAACTGCTGGCAGGCCGCATCAAAGGAATAGGGTTCACAGTTCAGACCGTCCAGATAAAACTCATCTCGCATGATACGATTTCCGTTCTGGTCAACGATCGGAGTTTTCCGAAGCTCGTCATGCTTGAAAATCAGATACTCCAGTGCAGCACCATAGTTGGAACTCTTACTTGCGATGTGCTTTAATATTGCCATAGTTCTTTCCTGCCATTTCTGCGACTTGTTCCCGCATCTCAAAAATACAGGCAATCGCATGGTTGATGTTTTCGTGCATCGCACGGGACTGGATACCGCCGCTGTTGAAGAAAGCTGCGATCTGGTTCAGGTTGTTTCCGATGGCGGCAAACTCCCGTGTGATTGCTTCGATCTCGTCCGGGTGGACGTAGAACACATACGAGGTATTCACACGGCCTTTCATCAGCACCTGCGCTGCAAATTGAGAGAGGGTCACCCCGGCATCTTCTGCCTGCCGGTGTAAAAGTTCATGTACTGTTTCTGTTACTCGTGCGGAGATTACTTTTGTCTTTACGATAGATTTCACTTTTCTCTTTGTTCGTGGCATGGGGTCTCCTTTCCAAAATCAAGAATTTGATTTTCCCGGCAGTGCATCTACACTCCGGCTGTGACCTGCTGCGACAGGCCACCAACAGGCAAAATCATGTGATTTTGCACGATGTGAGGGTATGGGGAGCGCAATCCCCATCAAGATGCCGTCGTGGAGAAACTGCCCGTAGGAGCGGTTTCGTATACAAAGGCGAATCTTGCTCTTAACTACCGTCCACTCTGTCCCGGCCCGTTCCTGCCCGATTTTTTCCGGCGTTTTTTCTGGTAAGACGCGCAGAATGCACATTCAGTACCGGAGGTATCCTGCTGGGGTGGCTCATGAAATTATCAAGGTACGATGTAGCTTTGTAAGGAATCGGGGAATTTCATCAGTGATGCCGTAGTGAATTGGCTTACTTTTGAAAACACTTCCTATACCCTATACAAACTTTAAGGGGTGTTTTTAAACCGGGTCTTTTGAAAGTTCAAAGAAAATTCATTTTTCCAACGTTCCCCTCTACCTATAACAATCTAAAATGGGTGTTTGGCAACCAGATTTTCAAATTTTGTTGAACTGCCTAATTTTAGAATATAGATTTTGTTTATTTTCCACTTATAGAACTAGCGGAAAGCTGTTCTACAAAAGATTTTGAACCCCCTACACTAATAGGAATCCGCAGAGCCGTTTTGGAATACAGTTTTGAAAATTTCACAAATTTGGACAAAAAGAAAAACGGCAAAGTTCAAAATCGAACCTTACCGTCATTCATAAAGACACAGTATAAAGCGAAATGCCCACGATAAGCAGGTTGTGTACCTGCTCATCGTGGGCATATTGCTATTTTAACGTTGTGTAACTGTTACTGATATTCATGCACTGAAAATTTTTGTAGATTACAGCAGTGCAGTTTCTATCAAGCTATTGCTTTTCTCCTTTTTCAGATGTATAATTCGGACAAACCAATTCGATTTATAGATTTTGTTGAGAGATTTTCTCATGGCAAAAGATCGTATTAAAAGCAAGTATGTCACTGTGGCCCCTGGTGTGGAGTTACATATCTTGGAAAAAGGCGAAGGTAAACCGTTGGTCTTCATTCCCGGCTTGACTTTCTCTGGTGAGATTTTCAAGAACCAACTGGAGTATTTCTCCTCTGAATATCGTGTCATTGCTATCGATCCTCGCGGCCAAGGCTATTCTGCCAAAACCGTGGATGGCAACGACTACCTGACTCACGGCCGCGATGTAGCAGGTCTGATTGATGCATTGGGTCTCAAAGATATTGTCCTGATTGGCTGGAGCACGGGCAACCTTGACACATGGAGCTACGTGCAGCAGTTCGGCAAAGACAAGCTGCGCGGCGTTGTGACTATCGATATGTCTCCGCTCCCGCTCTCCCCTGACCCGAAGTGGTGGACTGAGGGCACGATTGAAGAGCTGTCTCAGGTCGCCACGCAGGTGCTGACCTCTTCTCAGGGATGCCATGAGTTTTTTAGCGAGTATGCGACTGGCGTCATGATCCAGCATAAGATGGAGCCTGATGAGCTGGAGTATCTGCTGGATATTTCCGGCCGCACACCATACTGGATCTGCCGTCAGCTGTTCTGCGACGCTGTGTTCTCCAACTATCTGGAGACCGCAAAAGACATCGGTGCAACTCTGCCCAGCCTGATGTTCATTGCAGAACACTGGCAGGGCATTGCAAAGCCCTTTGTCGAAGCACAGCTTCCCGGTTACGACACCTACGTCATGGGTGGTCACCTGATGTTCTATGAGTACCCCGAAAAGTGGAACCGTGTTCTGGAAGACTTTTTGAATAAGCTATAATGTGATTTCAGCCGCCTGTGGTTCATTCCGCAGGCGGATTTTTTGTGTAATCTCCGGGTCACACAATGACCTCAAACATTGGGTGATGCTTCTTCCCCCCTCTGCGGCATCCGTGTCAAAACGATTTTCCGAATGCTATCTTCATCTTTTCTTTTGCTTCATCCGGCACATTGATCAGTCCGAACCGATAGAACATTCCGTATATATAGGTCACACCCCGGATATCGCCCAGCGCTTTCGGTCGTTCAACTATTTCTCCTACCTTTTTAATATGACCCAGAGCCAGCAGCACGGAACTCCACGCCAGGCTTTTACTATTCTCTCTGCGATCGATCCACAGTTCCTTAGTGTATTGCCCATTCCGGCCCTTTCGTATTTCATAGGTAAAGGGTAAACCTGAGTACGTTTTGAAACGCACACCTGCATAAAGAAGAACCACCTCCCACAGATGCTCTTCTGTCGGCTCGGTTCTCAGTTTTCTTACCGCTCTGTATCTCCGCTGCCGCTCTGCTCCTACGCTGATTTTCTCTTTATCTGCTGTGTTTGGAAAGTACACACCTTTTTCATAAGGCAGGTACGATGTGACGGAGGCTTTGGATAGGCCAAGGACTGTTGCCGTTGAGAAAATGGAAGTTTTATAGTCCAGCGTTTTTCGATACCTCTCAAACGTGTCCTGTACCTTCTCCGCCACTTCTGATTCATACACACCGGCTGTGATGAGCAGCTTTCTCACTTTGATTGGGTTTAGGTTTAGCACATCGGCGATGGCCTGCAAGGACATCTCAGAATTATAAAGTGTCACAGCAGCATCCATCTGCTCTTTCAGATTCTTCCCGGCATCGTACTCTGGCTTCAACTTCTTCCGACCGCCGCCGGGTTTTCTTGTTTTCTTCATTTTACTCATGCAGCTCCAGCGGCAGACCATCCGGGTCATGGAAGAATGTCATCTTCTTGCCGGTGTAATCATCCACACGAATTGGCTCACATTCAATTCCTACCTCCGCCAGCTCCCTCACCGTCTGCTCCACACTGTCTACGCAGAATGCAAGGTGACGCAGCCCACAGGCCTCCGGGCGGTTCACACGCTTCGGCGGGTTTTCTTCTGCAAAAATCTCCAGCTCTGTGTGCTCATTGACACGAAGATCTAGCTTCCAGTCCTTACGCTCCGGGCGATAGTTTTCCCTGATAACAGAGAAGCCCAGCTTGTTCACATAGAAATCCTTTGCAGCTTCGTAGTCAGATACGATAATTGCGATGTGGTGTATTTTAGATAGGTTCATTTTTTTCACGCTCCATTTCTTTTAATTTTGTTCTTCTTTTATTTTCGTCACAAACTATACTACGGCCTTCAAAAAATACCGTATGAACTCCTGAAGTTCAGTTTGTCCACACGGCATTTATTTTTTTCTTGGGTTCTTGTTTATTTCAGCTTTTCAAGAATCTCGTCTGCACTCATCCCGCTTGCCAGCAGCTTCTTCAGCACAGCCTCCGCTTCGGTCTTCTTAGCTTCTTCAGCTGCTTTAGCATCTGCCTTTGCCTTCTTCGCTTCTAGCGTTGCCACTTCTTTTTCGGCCTTCTTCAAAGCAGTCTTTTTTGCTTTCAGATCAGCCTTCAAAGTGTCAATGTTTGCGGTGATGGATGAAATCTCAGCAGTCAGGGAAGTGATAGATTCCTGCTTCTCCGCGATCTGAGATGCGTAGTCGGTATGGGTAGTTTTGGGACGGTTTTTGCTGCCTTTTGTTCTGGGCATAGGACACAAACCTCTTTCCTGTTATGATGGTTCAAGTATATCACAGGTCTGAAAACAAATCAGCCTTGTACACACCATTCTCCAGCATCTTCTTGAAGCTATCCTTTACAGCTGCAACGTCTTCATGGTAGGTCATACCATACCAGGTATCGTTGGTTTTCAAAACCTTTACGAACATCTTTCCCTGCTCCAGTAGCTGACCGATGAAAATAGGAATCAGATACTCTGCTTTCAGAGGATTGCCCGGCACTTCCTTTTCAAAGAACTCTTTGAATCCTTCCTCCAACACAGCCAGGAAGTCAGGAGTCAAGCCCCACATGTTCATGGAAACCAGAGAATTCACATCAACAGCCACACCATCGGCCTCTGCTCCATCTGCAGTCTTTACGATGTTCTTGGTTTCCACAACCTCAGTCAAGTTTCCATTCTCATCCATCTTGCAGATACCACGAGTCACACCGCCGTTATCAGACAGCGTGTTCTTCAGCACAAAGCCAGCCATGCAGGACTTGCCGCCATTCACCAGATACTCATGGACGGCCTTGAAGCCTTCCTTGCCATAGTAATCGTCTGCGTTAATGACGATGAACGGGGTATCGATTACTTCCTTCGCTGCAAGCACAGCCTGACCAGTTCCCCACGGCTTTGTACGGCCTGCCGGAAGTTCTCCCGGAATATCGTTGATATCCTGGAAAACATAGTCCACAGTTACATTGTGAGCGGAGCAGATAGACGCAATGCGATCACCAATGACCTCTTTGAACTCCTTCTCGATATCCTTACGGATAATAAATACCACATGGTTGAAACCTGCTTCAATGGCATCATGAATCGAATAGTCCATGATGATATGACCAGCATCATCCACCGGCTCCAACTGTTTTATTCCTGTTCCAAAGCGGCTACCGATACCAGCAGCCATGATAAGTAATGTTGTGTTCATTGTTTTTTCCTTCACATATTATTGATTTATTATCTATACTCTGTAAGTTCATATATAATGTAGTCTTGCGTTGCATTTTCTTTACGGATAATTCTTCCAGGATTTCCCAGCACAATAGAATGATCCGGCACATCAAAATTTACATAAGAATTTGCTCCGATTAATACATCATTTCCTACATTTATTTTTCCAACAATTGTTGCATTTGGTCCAATCCACACTTTATTTCCAATAGTAGGAGCTCCTTTTCTCTTCCCTCGCATCTCAGCTCCTATTGTTATTCCATTTCTCAAGCTACAATTTTCTCCAATCCTTGCTTTAGCCGTGAGAATAATTGCATTCCCATGACTGAGATGAAATCCAGCTCCAATATTTTGAAATGATATTTCCGCACATCGATTAACTGCCATAGCATGTCGCACAAGACGAAATACTTTTCTTACTATTGAGGTATGTGCGCTTATTGACATTCGCCCAACATAAACATACCTCAGA
>NZ_JAQFEN010000004.1:0-31685 GCF_027689445.1 Gemmiger qucibialis | reverse complement strand
AGATCTCTATTAGAAATGAGTCGCTTTTCCCCCCCCCCCCATTTCCATTCTTCTCCATAAAATGCATAGTAATCTCTTTTAAACATTTCGTTCATTTTCTTTCCCTTAAACTTTCTTTTTGATTTTATTAATTATGCTACTAAATAGTTCATCTCGCGTTATAATAAAATATATACTTACTAGTATTAAAAATATTATACCTCCAACTATGATTTGCGTAATCAAAGACACCACAGAAATGCCCTCAATCTTTTCAATTCTTTTGCAAGCAAAAAACATAATTGCTCCGAAGCATATATATGGAAAAACATAGAGAATATATTTTTTTATAGGAAGTTCTTTTCTTGTTTTTAATGCCTGATAAGCCAATTCTCCAAACTGTGCCCCCACGGTTCCAATCACCGCACCCAATGCACCATACACAGGTATAAAAATAGAATTCAAAACAAAATTCAAAATAGATGCTGAAACTGTTGCTGTAACAAAAACACGATCCATATCTTTTGGTAAAAGATACTGATTTCGTAGTATATTAGATGCAGCGTAAAAAACAATTGCCGGTGAAATCATCATTAAAAGCGTTCCACATCTTTCGAATTCTTTTCCATAATATATAACAGAAAAGCTCTTGCTAACTCCCGCTATTCCAAATGCTAGAGCAACTGCAATTAGCATAATATATTTCATAGATTTACTTATATATGATAAAACCTTATCGTCACTTCCTGACGCTCTAAGATTCGAAACTCGTGGTAGCATTACCGCGCCTACCGCGCCTGCTGCATTATTTGCTATTGCCACTATTTTTTCAGTGTTTTCATAATATCCAACCTCTGTAGTTGTTGTCATCCACTCGATCATAATTTTATCCATTAAGGTATAAACGCTAACGGCAATTACACTGATCATGAGAATACAATTGGGTTTAAAATGACTTCGAATGATACTCCAATTAGGTTTTTTCCAAGAAACATACTTGAATACAAACGGCCATAAACATAACTGGCCCATTAACAAACTGAGAGAATTAATCAGAACATAAATCCATGCATCACCGCGCTCTTTCACAAAAGCAAATACTGCTATCGTTGTGAGAATTTTTACTACTGTATTTCTTGTAACGATTCCTTTAAAATTTTCCATACCATAAAAGAACCAGCTAATTTCGAACACACAAGAAAGCATATATGGTATTTGGCATAAGCTAACCAATCCATAATTGTCTATACCTACTACAAAAAGATATATTATGTACATCATTAATACAGTTGATGATGAAATCAATTGAAAATAATATAGGTTCCAAAATGTAACAGACAACTTTTCTTTACTGTCTTTATTCTTGGCAATCGTTCTGTTTCCATAGTTTGACATTCCAAGCAGTGCAAATAGTGTAAAATATTTAACTATTGCCGTTGTAACAGAATATGTTCCAAGTCCTTCCGGTCCTAAGACTCTAGAAACGTATGGTGACGTAATAAAGGGAACTATCAAGATTAATATCTGATAGCTTATATTATAAATTATATTTTTTTTCACACTGCCCATTAAATCTTCCTCATTATTTTTTTATTGATCGTTCAATTATTGAAAAGCATTGATGTTCAACAAGAAATCGTTTCAGCTTATTTTTTCTGTCCAAATTTGACATTTGTTTCAAATCAAAATTAAGCGTATATAATATCGATCGAAGTTCTTTCTTATTATCGCCCATCCTCAATAAGTTATAAACTATATAATAATATCTTTCCATTATGGAATTTTCTATTTCATTTATATAACTTATTGAGTGGTTTTTCATCATTGCCTGTATTTTATGATAAATTTTAATTGTATCAATCAAATATTGTTCTTTTGTATTATTCACTGCTCCACATGGATTGTCACAATAGTTATAAATACAACATTCATCTGCAACTCCAATTTTGCAGGTATTCTGCACATAATCTAGAAGGAATAGAAAATCTTCACTTGTTTTCATGGAAACTGGAAACTCAAGCTTATATGTATCTATTATACTTTTCTTAAATATTTTATTCCATGGAGCGTTATACTTCTGAACAAAAATATCTTTTATAATATCACTTTCGTTTTTCCTGACCATTGGTGAATTCACGCTATAGTTTTCACCTTCTCTCCTATAGAAGCCAAAAATCATAAGATCCAGCTTATCTAACTCCATCTTTTGTATATTCGCCAACATTTTACAAATATAGTCATTTTCGACATAATCATCCGAATCCACAAAAGCAACATATTGACCAACAGCCACTTTTAGTCCAATATTTCTTGATGAACTAACCCCTTCGTTCGGTTTATCATATAATTTGAGTTGGTTATAATGCTCTATATAGTCGTGGATAATACTGATGCTATTATCTGTAGAACCATCGTTAATTAGTATTACCTCAACTTTATCATTCAGTTGCGTAACAATACTATTTAAACATCTCCGTAATTGTTTTGCTGTATTATATACTGGAATAATAATTGACAAGATTACTTTCGGGTTTTGATAACCTTGGCCGGGACCCCCCCCACTACGGTATACGGTGCTACATCTCGTGTTACAACCGCACCTGCACCTATAACAGCACCACTATGTATCGTAACCCCAGGCATTATCTGCGCACCATAGCCTACCCATACATCATCTTCAATTGTAATGTCTTTTTCAAATTCTCCCTGCCTTCTTATAAGCTCATTTTTATTTTCATAATGGTGAGATGCCGTCCTAAAATGCACATTGTAAGAGATCAAGCAGTCATTTCCAATGTGAATTTTTGAATTTTCACCAATTGAAAATACACCACCGTTTATATACGTGTTATCTCCTATTTTCATGTTCTGTGGATTATTGATTTGAACCCCAAGATTAATTCTTGAATTTTCTCCGATATCTACTTTTCTATACCGGAAGTCTTGAATTAGCTTCTTTACTCTCCATACCATTCCCATAAATCAAATTCTCCTTAAAAGTATCCACTTTTCCAATTCGTGACAATGCCAAAATAAAACACAACAAATAAGTCAACGTGCCTGGGTCTGCAAAAGAATTAGAAGTTGCAGCATACATGAGGAAACATATTAACATTCCATGTACTAATCCGCTATACTTAATTCCATTGAACATTCGACACATTTTATTGTTGTAAATACTCGATAAGGCAACAAACCATGAAATAAATCCAGCTATTCCATTTTCCAT
This sequence comes from Gemmiger qucibialis, assembly GCF_027689445.1. Taxonomy (NCBI): domain Bacteria; kingdom Bacillati; phylum Bacillota; class Clostridia; order Eubacteriales; family Oscillospiraceae; genus Gemmiger; species Gemmiger qucibialis. The sequence continues at coordinate 28,477 of NZ_JAQFEN010000004.1, read as the reverse complement.
CAATAAAATAATATAAGAAATTTCAGCATTTGCTCCGCCTGTGTACTTTGAAAAAATCGTGCCCGCATTGTTATATCCCATGCCCATTATTACATTTTGAATTGGAATATCAAAAAAATTCAAAAGTACTTTTACTCTAACCATCATAGAGCTACCTGTCGCATCTCTTGCAAAAATATTATTATATATTTCTTGCAAGTTTATCCTTGTTGTGATGACTACGCCCATTCCAGCCAAAAAGCAGAGCTTCAAAGCTTTTTTATTGGAAATAAGGTAGAACAAAATATATATACTTAGAATAAGCAAAGCACCTCTCGAATTAGTTGCAAATATCGCAAATCCTAAAACTGCAAACTGTACAATTTTGAATAAATTCCATTTTTTTTCATTGTTGAACAAATAAACCACACCCATCAGGTAATACATACCATTTGTCAATGGGTGTCCTAAAAAAGCTGTACATCTAAATGAAACGCCGTATTTTTGTGCTAAATAAGTATTCGGATACCATCCAACAGCTTTCATATAATACTCATGAAAAAGCAAGCTTCGTCCAAGAAAATATTCACAACCTCCTACAGCCGCATTAATTAGCACACAAACATATAGTACCTTTACGACCTTAATGGCTTTCTCTTTATCCAAGTACCGAATCATTAATAGAGCATATGCCATCGGCATCAAATAGCTATCGAATACTTTATTTGAAAGCACCCCAAACCCATCAATTACAAAGCGAATTGTAATAGTAAGCCATGTGCATATCACGGCTCTACGCCAGAATACGCCCAACGATTTAATTTTACCGTGTCTTAGCGCAAGCGATAGAATCAGGATGATTAAAACGTCATATCCTACTATACTAGGATTGATCACACCTCCCGTATCATAAGGCACTCCACTTATAATTCCATTTTCTTCTTTTGACACAAATGTTAACAAAATAATACATATTGAAAATATCAATTCATATTTTTTTGCGGACATGAAATAGATGTTTATTATCAGTAAAGCAGCTAATATTGCTCCCAATTGTATACTTATTGCCATCTTCTTACCATCTCTTTCAAAATATTATTTTCAAGCATCCTTTCTTGTGAAAAAGAGCAACAAAGAATTAATTCTATAAAGCTAAGATATCACTGAATTTCATCATCTTGGTACAACTTGATTTTATAGAACTTCTGCAAGTTACTAATTGAAACATCATTCATATTCTGACCAACGTTAGTCTTCATAAGTGCCTGTTTTTGTGACGAAACTATCGTGAACCATTCCTTTGAGTTCGGATTAACTTTAACGGCTCTAAATCCATTTTTTAATCCAATTGCTTTTAGCCAAAGATCATCTGCTGTTGGACACAGCTCTTTGATCTTCTCAAAATCAAACTCAACATTATTAAAAAATGTCGGAGGGTATAAAACGCCCCCAACACCTATAGGCACTAGAAATGAATCCGGTCCTGTTTCATTCGGAGATAGCCCAATCCATTCGGAATACGGAGCAATTTTCTCCGATTTCAGGACGATTTTGTGTGCTCGATAGCAGCATACACAATCAGGATATTTAATGTATGTGTTGATTAAATTTAATAGCCAATCCTCCGGGTAAAGCGTATCATCATCCACCGTAATAATTATATCATCTTTAAATTGCTGAGCCGAATAGAAAATTTTCTTATACGATCTTAGATCATCACAAAATCGAATTTCAAATTTTTCCCCTACCAAACGCTTCAAACTTTCAGGTATTCCATTTCCATTTGGAAACTGTGTATCTGCAAGCCACAATACTATCTTATCCGCTCTAACAGATTGCCTTAACAAACTGTTAATGCACAAGTACACTTTATCAATTCTTGCGGGAAAAGATGTTAATGAAATGATAACTCTATTTTTGCATAAATCATATGCCGAAGGTGCCTTCGGCTGAATTTTGCTTGTTTTGCAATATACCGGATATGCATAATTCGCCATTCTTCCTAATATTCGATTGATACATATCTGGCTTCGGTTAGCTACAGCCCACGGTGTCACCCCTCTATAAAAAAGATTCAGCATAACTTACCTCACTTTACTCTGCACTCTTTTGAGCAGTCTCCTAATTTCGAACAATCTATTTTCTATCACATGTGACTTTATTTGAATTTCATCGCTCGTTATATGACATGGTGCCACAAAATAATATTTGTTATAATTAATATCTTTTTCTATTTCAACTGCACGCTTTTGAAAATGCGCACACAAGACCTCTCGGTTCATATCCGGGCCTTTCAATTTCATTCTTCCGTTTTCATATGCAAAATACAGGTCCCTATATTTTTCCATTCTATTGATTTCAAAGTTTCCCTTATTAACATTAATATCTGCGCTACACACTTCATCAAATATTGTCACATTATTTTGTAGCATTATTTGCGACATCCCACCGCCACAATGACCAGCCCATTCATCAAAACAACAAGACTTTTCACTTTGAAATACATTTTTCCAATCTTGGCAGCCACACGCCGGAAGTGTTCTGTAGAAAGCATTAACTTCCGATGAATTTTCGTAAATGCTGCAATGTCCTCTTGAAAAAATTCGTTTATATTTTGTTAGTACATCATCCGTAACAAATTTCCGTATATCGCCCCATATTAAGTCAACATCACAATGCCCCCAATAGTCATAGCCCACCAAATAGTCAGAAAAAATTTCACCAAAGGCAGGTCTAAAATCACAAAACTTATATGGAGCACTAATTGACAGGGGAAAATCATAATGCTTTTGAAACAGTTCTTTCATCTGTTCAAAGCTCATATAATGCACTTTTACATTGTCTGGATAATTGTATTCCGTATAGTCATCTGTAAAAATAAGAAACTCTACGCTCGGATTTCTTCTACATGACTCCAGCCATAATTGGAAATATACTGGGAGATTGCCCCCCCCATGGTATAACAAATGCTATTGATTTCATTTTAAACCTCTCGTTTATCATCCAGCTTCTTATAACTCTCCATAAATGAATCAGCCAATTTATCCCAAGTATATTGATCAGCAATGGTGTCGTGCGCTGCTTCTTTAACAGCGTTCATTTTCTCTGATGTAACCTCGGATACCACATTGGCCCATTTGCTCGCGTTTTCATCCTGAAGAATATAACCATTCCTACCGTTATCAATCAGTGTACTTGATCCGCCATTATCCGTTGTCAGCACAACAGTTTTGTAATACATGGCTTCGAGAAGTACCATTCCAAAAATCTCATATTTTGTTGGAAGCAGGAAGAAATCTGCCAGATTATAAACGTCAGATAGGTACTTCTGTTCCATCTTCTCCTGATATACAATATTTTCCCGTATACCAAGTTCTGTTGCATGCTTCCAGCATTTTTCTGTGTAATCTTTATCTCCTGTACCAATCATATACAAGGTTGCATTAACACTTTTTTTCAGAATTTCAGCAAAAATATCAAATATGAATGGAATGTTCCGTCTCTCTTCAAAGCGACCTATATACAAAAGCTTTACTTTTTCATCTTTACACATTTCCAAAAACAACGGTTCACTACATTCAGTTTTTCCGTTTGAAAGCATCTGGGTGTCTATTCCGACACCTATTGTTTTTACATTAGAGGCTTTTATGCCTTTGCTCCCCAGAAATTCCTGAGCAAGCTTACTTTTTGTTATAAAATGTGTTCCAATCTTCCGATATCTATTTAGGAAGAACAAATCAAATACCGTACACATCAAGTTGTATCGTTTATTAAATGGCGTATAATATGGACCATGATAAACGATATGTTTCTCTGGATACTTTTTTGCCAGAATCCATGATTGCATTTGATTGTACTCGGCTGTTTGCAGCACATCATATTGTGCAAACAATTCATCACATCCGGAATACACGGTATTTTTTAACGCCGTTTTTCCGTGTTTATAAAAAACAGTCACTTTTCCTCTGTCATCAACGGGGATAGCAACTTCTTTTTCATCCTTGTCCGTCCAAAAAACAATATCACAAACATTACCCTTTCGAACCAATGCTTTTGCCAGTCCAACCTCTTGGATGTTGTATGTATTTTTTTCCACATCCATATAGCTTGGATAATTTCTAATAATGAGTATTTTCATAAGCTATGTTCCCTCACTGCCTGCATGCCCTCTATAAAAATGCAGACTTTCCAATATTTTTTATTGTGTGACACAACTGCATTTATCACTTAGTAGCTTGCTCACTTTACCCTCAAACGACTTAAAACAGAAAGCAACTGGTAAATCGGTTATTACAAGCACTATCAAATTAGCTACTACATCGTGCATAGAAAAAATAACGGGTTGCAGAAATTTATAAATCAGCCAACTGTGAGTTAGCCACATATAAGTACTATTTTTTCCTAGTAGCAGTAATCCTTTTTTCATTATTCCGGTAATCGGGACACAACAAAATGCTGCTATAAAGCATGGTACTACAATTGGAAGAAAGAACGATTGTGGTATATTACTAAACATAAATGCCCACGCGATAAATCCGAGTATTCCAAATTTTGCAACAGCTGGTCTATTAAACACATCCAGTTTCTTACATATATAGCCGCTGATGAAAATCGGTTGCTTAATCAAAAAAGTATATGGAATCCATTCGAGCGTATTGATTTTTTCTGCTGTCGGAATTAACACTTTCATACCATATCCAGCAATCATCAATAATCCGGAAATCAATGCTACCAGTTTCAAATTGTTCAAGACCTTCGTCTTTTCCAAAACTCGCGCATAGACTTCAAGCAACACATAGAGCGAAACAAACCACCATTCTCCACAATAGCTAAAGTAAAATCCCGACAGATTCAGTCCCAATTCAGTAATTTTGAAATCCAGCTTTCCAAGAAAAAGTGCAAGAGGGAAAAAGAACAGTGCTACCAGCCAGATTTTCTTATACAGTCCACCTATTGTCTTCAGCAAAGACTTTTCCGAGCCTTGCTTGATGGCAAACCCATATCCAGCTATAAAGATAAAAATCGGTACGCATATACTACTCAACGTAAGCAGGAACTGCGTCCCCCCCCCCCATAACTCCGTATAATAATTTCCATTCTGGATAAGATTGTCGTGTCCATAGAGATGTAGCCAGAACATAAAGATAATTGCAACACCTTTTAGCTCAAGACTTTTTTCCTTATTAAATCGGTCTTCCATTACTTTCTCCCACCATTACAATTTCCATTGCTTATTTTACATTTCGTTGTCACTTGTCTTGCGCATTCCAATAAATCTTGCTGGAACACCGCCCCAAATTTCATTGTCTCCAATCGAATTTAACAGAACAGCATTCGCCCCAACTACAGCATTTTTACCTATAACAAGCGTCCCTTTCTTGCATATCAGCTTTGCCCCAGCACATATACACGCTCCTTCTTTAAGAAGGAATCCTTTAAACTCTGAAGGAGAGTCTTTTTCGGATTTATAAACGTCAGCACGTCCCAACGTGACATTCTGGTAAATTCTCACGTTATCTTCAATGACCGTGTTATCATGAATCACCGTTCCGATAGCGTTATGTGGGAAGCTGACATTATTCCCAATAACAACGCATCTCGGAATGTCAACTCCGAGGAGATAATTTAGTTCTTTCGCCACCCCCCCCAGAATTGGAATTTTATACATTTTTACGAGTTTTTCTACTTTTAATAACATTTTTCACATTCCTTATCACTGCTTCATCTGCTGTGCGATATCGGCATCCACGATTTCCTCACCGGACTTATGCTTCAACTGCTCCTTGCTCGCCTCACTCAGACCGTTGTTAATAACACAGTTCATATCGCAAGTGCTGCACTTATCGAGTTCCTCTTTGGTGACTTTACCGTCACGGTAGTCACGGCAGATCTTCAGCTCGTACATGCTGTACGGATGTTTAGTGAACAGTGCCTTGAACTTGTGTACCAGAACCCAGGTAGCAGGTTTCCAGATGTACTTGTGCATCGCAGGACTTACGCTGCCGATCATCCAGCAGTCACGGTCGCAGCAACGAACCTTTGCACGAACCTTCTCTGCCTCCGGGCTGTTCCACAGCTCATCCCAAGTCTGATTGTTCAGGTTGCCCATGACTTCTTTATCCTTGGTACCATTGCAAGGCATAACATCGCCATACGGATCGATGAAGAAGGTGTCGAAACTCATGTCGCAAGGCAGCAGACGCTTCTGACCGTAGATGTAGTTGATCAGGCCGTGATTAAAGTATGCACGGAACCACTTCTTCGGGCTGTTGCTGCGGAGCAGTTCATTGACCAGATTCTCGAAGTTCTTTGCGACCATCGGACGATCATGGATGATGTTCTTTGCCTCAACGAAGTAGAAGCTGTTATGCAGAGAAGCGGTAGCGAACTCCATACCCATCTCATCGGAGATTTTGTACAGAGGCACCAGGTCAGGAGCGTTCTTGTCCTGAACAGTCATACCGAAGCCGACATCCTTCATGCCCATCTCACGCAGCTTTTTCAGTGTGCCGTAACCACGCTGGTAGCCGTTCTGCAGACCACGGATCTCGTTATTGGTCTGTTCCAGACCCTCGATAGAGATACGAATACCAATCTGCGGGAACTCCTTGCACAGGTCAACGATACGGTCGGTGAAGAAACCATTTGTGGAAATAACGATACGGTCGGACTTCTTGTACAGTTCACGCACGATATCCTTCAGATCAGTACGGATGAACGGCTCGCCGCCGGTGATATTGGTAAAGTACATCTTCGGCAGCTTCTTGATGGTTTCGATGCTGATTTCCTCTTCCGGCTTGGAAGGTGCCTTATAACGGTTGCACATAGAGCAACGAGCGTTACAACGATAGGTAACGATGACCGTACCATTTAACTTCTTTTCTTCAGACATGATTAACTCTCCTAACTCTCTCTTTTAAGAATGTTTCGACTTTATTTAAGAACCACTTGGCACATACCGAGAACACAACCGAGCCGCAGATGACTGCAACAGCTGTGAAAATATATGCCAGCAGACCATTTTCAAATAGATGAATGAGGTGTAACTTCTCAAGCACACGATAAATTACCATGTGGCACAGATAAATCTCGAAGCTGATACCACCGAGGAACTTGGCAACTGGATTGACCAGTACCCCCCCCCCCCGCTTGCATCCGAGGGTATAGACTAGTGCTGCCACACAGAAGAACAGCATCGTGAGTGTAAAACCGCCTAACGCAAAATACGCAACCGTGGCAATCAGCAGGACCGCTCCGGCGATGATTTTGTACTTCGATGCGAACTCGGCCAGTTCTTTTCGATAGAGAAAAATCAGGCCACCTGCGATAAAGTAAATCGCATCGTAGACGATACTAGTCCTTCCAGCTTTGAAGTAATTAGCGCACAGCCAGTTAAACATCAGTGCCGCAACTGCTACGCCCCACGCTCTCTTCTTATTTCCAATCAGAAAACAGAAGAACGGGAACAGCATATAGAACACAAAAATGACTGCCAGTGTCCAGCTCACACCAATGACCGAAATCTTGGCATTCGGCAGTAACCCTTGGCATAATGTCAAGTTTGTGAAAACTTCAAACAAGGATTCCTTGCTTGGTGAAATCACAAAGTCTAACGCACAAAGCAGTGCAAAGTACGGCCAGATTTTGATGTACCGTTTCTTGTAGAAATCCTCTACGCTGATTTTCTGGTCAATTATTCTCTGGTAATAGCCGCAGCACATACCAAAGCCGCTGACCATCATAAAAAGGAAAACGAGGTTTGTGAAAGACGGAATAAGCTGGTTAAATGCAAATCCTCCAATTTCGTATTTTCCATTCGATAATACGTGCATCAGAGCAATTCCAATAATGGCATATGCCTTTAACCCATCTATCCCTTCATATCGTTCTTTTTGCATATCCACCTCTTAATCACGCTGGAAAATATCGCGTGTATAGACTTTCTCTTTCACATCATCCAGGCACTTGTCGTAACGGTTTGCAATGATAGCGTGGCTCATTTCCTTAAACTTAGCCAAATCATTAACCACAACGCTGCCAAAGAAGGTGTCGCCATCTTTCAGAGTCGGCTCATAGATAATCACAGTTGCGCCTTTTGCCTTGATGCGCTTCATGACACCCTGAATGGAGCTCTGGCGGAAGTTGTCGCTGTTGCTCTTCATGGTCAGGCGGTACACGCCGATGGTCACAGACTTCTCCTGCTTCTCATCGTATTCGTTGTCCTCGTCATAGCCGTAGTAGCCAGCCAGCTTCAGGACACGGTCGGCGATGAAGTCCTTACGAGTTCTGTTGCTCTCGACAATAGCTTCAATCAGGTTCTCCGGCACATCGGCATAGTTTGCCAACAGCTGCTTGGTGTCCTTGGGCAGGCAGTAGCCGCCGTAACCGAAGGACGGATTATTGTAGTGACTGCCAATACGAGGATCGAGGCAAACACCGTTGATAATCTGCTGGGTGTTCAGCCCCTTGCTCTCTGCATAGGTGTCCAGTTCGTTAAAATAAGCCACGCGCAGAGCCAGATATGTATTGGCGAATAGCTTAACTGCCTCTGCCTCGGTGAAGCCCATGAACAAGGTGTCGATGTTCTCTTTGATGGCACCTTCCTGCAGCAGACCGGCAAATTCGTGTGCTGCTTCGACCAGACGCTCATCATTCAAGTCCGTACCAACGATGATACGGCTCGGATACAAATTGTCATAAAGAGCCTTACTCTCTCTTAAAAATTCCGGGCTGAAGATGATGTTCTTGCTGCCGAACTTCGCACGCACAGATGCGGTATAGCCCACAGGGATCGTGGATTTGATGACCATAATGGCGTTCGGGTTATATTCCATGACCAGCTTGATCACAGCTTCGACCGCAGATGTATCAAAGTGCTGGGTGTGGCTATCGTAGTTGGTAGGTGCCGCAATAACGACAAAGTCCGCACCAGAGTATGCAGCCTTTGCATCCAGTGTTGCGGTCAGATTCAGTTCTTTCTCTGCAAGATACTTTTCAATGTAGTCATCCTGAATCGGAGACTTGCGATTATTGATCAGTTCAACTTTTTCCGGCACAATATCTACTGCCGTCACCTGATGATGCTGACTCAGCAAGGTTGCAATCGAAAGCCCCACATAACCTGTTCCGGCCACAGCAATTTTATAATTCTTCATCTTTCTTTTATCCTCCGTCACAAAGGCTATTTGTTAATTAGCCTTGATACACCTTCATAATTTTCTCGTAATACTCATCAATGGTATCGAAGCTGATGTCCTTGCAGTTCTTGCTATACTGCTCACACAGCTTCTCATCACCCCAGAGCTTCTCGATCTTCTTCTTCAGATCTTCAGCATTACCACTCTCGAACAGCTCGCCGGTCTTGCCAACCTGAATCAGTTCCGGGATGCCGCCGATGTTCGCTCCCAGCACCGGTGTGCCATACATCTGGGATTCCATCACAGAGAACGGGCAGTTCTCATACCACTCAGACGGGTAGATGGAGAACCGTGCCTCACGGATGAGCTTTTCCAATGCCTCACCTTTCTGGAAGCCAACGTTCTTGATGTTCTTAATACCATTTACTGTCTCTTCCAGAGGACCGGTGCCAGCGAAGATGAACTGTACATCCGGCAGTTCCTTACAGACCTTGATGAGTGTGCCGATGCCCTTCTCCTCAGAGAAGCGGCCGAAGTAAAGGACGTAATCCTTCTTCTCCGTTTCTTTCCAATCCACCTTGTCGATGAAGTTGTGCATTGCCACGGTCTTAGTAGCAAACAGAGGATTGCTGTCCATCTTGCTCTTCATGAACTCAGAGCAGCAAATCATAGTGTTAATGTACTTGTAGGTACCCTTCCACTTCCAGAATTCGGCTTCCATCATGCCGATGGCTGACTTCGCCGTGGAACCGTGAATACACTTGCCTTTCATGCAGTTCACGAAATGACCGCCGAGGCACTTCTCACAGTTCTGGTGCGTATTCGGATTGTTCAGCATGTGGTTCGGGCAGACCAACTGGTAGTCATGTGCCGTGAAGATGATCTTACAATCTCTTCCGGTCTCCTTGCGCCACTTCACGATTTCAAGAATGATGGAAGGTGTCAGCTGGTAGTTGAAGTTGTTCAGGTGACAGACCTCCGGCTTGAAGTCGTCCAGAACTTTTCTCAACTGTACCCGTGCTTCCTTGCTGTAAATCGTCTTGATCGGGTAGGTCAGCTTGCTCAGTTTGCTGCCACCGTGGAAGTCCATATCAGATGTATAAGCATTGACCCGGTTGCCCACGCAGCGGCCTTCGTGCTCCATACCGAAGTACTGAACCTCATGTCCGTGCTGCTCCAGTGCCTCACCCAGCTTAAATATGTACGTCTCCGATCCGCCATTTGGATATAAAAATTTATTTATTATCAATACTCTCATCTATTATTTTCTCCTGTACAGTTTCATCGTTTCCTTTACAACTTCATCCCAGTTGTATTTCTCGCAGATAAAGTCAGCTGCCTGCTTCTTCATTTTCATAACCATTTCAGGATGGTCACAGGCATCTTGCAATTTTTCTTGTAAATCCTCTACATTCGTCTTTTGGAAAATTAACGCCTTATCTTCCACAACCTCTGCGCACTCTGGAATATCGGAAACCAGACAGCAATTGCCATAGCTCATTGCCTCCAGAAGACTTAATGGCATTCCTTCCAGATCAGACGGCAGCGTGTAGATGTAAGCGTTGCTGTACAGTTCATCCAGCATTGCTCCCTGCACAAACCCAGTAAAGAGAATCCGATCGTCACCCTTCGCCAGTTCTTTCAATTCCTTCATAAAGGAATCTGTATCACTGGAACCGCCTGCGATGACCAGCTTTTTATCTGTCTTGACATTCTTAAATGCTTCAACCAAATATCGAATGCCCTTTTCCGGCACCAGACGACCGAGGAATAATATGTAGGAATCTTTTTTCAGCCCGAACTTATCTGTAATCAGATTTGCTTCCCGAGTCTGCGGTCTATTCACTCCATTGGGGATAAAGTGTGTCTTTCTGCCATAGGTTTCCTTGAAATAATCCTGCACGCCTTTGCTCAGAACAATGACCTCGTCTGCATATTTCACAGCATTTTTTTCGCCTTGGTGAATAAACTTAGAACCAAGTCCCGATTGCCATTTCTCGCGCTGCCAGTCGATGCCATGGATGGTAACCACCACCCTTTTGCCGAACATCTTGGGCAGCCATGAGAAGAATGCCGGTCCCTCTGCGTGGATGTGCACCACATCATATTTTCCAAATGCACTATACAGAGCCGCAAAAAAGGATGATGTTACCGCCGCAAGTCCTCTTCGATTGATTGTGGGAACCGTTTTCTGATGAATACCTTTATATTCAATTGTGGCATCATCGTACTCTGCACCACTCACATGATGGCCTGCTCTATTGTAGCAAGTTATATCACAACCATTCTGTGCCATTCGGGTGCAGAGCTCTTTGACAACGATTTCTACTCCGCCTTCTCTCGATAATCGCTTCTGTCCGAACATCGCAATCGCAAATTTCTTACTCATAAATCTTTTCCGCAATCCCACTCAATTTCTTCATCAATATCTCAGCCAACACAAAGAGCGGATAGGCTAGCTCGCCTGTCCGCTGGCTGTCACCCCACCCTCATGGTCGAGATTTCTTCCTGCGCACCATTTCTGCCGCTTAGAAAGATCAGTCGTTCATTTTTCGGGTAAGAAAATATGAACTTCGGGTCGCGGAGCCTTTTCTTCTCTACAGTACCCTTGTCCCTATTATGACAGCCGCGTATTATTTCACACTCCCCATGGACGGTAACTACAACTCTTTTACCAAACATCTTCGGCAGCCATGTAAAGAAGGCCGGCCCCTCTGCATCGGGTACGCAACAACAGTTTTACGAAGCAGGTGATAAACTCATGGATTCTCATTGTTTTCTCTTGTTTTTCGCCATCTCCTCAAACCTTCTGAAAAAGCTGTGCCAATTTTGTGCCGCAGGGGCCAAAAGTTTGGCGTTTTAGTTCATATATAGTTCATATAACTGTAAAACACGACCGGTTTTAGTGCCCCATATAGTGTGCAAAACAGGTTCTTTTTGATGATGCTACGTCAGTATGGTTTATCGGCCGCACATTTCCCTCTTCCTTATCTCCAACAGCACTCCGGTCAAAATCACCAGCGAGCAAAGCAGGGTCAGCCACCAGTTTTCGGTAAAGCCGGCGATCAGGTAGCCAACAGCACACACGGCAATGACCACAAAGGCGTACTGCATCTGGGTTTGCACATGGTTGATATGGTTGGACTGGGCACCGGAGCTGGACATGATGGTAGTATCAGAAATAGGCGAAATATGGTCACCGCAGACAGCACCAGCCAGGACAGCCGCTACAGAAATGATCATCATGGTCGGGTCCAGTTCAGCAAACATGTTAACCACGATGGGCACAAAAATAGCAAAGGTGCCCCAGCTGGTGCCGGAAGAAAAGGCAATAAAAATTGCAATGCAGAAGATGATCAGCGGCACAAAGTTCATCAGGCTGGAATTCAGATTGATGGCCGAACGTACAAAGGTACCGATACCCAGGGCGTCCGTCATACCTTTCAGAGTCCAGGCCAGCACTAAAATCAGGATGGCGGGCATCATAAGCTTGCCACCTTCGGGAACGGAATTCATAAAATCCTTGAAGCCGATGACACGGCGCGGCAGATACAGAAGCAGCAGGAATCCCACTGTGACCAAACCGGCAAACACCAACGCTTCCGAAGAAGAACAGTTGGCAAAGTCCTCCACCAGATTCTGGCCGCCGTTCAGGTGGCCGGTCCAGATCATAGCTGCGATTGCCGTTGCAATCATGACGACCATGGGCGCAATCAGATCGATGACCTTGCCTTTGGCGTATTTGCCGCCCTCGGTCGGGTCTTTTGTTTCCTGGTTCTGGAACTCTTCCCCTCCGGAGGTGAACAGATCACCTTTGGCCGCGTTCTCTTCATGCTTTTTCATCAGGCCGAAATCGAAGCCTACAATGGAGGTGAAGAACACCATATACAGGGTTAAAATTGCATAGAGGTTGAACGGAATGGTTTTAACGAACATCTCAAAACCGGACATGGAGCTGCCCGCCGGAACGTAAGAGTTGACGGCTGCCGCCCAGGAAGAAATCGGCGCAATGATGCAGACTGGCGCGGCGGTTGCATCAATGATATACGCCAGCTTGGCGCGGGAAACCTTGTACTTATCTGTGACAGGGCGCATGACAGAGCCAACCGTCAGGCAGTTGAAGTAGTCATCCACAAAAATCAACGCACCGAGCAGAGAGGTCGTTACCAAAGCGGAGCGCTTACTTTTCAGGTGGCTGGAGGCCCACTCACCGTAAGCGCGGGTGCCGCCGGATTCCTGCATAAGCATAACGATCATGCCCAAAAGGATCATGAACATCAGAATGGAAAAATCCACACTATCGATCATTGTGTTAAACAGCGTATCAAACGCAATCCACGGGTGGAATTCTGCCACCAACAGTGCGCCAAGGGCACACCCCGCAAACAATGACAAATACACTTCTTTGGTCAGCAGTGCCAGCGCAATCGCCACAATGGGCGGCATCAGTGACCACCATGTTCCTACAAACATCCTTTATTCTTCCTTTCCTCTTTTGATCTAATCAAAGTTATTCTAACATATTGTCCATGCCGATTCAATACGTAAAAAATAATATATCCTAGGGCAATACCGCATAATTCTAAGTGCCGATACGGCGAGCGAGGTGCGGCAGCTGCTAAGCCAAAAGCGCAGATAATACTTTATGTATTATCGAGTATTTTGGCAACGCAGATGCCGTGCCGCAGCCGCCGGAGCGGTGCTTAAGCCGTAAGGCGGGAATTGTGCGGTATTGCCCTAGATAACATTGTTTATTTTCCCCCTTCTCATTCTCTTTCTTTTGACGCAAGCTGCACCTAAGAATCAGTTTTTTTTGCCAGAAATCGATATTTTTTGGTGTATGCCAATACCATCTTGCTGCACTCTATGCTATAATAAAGTTAAATGCCATATAAAAATTGGCCACTACCGCCATTTTTGTCCTATTTTGTTATTTGCTATGCCCAACATCCCGGACCGGACTACAAACGTTCCCCAGAAATCCGCGCCGCAAAGTCAAAAAAGGAGGGCCCACCATGTTCGTCCAGAAAGTACCGCATATCAAGGACCAGTTTTTGACGCAGGAACGCGCCAGCATGGAGCTGGAAAGTGGTCAGATTGCCGTGGGTTGGTATACCAACGAGCAGGACAGCCAGTCTGTTGTACACTCTCACCCGTATTATGAGCTTGTACTGCCCCTGGTGGGCAGCAACGTGCGCTATTCTGTGGACGGCAACATTTATGATATAAACCTGGGGGAAATGATCATCTTCCCTGCCCGGTGCTATCATGCGGGCATGTTCAATATCACGGATAAGATTTCTGAACGTCTGATTGCCCAGATCGACGCCGAGCTATGGCAGGAAGCCCTGCTGGCCAGCGGGCTGGTTGCCCCCACCTGGCTGGGGCAGCTGGTGATCCTGGATGCAGACGCCGTCACCGCATGGGATCTACGCGGCTTATTTGAGCGGATGGCCCAGACCGCTTACTTACACGGCAGCACCCAGCACATGGTGCAGCGGTGCGAGCTGATGGAGCTTTTGCTGCTGATGGACCAGATTGTGGCCGAGCGCCGCACGGCACCGCCCAGCGCTACAAGTGCCCTGGTTGCCAAGGCCGTTGCTTTTTTGCAGGCCAATTATACCGACCCGAACCTAACCGTTGGCAGCCTTGCCAAATATACCTACACCAGCCGGGAGCATTTGTCCCGCGCGTTCAAAACCTACACGATGGAAAGTGTGCACGGCTATTTGACCAACCTGCGCATGCAGCATTGCCGCCGTGCCATTGCCGCCGGCGCCAGCGTGCTGGATGCCTGCAACGCCAGCGGTTTTACCAATTACACCAGTTTTTTGAAAACTTTCCGCAGTTTATACGGCATTACGCCGTCCGAATATCGCAACCAGCTGCGGCGTACGCCGGAGCAGGTTCACTCTACCCCATAAACAATGTAAGCCGCCCGATATCAAGTCTTGGACAACTTTTTTCCCAAGGCAACACCGCACAATTCCCGCCTTGCGGCTTAAGCACCGCTCCGGCGGCTGCGGCACGGCATCTGCGTTGCCAAAATGCTCGATAATGTCGGGTTGCGGTACCCGCATCGTGCTTCGGGGGCAAAAGCCCCTCGCACTCTGCGACCGCTGCCCCTGCTTCGGTTCGCTGTTTCCGCCACTGGCGGCGCTCACCTTTGCAGCATCCAGTATTATCTGCGCTTTTGGCTTAGCATCTGCCGCACCTCGCTCGCCGTATCGGCACTTAGAATTATGCGGTATTGCCTTAACGCAAAATCCCGCTGTGTTTGTAGAAATAGACCATATTTTCGACTTTTCAGATACACCCTAATGAAAAAAGAAGGATAAACAGGCCCGAAAAGCGGAAAATGAAGTTGATGAAAGAAATGGAATGAAAACCTCAAAGCGCAATACAATATGCAGCTTCTTGACCGCCAAGGAAAAAACTCAAAAGCAAGTTATTGGCTTTTCCTGATGTTTTTTCCTCTTTTGCAAGTGGCATGCGGCAGTCCATCGAAGTTTTTTCCGCTGGCTGAACGCTGTTCCTAATATTCAACATGCTTCGCATATTCGCTCTTCTGCTGGTTTACTTTTTCACATCTTTTGCTCGCCCTTACTTTGTGCTTGCTCAACTCTTAATTCACATTTTTTGGGCACAAACAGCTTTATGCAGTCGGTTCCTTCCAATTTCAACAGCTGGATTTTTCGCTCAACACCACCCGCATAACCGATCAGGCTGCCGCTGGCACCCACCACACGGTGGCACGGGATGATGAGCGAAATGGGGTTATGTCCCACGGCTCCGCCCACCGCCTGGGCGGACAGGCGCGCCGTGCCATGCTTTGCCGCAAGCCGGGCGGCCAGCGTGCCGTATGTTGTCGTTTGCCCGTATGGGATTTGCAGCAGCAGCGCCCACACTTCCTGCCGGAAGTCTGACCCGATGGGGTGCAGCGGCGGCATAAAATCCGGCATTTTTCCGCTGAAATACACATCCAGCCAGCGCTTTGCTTCGGTCAAGGGCGGGGTTTCGCGCTCCGTGCTCTGCGGGGCCAGGCCCGCCGCATAATACTTTGCGCGGTCAAACCACAAGCCGGTCAGGCCCACTTCATCCGCTGCCAGCAGAATTTCCCCCAAGGGGGACTGATAATGCGCGGTGAACATCATAGCATCTACCCTTTCTGTTATACTTTTGATGTTTTCTCCGTGTGGGAACCAGCGGGTGCTGCCTTTTTGGCCGGGGCTTTCTTTTTGGGGGCATAATCCTTCAACCCCGGCACCGCGCCGCCCGCGGCGGCCCACAGGTAAAGGCTCGCCACGCTGCAATAAGGGCTGAACCGCCTGCGGTACTTTTCAAACAGTTTGCGGTCAATTTTACGGTGATGGTACACCATGCGCAGCCCGCGCTGGATGGCAAGGTCATCATAGCTGAACACATCGGGCCTCTGCATGCAGAAAAGCAAAATCATCTCCGCTGTCCATACACCAATGCCTTTCAGGGCACTTAACTCCCGGATCACTTCCTCATCCGGCTTCTGCCAGATGCCCTCCAAATCAAACTCACCGTTCTGGATTTTTCGTGCAAAGTCCGTGATGTACTCTGCCTTGCGGCAGCTGATGCCAAGCAGCTGTAATTGCTCGTTCCCTGCTTCCAGAATATGCTCGGCATCCACCGTGCCAAGGGCACCCCGCATGCGCTGCCAGATGGTAGCCTGCGCCTTGGTGGAAATCTGCTGCCCCACAATATGGTGCACCACGGCAGAAAACAGGTCTGTATCCACCTCGCGATTCACCCGGCCCACCTGGGCAATCACCGCCCCAAGTTTTTCATCTTTGCCGCTCAGGTATTCCGTTTCTTCCTGCCCGTATTGAAAGTACATGGTCTTTCCTTTCCTGTGTTCTTTTCGTGTTCTGTGTGTTGGTTTCTGCGTTTATCCTGCCATCATTATACCATGCTTTGCGTGGTTTGGGCATCGGCGGCGAAAGCGTATTTTTTTATCTCCACTTTCCCCCGATACAACAGCCAGCCGCCCCACCGTGGAACATTCCCACAGGCAGGGCAGCTGGCTGCTTTTATTTTTTGTTTGTTTATGGGTTCAATGCGCGGTGGATCAACACGCGCAGGTTTTGTATGGGCGTTAGCGCGTCCGGGTGCTTGGAAACATAGCACAGCCCTATCAGCCCACCCGCCGCAGCGGAAAGCAGAGCCAGATCACAGTAATCATCCGGCAGGGCGGGGTTGATCTCCCCTTTTTGCCGCAGGGCTGCCATGGTTCTGTGCAGCACCCCACGCAGGGCTTGCACACACTCGTCCATACCGCGGAGGTTCTCCCGTGCGCCAATACTGGAAGCGATCACCTGATAGGTTCCCATCCGGTTGCCGGAAAGATCCTGCAGGTAGGCCATCACGGCGTCCTCCAGCTCTTGCAGGGTGGTGCATGGCTCCATCAATACGGCAATGCGGGCAATCTCGGTATCAAAGCAGTACAGGGCCATTCCCTGCAGGATCTCATCCTTGGAGGCAAAGTATTCATACACGGTGCCCTTGCCGATTCCGGCTTCGTCCGCGATCTGCTGCACCTTCATGGCGGCGGGGTTTACCCCCTTGGCAATCAGGCGCAAGGCGGCTTCGTACAGGGCGGTTTCGCGTTCTTTGCGGATATCTGGTGTCATTGTGGCGTCCCCTCCCCGTTTTCGGTATCGGGTTTACCGGGCAGCTTTAAGTGGCGGTGCTCGGCGGTATCCGGTGTTTCGGGTTCCGGCTGGTTCTTGCCCTCTGCTGCGCGGCGGGCGGCAAATTCTGCGGCAAACTCGGCCGCATCATCGGGCAGGTCATCCATGCCGTCATCGCCCACATCAATGTTGACCGGCGGCTTGCGGTAGAAGAGGTCATACATCACCGGCACAATAAACAGGGTCATCAGCGTTGCATAGGAAAGGCCGCCCACAATAACAATGGCCATGCCTTTGCCCATCTCGCTGCCGGCATCCTTGCTGAAGATCATCGTTACCATTGCAAGCACGGTGGTCAGGGTCGTCATCAGGATGGGGCGCATACGGGTGCGGCCGGTTGCCACCAGGGCATCGGTGCGCTCCAGCCCGCCAATGCGCAGCTGGTTGGCGTAATCCACAAACACAATGCCGTTGTTGACCACCACGCCCATCAGCACAAGGAAGCCCATGAGCGAAATGACCGAAAGCTGTTCGCCGCCAATCATCAGGCCGATCATGCCGCCGGTAAAGGCCAGCGGAATGGTGAACAGCACAATGAAGGGGGAAAGCAGGCTTTGGAACTGCGCCACCATGACAAAATAGACAAACAACAGTGCCAGGGCCATCATTTTGGCCATCTGCTGGATCATCTCGGTCACCTGGGTGGTTTCACCGGCAATTTCAGCGGTGCAGCCATCTGGCAGGTCCAGTGCTTCCAGCTGGGGGCTCAGATCACGGGAGATCAGGGTGGTGTTGTAGCCTTCGGCGGTATCGCTGGTCACGCTGATCTTGCGGGAGCCGTTTTCGCGCGCAATGGTCGCATAGGCGTTGCCGTTGGTGCGGGAGGCAAACTCGCCCAGGGTATGGGTCTCGTTCACGGTGTTGCCGTCATCATCGGTGGTCGTTGTGATGAACTCCATCTGGAACAGATCGTCCAGGTTCGGGGTATCGGTCTTATCCACAATCGTCACATCATAGGTATCGCGGCCCACTTTCAGGGTGGTTGCGGTGGTATCGGTGCTGAGCTTTGCGGCGATCTGCTGGTACACCTGCGCCACCGTCAGGCCAAGGCGCATGGCTTTGTCCTTATCAATGACGATATGCACCTCCTCGTCGCCGGTTTCCTGCCCGTTGGAGACATTCTCGATGCCGTCCACGCTGTTCAGCAGGTCCATCACCTGCTGGCTGGCGGTGGTCAGGCTGTCCAGGTTCTGGCCGTAGATGTCCACCTCCACGCCGCTGCCAGACAATGCGCTCATATCCATGCTGCTGGCGCCGATGTCCACTTCGCAGTTCAGGTCAGCGGTGTCATCGGCGATCTGCTGCTGGATGGCCTTGCTGTTGCTGGCGCCCTCGTCAGTCAGCAGAACATAATAGGTAAAGCTGGTGTTGTCCGTGGTGCCCTCAGTGCCGGTCATCATCAGCATGCTGCTGGTGCTGTCGCTGCCGCCGGACATGGCGCCCACCGTTTCCACGCCGTCAATGTTGGTAATGGCGTCCATCACGGCGTCTGCGGTGGCAAAGGCATCCTCTTTTTCGGTATCCGCAGGCACCGTTACCGTAATCGAAAGCTGGTTGGAGCCCATATCCGGGATGAGCACCACGCCCATGGTGGCAATGCGCCAGACCGATACGGCCAGCAGCACGATCGCCAGTGTGAGCGGGATGGCCTTGCGCTTTAAGCAGAAGCGCAAGAGCTTTTCGTACCCATTCAGGAAACGGTCGAACCAGGGGTGCTTGATCTCTTTTTGCTTGCGCAGTACGGTGGAACCGGCGCAGGGCACCACGGTAAGGGCCACAATGAGGGATGCCAGCAGGCTGAACGTGATGGTCCATGCCATATCGGAAAGCAGCTCCAGCACCATGCCGGTGGTAAACACCATGGGCAGGAACACGCAGACCGTGGTCAGGGTGGAGGACACGATGGCCCCCGCCACCTGGCGTGCGCCCTGCACCGCAGCACGCGGGGCCGGAATGCCGCGCCCGCGCAGGCGGTAAATATTTTCGATGACAACGACCGAGTTATCCACCAGCATGCCAACGCCCAACCCCAAGCCGGACAGGCTGAGAATGTTCAGGGTAATGCCACTGAAATACATCATGACAATGGCAAACAGCACACTGAGCGGCATGCTGATGGCCACCACCAGCGTGGGGCGGATATCCTTTAAGAACAGAGCCAGCACGATGATGGCCAGCACAGCGCCTTCGATCAGGTTGGACATGACGCTGTTCACAATCAGCTTGATGTAATCGCCCTGATCCATGATGGTGGTCAGGTGCAGGCCGTCGTTTTCTGCCATCAGTTCTTTCATAGCAGCGGTGCTTGCGTTGGAGACAGACGAGGTGGAAGCCGTGGAGCTTTTATAGATTGAAAGCAGCACGGCGCGGTTTTTGCCCACCTTGGCGTAGCTGTCGTCCGCGTTATCGGTCAGCTCAATGTCCGCCACATCGGAAAGCCGCACATCGCCGATGCCGTCAATGCTGCACAGGACCATACTTTTCAGCTCATCCACATTGTCAAACGCATCGCCGACTTTTAAGATGTACTGGTTATCGTCCCCTTCCCCGCCGTCAATGTAACCGGCGGGCATAGAGAAGTTCTGCGCGGCGATCAGCTGCTTTAAGGTGTTCATGTTCAGCAGCTGGTCCAGATTGGCGCTTTTCAGCGCTTCCTCGCGGGCCGATTCATACTCTTCGCGGGCGGAGTCCAACTGGGTCTGGCCCGCTTCCAGCTGGGTGCGGCCGCTGCTGATCTGGAACTCGCCCAAACTGAGCTGGGCTTCGGTGCCGCTGAGCAGCAGCTGTACGGCCATATCGGCCAGTTGGGGGTCTGTCGGGTTGGCAGAAAGGCTTTCCAGCATCGATTGCAGCTTGCCGCGCTGATCGTTCAAATTGGCCAGCATGGCTTCGGCTTTGTCGATCTGGGTGTTCAGGGTGGTAATCGTCTGCTGTAGGGTTTGGCGCAGTTCCTCGGTGCTCTCGTTCAGGCTGGCTTCGGCTTCCTGCCGGGCTTTCAGCAGCACCGTTGCGTTCCGCAAGGCCGTCTGGGTGGTGGAAAGGGTGCTTTCATCACTCTTGTAACCATCCAGGGCTGCGCGCTGGCTGGTGGCAGTGTCCAGCTGGGTCTGTAAAGCCGCCTGTTCAGCTTTTTTGCTTTCGATTTCCGCGCGGATGGTATCCTGCTCTTCCGGGGCGGCGGTATCCAGCTGCTGTTCCAGCTGAACGATCTCGTTATCCTTCTGCTGCACCTGCACGGTCAGCGTCAGGATCTGGGCATCCAGCGCGGCGCAGGCATCGCTGACGCTCTGCCCGCCGGTCAGGACGGCAGCTTCGGTCTCAATGGCCTGCTGGGCGCGCTCAATGGAAGCCAGCATCGCGGCCATCTTGGTCAGGTCGCTCTTGGCTTCCTCCAAATTAGCGGGCATGGCATTTGCATCGTACTGGGGGTCATATTTTGCCAGAATCTCTTTGCAGGAAGCAAACAGTGCATCATCGATCGGCAGCGTCACTTCCGGCAGGCTGCTGGGGTCCACTTTCAGCTGGTTCAGCTTGCTCTGGGCGGTGTCCAGCTGGGTTTTCAGCCCCGCAATCTGCTCTTCCAGCTTGGGGATCTCCTCGTTCAGCTGGTCGATGGCATCCCGCAGCTGCTGGGTCAGGCTCTGCTTTTGGGTATTCAGCTGGGCTTTGCCGGAATCCAGCTGGCTCTGGGCACTGTCCAGCTCCGCCAGGCCATCCTTGATTTTGGCCTCGTTTTCGTCCAGCTGCTTTTTGGCTTCGGCCAGGCGGTCGCTCACCTTGACCAGCAGTTTGTCATTCACCTCGTCAATTTTGTCCTGGTCCAGCGTGATCTGCACTGATTTTTTGACAAGGCCGGTGGTGGAAACGCTGGCCACGCCGTCCACGCGCTCCAGCTGGGGTACGATCGTATCCTCCACATAGTCGGAAAGCTCGTAGATGTCCATCCCCTCATAGTCCACCGCAACATACTGGGTGGCCATCATATCGGGGCTCATCTCCATCAGCGTGGGGGTGCTGGCCATATCAGGCAGACTGTCCGAAAGCTGGTTCACGGCGGTGCTGGCCTTGACCATGGCGCTGTCCATGTCGGTGTCGTCCTGGTATTCCAGAATGACAAGGCTGTAGTTTTCGTTGCTCTGGCTGGTCACATTCTTTACACCATTCAGGGTGGAAAGGCTGTTTTCCAGCGGCTGGGTCACATCGCTTTCCACCTGTTCCGGGCTGGCACCGGGGTAGGTGGTAATGACCAGCAGGTAGGGCAGGTTCATATTGGGCAGCAGGTCTGTCTGCATGCCGGTCAGGCTTACAAAGCCCAGCACCACCACCAATATGACCGCCACAAGTACGGTAAATGGCTTTTTAACACTGTATTTTGGCATTTGTTTGTTCCCTTTGCCCGCACTTTGGGCGGGCCTATGTTGGCGGATGTGACCGACCGGCCGGGTTCAGGCTGCCCCAAAAGGAAGGAGCGCCGAAGCGCAGCGCAGCCGCCGTGTGGCGCCCCTTTTTAGGGGGAAACGGAGCTTTTTTAGTGCGCTTGACCGACCGGTCGGTCGGTTTTTCGTTGTTATTATAGCACCGCGGAAAATCATTGTAAAGAGGAGATAAAGATTCCGTCCGTGCGGTACAGTTTGCCGCAAAAGCGGCAAAAATCGCCGCCAGCCTTGCTTTTTCGGCCCCAATCATGTAAACTGTTCATCATAAGTTTACAGTTATACGGTGCAGCTGAAAAAACGAACATTCAGTCGGTTTCCTTGTTTTCCGCTGCACCCTGGGTAAGGAAGGGCGTTTTGCATGGGGATCGTTGTCATCGGCGCAGTTTTTGTTGATATCAAGGGGTACCCCCTTGCCACCTATATTCCGGGCGGGCGCAACGCCGGGCGGGTAGAACAGGTACACGGCGGTGTGTGCCGCAATGTGGCGGAGGATATCGCCAACGTGGAGCTGCGCCCCACCTTTGTAAGCCTGGTGGATGACACTGGCACAGGGCAGGATGTTATTGATAAACTGGCGCGCCACAAGGTGAACACCCGCTATATCCAGCGCGTGCCGGACGGCATGGGCACCTGGCTGGCTGTGTTCAATAATGAGGGCGATGTGGTGGCCGCCATCTCCAAGCGGCCGGACACCAATCCCCTGACCGACCTGCTGGCCGAAAAAGGCGATGAAATTTTTAAGGACTGCGATGGCATTGCCATTGAACTTGATCTGGAAAAAGACACTGTAAAGCAGGTCTTGTATTTTGCACAGAAATACCACAAAAAGGTATATGCCGCGGTTTCCAACATGAGCATTGCCATGGAGCGGCGTGACTTTTTGCAGCAAATCGACTGTTTTGTCTGCAACCAGCAGGAAGCGGGGATCCTCTTTTCTGACGAATACGACCATATGGGGCCGGAGGAAATGTGCCGCACACTGGCCGCTAATGTAGGCAGCGCCCGCATCCCCTGCATGGTTGTTACCATGGGGGACAAAGGCGCGGTGTATGCCTGCGCGGATGGCGAAAGTGGCATTGTACCCGCCAAAAAGGTAAACGTGATCGATACCACCGGCGCAGGCGATGCGTTCTTTGCCGGTACGGTCATTGGCCGCGCTTATGGCAAAACGATGGCGGAAGCCTGCGGCATTGGCAGCCGGCTGGCTGCTTCGGTCATCTGCACCGCCGAAAATGTCTGCCCGCGGTTCCGCCCGCAGGAGTTCGGGCTGGATGTTCCGGTTGTGGATTGAGCGCCGTTTCAGCAGGCCGGTCACAGCCGCCGGAGCGGTGCTTAAGCCGCAAGGCGGGAATTGTGCGGTGTTGCCCAAAGAATAAACAAGCCCCCGGCAAGTTTACAGCGTATGAACCGTGCTCCGCTGCCTGCCGGGGGCTTGCTTCATTCTATATCCCTGTTAAAATGTCAGCCGCATCTGGTTCCACGCCACATTGCCGTGGGTGGATTGGGAAACACCCTCGTTAACAAAGCCAAATTTGGCGTAATAGTGTACTAGTTTGTCTTTACAGGTCAGTACCAGACCCTTGCGGCCCTGCTGGCGGGCATCGGCAATGGCGCGGTTCAGCAGCTGGGCTGCCAGACCGTGTTTGCGGTACTCTGGCCGGGTCACCACGCCAAAAATCATCTGCCATGCGCCGGTTTCGCTGTGCAGAGCGGCATTTTCGTATAGATCATCGGTCAGATCGAGCTGGTCTGTCACCATGCCGTCCACAAAAGAAATCAGCGTTTCACCGTCAAACATCAGCCAAAAGTGTCCAGCATAAGCCTGCAGACGGTCCCTGAACTGCTGTTCCGGCGCGGCTTCCGCTGCGGGGAAGCAGAGGGCCTCCACCTCCGCCAGCGCGGCGGCATCGGCGGGGACTGCGGTGCGTATCAACATAAAAAACATCCACCTTTCGGGGAAAAATCGGGGGGGCGTTCCTGTGCCCCGTTCCGCCGGTCAATCCGGCCGGGCGCAAACGGCACGGCCCTTTGCTGTAAGCCATTATCCCATATCCCCGTCCAAATTGCAAGCGGGGTTTGACAGGCGTGTGCGGGAGCGGTATCCTTAAGGCAACACCGCACAATTCCCGCCTTGCGGCTTAAGCACCGCTCCGGCAGCTGCGGCACGGCATCTACGTTGCCAAAATACTCGATAATGTCGGGTTGCGGTACCCGCATCGTGCTTCGGGGGCAAAAGCCCCTCGCACTCTGCGACCGCTGCCCCTGCTTCGGTTCGCTGTTTCCGCCACTGGCGGCGCTCACCTTTGCAGCATCCAGTATTATCTGCGCTTTTGGCTTAGCAGCTGCCGTGCCTCGCTCGCCGTATCGGCACTTAGAATTATGCGGTATTGCCTTAAAGTGTAACGGATGACCGCCCCTGTAGGCAAAGGAGTGTATTGTATTATGACCTGCCGTGTTCTGCGTATTGATGAACAGTTGTATGGCTGTGAGGAGCT
This sequence comes from Gemmiger qucibialis, assembly GCF_027689445.1. Lineage (NCBI taxonomy): Bacteria > Bacillati > Bacillota > Clostridia > Eubacteriales > Oscillospiraceae > Gemmiger > Gemmiger qucibialis. Next base: position 3,710 of record NZ_JAQFEN010000004.1, on the reverse strand, counting down.
GCCTGCCGGGCAGCCGGTGCTGTGTGATGTTCTGCTGGCCGATGCCGCCGGTACCCAGCGGGTGCTTCCCTACCCCGATGAAGCCCTGACAGCCCAGAACATCCAGGAGGGCGATACCGTTGCCCTGCTGCCGGACGGCACGCTGAAAAAACTAAGGTGTATCTGACACCCTAGGGTAAGCCCGCACTTTGCAAAAGATTCACCGTAACTTTACATCGGTATGGTTGCAGCCCGCAGCCAAATGGCCTATGATTCTGCCGGAACAAACGGCAATTCAATGTTTTCCTCGTCCACAGGCGGGGTTTGGGTTGCGCTGGGGGGCGGGGTTTCTGTCGGTTCCTTCGTGTTGTCCGCCGGTTCGCCGTCACCATTTTCTGCGGGCGCGGCACTGGCGGTGGGCTGACCGGCGGCGTTCAGCACCGGTGTTTTTTTCGTTGCGGGCTTCTGGGTCGGCTTGGGGGCAGTTGTCTGCTGCGGGACAGTAGTTGCCGTGGGCTGCGGTTCAGCCGTCGCGGCGGGCTGCGGCGTGGGCTCTGCCGGGACGGCATCATTCGTTTCCGCCTGCCGGGTCGGCTCCGGGGTTGGCTGGGTACCTGCCTGCGGCCGGTGCAGTGCAAAGGCATCGGCAAGCACCACGGCAGCCACCACAACGGCCAGGACTATTTTTTTCTTCATTGCTGTTTTCCTTTTTATATTTGGGGGCGTTGCGGCATCAGCCTGCCACGCTGTAACGCTGTGCGGCGGTGGTCAGGTCATCCAGCGCGCGGAGCAGGTTCAGCAGCGGCAGCTGGCTTTCATCCACCGCTGCCAGCGCGCGGACCATATCGCCATAGCTGAACACCCCATAGCGCAGGATGCACAGGTCCGCCCCGTTTTGCCGCATGGCAACCACCGGCATGGCATCCGCGCGGCGGAACGCAATGGCCGGTGTAACGACATAATATACCTTTTTGCCGTCAAAGCGGGTGTTGGTATCCACGGGCTGCAATTCGGTTTCGGGCTCACCCGCGTTCCAGGCAAAAGTAAAAGTGCATTCCGCGCCGTCCGGCACCATAAAATAGTGGCGGATCTGGATAACGGGCTCCAGCAACAGGCTGCTGCCGTAATAATCATCGGTCTGGGTGCCGCTGCTTTCAAGCTGGTAGCTGCCCCAGTTGGCCGTGGAGTTTGGCTCCGCGGTGCCGGCTATCGCATCGGTCCGGTAGCCAAAGTACAGCTGCGCTTTGCCGCCATACACCAGCAGGGTGCCGGCCAGCTCCTTTGTCTGTTGGGGATAATCGTGTTCCAGCAGGTAGTTCAGGTAATCCTTTACGGTGTAAGTATAAACCGGGCCATATTTACCGTTTACCACCATCCGGGCTTCAATATCATCCGTCAGCTGTTTGGCGGCCACCTGGCAAGGGAAAGCGGTGCAGCTTTTGCCGTTTACTTCCACCTGCTTTGCATCTGCCACTGCCACCTGTGTTACGGTGGAATCCGGCAGGGTAAACTGCATGGCGGCATCCTGCGGGGTATCTTCCGGCAGGGTAACGTAAAAATAAATTGTGACTGTCTCCCCCAGGCTCAGGCTGTAGCCTTCCAGATGCTCGCCGGTCTGGGCGGTTTCCGGGGTGGCGGGATCCTGCGGCGGCGGAGTTGGCACGGCAGGGTCAGACCGGCCGGTTTCGGGGGTGCTCTGCGGCGGATCCGCCCAGGGGATATCCTCATCCGTTTCGCTCACCTGCGTCTGGATGCTGGCCGTATTTTCCTCTGCCAGCGCGGCGGCAGGCAGCGCGGCACACAGCACCACCGCCGCCAGCAAAACCAGCAGGCGCTGGGGCCAGCTTTTTTGTTTTGTATGGTTCAAACTCAAGGTGTTTCCTTCCTGTTTTTTGTTTTATCTTCTCTTTTTTATCCCGCTAAAGGCATCATCCCTGGTTTTTGGCCAGCAGCGCTGCTCCAATCACCCCGGCGCGGTAGCCGAGGGTGCAGGTGGTAATGCGGGTGTGCTTTTGGGCGTAAGCATTGCCAAAAACCATTGGTCCCACCGCGGCGCGCAGGGGAGCCAGCAGGTTTTCCCCCTGGTTGGCCACCCCGCCGGACAGACCGATCACTTCCGGGAAGAAGATGTTGATCATGTTGGCAACGCCCACCGCAAGGTAATGAATGTACTGTTCCACCACGGCTTTGCCTGCGACATCGCCCTGGGCGGCGGCATCAAAGGCGGTGCGGCCATTTACCCCGCCGCTTTGGGCGGCTATGCCATGCAGGGCGCTTTCGGGGTGGGCTGCCATGGCTTCTTTGGTCATGCGGATCAGGGCGGTGGCACTGGCCAGGCTTTCCAGGCAGCCGGGGCGGCCACAGGTGCAGCGCGGGGCATCCGGGGTGTCCAGAATGACCATGTGCCCCGGCTCCGCCGCTGCGCCGGTGTAACCGGTCAGCAGTTTGCCGCCCAGCACCACACCGCCGCCCACGCCGGTACCCAGCGTAATGATCACTGCGCTTTCGGCCCCTTTGGCGCAGCCCGCCAGTGCTTCGCCCAAAGCGGCGGCGTTGGCATCGTTGGCAAGAGCAACCGGCAGGCCGGTTTTGGCGCGCAGATAATCCCCCATGGCAAAATCATGCCAGCCCAGATTGTTGGAGTAGCGCACGAGGCCGCCATCCACCGTGCCGGGGCAGCCAACGCCAATGCCCGCTACCTGCTGGCCCTGTGCCAGCTGATTGCAGAGGGCTGCAATATCATCGCACACGGCCTCGGCCGGGCGCGGCAGTTTGGTGGGGGTGCTCGCTTCCTTTATAATAGCACCGTCTGCATCCACAAGCGCAGCTTTGATATTGGTTCCCCCAAGGTCCACACCCAGATAATACATAATTGCAGCCTCCTGTACATAACATTTTTTTCAGTGTAGCAGATTGCCCGCCCCGGCGCAAGAACTTGTAGACAAAAAAGCATCCAAAAGTAAACCCGGCACTACCCACTGCTCTTTGTCGGGTCGTGCCGGTTGGATTTTATTTTTTAGGCAATACCGCATAATTCTAAGTGCCGATACGGTGAGCGAGGTGCGGCAGATGCCAAGCCAAAAGCGCAGATAATACTTTGTGTATTATCGAGCATTTTGGCAACGCAGATGCCGTGCCGCAGCTGCCGGAGCGGTGCTTAAGCCGCAAGGCGGGAATTGTGCAGTGTTGCCTTTATTAGCGGCTGCTCATCCGTTCAGTTTGGCGTACTCTTCGTCGGTAACGGGCTCACACCATTCGTTGCTGCAATCTTCGCCGGGAACTTCCACAGCAATGTGGCTGAACCAGCTGTCGGCCTTGGCACCGTGCCAGTGCTTGACGTTGGCCGGGATGGTGATCACGGTGCCGGGGGGCAGGCTGACGGCGGGTTTGCCTTCTTCCTGGAATTGATAACGCCTTCTATATTTTCATATGAATACCACAGCAATAGTACAACAATAGCACAACACAAGCAGGATTTAAGGCAAAGAGCTGCAGGCAGTATGATGCGGGAATGATCAACCAGCAGGGTTCCGGCTGCTCCGGCGCGATGAGCGCATCGCGCCCTACAATCGGTCCAATGCCTTATCGCAGTATGTTAAGCATGTAGCCATCATATTTTTTCAAAATTCCTTATCGAAAAAACTGCCCGCACAACGGCTTATCATACCGTGTACGGGCAGTTGATTTATGGCAATACCGCATAATTCTAAGTGCCGATACGGCGAGCGAGG
>NZ_JAQFEN010000003.1:0-282334 GCF_027689445.1 Gemmiger qucibialis | reverse complement strand
TTAAGATTCTCCTCGGATAATTGAATATCTCGGATAATGCGCCCTTGTAAACAAGGGACTTATGGCGTGTCCCCGGATTTTGGCAGGTTTGCAGTCAATTCCGCAGCCCCCGGAAGATGGGACAGGGCAATCAGAAATGCTTTGACCTCTGCGCCGGAAAGGTTGGAAGCCAGCGGAAAAATACCCTCCAAAATGGCTCCGCGCTCAATCAAGCGGCGGGTGCGGGCCTTGCGTTCCTCGTTCCGATGCTTGTTCTCCAAAATCTTCTTTCGGTTTTCAAGCCGCCGAATCTCCTTCAGGACTTTCTCCCGTTCTTCTTTTTGGGGGTGGGCTGTAATTTTTTCGTTCATGTCAGGCACCTCTTTTCTTTGGAAATACTCATAGATTGACCGTCCATTTCTGACGCGCAAAGTACCGGCGCAGCCTCCGCAGTGCGGCATGGATGGATTTTCCCGCCTGTGATGGCGTGATACCCTCCATTGCGGCAATATCTTTCACTTTCATACCCAGCATATAGCGGGCGTGGACACGGCGAGCCTGCATAGGCGGCAGGGAAGAAATGGCTTCGTACAATCGCCGTATCAGTTCTTCGTATGCGGCTAATTCTTCTTTTTCTATCAGGTAGTCCTCCGGCGATGGCTGCGCCCAGCCGATGGCGGCATTTTCGATTCCATCGTTACAATCGAGGGAATAAAACGCCTTATACCGGAACATCTTGCGATCTCTGGCGGCCTCGGCTCTCTTGTCCAGAAGAAACGCTTCGACGATCTCATCGGACACCTCCACAAAAATGTCCTCTTTGCAAAATGGATAATATTGTTTGAGATTGATGGTCTGCATAGGCACGCCCTCACTCTGTTTGGAAAAGGCCATCATAGCAACGGCGCATATTCCGCAGCCCCCGACGGATGGAAACGCTGACCTTGCTGCTGTGGACGCCCTCTCTCCGGGAGATTTCCGGCTGCTTGATACCGGCAATGTAGTAGGCGTGAACTCGGCGGGCCTGTGTCGGAGTGGCATGAGCCAGAGCCACCGGCAGAGCTGCAATCAGGTATAGGCGGGTGGTCATTTCTTCTCGTTCCAGCAAAATATCTTCCGGCGATCTGCTGTGTTCCAGTGCGTAATTTTCCAGCCAGCTGTATGCGTCCAGAGAGTAGTAGGCGCGGTGGTAGACTTTCCGACGCTCATAGTTCTCCATCTCCCGCTTGGCCTGATACATCGCTGCCCATACCTCGTCCGTAACATCCACAAACTCGTCATGCCGGTAGTGGGGATACATCCACCGCAGATTGATTGTTTTCATAGGCTTACCTCCTGAAAATCGGAGAGGCGGGCAGCTTGTCCGCTGTCCGCCCCTCGCTGAGATAAGGGAAATAATCCCTTTCACTTGGTAGCCCGAAAACAGGTCATTCGTTAAGCCTGTTCTCAAAGAATTTTATAAATTTTTTTCTGACCGCCTCCACACTTTGATAAACAGCCACTTTGGAGCAGCCGCACAGCACACCGATCTCTGCAAGGCTCAACCCGTCAAGCGCATAGAGCAGGAACCGGCGGCGCTGGGCCTCGGTACAGGTGTCCAGAACAGCCATCAGCTCATGCAGCGTTTCCATGCGGCAAAGGTATTCCTCCGGCGTTTCGCCGTAGACCCCTACACCCTCGGTGGTAATGATGTACTCGTCAAACTCCCGGCCATCCCAATGCCGCCGCTGTTCATGGAACAGGTTCTCCGTTTTGTGATCTGCCCGGTCAAGAAATTCATAGACTTCCAGCGTGACCTCCACGGCCACAGCTTGTCCGTTATAATTGATGGTAACTTCCATCTGCCTTTCCTCCATTCAGATTTTTTCGGGAAAATCTGAATGGGGCGGCGGAGAACGGCACCGGGGATAAAGTTCGGGCCATGCTGCCCCGATGTTCCGGCTCCATAGAGACAAAAAAGCGCCCGGACGGCATAAAGCCATACGAGCGTAATAGAGTATATTTTGCTGTTTAGTTACATGGTATAGTGCATACTTCTGACCGCATTGCTCCGCTGCTGGGAACAGGCTTTTTTTAGCTGGTGCAGGTCATGGGGACTGTGAAAAAAGGCAAAAATAGACACGGCGGCAATCCTCCTATGTGCCGCCGTGGATTTACACGGTGTTAGGTCGTCGTTGGTTTAGCGTAGACGAAAAGAAACGGCGGCTCTGAAAATCAAAGCCGCCGCTTCAAATGGGCGTGTCGATATGGCTGCTGTACGACGGCTTTTTTTCTTTTGCCGTCGTGTGGCAGTTTCTAAATCAACATGATAGGCTGTTAGTCGGTAGTGCTGCCTACCCAATTAGGATTGAAAGTTGTCATGCACTCATCGTCCCCATTCACAGACTTAGATACGAGAAGCCCATTTTTGATGTCCTCCAGGGTCTGCTCATATTCGGCAATGTACTGGTCTGTCATTTCCTGCGTCCACTCGAAAGAGCCCTCGCTGGTTTCGGCCATTGCGTGCTCGTCGGCCATTTCCTGAAGAGTTTTCTTTTCCTGTTCCAGCCATTCCTTGTACTCGTCATAAGTCCACCACTCGTAGTTGATTGCGGGATGGCTGTTATTATAATCTTCTTCGGACATCCAGTTTGCGCCATTGTCCTCGCTGACAAAGGTCTTTCCGCTCTCCTTGTCCTTGTAGCTCATAACGCCATCGGAATCATCCGTTGTGGACACGACCGTTTTCTGCTGTGCAGAATTGGCAACAGGTGCGTTTAGCGCATGAGCTTCTGTGACCCCATGCAAGGGACTTACTGCACCCAGTCCCATCAATACCGTCAGAGCCAATGCTCCGAATTTAGCTTTTACCATTTTGCTTTGCCTCGCTTTCAAAAATTATAGCTGTCCTCTTGAGGACAGCTATAAGATAACAAAATGATTTGGATATAGTTTGCAAGGAATATGGAGTTTAGATGGAGTTGATAGCACCTCTTTCTTGCGGCATTTCAAGCCAGAACACCACACCTCTGCTTGTGTTTTGGATACCATATTTTGCGTGGTGCAGTTCCATGATTTTGCGGACGATATAAAGTCCTAAGCCTGTTCCCCCAGTATTACGATTACGGGAGGTATCCGCTCTGTAAAATGCTTCAAATAGATGGGGTATCATTTCCTCTGGAATATGGACGCCTGTATTTTCAACTTTGCAGGAAACGGTATTTTTATCGTTCGATAAGGATATATAGATTGCCTCGCCATTCGGTGAGTAGCGAATGGCATTTACCAAAACATTTTGAATGGCTCGTTCCATCTGTGCCGGGTCTGCATCACACAGGATTTTGTCAGGAATATCCACGGAAAGGGAGATTTCTTTTTCAGACAGCAAATCGGTCACATCAGCTATTTGTACCCGAAGAAGCTCTGCAAAATCAATCGTCTTATATTCTGTTCTCTGTTTTCCGTCTGTTTTAGATACATAGAGCAGTTCTTTCACTAATGTTTCCATTTTTTCAACAACGGCCAGCGACCGCTCCATATACGACTCTTGATTTTCATATCCTTTGACCTTATTGAGCATCCCCATTAAATGACCTTTCAGAATTGTCAAAGGCGTTTTCAGTTCATGTGATGCCGCCGAGAAAAATTCCTGTTGCTTTTTTTCAAGTTCTCGCTCTTTTGATATTTCGGCCTCTAACTCGGAATTGCTTTTTTTCAGTTCTGCCAATGTATGCTGTAAATTATCCGCCAAAGTATTTAAGCTGTCCGAGAGTATTCCTATCTCGTCTGAACGATTAGAATTTCCGTGCGGCTCAAAATTGAGCTGGGCCATTTTTTGCGATGTGCTGCTTAATTCAATAATCGGTTTTGTTATATAGCGTGAGTAAATGACAGAAAACAAGATGGACATAAAGAAGATTCCCAATATAACCAGCGGAACGGTTTGCCAAATCGCCTCTGTTGCCTGATTGACGGACACCGTATCACTTTGCACATAAAGGGTATAGTCGCTACCTAACAGGGTGAACACATAGCCTGCTTCTGTCAGTAATTCGTCACTTGTAATAATTGCGCTATCAGGATTTTCTTGAATCGTAGCAATAGAATCCTTGTCTGTTGTTATCGTCAATTTGTCACTTGAATACAAAATATCTCCATAATCATCTTCAATATAGGCAGTTGCTTTTGTCTGTGCGGTGAATTGCTGAACAAGTGAATAACATTCCTCTAAGGAACCAGCCTTTTCCAATACTGGCACTAAATCATTTGCTTGCTTTTGCAATTCTGCACTAAGTCGATTGCTATAAGTTTGGGGAATATATCTCGCCATACTGAAAACAGAAAGCAAACATACCAAAATCAAAAGAACCGTTGTCGCTAAAAAGAGCTTTGCCGTTAGGCTCGTTTTAATTTTCCTTATCAATTCTGTATCCCACCCCTCTAATTGTTTTTATATAGTCAGCATTTAACTTTTTGCGAATGTTCTTTATGTGACTATCAACGATCCGATCTTCGACCTCCAAATCGTCCGCCCACAATCGGTCAAGTAGCATTTGCCGAGTAAAGACCTTTCCCTGATTTTCAAGCATAAGCCTAAGAAGCGCAAACTCTTTGCTGGTCAAAACAACCTCGTTTCCGCCTTGATATACATGGAATCCATCAACATCCATACTCAACTCTTTATAAGTAAGCAGGGATTGATTTTGATTTTCCACAGTCCTACGGCGAAGAATAGCCGCAATCTTGCACAGCAGGATTTTGGGCGAAAAGGGCTTTGGAATGTAATCGTCAATCTGCTGTTCAAAACCCCGCAACTGGTTTTCTTCATCCGAAAGCGCAGTAAGCATAATAATAGGGACTTGTGACCTTTTGCGAATGACCTCACACACACCATAGCCGTCGATTTTAGGGAGCATGATGTCTAACAGCAAAAGGTCGATTGTATCATCAAACATTGCAATCCCCGCCACGCCGTCAGAAGCAACAGCAACTTCATATCCCGCATCAATCAGATGGTTTTTCAATATATCCTGAATGTCAATATCATCTTCGACAATTAAAATCTTCTGCATTGTTCCACCTCCAATTTTTCAAGTATAGCAGAGAAATATGTATCTATTATGGAGAACTCAAGATTTAGAAAGATTATTGTAATTATAAGTTACCTCTGTGTTGCAAAGCAAGCGTGAATATGAATTATAAACTTCAACTAACCTACATATAGCAACATTCCACGGGCAAAGTATGAATTATACAATGTAGATGGGTGATGTTATATGGCGAAAGTTGAAGATTGTCCCGGTTTTGAAACCTTCGGCGCAGATGTCAAAGCTGCACGAGAGGCAAAGCGTCTGGCACGAAAAACATTGGCAGAAATGGTTGGGATTGAATGGCGGTATCTTGCCAACATTGAGAATCAAGGTGCGATTCCGAGCCTGCCTGTGATGATCCAGTTGATTAAGGTCTGCGGACTTCCCGTGGAACGGTATTTTAACCCGGAGATTATGCGAGAAGAAAGCGAACAGCGGCAACGGGTCAGCCACAAGCTGAAGCTTTGCCCTGAAGAATACCTGCCGATTATCGAAGGTGCCATAGATGGGGCGCTCAAAATGGAACAGACTGCGAAGCAGAAGGAGGACGCATAATCGCGGCCTCCTTCTGGCATTTCTATATCAAGGTTCCCGGCACTTTTCCAAAAGTTCCCGACACCTCTGCTGGATTTCTCCGGTTTCTGTCACAGTCAGGTCACGGTCATTTCCAGTAATCTTATCTTCCAGAAAGTTGGCGTATGTACCCAACAAAGCGTTCCGTAAATCCTCCGGGGTTTTCTGTATTTCAGCGCTGTACCAGTCATTCCGGTGGGGTTCCCATGCCATCAATGTATAACCGTGGCTGGTCTGAACCACCTCATACAGTGGATCATCATCCAGATATGCCTGAAACACTTTCAAAATCTTTTCAAAGGTCAGCATTTCCCACACCTCCCATTCAGCTGCAAATCAGTTCCCTGATTAAAATTTCCTCAATCTGTGCCGCTAATGTGTTCATCAGCCCTACCCAACGCATAGGATCACAGGCTTTCAGTTCTTCCGTGACACCCGCAGTCTCCATCATGTGAGGCAACATGGTGTCCACGCGCTCCTGCGCTGTCCGGTCAATCTCTAACAGGTGTGGATACAGCTTCTCGCTCATCAGCAGTTGGTTGTAGAGAATGGGGCGATGTTTCTTTAGGTAGGATTTTCTCATCCTGCCGTACTTGCCGATAGAAGTTTCCGGCTGTTCAGAAAGTTTTAGGTTGGGTATATCATAATCTCCACAACGAATGTAAGTCAACTTACTCATTTTCATTCTCCTTTGCTTCGTGATGATTAGACTGCTGCGCTGGCTGCTATGCTGCCTTTGCGCGGTTCTTCTTTCGGCAGCTGTCCGACAGTAGAAAAAACACCTTTTTTCATATCCTCAGCCCGGATCAGGGCTTTCTTAGCGTCCATTTCCGCTTTTTTCTGCGCCTTGATTTTGTCCTCATACCGTTTCTGTGCGCCGCTGGCTTTTCGTTTCAAATAGTTCTGATGAAGCCTGTCCTTGCGTTCTTCTTTTTTTCGCAATTCTTCCTGTTCCTCCGGTGTTAAAGGAACCGGCTGTAAGAATGGTGGGATATAGCGTCCTAAAAAATTGAAGTAGATTTCAATTTCCTGCGTGGTGTCCTGGCTGCCTTTTCGGGCGCGTTCGTGGACAAGGATTTTTTCTACAAACTCATTGAGCATGGTGTTTGTCAGCGTGTCAAAATTCTCGTACTTATCAATCAGGGCTATAAATTTCTCCGCTGATTTCTGGCTTTGCTCGTAGCCGGTAATAGCCTTTTCCAGCTCCGCAATTTCAATCTCAAGTGCGTCCTGCTCTTTGGCATACTGTGCATCGAGCGCCCTATATCGTGCATCCGGCAGCTTGCCGAGGGCATTGTCCTCATAGATTTTGCAAATCAGTTTTTCCAGTTCTCCGGCTCTCTTTTGGGCAGCAGCCAGACGCCTGCGCTTTTTCGATATATCGGCACTCTGTTGAGCAACCTGCGTCTCCTGAACAGTGTGAATAAATTCCGTCCGGTCATTTCTCGAATATTCAGCGATAGCCCGGAGCGTGTCGGAAACCAATGTCAGAACAGCACTCTCATTGATACGGTGTTGTGTAGGGCATAGTGTCCCACACGGAACTTTGGTATAATTGGAACAGGTATATTGAGAAATCCTCTTGCCATTGTTGGTGCGGTGGACATACATCTTGCCGCCGCAATCGGCACAATAGAGCAATCCTGTGAGGGGAGCCGCTTCGCCCCAGCCGTTTGGATAACGCCGTACATTGCTGCGGATTTTCTGCGCCAAATCAAAGGTCTGCTGGTCGATAATGGCTTCATGGGTATTCTCAAAGATCGTCCATTCGTCCTCAGAAACATAGTGGCTTTTCTTGTCCTTAAAGTGCTTGCGGGTCTTGAAATTGATGGTATGCCCCAAATACTCTCGTTTTTTCAAAATGTTCACGATGGTAGATGATCCCCATCCATAGGGGTCTTTGACCGGCTTTGAACGGTTCACACCCTCGTTGAAGCGGGCAAGGTGTACGACAGGAATTTCAATCCGGTCTGTGGATAATTTGCAGGCGATCTGGTAAGGCCCATATCCCTCCAGCGTGAGGGAGAAGATACGGCGTACCACTTCTGCAGCTTCCTCATCTACCAGCCAATGCTCCCGCTTTTCGTCCCATAAGTAGCCGTAAATCACGGTGCCTGTCAGGTGCTTACCGCTCATTCCTTTTGACTTAAACACAGAGCGGATTTTCCGGCTGGTATCACGGGCGTAAAATTCATTCATAATGTTGCGGAACGGAGTGAAATCGTCATCGCCTTTCAGACTGTCCACACCGTCATTGATCGCAATCAGCCGAACTCCGCGCTGCCGCAAAACCTCCATGACCTGACCGACCTTTAAATAGTCGCGCCCCAACCGGCTCATGTCTTCTTGTGTCAAGTAGGGACTAAAAAAATTTTGAGAATTTACAAGCCGTTCATAGGTGGACAACCACCCGTGAACGGCTTGCATTTTTCTCTATGCTCTTTTGCCGTTCTTTGTGCGACGCTTCTTATACGCCGCCTCGAACGCCTCCATCATTGGAGTGACCGGAAGCACGTTGTCAGGCTTGGACAGATACTCGAACCGGATGCCGTTCTCCCGGAACTTTCGCTCAAACCTCATGAAAGAGGAAGTGTTCCGGCTGATCCGCGAGGTGTCGCGGGCGAGGATCGTGCCGATGCCCTGACGCTTGGCTTCGTTCAGCAGGAAGCTCATGATGCCTTCCGTATGAACGCCGGAGATGCCGTCTGCCGCAACCGCAGCAGCTACCTCATAGCCCTTGTCCTTTGCATAGCGTTCCAGCTCTTCCCGCTGGTCTGCTGCCGCAAGCTGATCCGCACAGGCAACGCGGATATAAAGAAATACTTTCATTTGGCTTCTCCTTCTGATGTAGTGAGGAAGTCCTTGAACTTCCAGACGATTTCTATGTTGTCAAGATCGTAAATGTAGACCGCAGAAATGAATGCGTGGGTCAGCTCATAGGTCAGAGCTTTGCAGTCGGCGTACTGTTCGCAGACCGCATCCAGCTTTTCATCTGAACAGGCGGTCTCGGAGTCAAGCTCCTTCATCCGTTCGTGACTGCGCTGGATTACTCCATCGTTTTCAGCAATCTTCACATCCGCTGCCGCCTTCTGCTGAATGTACGCCTCCTTCGTGATGCTTCCGGCTGCATACTTCTCGTAGAGCCTCAGCTTGGACGCCTTGTGCTGCTCGTTCTGCTTTTGCAGAGTGCGGATTTTATCAGCACATTCCTTGATGGCAGATTTCCGCAGATCACCGACTTCGCGGTTCTGTATTGCTTCCTTCTGTGCCAAAGCAAGAAACTGAGTAAGGGCATGGAAGACAACCTTCTCAATATCCATTTCCGGAAAGCTCCTGCCAACCGGACAGTCTGTGTTTCCGTTGTTGACCGAGTGAATGCACTGGAAGTATCGAATGCCAGCCTTGTTCTTTCGGCGTGTCATAGCACGTTTACAGTTACCGCAGCGGACGAGTCCCTTGAGCGGATAGTCATGCTGCTTGCGCGTGGGATTCCGACCTCCGCCTCGAATGACCTTCTGAGCAAGCTCAAAGTCTTCCTTGCTGATAATAGCTTCATGCGTACCTTCTACGATAATCGGCTCATTGACAACACGCTTTTTTGAGCCGACACCGCAGGACTTCATTTTGCGGCTGACCAGTGTTCCGGTGTAAACAAGGTTTTTGAGGATGTTGTAGACCATCACGGTTTCCCAACTGATTTTCTCGCTCATGTTACTGAACTTCTTCTTGTCGGGATGCTTACTCTTGAAGTATTGCCCCGGCGTCGGGATGCCGTCATCGTTCAGGCTGCGGGCGATCTGAGAGGTGTTGCTGCCTTCCAGCGCCTCACGGAAGATACGACGGATCACATCAGCCGCCTCCGGGTCTACTGCAAGTTTATTCCGAATGGTAGGATGCAGGACGTAGCCGTATGGAGCATAGCCGCCGACATACTTGCCCTGCTTCATCATCTGGATTTTTGCCGATGTGGTCTTTACGGAGAGGTCTTTGCTGTATGCCGCATAGATGATGCTGCGCATAACCACTTCCAGACTGCCCGTTGTGCCTTTGTAATCGTCACTGTCATAGCCGTCGTTGATGGAAATAAAGCGGACGCCCATGAATGGAAAAGTGCATTCCAGATAGTTTCCCGTTTCAATGTAGTCACGAGAAAAGCGGGAAAAGTCTTTGACGCAGATCAGGTTAATCTCGCCGCGCTTGACATTCTCCATCATCTGCGTGAACTGAGGACGGTGAAAATTCGTGCCGGTATAACCGTCATCCGCAAACTCAGACCGCTGACAGTGAGACAGCTCCGGATGATTGTCAAGAAAGCGGTTGATGAGCATACGCTGGTTGCCGATGCTGTCACTTTCCGCCTTGCTGCCATAGCCGGTATCTTCATCAGCCATTGAGAGGCGGATGTAGATGCCGATGTTGTATTCCTTGCTCATTTACATCGCCTCCTGTACTTCCTTGATGCTCTGAACGGTCAGAGCGTAAATATCGCCGTATTTCATGACCAGCTCGATTGAGCCGTCCTTATGGACTTTTACAAGCTCTACGGACTCGTCAATCAACTCCTGAGAGAGTTTTGCTGCACCGCTGACAGATTTCATCAGCGTGAGCCACTTATTGTCCTCGGACATTGCCTCGGCAAACTTTACCTTCCGCTGAACCGCTTCATCCAACCGCCGTGAAAGATCGACATACTGCTCATCGTAGGCTTTCTTGGCAAAGGCGTATTCCTCTTCATCGAGAACGCCTTCCGTGAAGTCCTCATAGAGACGGGTACGCTTCTTGGAAATACCGCTGAGTTTCAGATTCAGGCTTGTAATGAGCGCATTCTGCTGATCTCGGATGCTGCGTTCACCTTCGCTGTTTCTCAGTTTGGCAAGCAGCTTGTCGTAATTGAGAGCCGCCTTGACTTGAAGCTGAATCGCCGCAAGCACATCGGCTTCGAGTTTGTCCTGCCGCGTATAGTGTGGCGTACAGAGATTGCCGCGCTTGACGGATGAACTGCACTCATAGAAGGCGTACCATGCGCCGTCCTTGCGCTTGTCAACGCGCTTGCGATGGAAGTAGAGCTTTTTGCCGCAGTCTGCGCAGACGATTTTGTCTTCAAAGAGATTGATCAGCGTAGCGCGGATTTCTTCCGTGCGCTCCATCTTCTCAACTCTCGTCTTTGCAGCGGCGTCCCGCATCTCTCGCACCTTCTGGAAGTCCTCACGGGAAATGATTGGCTCATGAGTGTTGGGAAAAACAATCCATTCCTCGCGGTCAATGTGCTGATTTTTGACACCCTTGTAGATGGCGTTCAGCGTTCGTCCGAGTACGGTATCTCCAACGTAATGGGGATTATCCAGAATGGTAGTCAGTGAAGACTTGTTCCAAATCTTCTTTGCCGTAGCATTGCCTGTGCGGACACCGACCTGATACTTCTGAAACTCCGGATTGGGAGCGTTCATTGCGTCAAGCCGGTCTGCAATCGCCGGAAGAGACAGCCCTTCGATTTTCCATTGGAAAATCTTCTGAACAATCGGTGCGGTTTCCTCATCGAAAACCATATTGCAGTGTGCTTCATCCCAGCGGTAGCCATACGGGAGATTGCGCTTCTTGAACTCTCCGCTTTCCATCTGCGCCTTGAGCGCGGTAGAAACCTTGCGGGAGATGTCCTTCGAGTAGAGGGTGTTGATCATGTTTTGCAGAGGGATGATAAGGCTTTCGCCGGAGCCGTCCGTATCAAAGTTGTCGTAGTTCTCTTTGATGGCGATAAACCGAAGCCCGATCTGAGGAAAGACCCGTTCCAGATAGGTTCCTGCCTCAATGTAATCTCGCCCGAACCGGCTGAGATCACGAACCACAAGGCACTTGATTCTGCCGGTGCGGATGTCGTTCATCAGACGGTTGAACTCCGGTCTGTCAAAAACCGTACCCGTTCGTCCGTTGTCCACATAGGTATCTATCAGATTCAGATAGGGACGCTCTGCAATGTAGGACTTGCAAATCTCAATCTGATTTGCGATGACATCCACCTTTTCAGACTTGCCGCTGTTTTCAACGGAAAGACGGGCATAGATGGCTGTTGAGAAGACCTCGGAAGAGACAGATTCAACAACCGGCTCTTCGACTGCAATTTGTTTTCTGCTTTTTCTTGCCATTTGCTCATCCCTCCTTTATACGGCAATATCCAGTTCGTCGGCATAACCGAGAACGTATTCAAGTGTCTGCTGGTATTCATCTTTGTACTTGAAGACAATTTCGATTGCATGGTTTTCGTGAATCAGAATGCGGTCAACCAGCGACATCAGCACACGGCGGTTCAGTTCTTCGACGTTTTCATACTGCTTGAAAAGCGTTACCCAGTTCCGTTCAGTCGTACCGGTTGTCACCGTCTGCTTCATTTCTTTTTTAACCCGCAGAAGCGCGTCCTGCTTGTCCTCAATGATTTTGGTGTAACTCTTGCGGAACTCGAAGTATTCCGACTTATCGATGACGCCGCCGATGAAGTTCTCGTAAAGCCCCAGCTTGAGCTTTTGATACCGCTCAATCTCTTCCTCGATTTTGGCAATCTGGGCTTCGTAATTGAAAGCCTTGCGACTCTGAGACGGAAGCCGCTCAATCATTGCAAGCGCGTGTTCCAGATTGATGACAAGCTCAATTTGGTCATGAATGGCACGGAAGACCTTTTCCTCAACCTCTTTTGCGGCGATGCTGTGCGGGCTGCACGTCCGGGTGTGCTTATTGGTGGAGCAGACGTAGTAGATATACTTTTTCGTCTTCGACGGGACGGTCTTGCGGATCATTGGCTGCTGACAGTCTCCGCAGAACAGGAAGCCGGAAAACAGATGCGCCTCGTCCTGATCGGGTGAACAGCGCATATCTCTCTGCATCATGACCTTGACTGCCATGAAGTCCTCGTAGGGCACAAGAGCTTCATGCGCATTTTCTACCTTGACCCACTCGGATTCATCCTTGCTTTTCACAACGCGGACTTTGTAGTTGGGAGTGCCGCGCTTGCCTTGCGCCAGAACGCCGATATAAACCTCGTTGGTGAGAATACGCTGGACGGCTTTGTATGTCCATTTTGCGGTATCGCCGGTTTTGAAGACGGTATCAAACTTCACACCGGCGGAATGCTTGTATTCCATTGGGGACAGAACGCCCATCTGGTTCAGACGCTTTGCAATGCGCCCAATGGAGAAGCCGTCCTTGTACATGGAAAAGATCATCTGCACATATTCGCTGACCGCTTCATCCACGATGAGCTGGTTTTTGTTCTCCGGCGATTTCATGTAGCCGTAAGGGGCGAACGAACCGACGAACTCACCGCTCTTCTGCTTGACTTCCAGACTGCTTCGGATTTTCATGGAGATGTCCTTGCAGTAAGAATCGTTAATCAAGTTTTTGAACGGGATAACAAAGGAGTCGGACTGCGGATCACCGGTCAGACTGTCATACGCATCATTGATTGCGATGAAGCGTATGCCGAGCTGCGGGAATATCTTCTCAATGTAACGTCCGCCGTCGATATAGTTTCTTGAGAAGCGGCTGAGATCCTTAACCACAATGCAGTCAAGCGCACCCTTGCGGATTGCCTCTTCCAGCTTTTTGAACTGAGGACGATTGAAGGAAACGCCGCTGTAACCGTCATCAACAAACGGCTCACAGACAAGCTCCAAATCCTCATGTCTTGCGATATAGTCCTCGCAGATGGCTCTCTGGCTGGCGATGGAGTTGCTTTCTACTTTGTCTCCATCCTCACGGGACAGACGGCAGTAGATCGCCGTGCGGTAAACCTTGTCTGGCATAAAAATAACCTCCGTTTTTCTGTTTGGTGTGGTACATCAAATCAGAAAGACGAAGGCTTGCTTCAACTCTTATGAAGAGGAACACGAAAACACCACATGACCATCAAGGCAAGCGGCTTAATCCGTATTCTTCTTTTTTTGACCGATTAAATTATACCACAGGCTCAATCGCTTGTCCATAGAACCGGGCGAAAAGATTCAGACTGTTCATAAATCAAAGACCTCTCAGATAGTGTTCCAGACAATCTTCCATTGTCGTGTCCGTCTCGGCGAAGCTGATCTTCACCACAGTTTTCCCGTCCAGATAACAATAGGGATTTCTGATCTGCTTGATGAACTCCCTCAGTCTGACTTCTTGCGGTGCAGCAGGATCAAGCCGGATGCTGCTTCTCTGAACGAGTGTGCTTCGGTCAACCGTTTTCGGGCTGACGTTTTTCATTGTTTCAATGCCCATCATATTCTAAGCACCTCCTGTTTCGTAGAACTATTCAGGACAAAAGGATATGGCAGAGCATCTTGTGAAGATACCCTGCCACATAGTTTTCATCCTGAAACTATATAGTAAGTTTCTTTTGGGTTTGTTTCGTTGTCCGGCATATTTGCAGCTCGCGCCCCTGCCAGAAGAACTTTGCAGTTCCGGGAATGCTGCGGACTACCAATGGTCAATCGGTATCATGGGACTCTCACCCCTCCGAGGATCGCTCCGAGCCGCCCATTCAAAGAAAAGACGGAAGTATCATTATACCCGGCATCTGCATCGTCGCAAGCAGCCGCACCACACGACTGTTATAGCTCTCCGGAGGTCGCTCACTCCCTTTCGGGAGGTCTTGGCGTCGGAAGCTGTGTTGCTTCGCAGAAGCGGAAAGATCCGCAGCACTGAACTATTCAGTTTTCAAGGAGCAGTGAAGTGGTCTGATTGACCCTTTCACTTTACAACGGACATCTTTTTGCCGTTTGTTGAGTACCGCTCAAAAAATTCTTTGAAATTTTTTCTGCACCGCTGCTTTGAGGTCAAATGCAGCTCTGATGCCGATGCCTTTCCTTCGGGCAAACTCTCGAAGAGTCAGTCCTTCACGAGTCATCGCAAGATACAATTCGCGCTGCTTCTCGGTCAGAATGGAAAGAAGCTCCTTCTCTTTGAGGGCGGTGATCAGTTCCTCCATGCAGTCGCGGGAGTCTGCCAGCCATGCAGCGGACTTCACATCGTCCTCCGGCATAGCGTCAAGGGACAGCACGGTACCAGAAATTTTCTCTGCGCCGTCCTCATCCTCAGAGGTGTTGTCAGAGCCATACGAGCGTCTGATCCGCTTTTCCTCTGCGCGAAGGATTCTCATAACCTTGCGGTCAACCTCGGAAACTTCGCCGGTTCGTTTCACGCGCACCATGCACTTGCCGTCCTCCGTAGTCCAGAGATCGTAATCGAACGCGATAGGGGTTTTAGGGATTTTCATTGTTCATCCTTTCCGCTGCGCGGGAGCAGCGGGAAGGGTGAAGACAGAAAAAGAGCCGCATGACGGTGAGGTTTGAATCCCATGCCGATAAAACAGAGCAATTAAACTCTGTCTCATGCGGCATTAGGATGACTTCACCTATCAGGCGGCTCCACAGCTCAGCTATGACATATATTTTATTTTAGAACAGAGGCTTGTCCTCCGGTTCTTACTTGGTACGCGGTCGCAGTCTTCTCATATTCAGCACATCAAAGACTGTGATCCGCCCGCATTTCTTGCACTTGGATTCTACATGACCCCTCGTGTCCTCGTAGACAGCAATGGCATTATGCTGACAATACGGACATTTCAGGTATCGGGGCTTTTGCTGGGAAATGGCAACTCTTGCCCTGCGGATTTTTTCGATCAGCTCCGGCGTCGGTTCCTGAACCCGAATGGATGCTCTCTTCATTACCACACCTCCAATGGGTCAACATACTCACTGAATGGACGATCTACCATGTAGCCGAGCTGACGAAGGCGGATAGACGCCGTTGTCTTGGAGACACCGAACAACCGGCAGAAAAGGCGCAGCGTTAAGTGATCACCATACGAATACCTCCCCTCGTAATTGATCAGCGGCGTTTCTGCAAACCGACGCATTGCCAGGTCAACCTCTTTTTGAGGAAGCAGGATCGCCGCGCCCAAGACATTTGCTTGCCACTCGTTCCAGTCCTCGCGGGTTTTCAGCTCTCGCGGCGTATAGGCTGTCCGTGCGGAATATTTCATTTCGCAGGACGCCTTTACCTCTTCCGATTCCAGTTGGAAGAGAATCTGATGAGCGCACTCGTGGGCAAGGGTAAATCTGCGCTTGGCGCAGAGCCGCTGCACGTTGCCGGATCGAATGAAGCTCTCGTCCAAGATGACCTGATTACGCTTCAAAGCCAGTGTGCGCGTAATACCAAGTTCCGTGATCTTGTACTCAGTGTCGGCATAGGCAGTGACACCGCAGATGCTTCCGTCCGGCGAGAGACGGGCGAATGATACGCGAAGACCGAGGTAATTCTTTGCAAACTGATCAATGGGTGTTGGCAAAGCTGATCGGTCGGGCTTGTCCGCCTCATCCCCGAAAAAGAACCGATTGAAGTCCTTTGTTGTTGAGGCTGCAATTTCTTCAAGTTGGCGCTGGGATAAAATCATGAGCAGTTGTCCTCCTTTGCTTCGACGAACCACTTGTCTCCTTCGTGGAAAAGAAATGACTCCTTTCCGCGAATCTGAACTGTGTAACGGATGCCTCCGCCCCCAACCTTTTTGGATGTGGCGCGGCATTTGTATAGAATCTGGTCGATTTGAAAGATTACACCGTTGTCCCACCAGATAAGGCGAGGGAGGATTGCCCCCTCCTTGTCCACATCCAGCGTAACCGGGACGTATGCTTTTCTGTACTGTGTAGCCATTTCTGTTTTTCTCACTCCTGTTCCCTCATACCGGTGTATGCCGGTACGGATGATCTTCGGCAGCATAAATGCCTGTCCATTTGAACTGCTCAAAAGATGTAACTTTTTCGTGTACAACTACTCATGCCCCTTGACAGGATGAGCAATTCAGGATATACTATGAGTAGTTGGATTGCTCAGTCATTATTATACGCACTTCAAGTGCCTTTGTCAATAGACTTGCGCAATTTGATGTCGCAAACTTTTTGTGAACAGGAGTGATTACCAAAATGACGTTTGGAGAGAAATTCAAGGCTGAACGGGAGAAGCGGAAGCTGACCCAGCAGGAAGTAGCCGACGCACTGGGGATCAACAGGCGTATGATTACCCGGTACGAGAACGGCATTTCCTTTCCCCGTACCAAGGACGCTTACAGAAAAATCGCGGAATACTTCAAGGTGGATGTGAACTATCTGCTGACCGAGGACGAAGAGTTTGTGGTTCAGGCATCCGAGCAGTACGGCTCTCGTGGCATGAAACAGGCAAAGGACCTGATTGAAGGGATGTCCGGCTTGTTTGCGGGCGGTACGCTGTCTGAGCAGGACAAGGATGCGGTGATGAAGGCGTTGCAGGATATATATTGGGAATCCAAAGCCCGGAATGTTGAGAAATACACGCCGAAGAAATACAAGAAGACCGGTACGGACGCAGAGGAATAACTGTCTGCGTCTCGGTTTCTTGACGGATTTACTTTGACTGTTTTCAACATGAAAGGGGTGAAGGTCCCGTGATAATTCGCTCCGAGGAAATATACAAAAAGGCGAACAGCATTGTCAAAAGCTGTGGAACAAGAGATACCTTGAAGATTGCCCGTGAGCTGGGCATTCATCTCCATTTTCTTGACAATCTGAACGATCTGCTCGGAATGTACACCTACCGCCATAAAGAGCGGCATATTCTTCTGAACTCCAACATGGAGTATCTGATCATGCAAATGGTTTGCGGTCACGAGATCGGGCATGATACCTTTCACCGTGATCTTGCCAAAGGAAACGAACCGCTCCCGGAGTTCGTGCTGTTCGATATGCGCACAAAACACGAATATGAGGCGAATGCGTTTGCCTCACACCTGATCATTGACGATGATGAGCTGATTGACCTGATGAAGCAGGACTACGATGTGGTGCAGCTCTCGGCTGCAATGGGAACAAACATCAACCTGATGCTGATCAAGCTCAACGAGCTGAACCGCATGGGCTGGCAGCTCAACTTGCCGTATGTGCCGCACTCTGACTTCCTGAGAAATGTCAGACCGGAGGGGTGAATGAGGATGAAGGATGGTAATTAGATGAACAACAATGACTATAAAGAAGCCCTTTTCTATGCCGCTTCCATCTTTAACGAGCGCATGGGAACGGAGTTCAGCGAGGACAACCTTGTGCTGTGCTGCTTTCAGACGGAAAATCAGCAGGGAGTCTTTGAACAGTTCTGCAAGCAGTATTTCCCTGATCGGCTGGAAGACCGCTATACAGAGGACGGCTATTTTGACTTTCATGCCTCTGCCTTCGTCGGTAAAGGAGGCGGCGTTGATGGAATCCTTCTGCGGACAGACATTGCGCGTTATCCGGCAGAGTTGAAGCACATTCTTCTGCATGAGCTGGCGCATATCTTCTGCACCCGCAACGAGCTTGGCGGGGATAACTTCTATGAACGATACTGCATGGACGATACCATCAGCCGCGAAGAGGACGGAACCATTAACGCCGGATATGCGGTCTGGCGGGAACTCGCTGCGGAGCTGATTGCATTTGAGCTTGATGACAACTGTGATATGATTCCGCTCCGACGTAAGAAAGACCTTCTCAGCTATTACGAAGGAGAACTCCTGACCGGCAACGGGAAAATGGGCGTCAGCATGATTCTCTGCGAGGCGATGACCAGTGCTGAGGGCGAAGCGTCCATGACATGGGACGCTGCCAAAAGCAAGTTTGCACGGTTCAAGCCCTTTGATGATCCACTGTACAGGGACTTGCTGGAACTGGTTTTCACACACATTAGAGAATGCTTTATCGTGATCGACCGCGAATTTATCTATGAAATTGGAGTTTTGTATCTGAGCATCGCCGCACAAGCGATGATTGCGTCCCTAAAGAACAGATTTCAGGAAGAATAGATAGACCGATAGAGAGAAAGGACGGGCAATGATATGAAATACAAGCTGTTTCGCTCCCCCGGTAATCTGGACAAGGCAGTCCGGAAGCACGAACTGGTTGCCGTGGAAACCGGCAAAAGCATTGATGATGTGGCAAACGCGCTTATCCGTGCCGTTCGGGATGATCTTGCGGAAATGCCGGAATATGCGCACTGTGAAACCGCTGCGTATGCACCGGAGCCGGTTCAGGAGCATCGCCGCGTGAGACGTTATCAGTATGAAATGATGGGTATTGTTTACCCGCAGTATGCGGAGAAAAATATCCTGATTGATTATGGCGTGATTGAAGAGGCAGAGTAATGTCAGAGCGAGATGTCGGACAACTGCATAGTGCCGATGACTTGATTGCCGCCGTCGAACAATACGGCTTTCTGCCCTTCTTTCGGAACGAGATTCACGGCTTCTCCATCGAGGAACTTTGCCCACCTGAGTTATGGTTTGCGGATGATGTAGATGGTCCGTGGGAATGGAAAGGACCGGCTGCGCGGAGCGGCAAATGTCTTTACGGCAAACTTTTCAACAAGAAGGCTGGATTTGTGAGTCGGGAGTGGATTCCGGACTTTGCGAACTTCCGGCGTGACGGCTATGACTTTGACGCCCGTTGGGATGACGGCTTGGCGTCCTACAAGGACAAGGAGCTTTATGAAGCCATAGCCGGTGAAGGCAGGATGCTTTCCAAACGGCTGAAAGAGGCTCTGAACTACCGCAAGGGCGGCAACACCGGTTTTGAGACGTGCATCACGCGGCTGCAAATGCAGAGCTATGTCTGCATCGCGGATTTCGTCTATATGCAGGACAGATACGGAAGACCTTATGGCTGGGGTGTCGCAGAGTATGCGACGCCGGAAGAACTTTTCGGGTACGACCTTATCACATCTGCCTATCAGCGAGACCCGCAGGAATCTAAAGAACGTATCCTAAAACATCTGCATTCACGTCTGCCTAACGCGACCGAAATGCAGCTTGAGAAAATCATAAAGGGGTAACGCAATGGACGATATTATCTTTGAGAAGGATTACCGGGAAACCGAGTCTGCCGAATACGATAAATGGTGCGATGAGGTGTTTGACCGCGCAGTTAATTGTGGTATGCTGAAAGCGTACTCCGAAGCAATGGACAAGATACCAAAGATCATTGTACCGGAGGACAAGAAGAACTACGAGTATCTTCTGGAACGCTGTGATGCGTTTGTCAAGCAACACCGCGGGTATATCAAGGGAATCGTGGACTATCATCGTTGGCACGCGGAAATCAATATGTTTCTTCCGTTTGCGGAGTTCGATGACTCAGAAGACCTTGCATTTTTGAAAGAAATTGCAGAAAAATCGCAAACCGTCTGCTTCTCCCCGGAGGAAGAAGGTGGCATCCGCGTTCATATTTTTATCAACTACTTTGAAGAATTGATGTCAGCCGAGCACAAGTCATACATCGAATACGATGCTATTATGCAGGACAAGAAACTATCTGAGCTACTTGGCATACCGGAGCTTTCTGACGAGGAAAAAGAACTCGCTCTGAAAATGAAGGGCATACTTGACCGCATTGATGAGGAAACAAGGATTGACCGTGCCACGGCTTTTCGAGCCGTACTTGATAAGATGGCAAAAGAGCCGGAAGAAAACTGGTCGCTTCACTATATGGCAACATTGCTGGAAGCGCTGCTATACTTCATGCTGAATGAAGGAAATGAAAAGATTGATGAGGAAGAACACAATGAGCAATAAACTTGTAGCATATTTTTCTGCGTCCGGCGTGACCGCGAAGGTAGCTGAGACGCTGGCAGAGGCAATCGGCGCGGACATCTTTGAGATTGAGCCGAAGGTGCCTTACACGGAAGCTGATCTGAACTGGATGGACAAGAAAGCCCGCAGCACGATTGAGATGAACGATCCTGCCTCCCGTCCTGAGATTGCCGTGAAGCGGGACAACATGAAGGACTACGACACAATCTTTGTGGGTTTTCCGATCTGGTGGTACGTTGCGCCGACGATTATCAATACGTTCCTTGAGAGCTATGACCTGACCGGCAAGACGATCATCCCGTTTGCAACCTCTGGCGGAAGCGGCATTGGCAAGACGAACGAGCGCCTTGCGCCGAGCTGCAAAGGCGCAAAGCTGATGGACGGCAAGGTCTTCAAGAGCAGCGTCGGGCATCAGGAGCTTGCGGCGTGGGTTGAAGGACTTGGACTTTAAGGGGCAGACAAATCGGGAGTTGTGGAGGTGCTTTATGAACGAGAGAGAAAAAATTATCCGATTATGGTTTGATATGTGGATTAAGAAAGCAGATTTAGGAATTGACAATATTTTTACAGATGATGTTGTATATACTGAGAGTTGGAGTCCTAAATATGAAAACCGCAAAACGGTAAAGCACTGGTTTGACGAATGGAATACACGCGGAAGTGTTCTTGTCTGGGAGATTAAGCAATTTTTTCATCAAGGCAATCAAACAATCGTGGAGTGGTATTTTAAAGACAAAATGAATAATGGAAATGTTGAAGAATTTGACGGAATATCTTTAATTGTATGGACACAGGATAACAAAATAAAATCATTAAAAGAGTTTGGTTGCAATCTTCATAATTACAATCCATATCGAGATAGTGATATTCCCGTATTTCGAGAAGAAAAAGCAAATTGGTTTTGAGAGGACTATAAATTCCAGTTTGTTTGTGCATTGATGGTTATCTTGAGCTTAGGAGGCGTTTAATGAAAACTGTTTTTTTACATGGGTTGGGACAAACTGCACAGGACTGGAAAGAAGTAGTCCAACAACTATCAATTTCTGATGTCGATTGCCCAGAACTTTTTTCTTCAACAGAAGATGAAATATCCTATTCGCAGATTTTGGGTGATTTAGAACAGCGGTATTCAGAAGTAAAAGAGCCGCTTCGTATCTGCGGTCTTTCGTTAGGTGCGCTTCTTGCGATTGATTTTGCCATTCGACATGAGGAAAAAGTGGATTCGCTGGTTTTGATTGGCGCACAATATAAAGTTCCAAGTTTACTGATAGATTTTCAAAATCTTATCTTCCGTTGTATGCCAAACAAGGTTTTTGAAAGTATGGGACTATCAAAAAGCAGCACCATAAAATTGGCTCACTCTATGCGGTCATTGGATTTTACTTTGCAATTAAATAATATTCGTTGTCCAGTAACAATTTTGTGTGGCAAAAAGGATACTGCCAATCTAAAGGCTTCTAAAAGGCTAAAAGAATTGCTACCCCAAGCTACTTTGCACATCGTTCCAAATGCAGGACATGAACTCAATAAATATGCACCAAACACGATTGCAGAGATATTAAATCAGTAAATTTATTGTGCAAAAAATATAGTAAGATAAATTGTCTGACAGGTAAGCGATCTCTCTCACTTTCATCACAACATCCCACTGTCCTTAGAGAGATGGACGAAGTACAATGTAAGCAACAATCGGAATTGACCGAGTTCTTTGAGTGAGATACACTTCTTGG
This sequence comes from Gemmiger qucibialis, assembly GCF_027689445.1. NCBI lineage: Bacteria > Bacillati > Bacillota > Clostridia > Eubacteriales > Oscillospiraceae > Gemmiger > Gemmiger qucibialis. The sequence continues at coordinate 260,372 of NZ_JAQFEN010000003.1, read as the reverse complement.
ACGAAAGGAAGGAAGAAGAAAAAAGTACTTTAGAGGTATTATGGAATGAGTAATAAATTGGTTAAGCACCAAGAATCAAAAGAAATATTAACTGGAAATCAAAAGAAAATTTTGTTTTGGATTTGTTTCATTATTTTAAGTATAGCTTTCATTACAGTCTGGATAAATATACTTTTGACATCTAAAGCATTTAATACACAAATGGAAGAGATGGTACTGGGAGAAGATTACTATATAGAGGATATTGTGATTACAGGTAAAAGGGTTGAAGATGCTTCGGCTGATACGATATCTCAGAATTATTTCTTCTACTACAACAATGGAAAAGTGAATGATTATCACAAGCGAATGCAAGTACCGGGATTTGTATATTCGGAATATAATTTAGGAGATTCCATAGCTGCATATACCACAGACCATGTTAGTTATTCTTATTACAAGTATGGGATTCTTCCGGATACAGAGTATAGAAACAATGAATTAATGAAAGTGGCTGGCGTATTGCTTGGAATTGGAATATTTTTATTGGCTTTGTTTGGGGTATTAAGTAAGAAAATGAATTACAAGAAGTAACCAACTTCCCGTTTATTGGGAAGTCGCAGAGAATGAAAAATCGAAAGTTTTAAAGGAGAAATACTATGGGATTATTTGGTAAAAGCAAAAAAGAACGAGAAAAAGAATACATGAACAAATTAGATGTTCCGTCGTGTTTAAAAGAAAATTTTGAATTGATTATTGATGATGCATTTACAATTATGGGGATTGGAACAGTTGCCACAGGAAACATATTAATAGGGATGTGCAGAGAAGGGGAAAATGCGTGTATTTATAAAGCAAATGGAGATATCTTAGAATCCAGAATTACTACTGTCGATGTACATACAAAAGAACGAAAAGCAAATGGTTGTGGATATAAAACAGAGCATGTTGGACTTGGGTTACGAGGAATTTCCAAGGAACAATTAGAAAAAGGCGATAAAGTAATTGTAAAAAATGCCAATATGTATGGAATGTAATTACAAATTCCAGTTTAACGAACAGGAGATGATGAACGCATGAAAATCCTACATGAACTTTCTTGGCTATGGGAAACGCTGGGCATTGCGCTTTTGGCGGCGGCTATCTGCATAGCTTGCGCCGCGCTGATCTGCAAGGCAGCGAAGAAGAAACTCAGCAAAAAGGTATTGGCTGTCATAGGGGCTGCGGCATTTGTAGGGGCAATTCTGGCGATCATTCTGATCGCCCGGACACCGATGCCGCTTTGACAGAATAGGAGAAACTGACAATGATTGTTCTTACAGAGCAGATAGAGATTCCGGCTTCCTATGAAAAATTAAAGGCATGGACTGCTAACTTTGAGGAAGAGTTTGTGAAATGGAGTCCCTACCACATCGAATGCAATCTCTATAACGGAAACTATAACGCAGGAAGCAAGATCCGCTTCCGCGAGATCGTCATGGGGCTGGACTACGATGTGACCGGCACAATTACGGAATGCGAACAGGATGAGAACCACTTCCGCATTGTATTCCGGAGCGACAAGAAAACGGCGTTCATCACCTTTGAAGGGAAAAGAACCAAAACAGGATGCCATTTCTCTCACACCGAGGCTTTCGGCATGACCACGCCGGTAATTGGGGCGATCATGAATTTCCTGATCTTCAAGGTGTTTTTCAGGAAAAAGGCAAACTGGCAGCTTATCCGGGATGATATGATTCTGGATAACAGGTATTTATATGACATTCTGACCGAAGGAAAATACCCGGAAAGAATCCCGCTGGACAAACTGCTGACCGGCGCGAAGTAACCGAATGGGAGGGCTTGATCATGCCGCTTCAAATCGTCAGAAATGACATCACAAAAATGAAGGTGGACGCCATCGTCAACGCTGCCAACGAGTCGCTGCTGGGTGGCGGCGGTGTGGACGGCTGCATTCATCGTGCCGCAGGACCGGAGCTGCTGGCAGAATGTGAAACGCTCCACGGCTGCGAAACCGGGAGCGCAAAAATCACGAAGGGCTATAAGCTACCCTGCAAATATGTCATTCATGCAGTAGGTCCGCGCTGGCATGACGGACGGCATGGTGAGCGCGAACTACTGACATCCTGCTATCGGACATCGCTCATGCTGGCGAAGGAATACGGATGCGAGTCGGTTGCGTTCCCTCTGATTTCCTCCGGCATTTTTGGCTATCCGAAGGATCAAGCTCTCAAGGTTGCGATTGACACCATCAGCAGTTTCCTTCTTGAAAACGAAATGACGGTGTACATCGTCATTTTCGACCGCAAAGCCTATCAGATCAGCGGCAAGCTGTTTGCCGACATTGCTTCATACATAGATGACCGCTATGTGGACGAACATACAGATAGTCGTTCCGAGCGGCTGCGCAGAATGAGTGCCTTCCGGATGGAAGAACCCATGCCCTGCGAGTCCTCCGTCTGCGATGAAGATGCAATCGAACAGCTCATCCCTCCTGTCTCTGCGGCAGTTGCTCCTAAAAAGGCGGCAACCCTTGATGACGCACTGGGACAGATCGATGAGAGCTTTTCGGAGATGCTTCTGCGGAAGATTGACGAGCGCGGCATGACGGACTCGCAGTGCTACAAGAAGGCGAATATTGACCGGAAGCTCTTCTCGAAGATCCGCTCGGACAAATCATACAAGCCTTCCAAGCCCACCGTAATTGCATTTGCCATCGCCCTTGAGCTGCCACTTTCCGAAATGAAGGATATGCTCATGAAGGCGGGCTTTGCACTCTCCCACTCCAACAAGTTTGACATCATCGTGGAGTATTTCGTGGAGCATGGGAACTATAACGTCTTTGAGATCAACGAGGCTATGTTTGCCTTTGACCAGAGCCTCATAGGTGCATAATCTGACGATGAAGGAGGCTTAGAAGATGAAGCAACGTACCTATATCGCAATCGACCTGAAATCCTTCTACGCCTCCGTGGAATGCCGGGAGCGCGGCTTAGATCCTCTGGACACAAATCTTGTTGTCGCGGACGAAAGCCGGACGGACAAGACCATCTGCCTTGCCGTCACACCCTCCCTCAAAAGCTACGGCATCTCCGGGCGCGGGCGTCTATTTGAAGTCAAGCAACGTGTGAAGGAAGCAAATGCCGGACGTCAGCATGATGCACCGGGACGCAGACTGGAAGGATCATCGCACTTCTTCTCGGAGCTGCAAGCAGATCCGTCTCTGGCGATTGACTTCATCATCGCGCCGCCCCGGATGGCGTACTATATGGAATACAGCACCCGCATCTATCAGGTCTACCTCAAGTACATTGCGCCGGAGGACATCGTAGTCTACTCCATCGACGAGGTGTTCATGGATGTGACGGACTACCTGAACACCTACAAGCTCTCCGCCCATGATCTCGCCATGAAGATCATCCTCGATGTGCTTGAAACAACCGGCATCACAGCAACCGCAGGAATCGGCACGAATCTTTTCCTCTGCAAAGTGGCAATGGACATTGTGGCGAAGCACATCCCCGCCGACAAAAACGGCGTCCGCATTGCAGAGCTGGATGAGATGAAGTTCCGGCGCGAGCTTTGGACGCATCAGCCCCTCACAGACTTCTGGCGTGTGGGTCGAGGCATTTCCAAGAAACTTGAGCAGAACGGGATGTTCACGATGGGCGATGTTGCCCTCTGTTCAGAGCGGAACGAAGACTTGCTTTACAAGCACTTCGGGAAGAATGCAGAATTGCTCATCGACCATGCGTGGGGCTGGGAGCCTACGACCATTGAGGCAATCAAGGCATACCGTCCCAGCTCCAACAGCCTCAGCTCCGGTCAGGTATTGCACTGTCCCTACGAGCCGCAGAAGGCGAAGTTGGTTGTGCGGGAAATGACGGATTTGCTTGTGCTGGACTTGGTGGACAAGGGGCTTGTCACCGACCAAATGGTTCTCACAGTTGGCTACGACATCGAGAACCTAATCGATCCGGCACGACGGGCAAAGTATCACGGTGCGGTGGAGAAAGACCCCTACGGTCGGGAGATTCCCAAACAGGCGCACGGGTCCATCAACCTCGACGGTCACACATCATCTACCCGCAAAATAATGTGTGCTGTGTCAGAACTCTTCGACCGGATCGTGGATAAGAATCTGCTTGTCCGCCGTATGTATGTTGTTGCAAATCATGTCCTGCCGGAAGCTGATGTACCGAAGAAAAACGACGGTGCAGTCCAGCTCGACCTCTTTACCGACTATGCCGCCGAAGAGGAAAAACAGAAAGCCGAAGATGCCGCTTTGGAGCGTGAGCGGAAGATACAAGCCGCCACGCTTGCCATCAAGAAGAAGTATGGAAAGAACGCCATCCTCAAGGCAATGAATCTTGAAGAAGGTGCAACCGCGAAAGACCGCAATGCGCAGATTGGAGGGCATAAGGCGTGAACGGAAAATACGACGAGATCATGGGACTTCCTCACCACGTTTCCAAAACGCGACCACAAATGCCGATGTCAGATCGTGCAGCGCAGTTTGCGCCCTTTGCCGCCCTCACCGGCTATGATTCTGCAATCAAGGAAACCGGACGTCTGACCGACGAAAGGATTGAGCTTGATGAGGGAGCCTTGACCGCTTTGAACATGAGGTATCAGCTTCTCATGGATGCCCTTGATGAAGAGCCGGAGGTTGAAATAACCTACTTCAAACCTGATGAGCGCAAAGCTGGCGGTGCGTATGTAACTGCAACCGGCGCAGTCATAAAGGTTGATGACTTTGAGCGCCTGATTACCATGCAGGACGGCACGAAGATTCCGATGGATGACATCCTAAGCATTGACGGAGAGCTGTTCTTGTCCTTAGAATAATGTCGCTTGCCATGCGACCAAATGAAGTGAATACCGGAGTACAATATGACTGTAAGGTGAGACACCAAGCAGTCATATTTTTATATACGGAGGTACAAAACATGAGAAAGAACTTGACGGAGATCGTATTCATCCTTGATCGCAGCGGCTCTATGAGCGGACTGGAAACAGACACCATCGGAGGATTCAACTCCATGATTGAAAAGCAGAAAAAAGAAAATGGCGAGGCATTGATCTCTACCGTTCTCTTTGACAACGTGAGCGAGGTTATCCATGACCGTGTGCCGGTTCAGAAGGTGGATCCGATGACCGACAGGGACTATTCCGTTCGCGGCTGCACCGCGCTTCTGGATGCTATCGGCGGAGCGATTCATCACATTGGGAATGTCCATAAGTACGCAAGAAAAGAGGATGTCCCTGAACACACACTGTTCGTCATCACAACGGATGGCATGGAGAATGCAAGCCGCCGTTATGACAGCGAGAAGGTCAAGAAGATGATTGAACGACAGAAGGAAAAGTACGGCTGGGAGTTTCTTTTCCTCGGTGCAAACATTGATGCAGTAGAGACGGCAAAGCATTTTGGAATTGGAGCAGATCGAGCGGTCAATTACCACTCTGACCGCGAGGGAACGCAACTCAACTATGAAGTTCTGAGCGAAGCGGTTTCCGCTGTCCGATGCAGCGTACCGCTGGGTACGAATTGGAAAAAACGTATTGATGAAGACTTCAATTCCAGAAAGGACGGGAGAAAGTAATGAGAACAATCACCGTAAAAGGGACAGGCAATGTCTCCGCAAGACCGGATTACATCATCCTATCCCTGAACATTGAAGTCTTATCTGAAACCTATGACCGCGCAATGTCGGAAGCTGCCGAGAGAATCGAAAGACTGCAAGGTGCCGCAGTCCGCGTTGGGTATCGCAAGAAAGACCTGAAAACCACGAACTTTGATGTCCAGACAAGGTACGAGAATGTCAAGGATCGGCAAGGAAATTACAAGCGAGAGTTTGCCGGATATGCTTGCAGCTATCGCTTGAAACTTGCCTTTGACTTTGACAGCAAGCAGCTTGCAAAGGTCATTTCTGCGATTGCGGATTGTGGGGCGCAACCAGAACTCAGCATTGCGTTCACCGTGAAAAACCCGGCAAGAGTCAGCGAAGAGCTGCTGATCAATGCGACGGAGAACGCCAGGGCAAAGGCGGAGATTCTTTGCAAAGCATCAGGCAGTACGCTTGGGCAGTTGCTCAACATCGACTACAACTGGGGCGAACTCAATGTTTTTTCCAGAACAAGCTACGATGTTGAAGACTGCATTCAGCCTCTCATGGCGATGAGCAAGTGCGCCGCACCTGAGATTGAGCCGGTTGATATTGATGTGACAGACACAGTGGCTTTCACATGGGAAATCCAATGATTTTTTGACTTTTTTGAAATCCGGTACTCAACAAACGCCCTTTTTGTGTCCGTTGTAAAGTGAAGGGATATTTCACGGAGGAATCTTCGGGGAATACGATTTTGGGAGATTAGCAAGCACAGCCGGTGTATATACACACGGCGATTTTGGATTAAGGAAACCCTCCCCTTAATCCCGAAAATGCTTGTTGGGATGTCTCCCAAACCCTCTATCTTTACGAAAGGACAAACCGCTTATGGCAAACAGAACACGACCAAATCAGATACTCTTCTTTGTTTCAGATGACGAGAAGCGGATTATCAAAGGAAAGATGAAACAGCTTGGTACAAAGAACATGGGAGCGTATCTTCGTAAGATGGCGATTGACGGTTACATCATCAAAGTGGACTACACGCAGCAGAAGAAACTTGCCGCCGCAGTATCTCGTGCAGCGGCAAATATCAATCACATTTGCCGCCGAATTAACTCCACAGGACACTTCTATGAGGACGATGTTGCAGAGCTGAAAGAAAGGCAGGCTGAGATATGGCGATTACTAAAATCAAGCCAATCCGAGGAACTGTGAACAAGGCTCTCGCATACATTCTTGATCCGCAGAAAACAGATGACCAGCTCTATGTCGCTTCCTATGGTTGCGCTGCCAGCGATGCCGCAGCGAAGGAATTTGAGTGGACAAGAAATCTTGCTGCTCAACAAGGAATGCAGATGCCGAAGGTGATCGCCCGACATCTAATCCAATCCTTTGCGATTGATGAAGTCACGCCGGAACAAGCGCATGAAATCGGTAAGCAGTTTGCCGACGAATGGCTCAAGGGAAAGTATGAGTACGTGATTGCAACGCACATCGACAAGGGGCATTGCCACAATCATATTATCTTCAACGCAGTCAACTATGTAGACTTTCATGCGTACCGAAGCAATAAGAAAACCTATCGTGAGATGCGGCATCTAAGTGATGAGATATGTGCTGAACACGGGCTGTCAGTTATTCCTCCCTCTCAGGGAAAAGGCATGGACTACAAGGAATACACCGAAGCCAAACGCGGTACAAGTTGGAAGCAAAAACTCAAGCAGACCATTGATCGCTGTGTAATCACAGCAAAGGACTACGATGAGTTTTTGAAGCTGATGCAGGACGCCGGATATGAAATCAAAACCGGCAAATACATCTCCTTCCGTGCCGAAGGGCAAGAGCGTTTCACCCGTGCAAAAACCATCGGAGATAACTACACCGAGGACCGGATCAAGGAACGCATTCAAGGACGCAATGCCCGCAGACGGCAGATGCAGAACGGTAGGAAGAACATCTCTCTCATCAGTGATATTCAAAACAGAATTAAGCAGATCGACAGCAAGGGCTTTGAGCATTCTATGAAGATTAAGATCCTCAAAGAAGCCGCCAGAACGCTCAATTACCTCACTGAGAACGAGCTACTTCAATATGCCGATCTTGAAAAGAAAGTCGAAGACATCCATAGTTCTTATGAGCGTACCGGCGCTGACTTGAAAGTCGTTGAAGCGCAGCTCCGAAAGGTGCAGCCGCTTATCAAGAATATCTCAACCTATCAAAAGCTCAAGCCGGTCTATGATGCCTACTCAAAGACGAAGAACAAGCAGAGTTTTCGAGCTGCGCACGAGGCAGAGCTTGTCGTTTTTGAAGCAGCAAAGAGTACATTGCTTGCTATGCAAGATGGTGAAAAACTTCCAAGTATGAAGTCTCTGCAAGCCGAGCAGCAACGCCTTTTGGAAGAGCAGCAGCGTCTCTACGACGAACGAGCAAGGCTCAAAAAAGAGGCTAAAGTGATTGATACCATGAAGGCAAATGTCGATGATTTCCTCAGTCCAACGCTTTCACAGGAGCATGAAAAAGCCAAAAGTAGCGAGTTGGAATAACCACCAAAGCCTGAGCCGTATGAATAAATCGGCTCAGGCTTTCTTCTTCGTAATGCGCTCCATGAACTTGAAATATATTTTGAATTTTTGGAGCATCGTATTGAAAATTTGAAGCGTTTGGTGTATAATATAATGAGTCTCACTATAAGCGTTTGAGAGAGGTGCTTTTATGAAGATAAGCTATAAGAAATTATGGGTCATGCTCATCGAAAGAGAGATCCCAAAATCAACTTTACGCAAGGATATAGAGCTGTCTCCTGGCACGATGAGTAAGCTCAATAAGAACGAGGATGTAGCTCTCTCTGTTCTGCTGCGCATTTGCGACTATTTGAATTGTGACATTGGAGATATATGTGAAGCTGTGCGAACGGGCAAGAAGTAGGTCCGAGTTTTCGTGCGGCTATTTTGTTATAGGTAGAGAAAAATACCTCAGCGAAAGGAGCATATATGGATGTCCTTGAGAATGCTGTGACTGAGAAAAATGCCCTCGTTGAAGCGGAGGCGTTTCCCACAGATGATCGAGTCACCTACAAAGACAGCACCTATGAAATTGTTTCTAAGGTTGCATATTTGATTGGTGTTCCGAAACGAATTTTTGATAATGAGCATGAAGCACCCAAAATAGAGATATACGAAAAACTTGATGCAGACAAAACGGCACGGATAATCCGTCATTTGTGTATCATAAGGACAGCGATTGAAAGAAACTTCAAGCATATCAACGAGCGCATGAAGTTTAGTTATCTCTCAATCAGCAGTATGCCGGAATACGTGCCGCAGGATAGCCTTCAACAACTAAATGCGGATGGCATTAGTTTTATAAAGAAGTCCAGCACGAAGCTAAGTCAGCATATCGTTGAGATAAACAAGCTGATTTCTGATCGGATCAATAATTGCAAGAAGCTATTTCCTCTTTGGCTGAATTGGCTGTATGTAAAAAACCTCTTTCTCATGCCAGATGGCTTGAAAGAGGAAGGGACAAAAGCAGCAGCAGATATTTATTACGCTCACTTGCTCTTTTATCCTTACCAGATGTATATAAACTGGGAACCGGAGGATGTCGGTAATCTGCTCTATAACGATAAAAAATTCGTGACGCTGCTTTATCAAATGAACGGTGACTACTTTACAGAGTACAGTAAAGTTTCTGATGCTGGAAGTTACATTAAAGGAAGCATCTACGAGTTTATTGGTAGCAGCGAAAAGGTTGTCGTAGTGGTAGATTGTGAAAACTCTGATCCGTACAAGCTCTGCGCTACGCTCAAGAATCTTGACTATCAGTACACACAGAAGATAGCATCCATCATCCTGTTTGATGATGTGCATAGTGCATCTGCTTGGCGTATTCTGGATAGTTTTACCCACATCCCGGTCGAACACATGATGACCGAACGGGTAAAGCAGAACAAGTCTCTGGTCGATGTGATGCTGATTGCCCGAACTTGTCAGGAGCATTACAAAAACAATGTGGATTCCTTTATTTTGGTGTCCAGCGACTCCGACTATTGGGGACTGATTTCTTCTTTACCGGAGGCTCGGTTCCTTGTCATGATAGAGCGCGAAAACTGCGGACCGGATTTGAAGAACGCACTTGTCAATGCCGGTATATTCTATTGCTACATTGATGACTTCTACTCCGGCAATGCAGAGGATATTAAGATCGGCGCCCTGTTCAAAGAGATGTATCATTACATAGATCAGGCGGTGCGGCTGAATATCTACGAGATGTTCACAGAGGCGTTAAGAGCGACTCGAATTGAAATGAGTTCTTCGGAACAGAAACAGTTTGTGGACAAGTATTTGAAAACGATGCAAATGTCCATTGCGGATAATGGCGATGTGACATTGGAAATAAGACGAAAATGAGTCCGTTATATCGGACAGTAGCCGTGATAGAATAAAATGAGGATCGGTTGGCAACCAAAAATGATCCTCAAGTATTGGAGATGAAGATATGGCATACCAGAGCGAAGCGGCTCTTGAGCAACAATTCATAGAGCAGCTAAACAAGCAGGAATACAGCACAGTCGATATTCCTGATTATGACGCATTGGTGGAGAACTTCAAAGTTCAGTTTGAAGCCTTCAATGCGCCCAAACTTGATACGCCTATCACCGATAAAGAGTGGGAGCGTATCTTTAACCTCATGCTTGGAAAGTCCGTGTTCCAGAGCGCAAAAATTCTGAGAGACAAGTTTGTCCTTGAGCGTGAGGACGGGACGAAGGTTTACCTTTCCTTCTTCGATCAGGATCACACCAAGAATATCTTCCAAGTTACACATCAGACAACGGTTGTAGGCAAGTATGTCAACCGCTATGATGTAACGATTCTTGTGAATGGCTTGCCGTTGATTCAGGTCGAGTTAAAGCGCAGGGGGATTGACATTCGAGAAGCAGTCAATCAGGTCATGCGCTATAAGAAGCACTCCTATAACGGACTATATCACTTCATTCAGCTTTTCATTGTCTCCAACGGCGTTGATACCAAATACTTTGCCAACTCCGACAGGGACTTGATGTATAGCCTCGCCTTCTTCTGGACGGATTTCAACAACATCCGTATTACCAACCTGAAGGACTTCTCAATCTCTTTTCTGGCAAGGGATCACATCATCAAGATGCTGACACGCTATACCATTCTGAACGATACGGATAAGATTCTGATGGTTATGCGCCCCTATCAGGTGTATGCCGTAGAAGCCCTTATAAGGCAGGCTACGCTCACAAATCGCAACGCCTATATCTGGCATACCACCGGTGCAGGAAAGACGCTGACATCCTTTAAGACAGCTCAAATCCTCGCAGCCAATCCGAACATCAAGAAGGTTATCTTCCTTGTTGACCGTAAGGACTTGGACTCTCAGACCACCGAAGAGTTTAACAAGTTTGAGGCTGGCTCTGTTGATGTCACAGATCGCACAGACATTCTTGTGCGGCAAATGAAGGATAAGAACCGGCAGCTCATTGTCACGACGATGCAGAAGATGGCAAATGCCGTTAAGCGTCCTCAATACGAAAAGGTAATGGACGCATATCGTGACGAAAAGGTTGTCTTCATCATTGATGAATGCCACCGCAGCCAGTTCGGAGACATGCACAAGGATATTGTTCGGCATTTCAAGAAAGCGCAGTTCTTTGGCTTTACCGGTACGCCCCGTTTTGAAGTGAACGGAAAGACGGAGGGCAAAATCACACAGACCACCGAAATGCTGTTTGGGGAATGTTTGCATAACTATCTGATCAAGGACGCCATCTTCGATAACAATGTCCTCGGATTCCATATTGAGTACATAAAGACGATGGAAGGCGATTTTGACTGGGACGATCCGACATTGGCTGACGCGATTGATGTTGGCGAACTCTATATGTCTGATGAGAGAATGTCCCTCATTGCAAACCACATCGTCCAGAACCACAAAGCCAAAACGAGAAATGGTCAGTACACGGCTATCTTTGCTGTTTCCTCCATTGAAGCTCTGGTCAAATATTATGACATCTTCAAGAAGATCAAACACGATCTGAACATCAGCGGTATCTTTTCCTATGGGCAGAACGAAGATGCTGAGGGCAAGGACGAGCATAGCCGGGATGCCTTGGAGCGTATCATCAAGGACTATAACGAGATGTACGGCACGAATTTCTCTACCGACACCTTCTCTGCGTATCACAAGGATATTTCAGATCGTGTCAAAGGCAAGAAAACGAAGTCTCTGGACATTCTCATTGTCGTAAATATGTTCCTGACCGGTTTTGACAGCAAGCAGCTCTCTGTGCTGTATGTGGACAAGGATTTGAAGTATCATGATTTGCTGCAAGCCTATTCTCGCACGAACCGTGTCGAGAAAGAAACCAAACCGTTTGGTATCATCATTTGCTACCGCAACCTCAAGAAACGGACAGATGATGCGCTGACGCTCTTCTCCAAGAGTCAGGACACCTCCGGCATTGTCGTTCCGGGCTATCAGTATTTTGTTGAGAAGTTCAATGAAATGGTTATGAAGCTCAAGGAAGTGGCACTCTACCCTGAGTCCGTCGATACCATGCAGAGCGAGGATGACCAGAAGAAGTTTGTCATCACTTTCCGTGAGCTGACAAAATACCTCCAATCTTTGCAGACATTCATTGAGTTCAGCTTTGATCAGGATGCACTCATCATGTCCGAGCAGGAGTATCAGGACTACAAGAGCAAGTATCTGATGCTTTACTCCCGGCAAAAAACTGATCGAGAAGTCGTATCTGTCCTGAATGATGTGGACTTCTGCATTGAGATCATGGAGAGTGACCGCATCAATGTTGCCTATATCATGAACTTGATCCGCAACATCCACTTTGATGACAAGAAGCAGAAGGACTACGACATCAAGCACATCAAGGAAGAATTGAGCAGGACGGATAATCCGCAGTTGCTTCGCAAGGTTGAAATTCTTCAAGCGTTCTTGGATCGTGTCGTTGTTGGACTTGAAAGTGCGGATGAGATTGACGCTGCATACAACGACTTTGAAAATGAAGCAAAACGAGAAGAGATCGTTGCTTTCGCAAAGACTGAGGATATTGATTCCTCCATGCTGACGGACATCATTTCTGAGTATGAGTTCTCCGGCACAATGGATGCAGGAAACATCCGTGACCGTATTGAGAAGCCCATGCCGCTGCTCAAGAAGAGGTCTTTGGTCAACCGGATCGTCGAATTTATCCGGCAGCACACTGAGAAATACCAATAAGGAGAGAGAACAATGGATAATTCTATTCAGGCTCACCAGAAAGAGCTTTGCAACAAACTATGGGCGATGGCAAATGCCCTGAGAGGTAACATGGAGGCATACGAGTTCAAGAACTATATCTTGGGCATGATCTTCTATTACTACCTCTCCGACAAGACCGAGAAGTACATGGTTAATCTTCTCAAAGACGATAATATCAGCTACGAGGATGCTTGGAATGACGAAGAATACAAGGCTGCCATCGTAGAAGAAGCTCTGCGTGACCTTGGCTACATCATCGAACCGGAGTATTTGTTCCGCAAGATGGTCAAGATGGTTGAGAACCGTTCCTTCGACATTGAGTTCTTGCAGAAAGCAATCAACGCTCTGATGGAATCCACTATCGGCAACGATTCGCAGGAAGACTTTGACGGATTGTTCTCCGATATGCAGCTTGATTCTACGAAGCTGGGGCATACCGTTAAAGATAGAAGTGCTGTCATGGCGAAAATCATTGCTTCGCTGGACGAGATCAATTTCAGCGTGGATGACACGAAGATTGATGTGTTGGGTAATGCCTACGAGTATCTGATCGGTCAGTTCGCTGCCACAGCCGGTAAGAAAGCCGGTGAGTTCTATACGCCTTCGGGTCCTGCCGAGCTGCTGTGCCGCCTTGCTTGTCTTGGCTTGACCGATGTTAAGGACGCAGCCGATCCGACTTGCGGTTCCGGCTCTCTGCTTCTACGCCTCAAGAACTATGCAAATGTGCGTAACTACTACGGTCAGGAATTGACATCGACCACCTATAACCTTGCCCGAATGAACATGATCCTTCGCGGCATCCCGTATCGTAACTTCAATATCTACAATGGCGATACGCTTGAGCATGACTACTTCGGAGATATGAAGTTCCGTGTTCAGGTTGCAAATCCTCCGTATTCTGCAAATTGGTCTGCTGATATGCACTTCATGGAGGACGAGCGTTTCAATGAATACGGCAAACTTGCGCCTAAGAGCAAGGCTGACTTTGCTTTTGTGCAGCACATGGTTTACCACATGGACGAAGACGGACGAGCCGTTGTTCTGCTGCCTCACGGCGTTCTATTTCGGGGCGCAGCCGAAGAAGTGATCCGTAAGCACCTGATCCAAAAGCTGAATGTGCTGGACGCTGTTATCGGTCTTCCTGCAAACCTTTTCTTTGGCACGGGCATTCCGGTATGTGTTCTTGTACTCAAGAGGGAGCGCAACGGCAACTCTGATAACATTCTCTTCATTGATGCGTCCAACGACTTTGAAGCCGGAAAGAATCAGAACATCCTCCGTGAGTGCGACATTGATAAGATCGTCGAAACCTACGAGCATCGTGTGGATGTCGATAAGTACGCCCATGTTGCCACTATGCAGGAGATTGAAGAGAACGGATTCAATCTTAACATTCCTCGCTATGTTGATACCTTTGAGCCGGAAGAGGAAATTGACCTCAATGCTGTTGCAGCAGAAATCCGCAATATTCAGGCTGAGATCAAAGGCATCGACGCACAACTGAAACCGTTTTTCAATGAGCTGGGACTTGATTTTCCCTTTGATGTGGAGGGCAAATAATTATGGCAAATGTATCCTCAAGTAACGGTCTTGAGAAGCGTCCGAAACTTCGGTTTCCGGGCTTCGATGAGCCATACAAACAGTGCCGCATTGGTGACATCTATGCAGAGCGAAGTCAGCGCGGAGCATCCGACATGGAATTACTGTCTGTTACAATGAACGATGGTGTCAAGCCCCGTTCCGAGATAGAAGGAAAGGACAATTCCAGCGAGGACAAAAGCAATTATAAGATCGTCCGCAAGGGTGATATGGTCTACAATTCCATGCGAATGTGGCAAGGCGCAAACGGTATTTCTCCGTGCGACGGTATTGTAAGTCCTGCATATACCGTTCTTATGCCCAAGCAAGAGATTAACAATGGATATTTTGCGGCACTCTTCAAAAGCGCGAACCTGATCAATGAGTTCAGGAAGAACTCCCAAGGAATGACATCGGACACATGGAATTTGAAATACCCTCAGATAGAAACGATAAAGGTACAGATTCCCTCTGTTTCTGAGCAGGACAAAGTATCAGAAATGTTCAGTGTCCTTGATGAAAGAATAGCCGCTCAATCGCGGTTGGTTGAATCCCTCAAGAAGTATAAAAGAGGATTGCTTTCTCAACTGATTGCACAGAAGAAAGCGTTTGATACTTCCGGAGAGTGGAAAACGGTTAAGCTCGGTCACATATTCAAAGAAAGGACAGAACGAGCAAAAGGAAATGAGACTCTGTTGGCGGTAACAATCAGCAACGGTGTGCAACGGAGAGACGAAATTGATCTGAAAGATAACTCAAGCGATGACAAGAGCAATTACAAATGTGTTTATATAGGAGATATTGCATACAACACCATGCGAATGTGGCAAGGCGCGAGTGGAGTATCTCCATATAACGGAATTGTGAGTCCAGCCTATACAATAGTTACGCCAATCCGACCAGATCTGCATAACATGACATTCTGGGCATACTACTTCAAATATAGTCCACTGGTGCAGACATTCCAAAAGTATTCACAGGGACTTACATCTGACACATGGAATCTAAAGTTTCCTCAGTTTTCAGAGATCGCTGTTACTATGCCTCCTATATCTGAACAGGATAAAATTGCTGAGTGCTTGTCCGTTTTTGATGAACATTGCAAATGTGAGGATGAAAAGCTGCAAGCACTGTTACAGGTTCGGACATCGCTATTGCAACAACTTTTTATATAAAGAGTTGCTGCATCAAGCCAACGCGAATCTGCAACAATCGTTTATATTCAAACTCAGCAATCTTGATTCTATTGTCAATAGAAGAGATGAGTGCAGAAATATGGCGTTGTTCTTCAATAGACGGCACAGGGACTTTAATATGCCAAAATGTGTTCATATTTATTGATTTGCCATCGCGTATTCCTTCGACAGAAATGCGAAGTTTGCTGTTGATGAACCAGTAAGATCTAAAGAAAGTATAGAAGAACAACGGAATAATTTCATTCCTTGCTCTCAAAATCGTATATGCGGGACTTACAACGCCCTCTTCGTTCACAATTTCCAGCCCACCCTCAAACGAGCGTAAATGAAGTATAAAGTCATTTGGCAATACTCGCTTGTAAGACGAAATCGTTGATTTATCGTAAGCAATTCTTCTATCTACACTGTCACGGGGCATTGTACCTTCTCCCTGCACAATGGTTAAGACAATTTTGTCTGAATATCCCTTATCAGAGATTGGCATAAATAGCTCAGATATTTCCAACTCTGCCCATGTTTGCGGATATGAAAAATTTAGCTTTCTGCTGAATATCCCATCAACGACACCTCTTTTATACTTCTGATCAAGCAAGCAGAATAGAGCTATATGACCGAAAAAATCCCTTGCAGTAGCGGAATATCTCTGCTACCGCAAGGGATTTACCTTTGCTACAAGCCCCTATTTAATTGCTGAAATAGCCCTCAAGTAACGGTCTTGAGAAGCGTCCGAGATTAGCATTTAGAAACACAGATGGATCGCATTTCCCTTGTTGGAGACAGACTTCTCTTGGCTGCATTATCGAGCCATACTCAGAAAAGGTGTACGGAGAACATGACTATGAAGTTTTAACATCCGCTCGCGAAGGTCTTCAAAGACAAGAAGATCATTTTGGTTCTAAACAGCGGCATGATACAGACGGGTATAACATTATACCTTTTGGTTACTGCACATATCGAAACAGAAGCGATGACGGGAAGTTTGCATTTAACATCAATACCATAAGTGAAAAGGCTATCGTAAGTAAGTTTTATCCAGTATTCAGATTTACTAATGCAAATAGCACCTTCATGGCAGAGTTTCTTAATTCATCACCGCGTGTAAAGAAAAAGCTGTCAGTACTTGCAGTTGGCACAAGTCAGGTAGTTCTCTCATTTGAGGCTTTGAAGGCTGCAAAATTCGATTTGCCGTGTAAAGATGAGCAGGACAAGATTGCCGCCTTTTTGGAGTGCTTGAACGCACGGATAGAAAATCAGCGCACATTAGTAGTCGCCCTCAAGAAGTATAAAAGAGGTCTGCTTTCTGCCGTGTTCTCGCAAAATGTGTCCATGTTTTCAACTGCTGACTTTTATGCTTTTTCTGAATTGGCAGTGCGTAGAAGCGAGAAATACGATCCAAAATGCAATGCTCATGCCGTCTGCATCGAACTTGAGCATATTGAGCAGGAAACAGGACGCATCATCGGATCAACCTGTGCCGACTATCAAAACAGCATAAAAACAGTTTGCAAGCCCGGAGATGTAATGTTTGGCAAACTCCGCCCGTATTTGAGAAAGTACGCATTCGTCCAGAAGGAGTGCGTATGTTCATCAGAAATATGGTCGTTGATTCCAACCGACATCGTGATCCCGAAATATCTTTTCTATCTGATTCAATCAGAGGCGTTCATGAAAGTAGCTAATGTAAGTTCTGGAACGAAAATGCCCCGTGCTGAGTGGTCAACAATCGCAAAAAGCGGCTATCTGATCCCGTCAAAGGATGACCAGCAAGCGACAGTTGACATTCTTGAAACTACTGATCGTATTATAGTATCTCATGTAGCGTCTTATGATCGCCTTATTGAGTACAAAAAAGGATTGCTCCAACGCTTATTTATATAAATAATTTCTGCAATAGTGCTTTGCGCAGCTCGTGCAGCAGCCTAAGTTCTGCGTTGCTCTGATCTATCCGGTCTGAAATTGCAGCTAAAATTGCTATGATTGTCTTTTGAGAGAACGGATCTGGATAAGTTATTTCAATCTTGGATATTTCAGCCGCTTGAACATGAACAACGGACTTTCCTTGAGCTATACGAGCAATTCTATCATTTACCACATGATTTAAGATGTAACTCATAATTCGTCCATCTACTTGAGTGCAACGATAGATGTTGAGATCACCGGCAAGAATAATGTCTGGGAGCATTACACAAGAGGCTGTGGATATTTCCTCCGGTGTTTCGCCGGAGGTGGGAATTATAACATCACCAATTTGACTGTAATACTGTTTATCCGCCGATGCCTGTGTTTTACGAACAACATTCGATATGACCTCACTATATGTTGTATAAAGCTCTCCATACAAGATGAACGGAGTACCCTCTAAAGAAATATCTGCCTTAGATAAAGGTGCGCCCTTTATGAATGTACCGATGTCACCGATTCTTGATGTTGTCCACTTAACATTCTTGATGCTGCAACGTTTTGGGGATAAGAGTGTACGAACGACACCTCTTTTATACTTCTTGAGGTTGTCCACGAGGGACTGCTGTGCCTCTATTCGATGCTCTAACGCAATCATAAAATCTGCGATTTTTCGCTGTTCCGCTGAATCCTGCGGCATGTAATGTTTCGTGTCAAAGAACTCATCGGTTGGCACATTCAAAAGCCCATGATTTCTTGCTCCTTCGGCAGAGATCATGTAAATCTCACGATACCATTTGAGTGAATCAAAGTAGGCTTTTATAAAATCAGAATCGTGTTTCTTGAGTGCAAAGCAAATGTAGAGTGTAGAAAGCGCACCCATATCATAGCGGTCAAGACGCTTGACGGAGCCAAAATCGTACCCGACTGAATAACTCTTGTTGTAGGCATATTCACCATTCTTCAAGAGATAGTAGCCACTCATGTCTTTGCTGGCTACGGTCTTATTGAAGTAGCTGATCTGATCCACAAGCCCATCTTTGGACGAAATTGTGAGAGGCAGACTCGTTTCGTTATTGGTGTTCTTCCGTGTGACACGCTCTGCAAAATCTGAAAGTTTCTCAGCTTTCCACGGCTCATCGAAGCCCGGGAACCGGAGTTTCGGACGCTTCTCAAGACCGTTACTTGAGGAATATACTGCCCTGATTATCCCTCCAACGGATAATGTTCGTGGAGGTGGTCAATATGACTAACAATACACAATTCAAGACGCTTGTGAACACTTGGCTAAATCAAAAGCAGCCAATGATCACGCCGTCAACCCATGCCAGCTTTACGCTGATTGCCGAAAATCATCTTATTCCATACTTCGGCAAGCGTAAGATCGGCAGCATCACCGAAACGGACATCCAGAGCTACATTTCGTATCTCCATGATGCCGGTAGGTTGGACAAGACCGGAGGGCTAACGGTAAAGACTATCCGGGATGTGATCCTTGTTCTCAGACTGTCAATGGAGTTTGCGTACAAAGAAAGGGCAATTCCACTGCTGAACTGGGATCTCATCGAGTACCCGAAGGAACTTGGCATTAAGAAGGTTGTTTCTCTCTCAAAAGATCAGGAGCAAGCGCTGATTCAGTGCATCTACATGAACTTGAACAGAAAGACCGCTGGCATTCTCATTGCACTTTTTACCGGAGTACGCATTGGAGAACTCTGCGGATTGCAGATGAAGGACATCTCGTTGACGGATAAGACAATCAGCATCAATAAGACTGTCCAGCGCATCTATGACAAAAAGAAGGGTAAATCCTATCTTCACATCGGACCGCCCAAAACGAAAACTTCTGCAAGGACGATCCCTGTTCCGTCTCTTCTGATGAACATTATCAAGAAGTTCTACACGGATAACCCTAACCACTACTTCTTGACCGGCAAAACAAAGCCGACAGAGCCTCGTACTTATCGGCAGTTCTTCACCCGTTTTCTGAAACGAAATGGATTGGAGAAGGTGAAGTTCCATGAGATCCGACACACATTCGCGGTCAGGGCGATTGAGATACCGGAGTTTGATATTAAGTCGCTCTCTGAAATCCTCGGCCATAAAAATGTGTCCTTTACGCTGAATGTCTATGGAAGTGCAAACCTCCAACAGAAGGTCAAGTGCATGAATTTACTAAACGATCTGCTGTAATCTTATTCAGTTCTGACTCGGCTTTTACAGTGCAGCAGAAACGAATAACCGTTTCCAGCGATTCAAATTCATTGACTCGATGTGCTGTTCATAGGAGGCACTATTCGACTTTCCGAAAAAGAGTGACTTCTTCTTGATCTGTGAAAGGCTGCACAAAAAAATGAACGCAGTACACGGATTCCACAATCGCGGAATCGTGTACTGCGTTTGTATTTTGGAAATGTATTATGCGATTTAAGCAAGGATTGATTTGCGGAGGCGTTTTTGGCATTTACAACCGTTCAACCGTGAGTGTTGCCGGATTGACTTTGATGATTACCTTCCCCTTGCTTTGGGCGTACATCACTGTCTTGCCTGTACCGCTGGGCTTGCCGTCCCATACAGCAATGATGTAATCAGCGTGATCTACCATGTACCGATTGCGCTTGTCCATGCAGTCAGGAGTATAGTGCGTTTGAAGAAGCGTTTCTTTATCACATTGAGCGGCAATGCCATAGTACCTTTCGCGCATTGCTGCATTCCACTTGGCTGCCTGTGTTTCGCACGGTATAGCACTCTCAAGCGTAATGTCTGGATAAGTCTTCTTCAGTTCCAGAACGATCTCGGCAGCGTACATATCAACGCCGAGAGCCATGCCAGAGATAAAGTGGGTGACATTTTCATCTGTAATCAAAGAGATAATTTGTTTTTTTAGGGTTTCTTTGAGCGCAGTGCAGCGTTCATCATCCTCACGAAAGCCAAAGGGTAAATTTTGAGGTCGGTGTCCGGTGAAGGCACAACTTTTCATATTCTTGATCTCCTTATATGTATTAGCGTGTGTTTCTAAATCGCTTATACGTAGATTATAGCATAGAAAATCAAGAAATTTGTAGAAATAAGTCGGCAAAAGAAAAAACTGCGTGAAAAATCACGCAGCCTTCAATGAGTTTACTTCATGTTATCCTTCTCTTGCTGGATCATCAACTCAACCATTTGCAAAATGCGCTTTTGCGCTTCGGGAGGAAGATCAGCAATTTTCTTTGAGAGTTCTGAGGCTTTTGCCTCTCCGCTATGCTCTAAGACATCGCAGAAAATTGAATCAGCGGATGTCTCCAAGCCATTGAGCAAAATAATCAGCTTCTCGCAACGCGGAAATGACATCCCTCTCTCGACGGTGGAAATATAATTTGTGGTTAAGCCGGTCTTTTCTGCAAGATCCTCTTGTGTAATACCAAGACGCTCACGGGCTTGCTTAACGCGCTTTCCTATTCGTTTATCAATCATGGGCGTTTACCTGTTCCTTTTCTAAATCGCTCATGAATATTATATGGATTAGAACCATAGTGATACAGAAACGCTAATGGTGTTACTATGGATTAGCGAATGATTTTACGGTAAAATTCAAGGAAAAGACACAAAAAAAGAGCCTCTGCCGACACCCGACTGGACATCGACAGAGGCTCTTTGTGCTACTTTGTTGCCTTCAAAGGAAGGTAGAAAATCGACCTTTATTCCTACACTTTCGGTTGGGAACACTTAGATAGGAAAACATACAGGGCAACTTCTCTGTGCCGTTTATAGGACGAGAAATCCTTGATTTTCAACCCTTTTCACAACACAAAACGGGCTTATCTGTCTACTCTGCTGCGTTTGGAAATGTAGCATGGACATCTGACGATTTCAGCCCTGAAACTTTGCTTGCAGGAATGGATGCAGCGGCGGCACAAATCATTGTATTTGCGCCGCCCGTCTGTATCGAGATAGAAGCTCCATTCTAACTTCCACTTCTGACTCTTGCTCACAGCTCTATCTCTCCTTTGTGCTTTTGCTTAGGAGGGCATTCCTTTGGAGGATGATCTGCTTTTGCGGACTTGAGCCGATCCATGATAGAGGACTTCTCGCTGCGCTCCGGGACTTTATCTTCCTTCGGACCGTTGTTGATGATCCCGTCAATCATGCCGTAATCATCCTCCATTGCCATCTCAGCCGACTTGAGATAGTTTTCCTTCTCAAGTGCCGCCATCCAGCTTTCCTTACTGATGCCGAGCATCCCGCCCTTTGCAGCATGGTCGGCAATTTCCTTGGCATCCACACATAAGCCTTCGGTGTTATCCGAATAGAGCCGGTAAACCTCACAGCCCTTTTCGAGTGCCTTTTCAGCCGCCTCCTGACCGGCAGGAAGAACGCCAGCCCATGCGTAGCCGTAGTCCTTCATATCCTGAACGGAGAGCGTGGGATCGGGCATTTCCGGCACTTCCTTGACCTCAAGGTCGAGAAGGCGGAGCGTGTCATCGTCAAAGCCGTTGTAGACATCATCAAGGACGAGCTTGCCGCGCTCATCGACAATGATACAGGCAGCTTCATCGCCGTAGGTATCATGCTCCATCAGATAAAAGCTGCGACCGCCGACTTCGCGCTGGTCAATGGTGTGCCACGTCCCGATGTGACCGGCAACCGTCAGACCGGAGGTGTCGGCATTCATCTCAAAGTCCTTCTGCTCGGTAGCTTCCTGCTTCTGCTGCTCCTTCGAGATCATGGGGATCGCCACAATCTTATCGCCCAGCTTGACAAACTGCTCCGGCACTTTGAAGTGGTCAGCGAACTTCTGCATCTGCTCTACGGTCAGAGAGCCGAAGCTGTCATCCGTCAAGCCGACCACCATGAATGTTCCGGCAACAACATCGTAGATGTCACCGTCCTCATCACGCAGAGCGCGGTTCAGGGGCAGACCTTCCAGCTTGCCTTCCTCGTTGCAGACTAAGGCAACCGGGTCTTCGTAGGGATAAATTGCCTCGATGCAGCCGCCGACCTCATGCTGCAAGGACTCCAGACCGGAGTCAATCTCCTTCACATAAGGCTCCTTTCCCGGCTCAACAACGAGAACTGCAATAGTGCTGTCACGCTCGGCGGCTTCTCCTGAGCCGGTGATCCGGTATTCGTCGGGAATATCGTCCAGCTCACCGTTAAACTGTCTGTCCCAGCGTTCGCTTGCGACGCGGACATAGCCTTCATCGGTGAAGCGTCCCTGTTCATCATAAGCGATGTCGTGACCATAGCGTTCATAGTCGATGTAGTCTGCCAGAGGACCGAGATCCTTTTCGGAGTAGATACCGGCTTCGTTGGCATAGTAATAGCCGAGGTCATATTCGTCGTTGATACCGGGCATGATGTCGTAGCAGTCCAGATTGAACGTCAGGTTGATGAGATCGTCGATGTCGCTGACCTCATCGCAGCCAGCCTCCATAATGGCAACGAGCTTTTCCTGATCGCTCAGGGAAAGCTCGTCAATCAAGGCGGCGAGGTAGTTGAGCTTATCAAGGCTCTCGTACTCGCCAAGCATCTTCTGAACGCCGTAGATCGGGCATTCGTAGTCGGTGATAAACCACTCTTCGTAGGGCTGACCGAACTCATCCTGCTTGCCGATCCCGATGCGCTCAAAGACCTTCTGCATCTCTTCTTCGGTTGTCGGGAACTTGACCCATTCACCGACCAGCATTCCTTCATTGTATTTTCCAAGGTTTGTGACGAAGGCTTCAAAATCACCGTCTAATACGGGCATAGGCATCCTCCTTTCAGTCATCTACCATGCCGTCCGGCATGATATACAGTTCCTCAAACTCCGCGTCGGTCATGGCTTCGAGCTTCCGGACGGTCTTATACATCAGCTCTGCGATCTCGCCGTCCATGTCGTTCAGGGTGACGCTCTTCATATCGTCGATCAGCCGCTTCCGGCTGGACGTATTGAAGCAGCACATCAGGTTGATTTCTTCCACGGTAAAGTTTTTCATATCAGAGTTCCATATCCTTTCCTTTCAATTTCTGCGGCTTCGGTGTGTGAGGCGGCTGTGCCTTCTGTGCGGATTTCAGTTTGTCACGGATGGATTCACGGGCAGCGGGCTTCTTCGGGATGGTGTCGTAGATGGCTGTTCCGGCATCTTCCACATAGGAGCGGACATACTGGATGCTCTCAGAAAAGCGGATGGGGCGGTTCTTGTCCTCGATGTTGGTCAGCCGGACTTCATCAGCGGCAAAATCAACCGCGTCAATTTTGCACTTGATCCCGTCCACATTCAGCGTCGCGCCGACAGGAATGTAATCTGCGGCTTTGAGTTCCTTAAAGGTCTCGCCGTCCTTGCTGAGAAAGACATCCGCGCCGGACTGCCAGAGCTTCTTTGATGCTGCTACCCACGCAGTTTCACGGAAGCCGGTCACCGGCATGGAGGGCTTGCCGCGCACCTTCTTCTCAAGGAGCTTCGTGCCGAGCAAGGGCGCGGCTTTTTCCGCGTCCTTGCCGTACAGCTCAAAATAGCCATTCTGGGCAAAGCAAACCAGCGCGTCGGGATGAGCCTTTTTGACTGCCTCGTACTTGCGGAGTTCTGCAACGGGCAGAGGCGATAGTACCTCTGTCCTTTCTGCCTCCGGCAGTCTGTCACGGCGGCTTTTCTGCTTGGACAGCACTTCCGCCAGAGCATCCGCGTCCTTCGGGAGCGTCTGGTGGGTTTTGACGCCGCCATGCTCACCGACCAGAGCCATTGCTGCATCGAAGCTGCTGCGGCAGGGGGCGTCCAGCACATAGCCGTCTGCAAAGGTCAGCCGGTCATGATCCGGCGCAACCGAGTTCTGCGCTACATTTGCCGCCTGTTCCCGGTAGTTGATCTCAAAGACATCTCCGAAGACCTTGCCGTGCTTGACGGTTTTCGGGATAATGACGCGGGCAACGCACTCGTCGTAGGTCTGCTCCGCATAAAAACGGAAGGTGTTGTGATCTCGCGTTCCCTGAATAAAGACCTGATTTTCATTGAGGCAGTGCGTTCCATGCGGACGGCAGAACCACATCAGCGTTTTCTCTTCGGGATTCCGGCTTTCGGCAGCGCGGCGGATGATGCGCTTGTCGATGTCGAAGTCTTCCTTGTAGCTGTCTACATGACTGTCCACGAGCTTCTGCAGCTCCGCAACGATGTCAACGTCTGTGTATTTCTTCATGCGTCTCCTTTCTCACAACTCCATGTCGTGTGTTTTGGATTTGACCGGGGGCTTCTTCTCCGGCTGCGTTTTCGCGGCAGTCCTGAGCTGATCGCGGATGGAGGGCTTTTCCTGCTTCTGCTCCTGCCTGACGTATTCCAGCGTCGGCATCAGCTCACGATAGCAGCCCTGTGTTTTCCTCGCCGCATGACGGCGATGGATTTTGAACAGCGGCTCACCGTTCTGCGTGACCGTGTTGCCCTCAATTTTGACGCCGTTCCGCGCCAGCAGATTGAAGGAGTGGTTAGAGGCGCGATAGGACGCCCGCATTCCGTCGTTGTTATAGGCAATCTGCCCCTTGAGCGTGTCCATGACTGCGGCTTTGATTTCCTTCTCTTCGGCGGTCAGACGGTGTGCCTTCGGTGCTTGCGCTGCTTCCTCCGGCAAGGGGACAACGGGAGGCTTGACCTCCACGGTTTTTACCTCAATAGAGGTAATCTCATCATTCTCCCATGCAACGACCTCCGGGTCTCTTTCCTCTGTTTTCTCAGAAGTGACTTCCTTTTGAGCTTCGGTCTGCTGACGGAACGCATCGACGAAAAGAGCGGTCAGTCCGGGATTGGGTTTATCCACAAGGAAGCGGGAGGCATTCTCAGGGCAGACTTCAACGCTCTTTGCCCACTCCTTGAGAGGCTGCGGAATGCGCCCGTCAAAGTCTTTCTGCTGAATGGTGTTTGCGAGGACATACCGGACGCGCTCCGGAGAGAACTGCTCAAGGACGCTTTTCACGGCAGCATCCGCATCCAGCCGGTTATCTCCGTAGTTGGAGCTGATCGCCGCTTCAATCGCACTGCGGCATTCCTCGTTTGCGGCGAGAGAAGCACGATATGACTCCAGCTCACCGGCTTCATAGGCGTAATTCGCCGTCTCGCGGTAAATGGGTACTTCCGGCTTTTCCTCCGGAACGGTTTCCTTTACGGGAGCTTCGACTTCCATTTCTGCGGACTGTGCTTTCTCTGCCAGCAGCACCTTGAGCTTGGCGTCAATGCCCTCGATCATCTCAGCCGCCGTCTTGCGGATGGTGTCCAGAGAGCTTTTCAGCTCCTTGGTTTCCTTGCCGGAAGACCAACCGGCGATGTACCCGAAGGAGTAGTCCGAGGTTTCAATGCCGTACCGCTGACAGACAGTGTAGGCTACGCTTTCCGCCTCAACCTCTTTGGTATGCCGATCCTTCTTGTCTTCGGGTGCGGCTTTCTCGTCCGGCTTTACAGCGTGGAGCTTTGCGTGGGCGATCTCGTGAATAGCGGTTTTGACCGTCTGGATTTCGCTCATGCCCTCCTGAATGGCAATGCGGCTTTCAACCGGAGAGAAGAATCCCTTTGCACCGCCCGGAATGTCCTCAAAGGAAACGGGGACGGGAGATTCCTGCCTGAGCGCGTCGAAGAACGCCTCGTAGTTTTCGACGGTGCCTTTCAGCTCATCGACGATGATGTCCGGAAGCTCCTTGCCGTCCGTCTGGGAAACATCGAAGACACTGACCACCTTGAAGGCAGGACGCAGAACCTCAACCGTCTCCGTGACAGTCTTTCCGTCTGCACCGATCACCGGCTTCTGCGTCACAGGATCAATCTTCTCGCGCTCTTTCTGCGCCTTGTACGGCGCGGGTGCAAGAATCTTGATGCCCTTTTCGCCCTTCATAACCTGACGGTCAAAGTTGCGCTGCCACGAGGTATAACCGGCAACATAGGTTGCCTCCGGCTTCTGCATCGCAATGAGCAGCGTGTTGTTGAAGGAATAGTTGTAGAACTTGGACATCGTGCGGAGATATTCCTTGAACCGCTCGGATTCAAAAAGCTCCTTGATGCCCTGTTCCAGCTTGTCCGTAATCTCGCGGACTTGCTGTGCATTTTTGTTTTCAGCCATTTGCTACCTCCTTTACTTATCAAACTCCATCTTGAAGCTGACGTATTTGCCGCCGCTGTCATCCAGACGGATCACCGCATCGTAGAGCTGAGGCTTCTTCGGCGTGTAAAGCCCGGTCACGCGGCACCAGCCCTTATCCAGCAGTTCCTTTGCAATCTTCTTGGTCAGCTTCTTTTTCTTGCTGGAAAAGAACTTGTTGTCTTCCCACAGGCAGAAGGAGCATTCCTTGTTCGAGCAGTAGAAATTGCCCTTGCCGACGTAGACCGGAGAGCCGCAGCGGGGGCATTTGCCGATTTCCTCCTTGCCCGTGCCGAAACGCTGGGCTTCGGCATCGGAGAGGAAGGGATAGGCTTTCACGAGATCCCCGGTCATCCGGACAATGCCGCTGAGGAAGGCGTCCGCATCTGCATTGCCGCGCTCAATCTCCATGAGCGTGTTTTCCCATTCCGCCGTCATTGCGGGAGACGTAATCTGTTCCGGCAGGACGCAGACGAGGTTGCAGCCGTCCTTCGTGGGAATGAGGGATTTGCCTTTACGCTCTGCAAAGCCGGATTTCACCAGCTTTTCAATGATACCGGCGCGGGTTGCGGGAGTGCCGAGACCTTTCTTCTCGGTGTCATCGTCGAACTGATCGTTTCCGGCAGTCTCCATCGCAGACAGGAGCGTGTCTTCCGTGTACTGCTTCGGAGGCGTTGTGAAGTGTTCGGTGACACTGGCGGACACACTATCCAGAACATCGCCCTCATGGACTTCGGGCAGGAACTTCATGGGACCATCCTTTTCCTTCGTCTTGAGAGATGCCTTGAACAGCTCTTCGATGGCTTTCCATCCGTTTTGAACGACGGTTTTGCCCTTGGCTTTGAACGCATAGCCCTCGCAGGAGAGCGTGATCTGCGTTTCTGCGTAGGTGTGCTTCTCGCCGGTCGCACACAGAAGGCGCATCCCGACAAGATTGAGGATTTTCTGCTCCGGCTGAGGAAGCGCGAAAACATCCTGCTTTTCGAGCTGGACGGTCGGGAGAATGGCATGGTGATCTGTGACCTTGCTGTTGTCGGTTACGCGGGCAATGTCCGGAGTGATTGAAACGCCGGAAAAAAGCGGAAGCTGGCGGCAGACGATGGAAATGACCTGACGGGCAGTGTCCTCCATATCGTCCGTGATGAACTGACTGTCCGTGCGCGGATAGGTCAGGAGCTTCTTTTCGTAAAGTGTCTGAACGAGATCGAGCGTCTGCTGGGCAGTGAAGCCGTAGTATCGGTTTGCCTCACGCTGCAAAGTGGTCAGATCATAGAGCTTCGGAGGATTGGCGGTTTTCGTCTCCCGCTTGAGAGAAGAAACGACGGCTTGCTTTTTCTCGCAAGCCGCCGCAATTCTTTTTGCTTCCTCTTCGGTTTTGACCTTTTCCAGATCGGCGGTCAGATCGCCCTTGCCGACGTGGACGTTGAAATACTTCTCCTTTTGGAACGTGGAGATTTTCCCGTCACGCTCCACCAGCATTGCAAGGGTCGGCGTCTGGACGCGCCCGACCACCAGCTTCTTGTGATAGAGCGTGGTGAACAGGCGGGTGCCGTTGATACCGACAATCCAGTCTGCCTTCGAGCGGCTGAGTGCCGCTTCATAGAGGCGGTCATATTCCTTGCCGTCCCGGAGATGGTTGAAGCCTTCGCGGATGGCGGAGTCCTCCAATGAGCTGATCCACAGACGCTTGAAGGGCTTGGTGCATCCGGCTTTGTCGTAGACCAGCCGGAAGATCAGCTCACCCTCGCGTCCTGCATCGGTTGCGCAGACCAGCTCGGTGACGCGCTTGTCCTTCATGAGAGCGGACAGCACCTTGAACTGCTGGGCTTTATCCTTCGTGACCTCAAACATCCAGTTTTCCGGAACAATGGGCAGATCGTCATACCGCCACTTGGCATACCGCTCATCGTAGGAGCTGGCGTCTGCCAGCTCCACCAGATGACCGAAGCACCACGAAACGATGTAATTGCCGCCCTCCATATAGCCGTCCTTTCGGGACGTTGCGCCCAGAACCTTTGCGATGGACTGGGCAACGCTGGGCTTTTCAGCAATGACTAAGATCAATCTTCATCACCATCCGTTTCAGCATCCTCCGCGATCTGCGGCTCTTCATCCTCGTTGATGTACGGCTCTTCCTCGTAGCCTTCATCGTCGAAGAAGTCCAGATCCTCGTCCTTGGGCTTTCTGCCCTTGACGAACTTGATGTAGTAATAGGCTGCACCCGCAGCACCGGCAAGGGCAAAGATGACGAGGATCATGCCGATGTTGGATTTCTTTTCGGGTTTAGGGGCGGGGACATCGGTTTCCGCATCCTTGTCCGGCTCAGGTGTAACGGGGGCTGTGCCGTTGCATTCGCTCATGTTGGTCTTGCAGACCGGGCAGTCTGTGTTGACCTGACCGGCAGCGCATTTCTCCTTGCAGTTACAGGTAGTCAGAGCAGCCGCAGTATCTTCGTCCAGCAGCGCAAGCAGATCGCTTTCATCGACCATGTTCAGGAAGTACGTCTGATACTGTTCCTCGTCTTCGTTGATCGGCGCATCGTAGTCGATGACAATGAAGAAGGTATTGCCGCTCTTCGTCTGGACTGTGATGAACTGCTTGTTGGTTGCCCTGTCATAGAGCAAGTCGCGGGTGTAGGCGTTGCCCTCATCGTCAATCGGCTCACCCTTCGGCTTTTCCGGCGCGGGAGTGACTGCGGGCTGCTGTTCCGGCTGGGTTGCCTCCGTGACGGGGAGGTTCTGCTCGGTATCATCGGCGTAGGCAAACGCCGTCACCGAGAAGCAGGACAGAACCATGACGCAGACCACAAGGACGGTCAGAAAACGAAACTTCTTACGCATTGTCGATTACCTCCGTATTTTCAGTGGGCTTGGTGCCGCCCTTCATGGAAGACAGGAACGCCATGATCTGATCCTTGTCCATCACCATAGAGCGCACAGTATTGATGATTTCAAGGTTTTCCAGCTCTGTCTTCTTGTCATACAGCTCCTTGAGCTGTCCTTCGATTTCGGTCTTTTTCTTTTCAGCCTTCTCAATGTCAGAGAGGACCTTCTGATACTTGGGATTCATGCAAAACTCCTTTCTTTTAATAGGCGGGTCTTCCGAAGGCGTAGAAATGCTGCTGCCAATAGGAAGAGTTGATGGATGTGTACTGAATGGGATCGCCGCAGTGGATCATGACCCCATCACCAACGTAGATGCCGACGTGAGACACACCGGGGGTGTCATACGTTCCAACAAAGAAGATAAGATCACCGGGCTGTGCATTCGCCTTTGAAACCGGCGTACAGACGTTGTAAAGCCCCTGTGCGCCCAGCCGCCCGGTATTCACGAGACCGCTGTTCGTGAGAACGTAGCTGACGAAGCCGGAGCAGTCGAAGGACGTGTCGGGATTGGAGCCGCCCCACACATACGGATAGCCGAGATACTTTTCCGCCTCGGTAATCAGCGTCGCAAACTTCTCATCGTTCAGGTATTCCGGGTTGACATCGTAGTCGGCGGGAGGATTTGTGATGTACTTGTCCACATAGGGAGAGTCACCGAACAGATCCTCGCGGTTGCCCAGCACCGACATATACGTCGCATACATGGAAAGCTGTTCCTGAGACATGATGTAGACCGGGACATGGGAGAGATTGAAGTTTTCGAGCTTCACGTTGCAGATGTAGTAGTCATACGGGACGCGATAGGTTTCCGTGTGCGTATTGCCGTCTGCGTCCGTCCATGTGTCGGTCTCCGTGCGGTATCTGGTTACGACGATGACCTCTTCGGTGAGGATGTACTGCTTTTCAAACAGCATTTGAAGCGTACCCTGCACCTCATCCAGCGTGAACTCACCCTCGTGGAGAGCCGAGAGAATGGAGATCAGCACATAGGGGTCATGCTCGATGTCATCCAGATCGAAATGGTATTCGTCGTAGTCGTGGGTGCTTTCGTAGGTGTCGAGATAGCGTTGCAGCTCTTGCTCCATCCGGCAATACTGCGCTTCCGCGCCGAGCATCGCGTCATCCTCGCTGAGATAAGAGGAAGCGATAACCGACGAGCCGGTAGAGGTGAGCATCGAACACGAGCTGATTCCGGCACCGAGCAAAACGAGAAGGGCAACTCCGACGCCGATCCAGATGAAGACCTTCTTGTTTTTCTCAAAGAACTCCTTGATCTTGTCGGACACCTTTTCACCGAGCTTCTTGCCGGTATTCTTTGTGGCAGTTCCGGCGGACTGAGAACCGGCATTTCGAGCGGCGGCATATTCCTTCTTGATGTTCTGCTTCTGATAGTGTTTGTTCATGTTCTGCTTCTTCATCTCAGGATGCTCCTGCTGATTTCTTTCATATTGGAGCTTCGCATCCGCAGCATCCGCCTTGTGTTCCAGCTTAGAAACCTTCTCATAAGGCTTGTTGACGCTGTTTTCCCGATGATGACTGAAATGCCGAGCGGCAGTCTCAGCGGCAATCTCTGTTTTATGCGCCGCCTCAACCGCCGAGTTTTCCTGTTCGAACTCATGGATTTTGCCGTGAATGCCGGAAGCGAGGGTGTCCCCGACCTTGCGGACGGTTTTATCTGCCTCAAATTGCAGCTTGCCTTTGCCCTTGGGCTTTTTCAGCTCATCCTCAAAATGAAGGCGGGTTTTGCCCTTTCCGGTCTCTTCATCAAAGACGCGCTCTTTCTTGAGAACCTTGTGCGTGGTCAGCTTTTCACGGGCGGCATCCAGACGTTCATGCGCCTTCTCGGACTTCCTTTCGAGCTTCTGCATCCGCTTCGTGGGCGGGACGGCATCGTCCGAGACCGGCTTTGCGGAGGCAGTCTCCGCCGCTTGAGAGAGAACGGTGTCTGCATCCACGGCTTCAACCGCAGAGGTCTTGCGCAGCTTGTGCGTAACAACCGTTTCGGCAATCACCGTGCCGGTGTGCGAAGAAACGCCGTGCTGCTCCAAAGCAGGAGGCTTGAACGCCGTTTCCGAGGGCAGCGGTTCAGTTACATTCTGGGGTGGATTTTCTGCCCTTTTCTCTTCTGTGACGGACGTTTCCGAGGGCGGCTGTGTGTCGTTATCCTCGGCGTGTTCCACCTGAAACTGACGCTGTTGACGGCGCATCTGCACCTTTTTCTGTTCCTCCGCAGAAAGAGCTTCGGAAGGTTCTGCTGTCTCAGCGGGCTTCACCAGCTCTGCATCTTCCAGCCGCTTTGACACACGCTGCTCGGTGCCAGCCGTCAGGTTTTCCTCAACCGCGCCTTCCCGCGTCATCCGCACGACTACCTTGTCACGGGCTTTAAGTTCCGGTTCCTTGGACATCAGATTTCACCTCCAATCCGCTTGTAGGCAAGCTCGGTGTACGCCGGATTCAGCTCGATGCCGACAAAATGACGCCCCATCTGCGAAGCAGCCATGCCGGTTGTGCCGCTCCCCATGAAGGGATCAAGCACAATACCGCCTTCGGGACAACCGGCGAGAAGACAGGTCTCAACCAGCTTCGGAGGGTAGGCGGCATAGTGACCACCCTTGAAGGGAACGGTGTTGATCTTCCAGACATCGCGCTTGTTGCGGAGCGGATTGATGTCACCATCCTTGATTTCCCCGTGTTCACGCGGGCGGTTGATGGACTGTGGCTGAGGCTGACCGGGAACGGGTTTGCCGTATTTGTTGCCGCCCTTCATGCCGCGCTTGAGGCGTTCTGCCGTTGCGGGGGCAATCGGTTCGGAGATCGCCTTGTAGTCAAAGAAATACTTCTTGGACTTTGAGAACAGGAAAATATGCTCATAGCAGCGGGCGCACCGGTCTTTCACACTCTCCGGCATGGGGTTATCCTTCATCCAGATGATGTCGTTGCGCAGATACCAGCCGGTATCGCGGAGGGCAAAAGCCAGCATCCACGGAATGCCGATCATGTCCTTCGGCTTGCAGCCCTCAACCTTGTTGTTGAGAGCCACAGCCTGACCGTTTCTGCCGTTGGGGTTCTTCGGGTCAATGAAATCGCCCTGATTGCCCTTTCCGGCGTAGGTGTCCGAGATGTTCAGCCAGAGCGTTCCATCCGGACGCAAAACGCGCCTGACTTCGGTAAACACTTCCGTCAGGCGCGAGATGTATTCCTTCGGCGTTGTCTCTCTGCCGATCTGAGCATCCATGCCGTAATCACGGAGCGCATAATAAGGCGGGGATGTCACACAGCAATGAACGCTGTCATCGGGCAGAGTTTTCAGGATTTCAAGGCAATCGCCGGTATGAATGATGTCAAGTTGTATGGTGGTGTACCTCCTATTCTGTTGGATTTGCGTTTCCATTGAAGTGTTGGCTGCAAAACCCGACAACATTTCAATGGGCATCAGTCGGAGTAATACTCGTCCGGCTCATAGTCCTCATCTTCCATGAAGTCCTCGTCGAGATCGTCAATCTCGTCTGCCCAACGGTCGAAGATTTCCTCGGCTTCCTTCGCCGCCTCACGATAGAGGCTCAGGCGGTTCTTCTCAAAGGCAGCGAAGGCGGGGACGAGCTTGCCGAACTCGCGGATTGCCCTCATATCCTGCGTGCGCATATCTGCGACGCACTGGATGATTTCGGACATCGTGAGCAGATCGTCGATCATCAGCTCATACTCATCCTTGGGGATAGATACGGTTTCATCATCCGCCGCGTCAGTGAAAGGGGTATTCTCATCGCTGTTGCTGCACTTGGGAACATCAACCTTGAAGTAGAAACCGATCATATCCACAGATACCTTGGTCATAATCTGACGTGCCTCCTTGACCTTTTCGTCAATGTCCTCCCTCACATGGAGGTAGGCGCGGTGATGCTTCTTGAGATCGCTTTCCAGTCGGATCAGATCGGTCAGCTCCCACAGAGCCTTAAACAGCGCGGAGGTGTTCTCTCCGTATTCGATAGCGTCCGCGTAGGGAATGGTAATCATCTTGTTGTTCATATTCAAAAATCCTCCTTAGTTCTGTACGGTTTCTTCTAAACGGGTGGTCATGATGCGGTAGAGCTGGGTGTCCTTCGGGAAATCGTCCTTGAAGGGAACAATGGTCGAGCCGTAGAAGATCAGTCCCTCACCGGCATTGGAATTGGTGATGTAGTTCTGCTGGCTGGGCGAGATGTTCAGCGCCTTCGAGAGAATTTGCCGGTCGCCGGACGCCTGATTCAGAAGGTAGACAAAATCCGAGTTTTCAAAGATATTCTCTACCTCGCGGGACGCAAGCAGATCCTTGACGTTCTGCGTGATGCCGGTCGGAATGCCGCCCCATTTTCTGAAACGCTTCCAAATTTCAACGGAATACGCAGCGGTCTGTTCCTCTTTCAGCAAAAGGTGGAACTCGTCCATGTAGTAGCGCGTTGCCTTGTGCTGGGCACGGTTGATGGTAACTCTGTTCCACACCTGATCCTGCACGATCAGCATACCGAGCTTTTTGAGCTGTTTGCCGAGTTCTCGGATGTCATAGCAGACGAAGCGGTTGTTGACATCCACATTCGTTCTGTGATTGAAGACGTTCAGAGAGCCGTGAACATAGATTTCAAGGGCGGTTGCGATGCGCTGTGCCTCCGGCTCCTTCTGATTTCTCAGAATGTTGTAGAGGTCTTCGAGGATCGGCATTTTCTCCGGCTTCGGATCGGCAAGAAACTCCTGATAGACCATGCGGACGCTGCGGTCAATGATGGTCTTCTCAACCGGCTGCAAGCCGTCCTTGCCGCCGACAATCAGCTCGCACATGGAGAGAATGAAGTCGGATTTCAGCGTCAGCGGGTTTTCCTCTTCGGAGTAGTTCGTGTTGATGTCCAGCGGATTGATGTAGTCCGTGCTGACCGGCGAGATGCGGATGACCTGACCGCCGAGCTTCTGCACAAGGGGGAAATACTCGGCTTCGGGATCGCAGACGATGATGTCATCCTCCGTGATGAGGAAGGCGTTCGTCATTTCGCGCTTTGCGGAGAAGGACTTACCGGAACCGGGTGTACCCAAGATCAGCCCGTTGGGGTTTTTGAGCTGCTTGCGGTCAACCATGATCATGTTGTTGGACAGCGCGTTCAGCCCGTAGTAGAGAGCTTCGCCGCCCTGAAAAAGCTCCTGCGTGGTGAACGGCACGAAAACCGCCGTGCTGGAAGTGGTCAGTCCGCGCTCAATCTCCACCTGATTGACGCCGATAGGCAGAGAGGACATCAGCCCTTCCTCCTGCTGGAAGTCAAGACGCTTGAGCGCACAGTTATACTTTTGGGCAATGGCGGCGGTTTGGAACACCGCGTTTTCGAGCTTCTGGCGATTGGTTGCCGTGTTCATGATGAGGATGGTCACAAGGAACAGTCTCTCGTTGCGGGTCTGGAGATCCTGCAACAGACGCTTTGCCTCACCGCCGAAGGTGGCGAGATCGGACGGGATGATGTCCATATCGTAGCCGGAGCGGACTGCCTTTTTCTGCTCTTCGATCTTCATCTTGTCGAGGTCGGTGATCTTCATCTTGATGCTCTTGATTGCCTTCGCCTGGTCAATCGTCCGGATATGAAAATTGACCGTGATGTTGCTGTCCATCTCAAGGAAGTCGGCAAGCATACGGTCATTGAGTTCCGGCGCGAGGATTTGGAGAAAGCTCACCGCGCCGATGGTTCTGCCCATCTTGAAGCACTTGCCTTCACGGAAGTCAAAGGAAGTGGGCGCGATGAAGTCCTTCGTGCTGAGTCCCGTCCGGGCTACCATGTCAAAGGAAAAGCGGAACGGCTCATTGGTGTCCATGTTGAACACGTCATGAAGCACTTTCAGCCGCTCGTAGCCGGACAGCGGCTCGGTTCTCACACCGAGGGTTTTGAAGTTGTTGAGAATGTCGGTTTCAATGCGTTCGAGCTTCGGCTTTGCCGTGCGGAGGGAGTCCGCCTCAACGCCGAAGGTGATGTACTTCTTCTTGACCAGTCCGTTGTTGCCCTTGGTGAGCTGGCTTTGCAGCATTCCGGAATACTCGGAGCGGATGTCGTTGAAGGCGTCCTCCTGTGCCGGAATGTTGATGCGCTTGCGGAACTCATTGAGGCTTGCCTTCTGATTGATGAAGGAGAGCTGGACGAAGATCGAGCTGTCGAAGTAGTTCAGAAAGTCGCACCAGTTCTCAAAGATGGCAGTTTTGTCCTCGTTCTGCGCAAGCTGGTAGTTGATGTCCTCAAAGGCGATGGACTTCGTGTAGAGGCGGCTGTTCACCTTGCAGATACCGTCGCGGCACATTTCCACATAGGGAATGGTCTGCTGGGCGGACTTGCGGACTTTCTTTGCCTTTCTGTCCTTTTTCTTCTGCATGACGATCCGCTTCTTTTCCTGAGCGGAAAGGGCATCGCCGTAAACGACGCCGTTTTTGACGGTCATCTTAGGCTTTGCCTTTGCTGTGCTGTTGTTCAAGCTGCAATTCCTCCTGTTCTTTGATTTTCTGCTGAATTTCAGCGTAGAGATTGTTTGTGCGATAGGGACGCACCTTGTCCCGGATGAACATGGACTGTACGATGTGGTACAGATACTTTTCGGCGGGCTGACCGTCCTTCTCGTAAAGCGCGAAGAAGATGAACGGGAGCATGATCACCACCATCAGCATTGCCGCCGTAGACAAGTCGAGATGCGCCTTCACCAGAAAGAAGATCGGGACGCCGACCGCCGCAGCGATGGAAAAACAAATGAGTTGCCGCTTGGTCAGGTTGAACATGACCTTCGTTTTGACGCGGTTAAGATCCTTCGGAACCGGAACAAATGCCATTGACTGTTTCCTCCTTTCCAAGAGTAATGCTGCATTCGACCTCGTTGCCCCAAACGTCCCAGCCTTCGGGAGACTGACGGGCAAAAAGCTCTACGCGGGGAAGGTCTCCCATGAGCCGGACAATGCGCTCCCGCGCTTCATCCGGTTTTTTGGAATGCTCTTCGATATGGCTGAGGATGACCTGACGCACACCGGCGTCAACTCGCTTCGGGTGTCCCTTCGTGGCAAGGATGCAGATTTCGGCATTCGCCCTTGTCCAATACCCCATGCCGGTGAAGAGATCATCGTTCCTGCGGTTTTGCTTCACCCATACAAAAGCCACGGTCTTATAAGAAAATCCCCATGCCGTCAGCACTTCGAGTGCTTCACAGAGGCACGGGAACGTGATCCAGAGAAACAGAGCGCAGTCCTTCGCGGCAAGCTCACCAACCGGAAGCGCCTTGATGTCCTCAATGCACATTGTCGGGTAGTGGCTTTCTGCCGACCGTCCCTGTCCCTTCTTGGAGTAAGTCCGATACGCCCAAGGGGGATCGGCGTAGATGATGCTGTACTTCTTCATGCTGCCGCCCTCCTTAGT
The DNA here is from genome assembly GCF_027689445.1 of Gemmiger qucibialis. Classification (NCBI taxonomy): domain Bacteria; kingdom Bacillati; phylum Bacillota; class Clostridia; order Eubacteriales; family Oscillospiraceae; genus Gemmiger; species Gemmiger qucibialis. The sequence continues at coordinate 223,461 of NZ_JAQFEN010000003.1, read as the reverse complement.
GCGCATGGAAAATGGATTTTGCGAGGCTTCCGGTCTTGAACAGCGAGAAGCACAGAATAACCGTGTACGCTGCCACAGAGAACAGAGCCGAGTGAATGTTGTCTGCGATGATCATGCCGTTGATCAGCACCGCATAGATGCCGACACAGACCATGATGAGGAAGCCCTGAAATGCCAGAGCGAACAAGCCTTTCAGATAATTCGTGCCGATGCTGCCCCATTCGCGGTTGCTCATGGTTGCGATGGGAATAGGCGCAATGCTCACGGTGCAGTAAATCTCAATCATGCGCCCGTAGAGAATGACCGTAATGAGGATCGCCATGATTTTGAGGCACAAGCTGATCAGAAGAGTTTCTATCGACAGTCCGAGCAGTTCTCCGACGCCCATGTTCTCCATGCCGGTACGCATCTGCGCAATCGTCGCGTCAATGTCAATGCTCGTGTTGCCGTGAATGACACCGGCTGCACCGGAAACTACATTCTGCCCGATGTCGAATACTGCCATCACGATGTCAAAGGTGTGCGTCACGAGGTAGATCGCCACAGCCGCCTTGAAAAACCACTTGAAGAACATCCAAGTGTCCATGTCATGAAGGTTGTTTTTCTCGGTGATCATGGAAATCAGCTCGTAGCACAAAACGAAGGTGATGATGATACCAGCGATGGGGACTATCACGTTTTCGGATAGTCCCCGGATCATCTGGTACACGCCGCCGTTCCAGCCGGACGGAGTTTGACCGACCTCGGCGGCAATCGTTCCTACCTTCTCGTTGACATCGGTGAACATATTGGTCAGGTTGCTCTCGATCCATCCGATCAGCATATCCTTGAGAGCCTGTTCGATCTTTTCTAAAATGCTGCCCAATATTTCACCACCCTTCGGTTAAGCTGGGCTTGCCGTGGATTAGCCGAACAAACCGGAGAGCAGGGGGATGAGGGTCGTGCCGATCAGCACCACACCGCCGCCAGCCATGAGCTGCTTGATGCCCTGAGACTTAGCGCCGGGGTTGTCGTTGCCGTAGCCTTCCATGAGGTTGACAACACCCCACACCGCAAGACCTGCGCCGAGGGCGATAACAAGCGTCTGGAGAACCGTAACTGCCTGATTGATAAATGCCATACTTGAATTTCCTCCTTAAATCGTTGGTGAATTGTGAGGGGCAAGTGCCTTTTCCGCACCCGCCCCGATGGTTGCTTCTGCGCGGCTGCCGGATTAACCGAACAGACCGGAGAGCAGAGGGATGAGGGTCGTGCCGATCAGCACCACACCACCGCCAGCCATGAGCTGCTTGATGCCCTGAGACTTAGCGCCGGGGTTGTCGTTGCCGTAGCCTTCCATGAGGTTGACAACACCCCACACTGCGAGACCGGCACCGAGGGCGATAACGAGCGTCTGAAGAACCGTGACAGCCTGATTGATGAAAGCCATAGATTTTCCTCCTTGATTTGAAAAAGATTGGTTGTGTATTTTTGAAAATGGGCATAAAAAAAGAAGCCCCGTCGCTGTTCTGCTTTGGGATGAGCCATCAGGCTTTACCCACTGCGCAGTGCAGCGACGGGGCTTTAATCTGCATCGACCTCGCCCATATCATAGAGGTCGAATGTGTCATCGGGCTTGACCACCAGCTTGTGCTGCCGGTATTTCTCGATGTCAAAGGCGTTCCGCTTGTCATAGTCGGAGAGCTGCCGGTACTTTGGATGCTTCGTAATGTCGTATTTGTTACTGAGAAAAGGTCTCACGCCTCGAAGCTGCAAAATACACTTGGCTCCGTCCATGACGGCGATCTCATCCTGAGACATCAGTTCCTTGCCGGTTTTCTGATAATTCAAGCCATAGGAGTTGTTGTTGGAACGGGTTTCTGAGGTGTTGTAAAGGTCGATTGTCTCCTTGCCCAGCACCTCGCTGATTTCCTTGAGCGTGGATTTCTCCTTGCCGCCGAGGAAAAGGGTGCAGTCACAGTTGCCCGTGATGGTGTCCGCCGCATCCTTGTAGATGGTCTTGAGCTGAGACTGGGACTGCAAGATGATTGACGCCGAAATTTCCCGGCTTCGGATGGTTGCGATGAGCTTATCAAACTTCGGGATTTGACCGATGTTTGCAAACTCGTCCAGCAGACAGCGTACATGAACGGGAAGCCGTCCGTTGTAAACGTCATCTGCCTTGTCGCAGAGAAGGTTGAAGAGCTGGGAATACATGATTGCCACGACGAAATTGAAGGTGTCATCGGTATCGGAAATGATGACGAACAGCGCCGTCTTCCGGTCTCCGATTGTGTCCAGCTCCATCTCATCGTAGCTCATCAGTTCCCGCAGCTCTGCGATGTCGAAGGGCGCAAGCCTTGCACCGCAGGAAATCAAAATCGACTTGGCGGTTTTGCCCGCCGCCAGCTTGTATTTGCGGTATTGCTTGACCGCAAAGTGGTCAGGGTCGCGGGCTTCCAGCTCATCGAACATGACATCCACCGGGTTCTTGAATGTCTCATCGTCCTCTCTGGCTTCTGAGGCATTGATCATTTCGAGCAGGGTAGTAAAGTTTTTCTCGTGGTCGGGTGCCTCGTACCAGATGTAGCCGATGAGAGCTGTGTAGTAGAGCTTTTCCGCCTTGACCCAGAAATCTTCGCCGGACTTATCGCCATCTCCCTTCGTGTTGACGATGATCGTATTGACCAGCTTGAGGATGTCCTTCTCGCTGCGGATGTAGCTGAACGGGTTGTAGTGCATGGATTTCCTGAAGTTGATGGTGTTCAGCGACTTGATGACATAGCCGCCCTTTTCGAGCATCTTGCCGCACTCTACCAGCACCGTACCCTTCGGGTCGGTGACAACGTATGAACTGTGCATCTGCATCAGGTTTGGCTTTACGAAAAAGCGCGTCTTGCCTGAGCCGGAACCGCCGATGACAAGGATATTTTTGTTTCTGGCGTACTTCGGCTGCTTCGGGCGGCTGTTCATGGTCAGGAACTCCGTCTGCGTCAGAATGACGTTGTTCGAGAACTCCGGGTCCATGTACGGCTTGATGTCCTCCGGCTTACCCCATCGTGCAGATCCGTATTCTTCGCCCTGCCGGAACTTCTTGCGGTTCTTGCCTTTGACGTAGACCGCCAGCTTGAGCAACGCACCGGCAATCAGACCGATGATCAGATCGATGGGATGAAAGCTGGGCAGCGGATTTGCAAAGGCAGAGCCGAACACGGCAAAGCCGTTTGTCAGCTTGTCGATGAACTCCGTGCCGGGAGCGAGACGAAACACGGCGGCGATCTTATCCGCAAAGTAGAAGGCGAAGACATACGGTAGGTTCAGAAGAACGAGCTTCTTCACATCGGGTTTGTTCACAGCTCCACACCCCGATCCTTGGTTTTAACCTTGACCTTCTCCTTGTGCTGCGCCTTGCTTTGGGCTTTCTCCTGATCCAGCTTGTGCCGGATGGACGGCTGTTCCTTCTGCTTGACCGTCTTAGTGGAAAACTCCTTGAACGCGGCGGTCATCACATCAACGTCCCGCCCCTTGAAGAAGACAAGATAGCTGGGCGGTTCTACGGAAACGTCCTTCTTGAGCGCAAAGTCCAGACCGTATTTGCTGGCAGTCCGCTCAAAGGACTTGATATTGCCATCCGTCACTTCGATGTTGGAGATGGCGGCGTTCTGGCTCATCAGATGCTTGATGGACTGCTTGCCGCGATAGGTTTTGGGCTGCTGCATCTGCTTCTGCGCCTTCTCAATCTCCTGCACGAACTTGTCCAGCGCCTTTTTCAGCACCTCGGCTGAGATTTTGCCGCCCTTGATCATGATTGCAACAACTTTGGTGTTGACTTCATCCTGCATTGCGGCGTTTACCTCCTTTCGTTGGAATGATTATGGGGACTGCTGCCGAAGCTAAGGCGGCACAATCCGACGATAGATGATTTTCATTTACACTGTCCTCCTTTCCGAGCATTGCTCACGATGGTATTCATTAAAGAGTGTCTTCACAAAGGCTATAATCGTAGGACTTCGGCTTCTTTGACCCTGCCGATCTGTCCTGCCCGTAGAAATCATGGTTGACGAGGGCGGAGTAGTAATTGTCTATCGTCAGAGAGGCGTTATACAGAGCGGTCAACAGGTACGCCCGGATATTACGGATGTCTGACGGGTTCTTGCTCATTGCTTCCAGAACGTACTCTATGTGGCTGCTATTCAGCTTGAGAAAGCGGGACTTAACCACTTGCTGCGGCATATCCTCGCCATTGATACGGATGGTCGGAGCGGTAGAGCAGACGGCATCCAGCATGATGTCCATGATCTCCCGGAAGCGGTCTTTATCGAACTTCGGATCCTGACAGAGAATGTTGTAGTCAAGATTCTCTTTGATAATCTCTTCATACTCGCTTCGCTCATCCATCCTGTCCATCACATCAAGATTGATGGATTGATAGTTCTTTGAGAGAGTATTTCTTTCTTGAGTAATTACTTGATCAGTATTTATTTGTGCGGACTTATCCCCGTGTGGATTATCCACATCCGGCTTCTCCACACATGGATTTTCCGTGTGTGGCATTTCCCGTTCTGGCGTGGACTCCTGCGGCTCTTCGTATATCTCAAAGATTGTGCTGCTCATCCTGCCTTTACCGTCTCTTTGCCGGTGCCTGACGAGGTAGCCGTGTGTCTCAAGCTCACGGAGCGCGGAAAGAATGGCATCCGGACCTTCCTTGCAGATTGCGGAAAGCCCCTTGGTTGAGAACTTCCAGCCATCATTGAACGAGAGCATCTTTGAGAGAAGACCGACTGCCTTGAGTGACAGGCTCTTGTCTCGAAGGTGGAAGTTCGCCATGACCGTATAGCCACGATTCTTGTTTACGCGATAGACTGCCACGAAAATCACCTTGCCATCTTGGGAAGCAGCTCTTCGGCACACTTTTTCTGGAACTTCATTCGGATGACCTCCTTGCCCTTCGGCGTGAAGTAGGTCTGAGAACCGGTGTAGCAGTACGTCACAAAATCGCGGACGATGAACAGTCCGGCGTTGCTGTCCTTGTTGTAGGGAAGAAGCTGACCGGAGGGAGATCGGAACAGGTACTTCTCTCTGAGAAGGAACTGGACGAACTTGCGCTCCGGGATTTTCAGTTCCTTCGCCGTCGTTCGGATATTGGTGCAGTCATCCGGATTGATGAAGGCGTCGTAGTAATCGGCTTTGGGCTTCGCCGTGTTCAGCTCACACTCAAGAGCCTTCACACGATTCTTTTCCAGAATCAACGCCTGAGCAAACTCCACAATGACCGCAGGTTCCTTCTGAATGCGTTCCAGAAGGGAGTCCGTCATGTAGCCGCCGGTCTTGCGAATGGTAGGAATGACCTCATCAAATACCCACAGTTCAAACTTTTCAGCCGCAGGAAGTTTGCTGCGAATAATTAGCCGATAAACGTCTCCTTCCGGGATGAAGTTGATACTCTGAACTTTCCCGCTGATAGGGGTAGAACGTTTCGTTATAGCCCTGCAATGGTCGTTGACCGCCTTGTTCGGGTTGGTGTAACCGAGTGCCTTTGCAACATCTGCTGCACAGAACAGAACTTTTTCTCCTTCGAGGATCGTTCTTACCTCACCAAACTGTTCATTCTTGAAGATTTCGATTTTGTTATCCATGACTGGCTTCCTTTCCGGCATCAGATGTGCCACTTTGATTTTTGAGGGTTGAAACGGGATTGCAGCAGTAGGGACACTCCGCAAACACGCAGGACTGATATTTCCAGAAGGGACGATGAAAGCGGCAGCTTCGGCACTCAGGGAGAATGCCATCCACACCGCTGTCATAATGCTCAAAGCCGGGTGTGGTCTGCATCAGCAATTCCAGTGCTTGCAGATCACCGGCTGTCATGCGTTTCATGCTTAAAAACTCCTTTCTTTCGCCGCATCGCCAGCAAATATTGCGGCTTTTGGGCAACAAAAAAAGAGGGCTTGCTTCTTACTCCAAATTGGAGAAGAAACAAACCCTCTTCGTTTACGATGTAGTTCAGATGATTTCTCGGATGGTATGAATGACACCGAGCAGCAGCCCGATGAAGAAGGCAAGTCCTCCGATAAGACCGCCTATGATTAAGTTCAATGCGAAGATGCCGACTGAGCCGGAGATACCGTAGCCGCTGGGAACGAGCCAGAGGCACATCCTCCGGATGCCGAATGGCAAGCCGACGCAGATCCACATAAGGAAGTAGTCACATACGCCGTCAGGCATATAGATCGGCTTGAGAAATGACGCGAGGCAGAACGCAAGCGCGATTGGAAGCAGAACCTCCTTCAAGAAGACTTTGATAGCACCCACTATATCCTCCTTCTGCCGGAAGTGTGCAGCAGCACCCTCCGGCTTGCTTGATTATTGTGAAAGTCCTTTGTTTTCGGTCAAAAAAAGAAGGGACTAAGCCAGAATGCCTTGATTTTCAAGGTCTTTCTGATTTAGTCCTATTATCGCACAATAATCCTTGATGACGATTGCCTCTACACGCCCTGCCTCCACTTCCTCCATCATCGCCAAAAATCCGGGGCGGTCAAAACGGGTGCCTGAGATACCATCATCGGTAAAGTGCGTAGGGTTGGGCAGCCCGTTCCGGAGGGCAAAATCCTCTAACATCTGCTTTTGGTTGGATATGGAATTGCTCTCGCCCTGTAACTCATCGTCCCGACTCAGGCGCTCGTACAGTGGGGTAATTTTTTCATTTCTCATGGCTGTACCTCCTGAAACAAAAATGCTCTAAGTGATTGCTTCACTAACCATGACAAAATCATGATTAAGAAGTCACTTAGAGCATATATCACCGGCAGCCAGCTTGTATTTTTTATACTGACGGACTGCAAAGTGATTCGGCTTTTTCTTTTCCAGGGCTTCAAACATCAGATCCACCGGGTTCTGGAACTCCTCATCATCTTCCCGCACCTCCATTGCGTTCAGGAACTCAATCAGGGTGGAGAAATTCTGTTCCTCAACCGGAGCTTCATAGTGGATATATCCGATCAAGGCACAGTAGAGCAGCGTTTCCGCCTTCGTCCAGAACTCATCACCGGCTTTTCCATCACCCTTTGTGTTGGCAATCAGCGTTGTCACCAGTTTCAGAATGTCTTTTTCTGAATGGATATAGGCAAATGGGTTATAGTGCATCGACTTCTGAAAGTTGATGGTGTTGAAAATCTTGATGGTGTAGCCATGCTTCAAAAGGGCGTTGCCGCACTCAATCACGATGCTGCCTTTCGGGTCAGTGACCACATAGGAACTGTGCATCTGGAGAAGGTTTGGCTTCAACCAAAAGCGAGTTTTACCGGAACCCGAACCGCCGATAATCAGAACATTCTTATTTCGGGCATTGGCAGGATTCTTCGGGCGATTGCTCATCATCAGCCGCTCCGTTTTCGTCAGGATCACATTGTCCTCGAACTTTGGTGCAATAAACGGCTCAATATCTTTTGCCGTTCCCCAACGAGCAGAACCGTACTCAACATTGTGTCGGTACTTCTTTGCGTTTTTGCCTTTTAGATAGACAGCCAGCCGAAGTCCTGCGCCGCAGAGAATACCAATCAGCAAATCCAACGGGTGAAAGCTGGGAAACGGATTGTTCAGGGCTATCGGAAGGGCATGAAAAAAGCTGAGGATTTTCGCAGATGAATCTGCCCCCTCAGCCAATCTCCATGCTTCTCCTAAATTCGTAGCGAACAACCCTACCAGAAAATACGGTAAATTCAGAATCAGGAGCTTTTTCATTTTTCTCTTATCCATCACAGATCACGCTCCTGTTTCTTCTCTCGAACCTTCTTCGGAATCGCTGCGACAATTTCCTTGAACTTCTTCAGCTGCGCCAGAACGCTCGGCTTTTCATTCTTGGTTAATGCCCTTGCCTGATGTTCCTTGCAGATTGCATCCAAAGCATCTGCATCTTTAGAACGGACAAAAACAAGAAACCGGGGAGGATCAACGGACTTATCTTTTCTTACGGCAAAGTCCACGCCATACTTCTTGGCGAGCTTTTCAAAATCACGGATACTCTCTTTGTCGATCTCAACATTCGTAGCACCCTGATTCTGTCCCAAAAGCTGTTTCACGGATTGCTTTCCATGAACGGCAGGGTCTCGTGCCTTTTTCATCTTCACTTTTTCCCGGTGCTGCAAATACTTGCGGATACCGGCAATGATAGTGCGCCCCGTCAGCTTGGTTGTGCTGATCGCCAGGTTTACTGTTCTGTTTTCAACTTCTTCCTGCATGATTCATCACCTCCTGCAAGCAGTAGAGTGAACAGATTATCGTGCCATATCTCTGTGGTCGTAATACAGATTGCCCTTGGCAACTGCGGCATGGCTGATAATCTTGATATTGCCAGCTTTCTGGTTATCCAGAGCCTTCTGATAACCCACATCGCTCAAATACAGGCGATTTCTTTCGCCTTTCCAACCGACAGGCGATTCATCGGTCAGCACATCGAAAATAATCATGTGCTTGGTGGCGTCATCAAATCGTGCCAAGTCCATATAGGTATGTCCCTGGTACTCCTTGGCACCATCCTGAATCCGCTTTCGCTCCATCAGCTCTCCAATCGTCGAATTTCTTTGCATAAGAACCTCCTTACAGAACATCTCGGTCAGGGTTACTTTTGTGGGGAACCGAATCAGCTTTGACAGGTGCATCTTCTTTCTTCACCATGTCATCCGGCAGGGGAAGCGCCATAATGCTGCGCCCCATGCGTACAAAAGTCTCAGGCTGATGAAAGTGTTCCTCAAACTGCTTCATCAGTTCCGGGGACAGAGAACAAAAATCATCCTCGCCCAATCCCACAACCAGAAAATCACCGGCGATAATGTCATAAATATCGCCGTCATCATCACGCAGCGCACGGTTCAGTTCTTTGCCTACGAGTTTACCTTCGTCGTGCATCACCAGTGCAACCGGCTCATTGAACGGATAAGTTGCCTCAATATCGCCACCTACGGCTTTCTGCAAATCCTCCAGCTCACAGCCGATCTGCACAGCCTGCGGATACATGAACGGCTTTACCAGCAACACATTCATGGTATCTGCCTGTTCTTTCTGAACCTCCCGTTCCTCGGTCGTGCCGAACGCAACACCGGTAAAGTTTTCGGAGTCCAGAATGTACTCCGAATTGTAATAAGCGGCTCTAACCTGTTCCTCTGCCGCATCGTGAGATTCTGCTTGCACCGTAACCGTTTTCTCCAAGGTTTCGGTGATCTTCACATCGTATTCTTTCAAGTTTCGATACCTCCGTTTCTTTGGAAATAAGAAAAGCGACCATCCATGAACCTGTTACAGTTCATAAATAGTCGCATCCACATCGGCTAAAAGCTCGAACAAGCAAATATCGTCCAGTTCGCAAATCAGGGAACCCATGTCGAAGAAAATATCGTCCTCGCATTCCACCGTAGTAACCACGCTGCGGTGTTCGTTAAGACAAATGGCTTCTTCCTTGTCCATCGTGATCGTAGACATACAGGACACCACATAGAATGTCATATCTTCTGCTAACCACAGCTCCTTGCTCTGAATCGTGCGAACTTTTTCATCGCCGCTCATATCTTCTACATAGGACAGAAGCCGCACGGCTCTGCTGTTCAGAAGTACCTTTCCCTGATAGTCGATACCCTCACCAGCAGAGGACAATACTCGATACTCGCTAATCATCTCGGCATTTTTCTGAAACGACTTTGCCAGAAGCGCAGGAGAAATATCATCGAACTCCTCACTGTAGTTTACGAGCATATCTACCATATAATCAGGATCGCAAAGGTCGTAGAGTTCTTCCAAAGCGCCCTGAATGTTTTTGGGTGTAAACATTTTTTACCTTACCTTTCCATTGATTTTTCTCTTTTTTTCTGCCATTGCTCCAAAAGCTGAATGATTTTATCCTCCATCTGCTTGTTGGTATAGGACTTCGGGAAGTATTTTCGCAACGAATCCGTTTTGAAGGTTACTCTGTCCAGCTCTCCCTTCTTGATTTCATTCATAATCTCGCACATCGCATCCAGCGTACACTCGCCCTCCTGTGCGAGCTTTTTAATTCGCTGTGCTTGCGAAAGGGAAGGAGCTGCTTGAGCATAATCCATTGCAGAAAGAAAATCCTTCTGTTCTTCACTTGCCAGATAGGAAAGCTCCACCGCAGGATTGAATTTGATCTGACCCGTATCTACCATATCCAGCAGTTCCGGAATCAGTTCGGTCAGACGGATATAACGGTGTACCTGATTTCTGCTTTCTCCTGCCTCCTGACCGACTATATCCATTGCCTGCAACTTCATCCCAACTTGGGATGAAGTTAAATCGGTGCGTTGACCTTGATGTTTAATCGCATCCAGCTTCATCTTATAAGCAAATGCTCTTTCACTCGGCAGGATACTCTCCCTCTGCAAATTCGCATCAACCATCAAAATAATGGCTGCATCATCGTCCAGGTCACGAACAATCGCAGGCATGGTTTCCTTACCCGCAAGCTCCGATGCCCGGTGCCGCCTGTGACCAGAAACGATTTCATAACCACCGTCGGGGTCAGGACGGACAATCGCAGGAGTGAGAACTCCGAAATCTCGGACGCTCTCTGCCGTTTTCATCATTTCTTCATCATCAACCACACGGAAGGGGTGTCCCTCAAAGGGGTGTAGCTCAGAAAGCGGAATTTCCTGCACACGCTCCTGCTGGGCTTCAGCTCTGGATTGATCGGTGGAGAAAATATCATCGTACCCCTTCAAGCTGATGTTTGCGCCTTTTTTCTGCATTGTTTAACACCTCCTTCGTCAGAATTTTATAGGCTTCGGCAACTTTGCCTTTGGGATCATGCTTGAAGATACTGGTTCCCTCTGCGCTGATTTCCTCTGCACGGACAGAGCGGGGAATGTCGGTCTTGTAAACCTTCAGCTTTCCGCCGTAGCTCTCCCGAATCAGATTGCTGATGTCTTTGGAGTAGTTGGTGCGGCTGTCCACCATCGTCAGAAGAATCCCTTCAATCCTCAGTTTCGGGTTGATTTGCCTCTTGACCTTGTTGATGGTTCCAAGCAGCTGTTCCAGACCCTTTGCAGGAAGGTATGCTGCCTGAACCGGTATCAGCACATTGTCGGCAGCTGCCAACGCATTGACGGTCAGCATACCCAAAGACGGCATACAGTCAAGAAGAATGTAATCATAATTCTGTTTGACTGTATCCAGGTATTGCCGGAGAATGGTTTCCCGGCTCATGGCATTGACCAGTGCTACCTCCATACCTGAGAGTTCGATGTTGGACGGCACCAAATCAACGCCCTCCGGATGATGAAGAATCCCTTCATCGGGAGTAATAGGGTTTTCCATCATAATCTTTCCCATCAGATCGGAAAGTGTCGGAGACAGATCATCCGGGCAGGGATTGCCCAAACTGACCGTCAGGGAAGCCTGGGGATCGGTGTCTACCAGAAGCACCTTTTTTCCTTCAAGAGCCAAGCCAACGCCCAGATTCTCGGTGGTGGTGGTCTTTCCAGTGCCTCCTTTCTGATTGACCACCGCAATGATGGTTGCTTTTTTCGACATTTATCGTCACTCTCCTTCCTCTCGCTTCATTTTCAATTTCTTAAATCCTCCTTCCAAATATCCGTGTGACATATCGTGCCGAACAAGAGCATCGTAGTAGGTGTCTATTGTCGTCGGCGCATTGTATATCGTAGTCAGCATATACTGACGGATATTTCTAATCTTTGTGGTGTTCTCCTTGAAGCAGTCCATAACATATCGAATGTGTTCGGCATTCAGTTTCATAAACCGACTGCGGACAATTTCTGCCGGACGCTCCTCTGCACCAATGCGAATCAACGGTCGCTTCGTGCAAACTGTTTCAACGATCAACTCCAGAATGTTATCCAGCATTTCGGAATCGTAAGGGTAATCCTTCTTCAACAAATCCATACTAAGCTGATCCGAGAAATAATCAAAGTATTCTTGATACCGGTCATTCTCGTCCATCATTCCACCATTTCCGGAAGGAAAGATAGAATCAGTATCACTAAATTCAGTATTTTTAATATCAGTATTATTACATTGTGATTTCGGAAGTTCTTGAGTTGTGATTTCCATTGTTCCAGAATTGTGATTTTCACAATTCAAGAGTTGTGAATCCACAGCAGAGATAAAGTTCTTCACATAGATCAGGTTGGGCTTTCCCAAACCCTGGCGCTTACGTTCAATCAATCCTGCTTTCTTCTCAAGTTCACTGAGCAGCTTGATAGCCTTTTGTTCAGCACAGTTCAGAGCCATCTTCGCTTCGTCGATTGTAAAAATGATATACACTCTACCGTTTTTATCTATCCAACCATTCTTGGCAGACAGGCTCATGCGGTCAAGCAAAATGCCATACAGCATCTTGGCATCGGCAGAAATATTCCAGAACCTCTCGTTCGTGAACAACACCTTCGGAACTCGATAGAATGTGAATAGATCGGATTGCTGACCGTAAAAATAATCAAAACTCACACGGCTTCACCACCTTCTTTCTGCGGAAAACTTTCTGTTGTCAGCGGAATGCTGCGGAAAGTCGTATCCGTCTTTTCGTAAGGACATCGGGCAAAATAGTAGAAGCGGTATTCCTGTTCATACACATCCATATCAACGAAGCCCCACTTCACGCATAACCTTCTTCGTACACCAACCAATGCACGGGTGATCTCGCCCATAGGGACAGCCATCACATTCCGACTTGGGTTTCGGCGGCAAAGAGATTAAGTAGTAGCAATTATTTCTACCCAGACGGCAGCCCTTTCTGCCATTCGTCCAGAAGTAGCAGTAATGACAGTCGCTCGGCTTGTCTGCGGTATAAACAGGCTTGCTCAAATAAAACACCTCCAATCTCTTGTATTTGCCCATGGGTTTGGGCATAAAAAAAGAGCGCCTATCCATCCCCAATGCGGGGCAAATAGACGCTCTATGTACATAACGATATTTAATTTTATCTGCTATAACTGCATGGTATTCAAAACATCCGCCTTTTTTGATTAGCTGGATTTTTGGCACGATTTTGGGGCTGATTAGCAGGAAGGGCATTTTCATTAGCAAGAACAGCCCGTTTTCTGCTAAAAATTAGCTGGCGATTTTGTCTTATAACAACCGTTCGATTCTGGAGGGGTTGTCAAAAATCAAATTTTGGAGTAGAATTTTATCTCATACAGTGAAAGAGCTTTTTCGTAGCTTTTTATATAAGAAAAGCCGAAAACCCTTGAAAACAAAGGCTTTCGGCGTTGTTCACTGGCGTCCATAAGAGGATTTGAACCTCCGACCCCACGCTTAGGAGGCGTGTGCTCTATCCAGCTGAGCTATATGGACGTGTCTGATATATGATTATAGCCCGATCAAAGTCGAACTGCAATCCCTTATTTAGTTTTTTTTGAGGTGGCCGTTGTAACGCAACCTTAGGAGGCGTGTGCTCTATCCAGCTGAGCTACTGAGACATTTTTAAGATTTATGCAATTTTCATTGCTCGAAGGAATCGAACAATCTGCCGCTTAGGAGGCGTGTGCTCTATCCAACTGAGCTACTGAGACAATTTGAATCAGGCAGCTGTGCGCGATGCAGGAGTACAACTGCCCTATTATTATAAACGCAACCCTGCAAAAAAGCAAGACATAATACAAAGCCGCCCGCACAGCAAAATTGTGTGGGCGGCTTTGCGTTTAAGTTATACGGAAAAGGGGAGCACTCAGGCAAGACCGTCCAGCCATGCGGCGATGCTTTCGGCGGCAAAATTGATATACGGGTACAGGGGTTGCAGGTTCCGCAGGCTTTTGTCATTACCGCTGCTGCCGGAGGTGCAGAACAGGTACACGTTTTTTTCGGTCAGGTCGTTGCTTTCAATAAAAGTTTGGATGATGCGTGGTGCGGTGGAGTGCATCATTTTAAGGCAATACCGCATAATTCTAAGTGCCGATACGGCGAGCGAGGTGCGGCAGATGCCAAGCCAAAAGCGCAGATAATACTGGATGTCTTATCGAGCATTTTGGCAACGCAGATGCCGTACCGCAGCCGCCGAAGCGGTGCTTAAGCCGTAAGGCGGGAATTGTGCGGTGTTGCCTTAAGTGTAAAGAAACTCTACATGGATATAACGAGAAGTGAAAGGCAGGGCAACCCAGGGAACCCTACTGGAAAATCCGCATCGCTTATTCCAGCGCTGCCTTTGCGGCGGCAATTTTGGCGTTGGCTTCAGCCAGCTGGCGGGAACAATCGTCTGTGGTATCATCGCGCTCTAGGCGGTTGCGGTCCCCAATCAGGGCGGTCCAATACTGGCCACCGTTATATTCAAACACGACCCAATCGTACCCGTTGTATTTTTCCTTGGTGATCTGGGTAACCGGGTAGCTGCCCAGCGGCAGGTAGCCCACCACATCGTTCAGATTGGCGGTATAAAAATATTCTGTGTTGGAACCAAAAACCGTGAGCTTATATCCGCTCACGGCTGTCATGTCCGGCCCATCGCTGCCATATCCGTTAAAGTTCCCGGCGCGTATCGTGGGCAGATAGTCCTGATAGCTGTAATCCAGATCCACCGCGCCGGTAATGCCGCTGACGGTGCCGGAACCGGAATACTGCCACATGCCGTACTGCCCGGTGTACCCCAGGCTGGAGCGGTAATCCGCCACCCAAAGCGGATAGTTTGCCAGCGCGGAAGCATTTATATACGAGTTGATGTAGTTGGTGTAGCTGTACCAGCCCGCGTACCATTTGCGCTGGTTCAAAATATCCATGGCGTATTTGACCAGGTTCGTCAGCTGCGGTTTGCCCAGGCTGGTCAGGCTGCGGGCCTCCACATCTACAAACACCGGGTATTCCAGCTGTAAGCCCTCCAGCGCGTTCAAAAAGGTGGTCAGCTCCCCGGCAACAGCGCTTTCGGTGCGGGCATAGGTGTAATAATAAGCCCCAACCCGCAGCCCGGCGGCATGGGCGCCGTTCACGTTTTGCAGAAAATAGGGGTCCACATACGCGCCGTTGTTGTTGCTGGACCCAATGCGTACAATGGCAAACTGTTTGCCCGCCGCGGCAACGGCACTCCAGTTGATGCTGCCCTGATACCGGGAAACATCGATCCCCACCTGAAACAAAGCCATACAAAAATCCCCCTCCCAGGATTGCCTGCCGTGCAGGTGTATCCTACAGCATGTTATGCTGGAAAGGAGAGGGAAGTGAATCTTATGAAATTGCTGCCGGCGCATTCATGCGGCGACGCTGAATAAGCAGGGACGCGTTAAATCACAATGCCGCCGTTTACGCCGAGCACCTGCCCGGTGATGAACCCGGCCCCGCGCCCGGCCAAAAATACCAGCGTGCGGGCAACTTCTTCCGGGGTGCCAAGGCGCTCCACGGGGGTCTCTTCCGCCAGGGCAGCTTTGTCCTCTGCGGTAAAGCTGGCCATCATGTCGGTTTCAATCACACCGGGAGCCACGCAGTTCACCGTAATGCCGGAAGGACCTTCCTCTTTGGCGAGCGCCTTGGTCAGGCCGATCACACCGGCCTTTGCGGCGGAATAGTGTACTTCGCAGCTGCCGCCGGTCTGGCCCCACATGCTGCTTACCAGCAGTATGCGGCCGTATTTTTGGCGGATCATGCCAGGCAGCACGGCGCGGCATGCATAAAACACGCCGTCCAAATCTACCCCCATCATGCGGTGCCAGTCCTCATCGGTCAGGTCAGTGAAGAGCTTTTGCTGGGCAATCCCCGCACAGCATATCAGCGTCTGCAGGCTGCCGAACTGCTGCAGTGCTTCCTGTACCGCGGCATTCACCTGGGCGGAATCGCTCACATCGGCGTGCAGAGCCACAAAGCGCCCGCCGGGGTTCAGCGCCTGTGCCTGCTGCACAACATCCAGGGCAGCATCTTCGCGGCTGTTCCAGGTAAAGGCAACATCGTACCCGGCGCGGGCAAACTCCAAAACGGTGGCGGCACCAATGCCGCGGCTGCCGCCGGTAATCAATACATGGTCATTCATGGGGGTTCTCCTCATTTTGCAGCGGGGCTGCCTGCTGGGCGCGCTTTTCGGCTTTCAGCTTCAGCCGTTTGGCTCGCAGTCCGGCAAAAAACTCTTGTAAAAGTGCCTGGGCTTCCTCTTCCAACAGGCCCTGCTCCATAACAGGGTGGTGGTTAAATGGTAAAGCAAACAGATCCGTCAAAGAGCCGCAGCATCCGGCCTTGGGGTCGCGGGCACCATAGACTACCCGCTTTAACCGGCTGTTGATGATGGCCCCACTGCACATGGGACAGGGCTCCAGCGTAACAAACAGCTCACATTGCCACAGCCGCCACCCGCCAAGGGCTTTGCAGGCTGCGTCGATGGCAAGCAGTTCGGCGTGGTAGATGGCGTTTTTGCCGCTCTCTCGCAGGTTGTGGGCACGGGCAATGATCTCGCCATCCTTGGCAATCACCGCGCCAACGGGCACTTCACCCAAAGCGGCAGCGGCGCGGGCTTCTTCCAGCGCGGCCTGCATCAGTTGTTCATCGGTCATTGCGTTACCCCACACGGTACAGGTACACCGTAAGGCCCATCAAAAACAGAACACATACGGTATACGGCAGGCTGGTAAAAACAGCCAGCGGCTCCATGCCGCCGCGCAGCCCGGCGGAAAAGCTGAACCCCTGCACTTTGACCCGCCATACCAGAAAGAGCGCCGCCAGCGGCAGGGCCACTAGCAAAATCAGCTCATACACCACGGCAAGCTGCTCCGGCGCATATTGGCGCAGATATAGGCTGAGAAACGCCAAGGTATTGTTGATGAAATGCAGCAGCATGCCGGGCAGAATACTGCCGCTGCGCTCAACCAGCCAGCCCAAAAAGATGCCGCACACCAGCGCGGTAATGCTTTGTGCCAGATCCAGGTGCAGCAATGCAAACAGCAGGGCAGGGGCAAAAATCGCCACGCTGCTGCCGCTGGGGCGCATAATGCCCTGCAGCGCCCCGCGAAAATAAATTTCCTCCAGCACAGCGGGCACTACACACAGACTGAAATAACGAATGAACAGATCCAGGCCACCGGCGGGCAGCGCGGTGCTGCTGGTGGTAACGCCCAGCCCGCGGGCCAGCAGCCCGCCGAACAGGTTGCCCGCGTTGGCCAGCCCCAAAAACACCACCAGGCAGAACGCCGGGCTCCAGGGGGCGGGCAGCAGAATGCGCAGATCCTGCGTTTGCAGCCGGGTGGCGCGCAGCAGCCACCACAGCGGCAGCACAATAGAACCCGCTGCCACCACAATGCCCAGCAGCCCCTGCGCGGCCACGCTGAATCCGACCGGGTCGCTCAGGCTGGCACCCTGCACCCGCATACCCATCAAGGCGGAAACAAAAATAGTCAATAGATCCTGTACAAACAGATAAGCCAGCGCGGCCACCGCGCACAGCGATGCCGCCCCCCGTACACCGCGGGGATTGGAGAGTGTTGATTTTGGCAAAATACTTCCTCTTTCTTTTCACTGTACTATATACTGTACTATATAAAGATACGTTCCATATAATTCCGGCACAAAACGCGGCAGATGATACCAGTAACAATAATAACACGTTTGCGGCGCTTTTACAACGCGGCGCAGCCCGGCCCACAGAAAAACGGCAAAACAAAAACCCGCCGGTTGTGCGGACCGGCGGGTAGGAGAGGAAAATAGAGGAAGGAATGTTTTCTATACAGAGAAAATCCATCAAGGCTGTGCGGGCCTTGACTTTATGCTATTATAATAGTACAGTATTTGTGTGAAGTAAAGCTCAAAAAGTTCACATGAAAGATGAACGAGATTCATCAAGACGCATCAGAAAACAAAAAAGTAAAGTTTACTTCCCAATTATAAAAGGAGCATCCGGTTCATCATGACCCTGTTAGCCTGCCAGATTTTTTCCACCATTGCGCACGAGGGCAGCTTTGCCCGCACCGCGGAGCAACTGCACCTGACCCCCTCCGCCATCAGTCATGCGGTTTCTACCATGGAGACGGAATGCGGTTTCCCACTGTTTACCCGCACCAAAAGTGGCGTTACCATGACCGCCGCCGCCGAAAACCTGCTGCCCGCCATCCAGCGGTTGCTGGCTTCCAGCGAATCCCTGGATCAGTCCATCGCCCAGATCAACGGCATGCACAAAGGCGTGCTGCGCCTGGGGGTGTTCAACTCTGCCTGCGTGACCTGGCTGCCGCAGCTGGTGCCGCAGTTCCAGCTGGATTTCCCCGGTATTGATGTGCAGATCTATCAGGGCAGCTATGCGGATATCTGCGCCTGGGTCAAAAACGGCACGGCGGAAATCGGCTTCCTTTCCAATTCCAGCGCGCTGGATTTGGATTTTGAACCGCTATATGATGACGAGCTGGTCTGCATCGCACCCGCGTCCTACCGCCCGGCCCGGCCCGGCTGTGTCAGCGCCGAGGAACTGCGCGGCCAGCCGTTCGTCAGCCAGCTGGCGGACGTGGATGCCGATATCCAGAGCTACTTCAAAACCAACGACCTGCGGGTGGACAGCCGCTGCTATATCGTGGATGACCAATCCATGATCGCTATGGTGGCCTGTGGCCGCGGCTTTGCCATTATGCCGGAGCTGATGTTCAAAACCGGAACCGACCCCCACGGCTGCCAGGTGCTGCGGCTGGAACCCGCTGCAACGCGCAGCATTGGGCTGGCCTGCCTGGCGCGGGGGGCGCTTTCCCCGGCTGCACGCCAGTTTGCCGCTCGCGCCCGCGCTTACGCCGCCAGCCTGCGGCAAAAGTGAGCGGCGGGGCGGGGAAGACGGACTTGTGCGGACTTGGCAATGTCATATCCCTCTTTTCAAAAATATAAAAAAGGTATATAATAAAGCTTCAGCAGGAAAGGAGGAGCTCAGCCTATGCCCGGTGATCTGCATACCCATTCGTCCTGTTCGGACGGTTCTACCCCCATCGAAAAGCTGCCTTGGCTGGCGGCCTGCGCGGGGTTGGATTGGCTTGCCATCAGCGACCATGATACCAACCGCTCTGTGCGTTATGCTTACGCCCACCCGGAACAAAACGGTGTGAAGCTGATCCCGGCGGTGGAGTTGACGGCCTATGATTATGGGCGGGAACACCGCGTGCACATCCTATGCTATTACCCGGACGATTGCGAAGCTCTGGCCCGCCATACTGCAGTCATGGACAAACGCCGCTATGATGCCGTGTACCAGTCCTGCAAGGAGCTGGAGGAAATCTGCCCCCAGTTCAAGACCGAGGAAGCGTTGGCATTTGCCAAGGACAGCGGCACGCTGTACAAGGCCCATGTCATGCGTGTATTGTGGCAGTATGGGCTTTCGGATGGAATGTACAACACGGTGTACCGCAGCCTGTTCGGTCTGCGCCCAGTGCGCGGCAAGATCCTGCACACGCCGGTGTATGAAACCGTGGATACCATCCTGAACCTCATCCAAGAATGCCGCGGCGTGGCGGTACTGGCCCACCCCAGCGTTTACCACAGCATGCCCTTGGCGCGGGAGCTGATTGCAGCCGGGCGGCTGGACGGCGTGGAGATCGACCACCCCCGCAACACGGAGGAGGATAAAGCCGAGCTGGAACAGCTGGCCGCGGAGTACGGCCTGATCGTGACCGGCGGCACTGACTACCACGGCATGAACACCAACACCCCGCACCCGGTTGGCACCTGCACCACCGCGGACGAACAGATCGCCCGCATCCGTGCGCTGGCCGAAGCGCGCAAAAAGTAAAGGCAATACCGCATAATTCTAAGTGCCGATACGGCGAGCGAGGTGCGGTAGATGCTAAGCCAAAAGCGCAGATAATACTGGATGTCTTATCGAGCATTTTGGCAATGCAAATGCCGTGCCGCAGCCGCCGAAGCGGTGCTTAAGCCGTCAGGCGGGAATTGTGCGGTATTGCCTAAAGCAACCAACAGCAAAAAACAAAACGGAGCAAGAAAATAAAAAGGAGCAAACAATTATGACTTACGAACGCCGCAATAAGGGCACCTGCTCGGTGATGACCAAAGTAGAACTGAACCCTGACCATACCATTGAATCTGTTGAGGTGCTGGGGGGCTGCAACGGCAACCTGAAAGGCATCTGCCAGCTGCTGAAAGGCATGAAAGCTGAGGACGCCATTGAGCGCATGAAAGGCACCCTGTGCGGCTCCAAGCCCACCAGCTGCCCGGACCAGATCGCCATTACGCTGGAAGAGGCCCTGCAGAAGCTGTAAGCCCTGAATATTATTTGTAAGGAAGCGCCGATATGGATTGTTTTAACTACCCGCTGGATACCGAAACGCTGCTGCGCAAAAAGCGCCGCCTGCGCAAGGAACTGCTGGCCCAAAACCCGCACCCGCTGCAAAAGCGCATCGCCATCCTGGGCGGTTCCACCACCAACGAGGTGGCAGACCAGCTGGGCCTGTTTTTGCTGCAATACGGCATTCAGGCGGAGTTCTACCAGAGCGAGTATGGCCAATATTGGCAGGACGCCATGTTCGGCACGCCGGAGCTGGATGGGTTTCACCCCGATGTCATTTATATCCACACCAACTGGCGCAACATCATCAATTTCCCCACAACGGCCACCCCGCAGGCGGAAATTGACGCCATGCTGAATGCCGAGTACAGCCGCTTTGAGCAGATGTGGCAGGCGCTGGAAGCCAAATTCCACTGCCCCGTCATCCAGAATAACTTTGACCGCCCCAACTACCGCCTGATGGGCAACCGCGATATCTGGGACCCGCATGGCCGTTCCAACTATCTCAGCCGCCTGAACCAGCGCTTTTACGCCTATGCCGCCGCGCATGAGGATTTTTATATCAATGATATTGACTATCTCAGCGCAGATTACGGCCTGACTGCCTGGGGGGATGCGTTCTTCTGGCACATGTATAAGTACGCCATGTGCCTGGATGCAATCCCGTCTTTGGCAAACAGCGTGGCAAACATCATCAAATCCCTGTATGGCCGCAACAAAAAAGCCCTGGTGCTGGATCTGGATAACACTCTCTGGGGCGGCATTGTGGGCGATGACGGTGTGGACGGCATTGCCATCGGCCCCGAAGTGCCGGAAGGCCAGGTGTACGCTGAGTTCCAGAGCTACTGCAAAGCCCTGCAGACCATCGGCGTGGTGCTGGCGGTGGATTCCAAAAATGACGAAGCCAACGCCCTGGCCGGCCTGAACCACCCGGACAGCGTGCTGCACCCGGATGATTTTGTCTGCATCAAGGCCAACTGGGATCCTAAAGATCAGAACCTGAAAGCCATCGCCGCAGAGCTCAGCCTTGGCGCCGACAGCTTTGTGTTTGCTGATGACAACCCGGCGGAGCGTGCCATTGTGGCCGCCCAGCTGCCCGGCGTGGCCACCCCGGTGCTGGATGGTGCCGAAAACTACATCAAGATGCTGGATCACGGCGGGTACTTTGAAACGACGATCCTTTCCGGCGACGACCTGAAAAAGACCGCGCAGTACCATGCCCGCGCCCAGGCCGCCCAGGCCCAGGCAGCTTTTGCCGATTACGGCCAGTATCTGGACAGCCTGGAAATGACGGCGACCATCCGCCCCTTTGAGGCGGTGTATATGCAGCGCATTGCTCAGCTGACCAACAAGAGCAACCAGTTCAACCTGACCACTCTGCGCTGCACTGAGGATGACATCCGTTCCATGGCAGAAAAGCCGGACTGGATCACCCTGTACGGCAAGCTGGTGGATAAATTTGCGGATAACGGCGTTGTTACCGTTGTGGCAGGGCAGGCCCAGGGCCAAACGCTCTGCCTGCGCCTGTGGCTGATGAGCTGCCGTGTGCTCAAGCGCGGCATGGAAGACGCCATGATGGACACCCTTGCCGCCAAAGCTGCCGCTGCAGGGTATACTGCGCTGGAGGGCTATTATTACCCCACCGCCAAAAACGCTATGGTGCGGGAATTTTATGCTGGGTACGGCTTTGAAAAAACGGCCGAGGATGCCGATGGCAACACCACCTGGCGCCTGGACCTTGCCGCTTACAATCCCCGCTGCCCCCATATAAAAATTGAAACCTGAGCCGCGGCGCATACCGCGCGGCAGATGGCAAACGTAAAGGAAGCTACATGCCCCATACAACCCCAAAACCCAGCCGCATTCCCGGCCCGCTGCACAAGGCGGGCCTGTTTGTGTTGTTTGCGGCCATCACGGCGGCGCTCTGCCTGCTGCTGAACTTTTTGCTGGTGGATGACCTGCACGCCTATTCCCGTGTGACGCTGGGGGAGTATTACGCCCAAGCGGATGCGGTGGATACTGTGTTTGTGGGTTCCTCCCACAGCTACCGCAGCTTTGACCCGGATACCATTGACCCCATTCTGGGCAGCCACAGCTTTAACCTTGGCACCAGCCAGCAGCAGCCGGATGGCTCCTATTGGCTTATTCGGGAAGCCACCGCCAACAGCCCGCTGAAAACCGTCTATCTGGAAACCTTCTATACTGGCTATAATCAGCAAAAATCCAGCAATGTTCCGCTGGCCTGCTACCTGATCACCGATTACATGCGCGCGTCCTCGCCCTACCGTTACCAGTATCTGTGGGAGATGGGCGGTGCCGCGGCGTTTGCGGATCTGATGTTCCCGGCGCGCCATGCTATTGCTGACCCCGGTGAGCTGACAGCCCTGTGGCGCGGCAAGCTGACCGGCGGCTATAACGCGGGGAACTATGACTGGGTCACCTACCCGGACGAGGGCGAAGCCTACCGGGACCGCGGTTTTGTCTATACCGAGGGTACCAGCATCTGGGGGTTCGGCACCCTGATGCACGTGGATGCCAGCGCGCCAATCTCACCGTTTGGCCGGGCGAACCTGACCCGCATTGCCGAGTTCTGCAAAAAGCAGAACATCCGCCTGGTGCTGGTCACTGCCCCGCTGCCCAGCGCCTATGTGCAGGATACCCAGAACTACCAGGCCTATGTGGATGCCATGCGCAGCTTTGCCGCGGCCAACGGCACCCAGTATTGGGATTTTTCGATCTTTAAGGATACCGACCTGCTGCCCATTGGCTTTGACGATTTTTCAGATATGCACCACCTGAACGGGCAGGGGGCAGAAACGTTCAGCAAGGCGTTCGCCACGGTGGCCGCTCGCAGTGCTGCGGGCGAGGATGTAAGCGGCCTGTTCTATGATACGGTTGCCGAAAAGCTGGCCACATCACCGGACAGCACCGTGCAGCAGGGGGAGGGCAACTGATGTTTTCTGTTACATCCCTTGGCTTTTTGCCGTTTATGGCGCTGTTTGTCTGCCTGTGGTACCGCGTGCCCCAGCCTTCCCGCTGGAAGCTGGTTCTGGCAGCCAACGCAGTGTTCTGCCTTTCCATTGATATCGGCGCGTTTTTTGCGGTAGCCCTTGCCACGGCAGTGGTGTGGCAGGCCGCGCAGCATGCGCAGCCAGAGCAGCCCAGCCGCCGCGGGTGGCTGGCACTGGGGCTGGCCGCAGCCCTGCTGCCGCTGCTGGTGCTCAAATACAGCGGCATGCTGGTGCCGGGCCTGCGGGATTTGTATAAGCCCTTTGGCCTTGCGTATTACAGCTTGCAGCTGGCGGGCTACCTGCTGGATGTGTGGCATGGCCGCACGGCACCCACGCCCAGCTATGCACGGCTGTGGTGCTATGCGGGCTTTTTCCTCTCGCTCACCCAGGGGCCGTTCAACCGCTATAATACCCTGATGCCCCAGCTGGAAGCCGCCCCCAAAACGTTTGAAACCCAGCGTTTGGTCAGCGGTTTGCAGCGCAGTGCGTGGGGGTATTTCAAAAAGTTTGCCATTGCGGACCGTGCGGCCATTGTGGTCAGCGCCGCCTTTGCGGACCCGGCGTCCTTTGACCGCAGTCAGCTGATTTTTGCCACGGTTATGTATTCGTTCCAGCTGTATGCCGATTTTTCCGGCTACACGGATATTGTGCTGGGCATGGGCGAGATCCTGGGCTTGCACCTGCCGGAAAACTTCCGCCAGCCGTTTTTTTCTGCCAGCGTCAAGGAGCTGTGGGCCCGGTGGCATATCAGCCTTTCGCAGTGGTTCCGGGATTATGTGTATATCCCACTGGGCGGCAACCGCAAGGGCATTGCCCGGCGGGATGCCAACCTGCTGCTGACCTTTTTGGTCAGCGGGCTGTGGCACGGCGCCAACTGGACCTTCCTTGTCTGGGGTGGGCTGCACGGCCTGTGCCAGGTGGCGGAGGACCACATGCCCGCTCCGCTGCGCAAGCGCAAATCTCTGCCGCTGCGCATCGTGGGCGTGCCGCTGACATTTGCCATCTTTGTTACAACCTTTACCATCTTCCGCACCAGCAGTTTGGGCAATGCGGCGGCATACTTTGCCGGTATCCTGCATAACCCCGGGCACGAGGTGTTTGCCCAGTACTGGCTGCTAGGCCTGACCAGCAAGCTGGAACTGCTCTTGCTGTTGTTGGGCATTGCGTTGCTGGTGCTGGTGGATGTGCTGCATGAATGCGGCCTGCACCTGCGCGCCTGGGTCAACGCCGCGCCGCGCCCGGTGCGCTGGGCTGTGTACGAATTTGCCATTTTTGCCTTTTTGCTGATGGCAAGCTTTTATTCCAATACGGGCTTTTTGTATGCCCGGTTCTGAAAAGCAACAGCCCCGGGCAGTACCCATAAAAGGTGCCGCCTGGGGCTGTTTTTGTCTGTGTGGAAAATATAAAAAGGGGACAAAGCTTTACCAAAAGCTGCTTATTCCTCGCCCTCAAATTTCATGCCCCAGGCCATGCGGATATCATACATTAGTTGGGTCAGGGCAATGCTTTGCTGCGGGGTATAAATGCTGCTGTGGTGCCTGCCAGTGGCAGCACAACGGCTTACTTCCCGAATCTGGTATTCAAAACCGTTCACATCAAAGGGAAAATCCAGTTCCTGCGGTGGCTGGCCGTCCAGTTCCAGCGTCATATGTTCGGCGTACTGGAAGTCCGGCAGGGTAATGCGGCCCTTGGTGCCCACAATGCAGGCCATGCGGGTAAGGCGCTGGCCGATGGTTTGCACCGATTCCGCCGTGCAGCCGCTGGGGTAGGCAAGCCGCAGTTTGCTGTATTCATCGGTGCCGTATTCTGTCAGGCGCAGTTCTTCTGTCTGCACGTTCTGGGGCTGCTGGCCGGTGACCATCTGCAAAAAGCCAAGGTTATAAATGCCAATATCCAGCAAAGCGCCACCGCCCAAAGCAGAGTTGAATTTGCGCTCGCGGCGGGCGCCTTCAGTGGTAAAACCGTATTGGCAGGTGATGGTTTGCAGCGTACCGATCACCCCATCCGCCAGCATCTGCTGCAATTTGGCATACAGCGGCAAAAAGCGAATCCAGAATGCTTCCATGATAAAAAGCTGCTTTTTTTCCGCCAGGGCATACAGCTCTTTGGCCTGCTCTGCATTGATGGTGAACGGCTTTTCGCACAGAACATGCTTGCCGTGCTCCAGGCAGAGTTTGCAGTTTTCGTAATGCAGGGCGTTGGGCGTAGCAATGTAGATGGCATCTACGGCGGGATCGGCGGCAAGCTCTTCATAGCTGGCGTACCAGTGCGGGATGTTGTACTGCGCCGCAAAGGCTTTGGCACTTTCGGCCCGGCGGGAGCCGACTGCGGCAAGCCGCTCGCCCTCGGCAGCCATCGCATTGACTGTTGTGGCAAATTTGTTGGCAATGGTGCCGGTAGCTAAAATTCCCCAATTCATAAAATTACCTCCCATTAACAAGGGCTCTTTGTGCATATCGTACCACAAGCAGGAAATTGCGGCAAGGAAACACGCGCAAAACAGCAAGAAAAAACAGACCCGGCAGGGGAACAGCAAAATCCGTTCCATCATGCCGGGTCTGAACTTATTATGGGAACAGAACAGGAAAATGCGGCACTGCCTTACGGGCGTACCTTGAACTCCTGCTCACAGTAAACGCAGCGGTAGCGTCCGCTGGGGGTCAGGGCAAAGATGTGGTCGCAGCCGGTCTCCAGGGAAGTAATGCAGCGGGGGTTGGTGCACTTGATCACGTTCACCAGGCGCTTGGGCTGGTCCGGGCGCACCTTGCGGGATACATGACCGTTCTCAATAAAGGTCAGGCTGATCTGCGGGTCCACATAACCCAGCACATCAAAATTCAAGCCGGAAATATCGCCCTCGATTTTAATAATATCCTTTTTGCCGCTTTTCTGGCTGCGCACGTTCTGCAGCAGGGCCACGCTGGCTTCGTTCAGCTTTTCCAGCTCCAGCAGGTGATACAGCGAAAGCCCGGTCCCGGCGGTAATGTGGTCAATGACCACGCCGTTCATGATTTCATCAATATTCAGCATTCAAAAGCAACCTCCCCGGTTTTGGGGTCTTTCAGCCCCAGCAGCGTCATAATCAAAGCCATGCGCACATACACGCCGTTCTGTGCCTGCTCAAAGTAGGCGGCGCGCGGGTCATCGTCCACATCCAGCGTAATTTCGTTCACACGCGGCAGGGGATGCAGCACCGCCATGTCCGCCGGGGCAAGGCTCAGCTTTTCGGCGGTCAGGATGTAGCTGTCACGCAGGCGAATGTAATCTTCCTCATTGAAAAAGCGCTCGCGCTGCACACGGGTCATGTACAAAATATCGAGGTCCGGCAGAGCACCTTCCAGGTTGCGGGTCTCAATGTAGGGGATGCCGCGGGGCTCCAGTACTTCATTGATGATGTAATCCGGCACGCGCAGTTCTTCGGGGCTGATCAGGACAAACTTTATGTTGTCATAGCGGGCCAGGCTCTTGATGAGGGAATGCACCGTGCGGCCAAACTTCAGGTCGCCGCAGAAACCAATGGTCAGGTTGTCCAAACGGCCCTTGCGGCGGCGGATGGTCATCATGTCCAACAGGGTCTGGGTGGGGTGGCTGTGGCCGCCGTCACCGGCATTGATCACCGGGATCTTGCTGTAAAGGGAAGCGCGCAGCGGGGCCCCCTCTTTGGGGTGGCGCATGGCGGCAATATCCGCATAGCAGCTGATAATGCGGATGGTATCCGCAACGGTTTCACCCTTGGAAGCACTGGAAACACCGGCATCCGGGAAACCCAACACCTTGCCGCCCAAACGCAGCATCGCCGATTCAAACGAAAGGCGGGTGCGGGTGGAAGGCTCATAGAACAGTGTGGCCAGGCGCTTGCGGTCAGCTACATCCTGGTATGCTTCGGGGTCATCATGGATGCGGTCCGCAAGGTCCAGCAGCTTTTGGGTTTCTTCCTTTGTAAAGTCAAGGGGATCAATCAAATGTCTCATCAACAGCCATCCTTTCCTTATGGTGTATCTGAAAACAAAGAAAATGACGGATATTTCGCAAAAACAAGCAGAATGTAAGGCAAAGAGCCGCCGGAATCCTTTGTGGATTCCAAGGCTTTTTAACGCAAAATCTCGCTGTGTTTGTAGAAATAGACGATATTTTCGACTTTTCAGATACACCTTGGTCAAACGGTGCCATGCGCGGGGCAGGCACACGTTCGGGAAATACGTTCAAACCGGCAGTGCGGCAAAGCTGGCCGCAAACCTGGCTTATTATATCATACCTGCCCGGCAAATAAAACCCATTAACCCCCAAAAACGTCCGATTTTTTTGAGGCAATTTTACAAAAGCGGTCAAAATGCGCGGCAAAGCCGGTGCAGCCTTTACCGGACCTTTACATCCTGGTGGCTCAACAGCAGCTGGACCGCAAGCAAAATCAGCGCCAGCCAGCCAACACAGGCCAAAGCGAAGCCCAGGTAGCTGTCCGCCAGCATATCACTGCTCTGGTTAGCGTTCATGCCGCGCTGCA
The DNA here is from genome assembly GCF_027689445.1 of Gemmiger qucibialis. Classification (NCBI taxonomy): domain Bacteria; kingdom Bacillati; phylum Bacillota; class Clostridia; order Eubacteriales; family Oscillospiraceae; genus Gemmiger; species Gemmiger qucibialis. The sequence continues at coordinate 195,773 of NZ_JAQFEN010000003.1, read as the reverse complement.
TCAGGCAATAGGGCCAGGCGTACCAGTAGCCCCGGCTGGCCAGCAGCATGCCGGAAACACCCCCGGCCAGCCCCAAAAACACCGGCAAGGCAAAGCTGCGGATCACCATGGAAAATAGCAGCTGCGCCGCCACCACGGCCAGCCCGCCCAGTACACTGCGCACCAGGTAAAAGATGGTAATGGCCGGCGGGGGCGCTGTGAACCCGGCGAACACCCGGCCGCAGAACCAGTACAATACAAACACAAATGCCTGAGTCAGCAGTACCAGCTTTGTCACCACAAGCAACTTGGCAAGGAACAGGTAAAAGGGCGGCACCGGCTCCGCCATAATCAGGTTCCAGTTGTGGCCTATGTGCTCCAGCCGCCACAGGTACGCCGCGTATACCGCCACCATGCAGGGAAAGAAAAACAGCGAGTAAAATAGTGTGTGCTGGGTCCACAGACTGTACCAGCCGTCCCGCAAAATTTCAAGGTTTTGCAGGTAGTTGAAGGTTCCGTACCCGGCGGAAATGATGGGCAGAATAAAAAACATAAACCAGATGGGCGAAGCGTGCAGTTTGCGGTTTTCTGCACGGATACAACGCAGCAGCATGGGTCACACCTCCTTGTTCCGCATGGCATACCACGCGGCAAAAAACAAAATACCGGCCAAAACCACCGTGGCAACCAGCAGCGGCCACTGGAACGGCACAATCATGTAGGTGACTACTTTGCTGGCCTGGTCCCAGTCCGCAATCCGGTAGGTGTTCAGAGGGATAAAATACCCCCACGGCACAAAATAGCCGACCCATGCCGGCATAAAGGCACTGAACAGTCCCAGCAGCGTGCCAAGAATGCCCACACACAAAGCGGGCAGGGGATTGGCCAGCAGCACTGTCAAAAGCAGCTCAGAGAAAAAAATCATGCAGTCCACGGCAAAGGTGCAGCCCCAGAGATAGGCAGCCTGGCCTGCGGCGGGGTAGGGCTGCGTGTAATGCTGCAAGTGCCCGATCAGCGGGGCGCCCGCAGCTTCCAGCGTGACGATCAAAAAGATCTCCGCCAGCCCCAGCGCTGCCTTTGCGGCAAACAGGCTGCGGCGGCTTTGCAGGGTATACAGCAGTTTGGGCGTACAGCCTTTGACTTCCACATCCCAAAGCCTGCTTGCCAGAATCGCCATGGCCAACGGCATTAAAATGGTATTGATGATGGGCAGGCTGTAAAACAGGGCACTATAAGCGGATGCCAGCTCGTCAGCACCGGTCGGCGCAGCGGACTGGCACCAAAGCAGCGCCATGACCGGCACCAGCAGGCAGACAATCAGATCATGCCGGCGGCGGGCCTTTTGCAGCTCGGCGCGGATGCTTGTGTACATGTCAGCCCACCTCCTTGCCGGTTTGCGTGTTGGTCAGGCTCAGGAAAATTTCTTCCAGATTCTTGGTCTGCCGCTCCACGCCAACCACCCCGGCCCCCTCGGCGGCAAGATCCTGCACCAGCGCGGCCAGGCGGGCATCCTCCATGGTGGGCAGCAGGCAGCCGTTGTCCGCAGGCTGCGGGGTCAGACCGTAGCGGCGCAGCACGGCGGCCCCGCGGTCCGGAGCCAGCAGGCGCAGAACAACATTGCCGCGGCTGTGGCGCTGCAATTCCGCCAGCGGGCCTTCAAACAGCAGCTGGCCGTGGTTGATGATGCCCACCTGGCTCACAATCTGCTCCATCTCGCCCAGCAAATGGCTGGAAATCAGCACCGTGGCACCGCAGGCATCTGGCATATCGTGGATCAATGCACGCATTTCCTGGATGCCAGCCGGGTCAAGACCGTTGGTGGGTTCATCCAGGATCAGCAGCCTGGGGCTGCCCAGCAGAGCCATGGCAATGCCCAGGCGCTGTTTCATGCCAAGGGAATACTGCCCCACCTTGCGCTTTCGGTCTGCCGGCAGGTGTACAATTTCCAGCACGCGGTCGATGTCTTTGTAGGGCACGCCTTTCAGGTCGGCTACAATTTCAAGGTTTTCCTGCGCAGTAAGGTGCAGGTAGCCGGATGGCGACTCAATCAAACTGCCGGTCTGGCGCAGCAGCTCCAGCCGGGTACGCTCCGTCAATGTGCGGCCCAGCAGAGCCACGCTGCCCGCCGTGGGGTGAACCAGCCCCAGCAGCATTTTCATGCTGGTAGATTTACCCGCGCCATTTGGCCCAATAAAACCATACACACACCCCTGCGGAACATGCAGGTCCAGATTGTGAACCACGGTACGGCCACCATAGGTTTTGCACAGCCGTTTTGTTTCAATTACATATTGCATAGCTAACACTCCTTTGTTCATCTTTTGGGAACAAAGGCATGGTAACACGCCGACCTTAACCTGCCACAAAGCCCAGCTTAAGTTTAGCTTAATTCTGCCCGGCGGCTCTATCGGCAGCCCGGTGCTCGTATTATAATAAAAGCACAAAGGGGGCGCACCCATGCAAACCATTTATGATGCTAAAATTTTGATTGTGGATGACAACCAGGATCTGCTGAACCTTGTTACCACGGCGCTGCGCAGCACCGGCTACAACCAGCTGACCGCCTGCACCGGCTGCGCAGCGGCCCAAGCGGCATTTGCCGCCAACCGTCCGGACCTGATGATTTTGGACATCAACCTGCCGGATGGGGACGGCTTTACCCTGTTCCGCACGCTGCACAGCATGGCGGATATCCCGGCGCTTTTTCTTTCTGCCCGCGATGCTGACGCCGACCGGCTGTTTGGTCTGGGCCTGGGCGCGGACGACTACTTGACCAAGCCGTTTTTAACGCAGGAGCTTTTGCTGCGCATCCAGCGCATTTTGCAGCGCTGCTATCGGGGCGAACTGTGGCGGACTGCCGCAAAAACGCTCCAGCTGGGCCAGCGCACGGTGTATCTGGCCGATGCTTTGGTCCGCCTGCCGGATGGCACCGCCCAGCCCCTGACGGCCACCGAGCGCGCTCTGCTGCAAAAGCTGGCCGAAAACCGCGGCCATATCGTTACTTATGACGCGGTGTGCGAAGCCGTGTGGGGGGCAGACTATTACGGGTACGAGAACAGCCTGAATGTTCACATCCGCCACCTGCGGGAAAAGCTGGAACCCAACCCCAGCAAGCCGCAGTACCTTCTAACGGTGCGGGGCATCGGCTATAAATTGGCAGAGGAGAACGTACAATGAAAACTTTTGCAGCCCTGATCCGCCGCTATGTGCTGGCCACAGCCGCTATTGTGCTGCTGGTGGGCGGTTTGCTGGTGGAGCAGATTTTTTATGTGGGGTTCAAGTCCAACGCGGTGGATGCAACAGGCTACCGGGTCGGCGCCTTGGCTGATGCCCTAAAACAAACCGAAACCGGCCTGCAATGGGGTCGGGAACATACCCCGGCAGAATGGATGCAGGGCTATGCCTGGGCCATGGTGCTGGACGATAATGGCAATGTCATCTGGCAGCAAGACCTGCCGCAAAAGCTGAATCACCGGTACACGGCATCGGAAGTTGCCGTGTTCTCCCACTGGTACCTGGCCGATTACCCCGTGCAGTGCTGGGCGGCGGATTACGGGCTGTTTGTTGTGGCAGAACCGGTTGGAACCTGCTGGAAGTATAACATCGACATGAAGCAAAAAATGATAATAATGCTGGCCAAAAGCATTCAGCTCACCATGGTGGGGCTCCTGCTGGTGGTGCTGGGGTGCTGCCTGTTCTTCAGCTGGCGCGGGAGCAAAAGCCTGCAAACCGTAACAGCCGGGCTGGATACCTTGGCGCAGGGCGGTACGGTCAGCCTGCCTGCCGCCGGCTTTGCGGGGGAGCTTGCCCAAAAGCTGAACGAAACCAGCGAGCAGCTGCGCCGCCGCAATGAGATCATTGCCCGGCGGGATACCGCCCGAACCGAGTGGATCGCCGGGGTCAGCCATGATATCCGCACTCCGCTGGCACTGATCCTGGGCTGGGCGGAACAGCTGCAGCGGGATGCCACCCTGCCCGCAGCAGCCAGACAGAAAGCGGGCGGCATCTGCACCCAGTGCGAAAAAATCCGCAGCCTGATTGAGGACCTGAACCTGACCAGCAAGCTGCAATACGGCGCCCAGCCCCTGCGCCGCCGGTCCACCCAGGCGGGGCCGTTTTTGCGCCGGGTGGTGGCGGCTTTTTGTGAGAACCCCCTGGCCGCCCGCTGCACACTGGATTGCAACATTACCCCGGCAGTAGAAACCGCCATCCTGCACGCTGATGCCGCTCTGCTGACTCGTGCGCTGGAAAATGTGCTGCAAAACGCCGTGCGCCATAATGCGGGGCCGATCACGCTGGCTTTCCACGCGGATGCCGACGAAACAACGCTGCACCTGACCATACAGGATGACGGCACCGGCTACCCGCAAAGCGTGCTGGCCGTGCTGAACGGCGAACCGGAAGGGGAGAACGCCCCGCATATTCTGGGCCTGCATGTGGTGGAGCAAATCATAAACGCCCACGGCGGCAGCGTGCAGTTTGTCAACCGGGACCCCCACGGTGCAAAAGTGATGATGCAGCTGCCACTGGCCAAAGACGAAAACGAAAAATAATACCCAAAAAACAAATCCCCCGCCGGGCAAAGCACTTTGCAGCACCGCCCGGTGGGGGATTGTTATGCTATGTTAAGGCAATACCGCATAATTCTAAGTGCCGATACGGCGAGCGAGGTGCGGCAGCTGCTAAGCCAAAAGCGCAGATAATACTGGATGTCTTATCGAGCATTTTGGCAACGCAGATGCCGTGCCGCAGCCGCCGGAGCGGTGCTTAAGCCGTCAGGCGGGAATTGTGCGGTGTTGCCTTAGATTGTCTGGCATAAAGCCTGGATGCCATTACTTCATCAGGTCGCAGACCAGCTGTGCGTAGGCAACGGGGTCTTCCAGCGGCAGGCCCTCAATCAGCAGGGCCTGGTCGTACAACAGCTCGGCGTACTTATTGATCTTGTCGGTGTCACCGGCCTCATGAGCGGCTTTCAGCGCACCAAACACGGCGTGGTTGGGGTTCAGCTCCAGCACCTTGGTGCTCTCCATGCCCTCGCCGCCGGCAGGCATCTTGCGCAGGATCTTTTCCATCTCCATGGAAATACCGCCCTCGCTGGAAAGCGATACCGGGTGATCCTGCAAAGTCGGGTTGACCTTCACATCTTTGATCTTGCCGTTCAGGGCCTTCTTGATCTCCTCAAACAGGTCCTTGTTTTCGGTTGCGGTCTCCTCGGCAGCCTTCTTTTCTTCCTCGGTTTCCAGGCCCAGATCGCCGGAGTTGATGTTTTTGAATTCCTTTTCCTTGTAGTCGTGCATGATCTGCAGGCAGAATTCATCCACATCCTCGCTGCACAGCAGCAGGTCATAGCCCTTGCTCAGCACCAGCTGTGCGTTGGGCAGTTTGCCCAGGCGGGCCGCCTCGTCACCAGCGGCAAAGTAAATGGCCTTCTGGCCTTCCGGCATCTTCTCAATGTATTCATCCAGCGTGATGAGCTTCTGCTCCTTGGCAGAGTAGAACATCAGCAGGTCGGAAAGCAGGTCTTTGTGCATGCCGTAATCGCCGTAAATACCAAACTTGATCTGGCGGCCAAATGCTTTCCAGAAGGTTTCGTACTTCTCGCGGTCGTTCACCAGCATGGCGTGCAGTTCGTTCTTGATCTTCTTTTCCAGGCTGTTGCGGATCAGCTTTACCTGGCCGTCCTTCTGCAGCGTTTCACGGCTGATGTTCAGGCTCAGGTCCTCGCTGTCCACAACGCCCTTGATAAAGCTGAAGTAATCCGGCAGCAGGTCAGCGCATTTTTCCATGATCATAACGCCGGAAGCATACAGGGCCAGACCCTTTTCGTACTCCTTGGTGTAGTAATCATACGGCGTCTGGCCGGGCACAAACAGCAGGGCGGTGTAGGTTGCGGTGCCCTCGGTGCGGCTGGTAATCACGCGCAGCGGGTCGGAATAATCCATGAACTTGCTCTTGTAGAACTCGTTGTATTCTTCCGGCTTTACATCTTTCTTGTCGCGCTTCCAGATGGGCACCATGCTGTTCAGGGTTTCCAGCTCGGTGTAGGTTTCGTACTCCGGCTTATAGTCGTCACCGGCGTCCTCCGGCTTCGGCTTCTGGCGGCTCTTCTCGCGGTACATGGTAATGGGGTAGCGGATGTAATCGCTGTACTTCTTGACCAGGCCGGAGATGGTGTACTCGTCCAGATATTCGCTGTATTTGTCGGTTTCGGTGTCCTCTTTCAGCACCAGGGTGATCTCGGTGCCAACTTCCGGCTTTTCGGCTTCGGTCAGGGTGTATCCCTCCACGCCGGAGGACGACCACTGCCAGGCTTCCTCGCTGCCCTCCGCGCGGGAAACAACGGTCACCTTGCTGGCAACCATGAAAGCGGAGTAGAAGCCAACGCCGAACTGACCGATGATGTCAATATTCTCGTTCTGATTGCTTGCCTTAAAGTCCTGGCTGCCGGAGCGGGCAATGGTGCCAAGGTTCTTTTCCAGCTCATCCTTAGTCATGCCAATGCCGTTATCGCTGATGGTCAGGGTGCGGTTCTCTTTATCGGCTGCAATATGAATGTGCAGGTCTTCTTTTTTTACGTTGATGGAAGTATCCGTCAGGCTCTTGAAATACAGCTTGTCGCAGGCATCCGATGCGTTGGAGATCAGCTCGCGCAGGAAGATCTCGCGGTTGGTATAAATAGAATTGATCATCAGGTCAAGCAGCTTTTTGCTCTCGGCCTTAAACTGATGCATTGCCATAGTTACAATGACCTCACTTTTATATATTTTATGGTTTAGCACTCGCGTGCTTTAAGTGCTAAGCATATATTAGCACTCTTACCCGCAAAGTGCAAGTCCTGATTGCCCTTTTTACAAAAAGTTAAAAAACTGTATGTAAAATACAGAAAAAGGCTTTTCAAAGCACATTTTTTGCGCTATCCTAATAACTGTATCTTCATATTTATCATTAGGAGCCTGATGTTATGAAATTTGTAGAACATAAACTTGCCACCGGTGCCATGCTGACCGGCTACCTGCGTGACGAAACCACCGAAATGCCCAGCTACAACACCCGCCCGGCAGTGCTGATCCTGCCCGGCGGCGGCTACCGCTACTGCTCCCCGCGCGAAGCGGACCCTGTTGCCGTCCAGTTTTTGCAGGCCGGCTACCATGTGTTCACCCTGATTTATTCCACTGACCACGCCCCGCTGCTGTGGCAGCCGCTGACCGAAGCCGCGTCCGCCATCCTGTACCTGCGCCGGAATGCGGCGGACCTGCGCATTGCGGCGGATAAGATCACCATCGTTGGCTTTTCTGCCGGTGCCCACCTGGCGGCTTCCACCGCCCTGCTGTGGGATGCAGCTCCCGTGCAGCAGGCCCTTGGTATTACCGGAACCGAAGCCCGCCCCAATGCGGTGGTGCTGGGGTACCCCGTTATCACCAGCGGCAAGTTCGCCCACCGCGGCTCTTTTGAGAACCTGTGCGGCGCGGATGAAGCCCTGCTGCAGACCATGAGCCTGGAAAACCAGGTGCGCCCCGATGTGCCGCCTTTCTTCATCTGGCACACCGTGGAAGATCAGGCTGTGCCCGTGGAAAACAGCCTGCTGCTGGCAGGCGCCCTGAAAGAGAACAACGTGCCGTTTGAGCTGCACCTGTTCACCCATGGCGGCCATGGCTCCAGCACCTGCACCAACGAGGTCAACACCCCTAACAAGCATAACAATGCCTGGCTGCCCCTGTGCATGGGCTGGCTGGGGGAGACCCTGGATTTTACCCTGTGATTTGAGCAGCCCAATTAAGAAGCCGTTTTTGTAACCCTATTATTAAGGAGGTTACACCATGAAGATCATGTTTTATGCCCTCCGTCCTTTCGACGAGCAAGCCTATTGTGATCCATACAGCAAACAGTACGGCATTGATTATGCCTATACCGCAGCGGTCCCCACGCCGGATAACCTGGAACTTGCCAAAGGCTGCGATGCCGTCAGCACTAACCCCTGCCTGATTGCACCGGAATATCTGGAAGCCTGGGCCGCGATGGGGGTCAAATTCCTGCCCTGCCGCAGCATTGGCTATGACCATATCCCGCAGCAGAAAGCCAAGGAGCTTGGCATGCGCATCTCCCATTCCTGGTATCCGCCGGCAGGTGTGGCCGATTATGCCATTATGCTGATGCTGATGTGCAACCGCAAAGTGGGCCAGATTCTGCGCCGTGCCGATGCCCAGGATTATTCCTTAAGCGGCAAGATGGGCCGCGATATCACCCGTATGACGGTGGGGGTGATCGGCACCGGCAACATTGGCCGCACTGTGCTGCGCCACTTAAGCGGCTTTGGCTGCAAGCTGCTGGCTTACGACCTGTACCCCAACGATGAAGCACGCCAGTATGCGGAGTATGTGGACCTGGATACCCTGTACAAGAGCTGTGATATCATCACCCTGCACACCAACGCCACCGCCGCCAACCGCCATATGATCGATGCCAATGCTATTGCCAAGATGAAAAACGGCGTTGTGCTGATCAACACAGCCCGCGGCACCCTGATTGATCCGGAAGCGCTGGTAAACGGGCTGGAAAGCGGCAAGATCGGTGCAGCCGGCCTGGACGTTGTGGAAAACGAGAACGGCCTGTTCTACTTTAACCATATGGGCGATGCGTTGCAGAACCGCGAACTTGCCATGCTGCGCAGCTTCCCGAATGTGATCTTTACCCCGCACACCGCGTTTTATACCGATGTGAACGTGGCCAGCATGGTGGAAAGCGCCTTTAAGGCTGTGCGCGCCATGGCGGATGGCGAGCAGACCCCACTGGAGGTGCGCCTGTGACAGAACCGGGCCGTGCCGAATCTGCCGCTGCGCTGGCCCAGTGCCCGCGGCTGGCGGCAGGGGAGCCATTTGACTTTGTCTGTGCAGGCTGCGGGGACTGCTGCCGTAACCGGCGGGACCTGGTGCTTTCCGGTTATGACCTGTACCGCATTGCCCGCCGCCTGGGCCTGCCCCCGCGCTTGACGGCGGATGCTTTTTGCAAGCAGGAGTTTGCCCCGCAGACCCTTTTGCCTGCCGTGGTGCTGCGCCCCAATGCCCGCACAGGCAACTGCCCCTTTTTTGAGGCCGATGCCTGCACCATCCACGCCGCCCGCCCGCTGGCCTGCGCTCTTTACCCGCTGGGCCAGGCCATTGACCCGGCAACAGCCGCCATGGAATATTACGTGCAGCTGCCATTGTGCGGTGCCCGCGTATCCGCGCAGGAACAGCGCACCCTGCAAAATTACCTGGACGATGCCGCCATCACCGCCCGCGCCGGGATTGACGCCCGGTGGGCTGTGGTGTGTACCCAGCTTTCGGATAAGCTGCAGCAGGCAGGCGGACGCGAAAACCCGCGCTACCTGCCCGCCGCCCGCCGCATTGCACGCGCCCTGTATTTTGATTATTCCATCCAGGATGATTTTTACCCCCAGTTCAACGCCAACACCCAGGCGCTTTGGCCGCTGCTGGATAAAATGCTGTGAGATCAACCATCAGCGGCTCGGTAAGCGAGACATTGATGGTTGCAAGAACAGAAAATAAAATATGACGGTGTATGATGAAGAGGAGGGAAAACTATGGCACCTAAACTGTTATGTGGCCTGCTGCTGACGTTGGTTGGCCTTGTGTTTTCTTCGTTCTGCTTTATCTATGCCGTTATGAACCCCTGGAACTATAATGGCATTAACGGCCTGCTGGGCAGCTTTTTGGGTACCCAAACGCTGGTGCCGTTCATCATCTCCACAGCGGCCATGTGCGTGGGGCTCATCCTCTGCTTCTATGTGGCGTTCCACAAGGACAATAAGGATAAATAACCTGAAGCCATAATAAAATCATAAAGCAGCAGCCCCCGCACCGATGATTTTGTGCGCACATCGGTACGGGGGCTGCTGTCTATTATAAAACGGATGTTAAGAATATGGCTTGTTACAGGTTGGTGTAGCCCATCAGGCTCTTATCCACCTCGGCGGCGGCATCGCGGCCTTCGCGCAGGGCCCAAACAACAAGGCTCTGGCCGCGGCGCATATCGCCGCAGGTAAATACATGGGGCACGTTGGTGGCGTACTTAGTATCGGCAACGGTGCCGCGCTTGGTCAGGTCAACGCCAAACGCTTCGGCCACATAGGGCTGGCAGCCGGTAAAACCGGCGGCAATCAGCACCAGGTCGCACTCGATGGCAAATTCTTCGCCGGTGGGCACCATGGCGCGGCGGCCGGTGGCTTCATCCACCACTTTGCTTTCCAGCTTGGCAATCAGCGCACCGCAAACCTGACCGGCTTCGTCCTTATAGAACTCTTTGACCGTGGTCTGGTAAATGCGCGGGTCGCTGCCAAACACGGCGATGGCTTCCTGCTGGCCGTAATCGGTTTTCAGCACCTTGGGCCATTCGGGCCAGGCGTTGGCGGCGGTGCGTTCTGTGGGCGGGCAGGGCATCATTTCCAGCTGGGTCACGCTTGCGCAGCCCTGGCGGATGGCGGTGCCGACACAGTCGTTGCCGGTATCGCCACCGCCGATGACCAACACCTTTTTGTCCTTGGCACTCACGGCCTTGCCATCGGAAAAGCCGGAATCCAGCAGGCTGCGGGTCACGCTGGTCAGGTAATCCACGGCAAAGTAGATCCCCTGTGCATCGCGCCCCGGGGCGTTGATGTCACGCGCCTGCTTGGCACCGCAGGCCAGCACAACGGCATCGTGTGCATCCAGCACATCCTGGGCAGGGGTGCTGCCGCCAACATCGGCGCAGGTTACAAAGTCAATGCCCTCGGCCTTCATAATGTTCACGCGGCGGTCAATGACCTGCTTTTCCAGCTTCATGTTGGGGATGCCGTACATCAGCAGGCCGCCCACGCGATCCTCACGCTCGTATACGGTCACTTTGTGGCCGCGCTTGTTCAGGTAATCGGCAACCGCAAGGCCGGCAGGACCGGCGCCAACCACGGCAACGGTTTTGCCGGTGCGGGTCGGGGGCGGGCAGGCGGTCAGCAGGCCGGATTCATAGCCATATTCTACAATGGCGTGCTCGTTCTCCTTTACGGTAACAGGGCTGCCGGTGGTGTAGCCGCAGGTGCAGGCAGCTTCGCACAGAGCGGGGCATACCCGGCTGGTAAACTCCGGGAAGCGGTTGGTGGCGCGCAGGCGATGTACAGCCAGATCCCACTTGCCCTGGTAGACCAGGTCGTTCCATTCGGGGATCAGGTTGTTCAGCGGGCAGCCGCTTGCCATGCCGCCAATCATCATGCCAGCCTGGCAGAACGGTACGCCGCAATCCATGCAGCGGGCACCCTGCGCCTGCTGTTCATCCTGCGGCAGCGGGATGTGAAATTCGTTAAAGTTCTGAATACGTTCTTCGGGCGGCAGCTCCGTGCTGGTCTGCCGGGCAATTTCCATAAATCCTGTCGGTTTTCCCATCGTTTGCGCCTCCCTTATTTGTTAGCAGCGTTCTTCATTGCATAGAACGCTTCGATCTGTGCCTGCTCGCTGTCTTCGCCTTTTTCTTCCATCTGGGCAATCAGGCGCAGCATCTTGTCATAGTCATGGGGCAGGACCTTTTTGAACTTGGGCAGATACTCGCCAAAGTTATCCAGGATTTCCTTGCCGCGGGGGGAGCCGGTGGCTTCCACATGCTCGCGGATCAAATCCTTCAGCAGCGAAACATCATACTTGTGTTCCACCGGCTCCAGGCTGACCATATCCTTGTTGACGCGGGTGTAGAAATCCCAGTCCTCATCCAGCACATAGGCGATGCCGCCGCTCATGCCGGCTGCAAAGTTTTTGCCGGTCTTGCCCAGCACCACCACGGTGCCGCCGGTCATATATTCGCAACCGTGGTCGCCGACGCCCTCCACAACAGCGGTAGCGCCGGAGTTGCGCACGCAGAAACGCTCGCCAGCCACACCGTTGATGAACGCTTTACCAGCGGTCGCACCGTACAGGGCAACGTTGCCAATGACAATGTTCTCGCTGCGGTCATAGGTGACATCCTTGGGCGGGTAAACGATCAGCTTGCCGCCGGAAAGGCCCTTGCCCATATAGTCGTTGGAATCGCCAACCAGTTCCAAGGTCAGGCCAGCGGGGATAAAGGCACCAAAGCTCTGGCCGCCGTACCCGTTGCAGATCACATGGAAGGTATCTTCCGGCAGGGTGTTGCCAAACTTGCGGGTGATCTCGCTGCCAAAAATCGTGCCGAACGCGCGGTCGGTGTTGCCAACTTCCAGTTCAACGGTCATCGGCTTGGGCTCTGCCATGTCAAAGCTCTTCTTGAACTTCTTCATCAGCACGCGCATATCCGGCGTTTTTTCCAGGCCGAAGTTATAAACATCCTTGGCGTTGAAGTGTACGCTGCTGTTTTCCACCAGCGGGTTTTTCAACAGGGCAGTCAGGTCCATCTCGCTTGCGCGGGAACCAGCCGGGGCATCCTTGACTTTCAGCAGGTCGGTGCGGCCAACCAGTTCATCCACGGTATGCACGCCCAGGCGGGCCATGTATTCGCGCAGATCCTCGGCCATAAAGCGCATAAAGTTGATGATGTATTCCGGCTTGCCCTTAAAGCGCTTGCGCAGCTCGGGGTTCTGGGTGCAGATGCCCATGGGGCAGGTATCCAGGTTGCACACGCGCATCATCACGCAGCCCATGGCAACCAGCGGGCCGGTGCCAAAGCCGAACTCTTCAGCGCCCAGCATGGCGGCAATGGCCACATCGCGGCCGCTCATCAGCTTGCTGTCAGCTTCAATGCGCACGCGGGAACGCAGGCCGTTCATGATCAGGCTCTGGTGTGCTTCGGCAAGGCCCAGCTCCCACGGCAGGCCGGCATTGTGGATGGAGTTGCGCGGTGCAGCGCCGGTGCCGCCGTCAAAACCGGAAATCAAAATCACTTCGGCGCCGGCCTTGGCAACGCCGGCGGCAATGGTGCCAACACCGGCTTCGCTGACCAGCTTGACGTTGATGGCAGCCTTGCGGTTGGAGCATTTCAGGTCATAGATCAGCTGGGCCAGGTCCTCAATGGAGTAGATATCATGGTGCGGCGGGGGAGAGATCAGGCCCACGCCGGTGGTGGAGTGGCGGGTCTTGGCAACCCAGGGGTAAACCTTGCCGCCGGGCAACTGGCCGCCCTCGCCGGGCTTTGCGCCCTGTGCCATCTTGATCTGAATCTCACTGGCGGAAACCAGATACTTGCTGGTCACGCCAAAACGGGCGGATGCCACCTGCTTGATGGCGCTGTTGCGCTCGGTGCCAAAACGGTCTTCGGCTTCGCCGCCTTCGCCGGTGTTGCTCTTGCCGCCGATGCGGTTCATGGCAATGGCCATGCACTCGTGGGCTTCCTCAGAAAGGGCGCCATAGCTCATGGCAGCGGTCTTGAAGCGGTGTACGATGGAATCCACGCTTTCCACTTCGTCCAGCGGGATACCGGCGTCAGGATAATTGAAGTCCAGCAGGCTGCGCAGGTGCATGGCATCGCCGCCCTCGGCGTTCACGGCATCGGTATAAGCCTTGAACTTGTTGTAATCGCCGGTCCAGCAGGCCTGCTGCAGCAGGTGGATGGTCAGCGGGTTGTACAGATGATCTTCGGCCAGCTTGCCGCTGCGGAGCTTGTGCTCACCCAGGCTGGTCAGCTCCATGCTGATATCCAGGCCCAGAGGGTCGAATGCCTGTTTGTGGCGGGCTTCCAGGTCGTTCTGGATGTCGCGGATGGTAATGCCGCCCACACGGCTGACGGTGTTGGTAAAGTACTTATCCACTACCTCGTTGCTCAGACCCAGCGCTTCAAAAATCTGGCTGCCCTGGTAGGACTGGATGGTGGAAATGCCCATCTTGGAGGCAATCTTGACGATGCCGGCCAGAACGGCTTTATTGTAGTCGTTCACGGCGGCATAGTAATCTTTGTCCAGCAGACCCTCATTGATCAGCTCGCCGATGGTCTCCTGTGCCAGATAGGGGTTGATGGCGCAGGCACCGTAGCCCAGCAGGGTGGCAAAATCATGAACCTTGCGGGGCTCACCGCTTTCCAGGATCAGGGCCATGGCGGTGCGCTTGCGGGTACGAACCAGATACTTGGAAACTGCGCCCACAGCCAGAAGGCTGGGGATGGCGACATGGTACTCATCAATTTCGCGGTCAGACAAAATCAGGATGTTGGCACCATCGCGGTAGGCGCGGTCCACATCAACGAACAGGCGGTCAATGGCCTTTTCCAGGTCGGTGTTCTTATAGTAGCAGATGGAGATGGTTTCCACCTTAAAGCCGGGAACCTTCATGGCCTTGATCTTCATCAGGTCGGTTTCGGTCAAAATGGGGTTGGTGATTTTCAGCACCTTGCAGTTCTCGGCGTCCTCTTCCAACAGGTTGCCCTGTGCGCCAACGTATACGGTGGTGGAGGTCACGATCTTCTCGCGCAGGGCGTCGATGGGCGGGTTGGTGACCTGGGCAAACATCTGCTTAAAATACTCAAACAGCGGGGGATGGGTGTGGCTCAAAACGGCCAGCGGGGTATCGCTGCCCATGGCACCGGCAGGCTCTGCGCCGTTCTTTGCCATCGGCAGGATCATGGTGGAAACATCCTCGTACTGGTAGCCGAATGCTTTCTGCAGCCGCACCAGCTCGTCATGCTCGTGGCTGGGCACGCGCTCGTTGGGGATCTTCAAATCGGCCAGGTTGACCAGGTTGCGGTCCAGCCATTCGCCGTAAGGCTCGCGGCTGGCGTAATCAGCTTTCAGGCTTTCATCGTCCACCAGCTCACCCCTGGCGGTATCCACCAACAGCATTTTGCCGGGGCGCAGGCGGTCCTTGCGCACGATTTCTTCGGCGGGAATATCCAGCACGCCGACCTCACTGGAAAGGATCAGGCGGCCGTCTTTGGTGATATAGTAGCGGCTGGGGCGCAGACCGTTGCGATCCAGCACAGCGCCCATCACATCGCCGTCACTGAACAGGATGGAAGCGGGGCCGTCCCACGGTTCCAGCATGGTGGCGTAATACTGATAGAACGCACGCTTTTTGGGGTCCATACTATGGTTGTTTTCCCACGGTTCGGGGATAGTGACCATAACAGCCAGCGGCAGCTCCATGCCGTTCATAACCATAAACTCCAGCGTGTTATCCAGCATGGCGGAGTCGGAACCACCCTGGTTCACAATGGGCAGAACCTTGGTCATATCCTCTTTCAGGTAGTTGGAACCAATGGTTTCCTCGCGGGCCAGCATGGTATCCACGTTGCCGCGGATGGTGTTGATCTCGCCGTTATGCAGGATAAAGCGGTTGGGGTGGGCGCGGTTCCAGCTGGGTGCCGTGTTGGTAGAAAAACGGCTGTGCACCATGCCGATGGCAGATTCATAATCTTCGCTCTGCAAATCGGGATAGAACAGGCGCAGTTCTTTAACCAGGAACATGCCCTTGTACACAATGGTGCGGCTGGAAAGACTGCACACATAAGTATCCTGGCTGGACTGTTCAAACACGCGGCGGGCAACATAAAGCTTACGGTCAAAGTCAATGCCGGGCTTTACGCGGGCCGGGCGTTCCACAAATGCCTGCCAGATGCTGGGCATGCAGGAACGTGCCTTGTGGCCCAAAATTTCCGGGCAGGTGGGCACTTCGCGCCAGCCAAGGAAGTTGAGCCCCTCTTTTTTGCAGATGATCTCAAACAGCTTTTTGTCCTGGTTGCGGTTCAACTCTTCCTGTGGGAAAAAGAACATGCCAATGCCGTAGTCACGCTCGTTGCCCAGCGTAATGCCGGCTTCTTCGGCAGCTTTTTTGAAGAACTTGTGGCCGATCTGCAGCAGGATACCGACACCATCGCCGGTTTTGCCTTCGGCATCCTTACCGGCACGATGTTCCAGGTGCTCCACGATCTGCAAAGCATCGTCGATCGTTTTGTGGGTTTTGCGGCCCTTGATATCCACAACTGCACCAATGCCGCAGTTGTCATGTTCAAACCGCGGATCATACAGCCCGGCGGGGGCCTTGCGCTCTGTAAAGTTTTCCATCCGTTTTTTGCTCCTTCCCGTAATTTCCTGCGGGGCCGGGCGGGAACGCACATTTCCCACCCTGGCATAGATACGAAAAAAGACGCTCCCCAACGGGTACACTAACCCGTTTGTGGGAACGTCTTTGTTCTTGTATGTACTATACCACACCAGTAGGGGAATGGCAATCATCAAACAAAAGATTTTTATGAAATTAACGCAAAAACCTTATTTGCTTTGTTTTGCAAGGACCAAACTTAATAAAATTAAGCTGCGGCAATAACTGCCGGGCAAAACGGTGTGTTATTTGCCGTTTGCAGCCTGCTGCTCTTTCAAAACAGCCAGGATCTCGGTCAGCAGCTCCTCCTGCGTCGGGGCCTTAGGGGCTTCCGGCTCGGCGGGCTTTTCTTCTTCATGCTTGCCCAGGTCCATGAGCTTGTTCATGGCTTTCAGCATACAGAACAGAACGAATGCCAGAATGATAAAGTTAATGACGGCAGAGATGAATGCACCGATGCCCAGGTTGATGTCAAACGGCAGGTGCAGCACAACATCACTGAAATCTGTCTGGAACAAAATGCCAATGATGGGGTTGATGATGTTGTCTGTCAAAGAAGTGACCAGCGTGGAGAATGCGCCGCCGATGAGAACACCGATGGCCATGTCCATCATGTTGCCTTTCAGGGCAAAAGCTTTGAACTCTTCCAGGAACTTTTTCATAATGTGTTTCCTCCTGTATGGATAAATTTTTCAGGGCCATGCCCCACACAGGCTGCAAACGGGGCATGGAGCCCGGATTCCAAAATAAAAAAGTTACTTCAGCAGCTTGGCTACAGCGTCTGCTGCGCCGTCCAGATAATCCCCGGCAAAGGTTTCAATCATGCCGGCGTCCGCCTCTTTGGCAAATTCGGGGTTCAGCGGCATTTTGGCCAGCACGGGCAGGTGGTACTTCTTGCCGGTCTCGTCCACATGGCTGTCGCCAAACACGTTGATATGCTTGCCGCAGTCCGGGCAGAGCACATAGCTCATGTTTTCCACAATGCCAAGGATGGGAACCTTCATCATTTCGGCCATCTGCACAGCCTTGCCAACGATCATGCCGACCAGCTCCTGCGGACTGGATACAATAATGATGCCGTCTACCGGCAGGGTCTGGAACACGGTCAGCGGCACATCGCCGGTTCCCGGAGGCATATCGACAAACAAAAAGTCAACGTCGTCCCAGATCACTTCCTGCCAGAACTGCTTGACCGCACCGGCAATCACGGGGCCGCGCCACACAACGGGGGCTTCCTCATCTTCCAGCAGCAGGTTGATGGACATGATCTTGATGCCGGTGTGGCTTTCCACCGGGTTGATGCCGTCCTCGGTGCCCATGGCCGGGCCATGAACGCCGAACAATTTGGGGATGGAAGGGCCGGTAATGTCAGCATCCAGCACGCCGACCTTGTAGCCTTTGCGGCGCATGGAAACAGCCATCATGGCGCTGGTCATGCTTTTGCCAACGCCGCCCTTGCCGGAAACAACGCCGATCACTTTTTTGATGTGGCTTTTTGCGTGCGGCGGTTCATGCTGCGGCGCACGGCTGGAACAGTCAGCGTGGCAGTTGCTGCAATCGTGGGTACATGCTTCACTCATGTGGGTATAGCTCCTTTTATCTGTGCCGGGCGGGGCGCTGCAACTGCCCCGCTTCGGCACCGTTCTCCGTTTTGCGGCATGGGCCGCACTTTATTAGTGTACCGCGTCAGAGCACAAAATGCAAGTACTATCAAAACGAATAGCACGCCAAACCAGCAAAAATGTCCGAATTGTATGGGTGATACTTCTTCATAGAACCCTGCCATAAACCGCAGCAATGCAGAATATACTGGCTTTATACGGGCAAAGGGGGCGGCAAAAACGGCACTGCGGGGGAAAACCTATCTGAAAAATGCAGCACTGCTGACAGTGGCGGGCTTTGCGCTGCGGGCGCTGGGCATGGTGTTCCGGGTGTTTGTGGCTGCGCGCCTGGGGCCGGAGGGTATGGGCCTGTACCAGCTGATCTTATCCGTCTATATGGTGTTTGTTTCGCTGGCTTCGGCGGGCATCAATGTGGCGTCCACACGGCTGGGTGCGCAGTGCCTGACCCGTGGGCGCGGCATGACCCCGACGCTGCGCAGCCTTGCGGCAACAGCGGCCGTATTGGGCACCGCCGCCATGCTGGCGCAGCTGGCGCTGGCGGACCCTTTGGCCCGCTTTGCCCTGCATGATTCCCGCGCGGAGCTGGGGCTGTGTACGCTGGCCCCCAGCCTGCCGTTTATTGCGGCGGCCGGGGCGCTGCGGGGGTGCTTTTTGGCGCGGCGAAGGGTGGAACCGAATATCATTGCCCAACTGGTGGAGCAGACCGTGCGGATGGCCGTGGCCGCATTGGCGCTGGTAAAGCTGGCCCACTGGGGCGCGGCTTACGCTTGCTGTGCGGTGCTCATCGGCAATACTGTCAGCGAGGCGGTCTCCTGCGGCATTATGGCGCTGTTTGCCCGGCAGGAACCGAGTTTCCGCCCATGCGCCGATGACCCGCCCCGCGGCTATACCAGCCGGGAGCTGTGGGAAATTGTGCTGCCCGTGACCGGCAGCCGGTTGGTGGCCAGCGTTTTGCAGGCAGGGGAAAGCGTGCTGATCCCCGCCTGTCTTGCCGCTTACCTTGGCACCCGCGCCGAAGCCGTGGCGCAGTATGGTTCCTTAAAAGGCATGGCACTGCCGCTTATCTTTTTTCCGTTCTCGGTGCTGGCGGCACTTTCCGGCCTGCTGATGCCGGAGATCACCCGTGCCCACACCGCCCGGGATACCGCTGCCCTGCGCAGCCTTGTGCGGCTTGCCATGGGGTTGACGGGTGGGTTCTCGCTGTTGGTGGGGGCCGCGCTGGTGCTGTTTGGCAAGGATGCCGCCATTTTGCTCTATCACGATGCCCAGGCGGGCCGCTATGTGCAGGTACTGGGCTTTGTGGCGCCCTTTATGTACCTGGAAAGCATGGTGGATGCGATCTTAAAAGGCATGGGGGAGCAGCTGGCGACCTTCCGCTATTCGGTGCTGGATTCCATTTTGCGCATTGCAGGCATTTTGTGGCTGATGCCGCAATACGGTATGCCGGGCTTTCTGGCGGTCATGACAGCCTCTAACCTGCTGACCTGCGGGCTGAATACGGGGAGAATGGTGAAGAAGTTAGGAAGTAGGAGTTAGGAGTGAGGAGTTGAGAGGAAAATTAGAAATTAGGAATTGGGCGGCGGGGAGACGGAAAAAGAATAAATAATAAATAATAATGAATAATGGCGGTGGATCGCGGCGCGGGGCGCCGCTCAGAAAATATGGGGTTTGTTATGTGTTGGAGATAGGCGGCAGATAATAGAACGCTCAAAACCGTTCCCTATAAAATCACAAAAATCACCCCGCCGCGGGAAACTTCTGCCCCAACGGCGGGGTGGCTCTGCATTATATATTTTAGGCAATACCGCATAATTCTAAGTGCCGATACGGCGAGCGGGGTGCGGCAGATGCTAAGCCAAAAGCGCAGATAATACTGGATGCTGCAAAGGTGAGCGCCGCCAGTGGCGGAAACAGCGAACCGAAGCAGGGGCAGCGGTCGCAGAGTGCGAGGGGCTTTTGCCCCCGAAGCACGATGCGGGTACCGCAACCCGACATTATCGAGCATTTTGGCAACGCAGATGCCGTGCCGCAGCTGCCGGAGCGGTGCTTAAGCCGCAAGGCGGGAATTGTGCGGTGTTGCCTTTATATCGGAACAAAGCGGCATAGCGTCCGCTTTTCCATCACAGCGTCTGCCCGCTGACCAGCCCGTTCCACAGGCGGTAATAAATGCCTTTCTTTGCCAGCAATTCCTCGTGGCGGCCCTCTTCCTCAATGCCGGATTTGCCCAGCACCAGAATGCGGTCAGCGTTTTTGATGGTGGTCAGGCGGTGGGCAATCGTCAGGGTGGTGCGGCCCTTGGCCAGCTTATCCAGGCTTTGCCCAACCAGAATCTCACTCTCGTTGTCCAGCGCGCTTGTGGCTTCGTCCAGCAGCAGGATGGGCGGGTTCTTCAAAAACACCCGCGCAATGCTGATGCGCTGTTTCTGCCCGCCGGAAAGCTTGACCCCGCGTTCGCCTACATAGGTATCATACCCGTCTTTCAGCTCCCGCACAAAGCCATCAGCACCGGCCAGCCTGGCGGCGGCAATGATCTCCTCCCGCGTGGCACCCGGCTTGCCGTAAGCGATGTTTTCGGCCACCGTGCCGCTGAACAGGTAAACATCCTGCTGCACCACGCCAACGGCATTGCGCAGGCTGCTCAGGGTAACATGGCGGATGTCCTGCCCGTCAATCAAAATCTCGCCGCCGGTCACATCATAAAAGCGAGGGATCAGGTTGCACAGGGTGGTTTTGCCGCCGCCGGAAGGCCCAACCAGCGCCAGATTCTCGCCGGGGCGGATGTTCAGGTTTACATGACGCAGCACCTTGTTGTGGTCGTCCGGGTATTCAAAGCTCACATCGCGGAACTCAATGCCGCCTTTTTCCACCTGCAGCGGTTTGGCGTCGGGGGCGTCAGTGATCTCAACGGGGGTATCGATAATGTCAAAAAAGCGCTCAATGCCGGTCACGCCGCGCTGGAACTGCTCGGCAAACTCCACAATGCGGCGGATGGTGGCAATCAGAGTGGAAACATACAGCACATAGGCAACCAAATCGCCAGCGCTGATGGTGCCATATACCAGCGAAAGGCCGCCTGCCACAATGACCACCAGATACATCAACCCGTCAAACAGCCGGGTGGAGGTGTTGAACGCGGCCATGGCATGGTAGGTTTTCTTCTTGATGGTCTGGAACGCGGTGTTGCCCTGCTCGAACTTTTTGTTCTCTTCCTCTTCCGCGGCGAACGCCTTCACAACCCGCTGGCCCAGCAGGCTGTCCTCAATCGAAGCGTTCAGCTCGCCGATCTGGAACCGCTGGCGGCGGAACGCGGCGCGAAGCTTCAGGTTCAGCTTGATGGATACAACCGCCATCAAGGGCACGCAGGCAAACACCACCAAAGTCAGCGGTACGCTGGCCCCGCACAGGATGATGAACGAAGCCGCAATTTTGATGCCCGCAATAAAAAATTCTTCCGGGCAGTGGTGGGCGAATTCGGTCACATCAAACAGGTCGTTGGTAATGCGGCCCATGATCTGCCCAACTTTGGTATTGGAATAATAGGTGTGGCTCAACCGCTGCAGGTGGGCAAAGGCATCCCGCCGCATATCGGTCTCAATGTAAACGCCCATGATGTGGCCGGTGCCGGACATAAAATACTGTGCGGCACCATCAATCAGCCGCAAAATGAGATACAGCAGGGCGAGCTTTAACACCGCATCAACCGTCAGCACAATGCCGGGATCGGTGGCGGCGTTGGTTAGGTAGCTCATAATTTTAGGCAGCACGATATCACACAAAGTGGTCAGTGCGGCACAGAACAAATCAAAAATCAAAATGCGTTTGTATCGCATCAGGTAAGGGGCAAACCGGCGGATCAGCGCCGGGGTGCCAATGTGCTGCTGGCTGGGGTCATTCATAAGATTAAGTTCCTCTTCTTTTCAAAAAATCAAAAATAAATGCAATCAAAAAATCAGGGCAATACCGCATAATTCTAAGTGCCGATACGGCGAGCGAGGTGCGGCAGCTGCTAAGCCAAAAGCGCAGATAATACTGGATGCTGCAAAGGTGAGCGCCGCCAGTGGCGGAAACAGCGAACCGAAGCAGGGGCAGCGGTCGCAGAGTGCGAGGGGCTTTTGCCCCCGAAGCACGATGCGGGTACCACAACCCGACATTATCGAGCATTTTGGCAACGCAGATGCCGTGCCGCAGCTGCCGGAGCGGTGCTTAAGCCGCAAGGCGGGAATTGTGCGGTGTTGCCTCAGGGTTATTCCTGCGGAGCTTCCGGTTCCTGTGCAGGAACCTCGGTGGGGGCTTCGCTGGCAGGCTCGGTTTCCTGTGGCGGCTCCGGGTCAGGGGCCGGTTCCGCGGTAATTACCGGCTCCGGTGCACCCGTCGGTTCGGGCTCCGGCGTAATGACAGGTTCCTGCGTAGGCTCCGGGGTAGTTATCGGCTCTGGTGTGACAACAGGTTCCGGCGTCTGGGTAACTGCCGGTGTCGGTGAAGGGGGTGACGTGGGCGAAGCTGTCGGCGTTGCGGTGGGCAGCGGTTCAATGGGCGCTGTTTTGATGTAGCCGCAGCGCTGGCAGGTGTAGGTCATCACCCCGGCCACACCGGGTTGGGGCTGCAAGGTGATAACGCCCTTGTCATAGTCGTGCCCCAGGGCGGGCAGTTCTTTTTCTTTTACCTTGCCGCAGATGGTGCACTTGACTTTTACGGTGCCGTATTCCAAACAGGTGGGCTCAATGCGGGTATCCTTTACTTCCACAAATTCATGTTCGTGTTCGTCCGGCTCAAAGTGTGCTGTCACAATCACGCCGTTGGCGTCCGCATTGCTGGGCACGGTAAAGCTCAGGGAAGAACTGCTGGAGGCCGCCCCCAGCGACGCCGTCCACCCGGCAAACTTCCAGCCTGCATCGGGTACGGCTTTCACGGTGGAGCAGGTGCCGCCCTTTTTCACTTTCTGGCTGGTGGAACCGCTGATGCTGCCGCCGGATGTGGCCACAAATTCCACCGGCACTTTAGCGCCGCGCACGGCGATCGGATCCGAGGAGATTAACCCCAGCGGTACGCCGTCCGGCTCCGGGATGACGACTGTGCTTTCGGGGCGGCGGTCCTGCGTGACGTAAGCGTGGGTGCGCACATAAGTAAAATAGGCAGTGACAGCCTCTTTGGAAAGATGCACCCCGTCCGAAAGGGTATAGTCCTTTTTAGCCCAGCCGGTGGCGTCATCCCGCAGCACTTCGGCGGTGTTTAAAAATTTGTAGCCGTTCTCCTCGCACATCGTCACAAGGGCGGCGTTGTACGCATCTACCTGGGTCATGGTCAGGTTGGTGTTGTCCCGCTGCTGGTCCAGCGGGGGAATGGCGCTGACGATAATATCCGCATAGGGCCACGCTTTGGTGATGGCGGCCAGCCCCTCCCGGTACTGCGCGATGAATTTGGTGGCATCCGTGGAGCTGCCTCCAAGGTTGTTGGAGCCGAAACCAATGATAATGCGTTTGGGCTGCAACTTGGCAACGGCATCCGGAATGGTGTACAGGGTGCTGTCCCCCTTGAACTTTTCGCATTTCAGGGTGGTGATGGAACCGGCCCCCATGCTGACCACGCCAATGTTGTTTTTCAGCGTGGAAAACGCCGTTCCGGTGTCATCGGCGTACATGGTGTAGCGCACGGTGTTGGAATCCCCAATGAACAGGGTGTCGTCCACATAACTGCGCCCGGCATCTGCTGTCTGCGGCAGAATAGTGGGCACGGTGGTATCTGTTGGGGCGGGGGTGGTGGTGGCCTGAACGACGGCGGCGGTTGGGGCAACCGTGGCGGATGTTTCCGGCGTGGCGATATGATCGGGCAGAACATCCTGCGGCTTGCTGCAGGCACACAGCGCAGCACACAGCGCCGCCGCAGCCAAAATTTTACCCCAATTCGGGCATTTCATGCGCTCATCTCCTTTTTAATATTCTTTTATGATACACCGAACCAAGCACCACTGTAAAGCGCTGAGTTGTAAAAATGCGGCTAAAAAATGTGGCTATAGCATCGGCGGTATACAATAACTGGTTGTTATATAAGAAAAAAGGTTGTAAAAAGTAAGGAAATATGATATAATTTTGCAAAATGATGATGAAAAGAGAGGAACCTTTTATGGCCTCCAATCCCGAATTTGTTCAGTATATTGCGGACCAGCTTGCCCCGGCCGGGCAGGTTACCTACCACAAAATGTTTGGCGATTATGGCGTGTATCTGGACGGCAAAATGTTTGCCCTGGTGTGCGATGACCAGCTGTTCATCAAAATTACCAAAGAGGGGGCAGCCCTTGCTCCGCAGCTGCCCAAAGCCCCGCCGTATGATGGTGCAAAAGATTATTTTCTGTACGAGGATGTGGATGACCGGGAACACATGATTGCATTTGTGCAGGCCACCTGCCGCGAACTGCCCATGCCAAAGCCCAAAAAGAAGAAAGGAGCGACCTGACCAATGCCGTTTGACTATAAAAAGGAGTATAAGGAATTTTATCTCCCGCCCCAAAAGCCGCAGCTGCTGGAAGTGCCGCCCATGAACTATGTGGCGGTGCGCGGCCATGGTGACCCCAACGCGCAGGATGGAGAATATCAGGCGGCCATTGGTATGCTGTATGCGGTTGCCTTTACCATAAAAATGAGCTACAAAGGTATCCACCAGATCCCCGGCTATTTTGAATATGTGGTGCCGCCGCTGGAGGGCCTTTGGTGGCAGGAGGGGCAAAGCCGGGTCGATTACGCCCATAAGGAAACATTCTCTTGGATCGCCATGATTCGCCTGCCGGAGTTTGTAACCAAACAGGAGTTCGATTGGGCCGTGGCCGAAGCTGCCGCCAAGAAAAAGCTGGATCTCAGCAAAGTGGAGTACTTTACTTATGATGAGGGCCTGTGCGTGCAGTGCATGCACCTTGGCAACTATGATACCGAGCCCGCAACGCTCAACGCAATGGAGCAGTTTGCGGCGGAGCGGCACTATAAAATTGACTGCACCTCCGCTCGCCTGCACCACGAAATTTACCTCAGCGATCCCCGCCGCACTGCCCCGGAAAAATGCAAGACCGTTATCCGGGAACCAGTCTGCAAGGTGGAGTAAAGATCACCGGAAAGAGAACAAAATCAAAATAAAGACTGCCGTACCACCTGATCAATACAGGGGGAGGGCAGTCTTTTACAGTTACCGTGAAAAAAACGGCACTCCGGCTTGTTTGATTCTTGCGAAAGTCCTTTGCTTTCGGTCAAAAAAAGAAGGGACTAAGCCAGAATGCCTTGGTTTTCAAGGTCTTTCGGATTTAGTCCTGTGATCTCACAATGATTTTCGCGATAATGATTCTGGTACTCCACTTCGATCTCGGTCAGCATACGCTGGAAGCCGAGACGGTCGCAGTTCGTGCCGGAGCAGCCATCATCCACAAAGAATACCGGGTTCGGGAAGTGGTTCTTCTTGGCGTATTCCAGAAGGATAGCCTTCTGGGGAAGGGATTTGTATAGACGAATGCCCTGCTTGCGTAAGCTGTGTTCCGTTTACGGCGCGGTCTTTCGTTTTGTTTGCAGATTTAGACGAACCGCAACGATTCAAGAACCGTATAGTTTTGCCAAGGAAAGTTGGTTGCAAAGAAAAAGACTTTGTGCTATACCGGCCTTCTCTGGGCGGGTGCGTTTGGATGCCTGATGGCAGCTCTGAACTTTCGGGATTCCAAAAACGACGGCGGCTAAAGCACACGGCATCGCGGCGTTGGACCAGCTGGGCTCGGCGATTCTGGTGGGGCGGTACGCGGCGCAGCACCCGGTGCTGGAACAGCCGAACCAGAAACTGGAGGCGCGATCCTATACCTTGCGCCGCCGCATTGCCGTGTATGTGGAAAAGCGCATCCGGCGCGTCTACCCGGAGGCCGCCCGGCGGCAGCCCACGGCAGTGCAGAAGGGGAAAGTCGACTTCTTCAGCGCGGCAGACCTGCTGTGGCTGTTTGTCATCGGGGCGTTTCTGGGCGACATGGTGGAGACCGTGTTCTGCCGCCTGACCGCCGGGGTGTGGATGAGCCGTTCCAGTCTGCTGTGGGGGCCTTTCAGCGTGGTGTGGGGGCTGGCGCTGGCCATGGCTACCGTGCTGCTGCGGCAAAATCAGGATAAAAGCGACCGCTATCTTTTTGCCTTTGGCACAGTGCTGGGCGGCGTATATGAATATGTGTGCAGCGCTGTTACAGAGCTGCTGTTCGGTACCGTGTTCTGGGATTACAGCAAGTTCAAGTTCAATCTGGGCGGGCGCATCAACCTGCTGTACTGCTTTTTCTGGGGCATTGCGGCGGTGATGTGGATGCGCTACGGCTACCCGCTGGTGCTGAAGCTGATGAAAAAGGTGCGCAGCCATATCCGTCCGTGGATGACAGCAGCGCTGGCGGTATTCATGGCGGTGAATATGCTTACCAGCGCGCTGGCACTGGCGCGGTACGATGCCCGCACCAGCGGCGATGCGCCCAACGGCCAGCTGGAAGTGTTCCTTGACGAGCATTTCGACAACGCCCGCATGGAGCATATTTACCCCAACGCCAAAAAAGTGACCAAGGCAGAATAAATCCCACATTTCCCCTTGTGCTTTTGCTGGAAAACAGGTATAATATTCTCTAGATAAAAGGGAGTAAGGGGCGTACTTTAGTTGAAAAACGGGTGCGCTGTGCTGCAGCGACACCCCCGGCAGAAATGCCCGATGCAGTACCGGATGCTTGAGACTTTTATCACATTTTCCCGTTTTGGGCTGGATGTGATAAAGGTCTTTTTTTGTGCCTCTGCCGCTATTATTAAAAAAGGAGAGATATTATGCTGATCCCTGTTCTGTTATTTATCGTGGGTCTGCTGTGCCTGATCAAGGGCGGCGACTGGTTTGTGGACGGTGCCACCGGCATCGCCCGCCGCTTCCATGTGCCGGAGCTGCTCATCGGTGCCACGGTGGTGTCCATCGGTACCACCCTGCCGGAGGTCATGGTGTCCACCACCTCTGCCCTCACCGGTCACGGCGAGATCGCCTACGGCAACGCCATCGGCTCGGTCATCTGCAACGCTGCACTGATCGCCGCCATCACCATTGCGGTGCGCCCGGGCAAGGTTGACCCCAAGAGCCTGCGCACCCCGGTGGCCTTCTTCTTTGTGGCTGCCGCTTTCTATGCCGGTGTGGCCTACACCACCGGCTCTTTCACTCGCCCGGTGGGCCTGATCCTGCTGGCCGTGTTCGTGGCTTACATCGTGTGCAACGTGCTGGCTATGAAAAATACCCCCGCCCCGGAAGAGGAAGAGCAGGCTGAGGAAGGCTCCTTTGCCAAGGAGTTGGGGCTGCTGGCCATCGGCGCAGTGCTCATTGCTGTGGGCGCTGACCTGCTGGTGGACAACGGCACCCTCATCGCACAGGCGCTGGGCGTGCCGGAGTCGGTCATTGCGCTGACCTTTGTGGCACTGGGCACCTCGCTGCCGGAGCTGGTCACCGCCATCACCTCGCTGGTCAAGGGTCACGGCGCGCTGTCGCTGGGCAACGTCATCGGTGCAAACGTGTTTAATCTAGTGCTGGTCAGCGGCGTGTCTGTCACGCTGGCACCCTTCAGCATCCCGCAGAACTCCACCATCGCAGGCATGAACGCCTCGCTGGTGATGGATATCCCGGTCATGTTTGCCGTGATGCTGCTGCTCACCCTGCCCGCTCTGATCAAGGGCAAGCTGAGCCGCCCGCAGGGCATTGCACTGCTGTGCATCTATGCCGCCTTCTGCGCCGTGCAGTTCAGCATCTGATCTGTTGTAAACGTAAAATATTTAAGGCAATACCGCATAATTCTAAGTGCCGATACGGCGAGCGAGGTGCGGCAGATGCTAAGCCAAAAGCGCAGATAATACTGGATGTCTTATCGAGCATTTTGGCAACGCAGATGCCGTGCCGCAGCCGCCGGAGCGGTGCTTAAGCCGTAAGGCAGGAATTGTGCGGTGTTGCCTTAAGGCTGCTGCACAGGGTTTTGTGCAGCAGCCTTTTTATGTGGGATGATTTTGAATGCGCTCCGCGACATCTTCCCCCGGAGCGGGTGGAAGTCTTTCCTCAAAGGGAGAGCCAAGAGCACTGCCGAAAGTCTCCTCATGATGCCTAACTTTAGCAATGTTAAACCTTGGCTACCCCTTCGGGGGAGCTGGTGCTGCCCCTCATCCGGCGCTACGCGCCACCTTCCCCCGGTGGGTGAAGGCTTAAGCGGGGCGGTACAGTTCCCGGCTAACCCGTAAAGTTTCCGGGCGTGTCCGCTCTCCCCTTGGGGGAGCTGGCGCGGGAGCGCCTGAGAGGGCGAGGCAAAACCCTGACGGCTTTGCCTGAGAGGGTAAAAAAAGTGGGTCAGAAGCGCCCACAGGCGTTTCTGACCCACAAATAGAACGATATTTTTGTTTTACAGCTGGCAGGCGGTATCGTAGCCAGTGCGGATGGCGTTGGAGATATCCGCAGCCTTGCCGGCGGCATCGCCAATGGAATACACCGGGATGCTGGCAGCTTCCAGCGCAGCAGCGTCAAATTCGTTGGAGCGTGCGCCCATAGCCAGCACGATGTAATCGCAGGGGATGGTCACCTCTGCGCCGTCCTTGTTCTCGCAGACGACGGCGTCCATGCGGAACTCCTTGACCTTGTGGCTGGGGTACTGCTCCACGCCGTAGGTCTTATAGTTTTCCAGCAGGGTGGGCAGAATGGTGGAGCTCTCGCCTGCGGCGATCTTGTCCATCATCTCGATAACGGACACCTTGCAGCCGCGGGCAGCCAGGTACTCTGCGGTCTCGCAGCCCACCATGCCGCCGCCGATGACGGCAACCGTGCCGTACACCTGCTGCTCACCAGCCAGAACCTTCCATGCATCTGCCACGTTCACGCTGTCGATGCCGGGGATGCGGGGTGCGGCGCTGTGTGCGCCCACAGCGTTGATAACGGCCTCGAAACCGGCATCCTTCAGCTGCTCTGCGGTGCGGGTCTGACCCATGCACAGGTGCACACCGGCGTTGCAGACCGCGTGGATCAGGTCCTGTGCGGCGCGGCGCATCTCCTCCTTGCGGGGAGGTACGCAGGCAATGTTCAGCTGGCCGCCCAGAGTGGTGGTCTTTTCAAACAGGGTCACGTCATGGCCGCGCAGCGCTGCCACACGGGCGGCTTCCAGACCGGCAGGGCCGCCGCCGAGGACGGCGATCTTCTTTTTCTGCGCTGCGGGCTGGATGCTGCGGGTGTTCTCGTAGCCGTTCTCCGCGTTCAGCACGCAGGAGAGGAACTGACGGTTCTGGATGGCATCGGTGCAGCCCTTGTTGCAGCTGATGCAGCGGCGGATATCGCAGGCCTTCCCGGCAGCGATCTTGGTGCCCCAGTCGGGGTCTGCCAGCAGCGGGCGACCCATGGCAACCATGTCGGCCATGCCGCTCTCGATGACACGCGCAGCCATTTCGGCATCCACGATACGACCCACGGCGCTGACCGGCACATTGACGGCCTTTTTGATGTCCCCGGCGATTTTGACGAAGAAGCCGTAGGGCTGTACGCCCATGGGAGGAATGGTGTCGGCCATGTTGCCGGTGTGGTTGGCCTGCGCAACGTGGAACATATCCACGCCGTCCTCTACCAGCCACTGGGCAAACTGCACGGCGTCGGCTTCGTCAATGCCGCCCTTGCCGCGCTGCGGGGTGACGATGGACAGCTTGTAGTCGATGACCATATCCGGCACAGCCTTGCGGATGGCGCGGGTCAGCATGCGGGCAAAGCGGACGCGGTTCTCCAGACTACCGCCGAACTTATCGGTGCGGTGGTTCATGCGGGTGGAGCACAGGCAGCCGTTCAGGCGGTCGCCGTGGATCTGGATGACGTCCACACCGGCCTTCTGTGCACGCACTGCGCAGGCGCACATCTTATCGATGATGGCCATCAGCATCTCCTCGCTGACCTCATCGGTGAAGAACATCATGTCGTGATGCAGGCGCTGACGCATCTCATCAAACTTTTTCTGCATAAACAGACTGTTGATGGCGTCTACGTCGTACTCCGGGTGGAAGAGCTGGACGCCCAGCTTGGTGCCGTAGGCGTGTACGCTGTCGGCCAGTGCCTTGAAGGCAGGGATCTGGCTGTCGTCAAACAGCTTGGGGGTGGGAGAAAAGCTGTTGATGGGTGCCACATCGCCCAGAACGATGTAACCCACACCGCCCTTTGCCAGACGGGTGTAGAAGCCCATGTCCTGCTCGCTGATCATGCCGTTTTTCTCGTAGCCGGTGGTCAGCGGGGGGAACATGATGCGGTTTTTAAAGGTCTGTCCGCCCACCTCGATGGGCTGCAGAATCACGTTTTGCATACGAAAGCCTCCTTGCAGATACGCTTTGCTTTACAGATTTGCTTTGATGAATGCTGCGGTCTTTTCCTCCACGGCGGCACGGGCTGCCAGCGTGGCAAAGTTGTGGCCGCCGCCTGCAATGGTGTCCACATCGGGTGCGGTGTACACCTGTGCGTAACGGTTGCAGGTGCCCTCGTCCACCAGACGGTCATCGTCGGCGCGCAGCAGCAGCACCGGGCCGTTGTAGCCCTTGGCCTCGGTAAAGGGGTCGGGGTGCTTTGCCATCTCGTAGTTAAAGGCCATCTTGTAGCACAGACCCTCCATGTCGGTGTAGTCCTTGCCGGTCTGCATAATGCCGTCGGCGCGCTGGGCGCAGCCGAACCACATCCCGGCGCCCGGGCACAGCAAAATCAGGCCGTGGGGCTGGATGACCGGTGCGCAGGAGGCGGCAATGTAGCCGCCCATGCTCTGGCCGGAGAGGAACAGCTTTTCGCTGTCCACATAGGGCTGTTCAGCGGCCCATGCAAAGATATCCTGTGCATCGGTGTGCAAGCCGTCAAAGCTCATATCCTCGAACTCGCCGTCGCTCTCGCCGTTGCCGTAGAAATCGAACCGGGCGCTGCCGATGCCCTGCGCTGCCAGAGCGCGGGACAGATGGGTGTACATGGACTTGTAGCCGCTGCAGCTGCCGGCAAAGCCGTGCAGATGCACCACAAAGGGTACCTTGCCCTCGGTGTCGGGCAGAGTCACGATGCCGCGCAGGGTGTGGCCATTGCGGTTTTTAAACTGAACCTGTAAGATCTTCATGGTTTACTTGCTCTCCTTTGCGGCGCGGCGAGCCTTCAGCTCGGTCAGCATCTCAGCAGTCTTCTGCTTGGTCAGGGGGTAGACGAAGAACAGGATGGCAACTGCAATGCCGTAGCCCAGGAAGTAGATGCCGGTGTAGCTCTTCCAGATGGCGTTCACAACGCCTGCGGTCTGCACAGCGCCTGCGGTAACGTTGTAGCCGATGGCACCCAGCACAAAGCTGGACAGGCTGCCGGAAATGGCGCTTGCAAGCTTGCGGAAGAAGGAGTAGGTGGAGTAAACGATGCCCTCGTTGCGCTCGCCGGTCTGCAGCTCGTGGTAGTCGATGGCGTCGTTGACCATAGCCCAGATCAGCACCTGCATGCCGGAAGCGCCCAGATAGCAGATACCGTTGATGACGATGAAGGCCACAGGGTTGTGGACGGGGAAGAAGAACAGGATGCCGAACACGATGGCGGCAAAGCCAGCGCCCATGCAGCACCACTCCTTCTTGCCGAACTTGTTGGCCAGAGGCTGGGTGATGGCAAAGGACAGCACAGCGTACAGCACGCTCAGCATACCGGAGACAGCCTGAATTTTAACGTTGCCGAAGAAGTCCTTATACAGGTAGGTGTTCAGACCGTTGACCACGGAAGCACCGATCATGCCGGTCAGGCTGAAGAACATAACGCCCAGCAGAGCCTTATTGTGAGAGATCTCCTTGAGCACATGCAGGTAGTTCAGCTTTTCGCCCTGCGGACGCTCGGGCACTTCCACGCGCTCCTTGCACCATACGCAGGTGATCTGCAGGCACAGCAGACCCAGCATAGCGCAGATGCAGGCCAGCATCAGGAAGCGGCCAGCCACGGGCTGGTTGTCCACATACAGGAACAGGGGGCCGACCATGACCATAACGGTCATGAAGATGGTGCCGCCAAGGCTGCGGTAGCGGGACAGTGCGGTGCGCTGGCTGACATCATCGGTCATCACGCTGGACAGAGTACCGAAGGGCACGTTGACGCAGGTGTACAGCGCCTCGTACAGAACGTAGGTGACGAACATGTAGGCCAGACGCAGGCCGTAGTTGATATTGCCTACATTGACAAAGCCAAGTATGCACAGCACTGCCATGGGGAAGGAGAAGGCGCGGATCCACGGGATGAACTTGCCGCCCTTGGTGGCCTTGCGGGAGTCCACCAAGGCACCGATGATGGGGTCATTCACGGCGTCCCAGATCTTGGTGATCAGCAGCAGGATACCCACGTGGAAGGGGTTGACCTGCAGGATCAGGGTGTAGAAGATCGACAGATACATGGCGCGGTACTGCTCGGTGAAGCAGCAGCCCAGATCGCCCAGCGTATAGCCGATCTTGTCCTTCATGGAGAAGGGTCGGATGGTCTTTTTCTGGTCCATTGTGTTTTATCCTCCTTAAAAACAGTGAAACCACGAGACTTTTCGCACAAGTCTCTTTTCTACGGTTACATTATACGTTAATTTTTCATCAATACATATCCCAAAAATGATTGAAAACTATCGCCAATTGATGTATTATGCAATTATAACAGTTGTATTTTTCTGTTGTGTACAACAATTTGTTATATATGACAGTTTCATGGAGGACTTTTTGGTGAATTATACAGCCAAGTGTTATCTTTTTGAGCAGAGCGCCGTCCGGGAATTTTATTCCGGCGCGTATTATGATTTGTTTCTGGTCATGCGGGGCAGCGGTGTGTTCCGGTGCAGCGAGGTGGTGCTGCCCGCACAGCAGCAGAATCTCATCATCTTCAAGCCCGGTCAGGGCGGCAGACTGGAATACGCCGGTGCTTACGGCCCGCTGGAACTTATTCGGGTGCAGCTGTCCCCCCAGACGCTGGCGCAGCTTTCGGACGCAGATACCGACCTTGAAAAAAGCTTCAACGTGGTGCCCTCCCGGCAGGTGGCTGTGCGCCCGGACAGCCAGATCTATATGCTGCTGAAAAACCTTGCCCGGAAGCTGCTGATGCTCCCGCAGGAGCGCACCCAGTTCGGTGCAGCGGTGTTCGAGCACGGTATTTTGCAAATGTTTGTGGTGCTGGCGCTGCGTGCCTGCATCCATGCGGAGTTCCACACCGCATCGGTCAGCCGCCACTACCTGATGCTGGACGAGGTGTTTTTGTTTATTCAGGCGCACCTTACCGAGGAACTGACGCTGGAGCGGCTGGAAAAGGAGTTTTTCGTCTCCCGGGAACATATTGCCCGGGAATTCAAACGCCAGACCGGGCAGACGGTGTACCGCTATATCGTAAAGGCGCGGTTAGACCGCTGCTGCACCCTCATCGAGCAGGGGCTGCCCATCACCGAGGTGTACAAGACCAGCGGCTTTGGCGGTTACAACCACTTTTTCCGCGCCTTTAAAAAGGAGTACGGCATGACCCCCAAGGAGTACTTCCACACCACCCGGCAGGACGCCCGGGGATGAATCCGGCAAAAGCAGCGCCGTCTGCGCCTGTGAAAAAAGCCGCCCGGGAAGATCCGCAGATCCTCCCGGGCGGCTTGCTTATCCTATTTTTTTCTTTTACTTGCGGTGGGTGAGGCAGTTCAGCGCCATCACAACCAGCATGAGAAAGCCGATGACCAGCAGGATACCGGTCATGCCGATGAGCATACGGTGAAAGAAGTCCGGCCCCGGTATAGCTGCTTTTATAAGATCCGGCATTCGGGTGACTGCGATGGGCAGTCCGGCTACGGTGTTTCCAAGCTGGATTCCATTGTAGAAGAAGTTGTCCGGCAGATCTTCGCACAGTTCCGCGAGGTTTCCCGGAAAAAGCTGCTGGAATCGGTCAAGACTAACGATGCCGCCCGCATCCAGAAGAAGGTCAAGAAAATCCAGAAAGATTTGGAAGCCAAGCAGAAAGAACGGGACGACCTGAAAGCCGAAACCATCCTCGTCATCCGGGGCGTAAGTGCCTTGGACAAAGAACTGCTGGGCACACTGGTGGCCGAAGCAAAAGATGCACTGGAAACCCTGGAAAAGCAGCTCGTGCAGGCACAGGAAGAATACGAAGAAGCCATCAAAACGGCAAAGCGCAGTAACTACATCTGCAATGAACTTCTTACATGGGCGGATGTGTACGACACTGCCAATCACGATGAACGCCGCGCCATTTTGCAGCAGTTCATTAAGGAGATTCGCGTCCGAAAAGACTATGAGATCTCGATTACGCTGAACGCCAGCTTCAACCAAGTGGAGCAGCTCAAGGCTGTATCAACCTACGATGGCGCGGAAATTTTTGAAGAAATTTCCGAGAAGGGGGCATAAAAGCGATGCGATTGCCCGCAGAACTCTGCAAAATGCAAAGAAAGAAGCGTGAAGCCGATGGATTTTCAAAAAATATATTGATGACCCCGCCCGGTTCGCATCCGACTTCAGGGTTCGGAGCCCGGCACGGTCTGCCAAAGTTTTTTAGGCATAAAAAACGCCGCATCGTACAAAACGATGCGGCAAATTGGTGGACTCGAAGGGGATCGAACCCTCGACCTCTCGGATGCGAACCGAACGCTCTCCCAGCTGAGCTACGAGCCCATGTTGTTGACTTAACTACTATACCGCAGCAGGGGAAAATTGTCAAGCTGGTTTTGAAAAAAGTACGCAGATGTTGTTCAGCCTGAAAAAGCGGCAGGAGAACGCCGGGAAAACGTGATCCCGGAAGTAGGCAAAGGCCTTTATCATGCTTACCCGGTCAAGAATATTGTGCCGGATGCAAAGCAGAGGTATGAAAACATGCTGCGGCATTTGCGGGCATAAAACAATTTAGGGCAACACCGCACAATTCCCGCCTTGCGGCTTAAGCACCGCTCCGGCGGCTGCGGCACGGCATCTGCGTTGCCAAAATGCTCGATAATGTCGGGTTGCGGTACCCGCATCGTGCTTCGGGGGCAAAAGCCCCTCGCACTCTGCGACCGCTGCCTCTGCTTCGGTTCGCTGTTTCCGCCACTGGCGGCGCTCACCTTTGCAGCATCCAGTATTATCTGCGCTTTTGGCTTAGCATCTGCCGCACCTCGCTCGCCGTATCGGCACTTAGAATTGTGCGGTGTTGCCTTAGAAAACAGAATACCCACGATCCCCAACGTCGCCGGCCATCTGTGCGGCGTTCCTTTTACAACAAGAGCACAACAATAAAACAACGGCAATTCCTGGCTTGCGGTCTGAAAAAATCGGCATATATCGACAGACGAATAATATTTGCTTCTAATAATAACGCGTATATGATAAAATAAAATATATGGTTCTAAAATTGCACTAACCGTACAAAACCGTATACCCCAAAAGCCTTGACTTTTTGCTGTGCGGCTGTATATAGTAACCTTAATACAATATTAACCATGCGGCGGGCAAGGCTTGCAGCCTGGACCTGCCAAAAGCAGAGGGGTAACAGCCTGGGTAGCAGGCGCAATATAATGAGAGAGCAATTATAAAAGGTTACACATGGTAACAGTCTGCTTATGCTGCGGCGGGGTGGATTAGCGTACCGGCAGGGAAAAGGAGGCCCTAAAACCGTGGAGGATCATTGTGGAAAAGCAGGCAGAAGCAAGGTAAACAGACTGCTGGCAAAGCAAACCCGATTATTCAGTTACATTGAAGGATTACAGGCGGAAACGCGTGTGTATTATACCCTGTGGCAATGTGGCCCGGAGCTGCGTATTTTGGTGAGCGGGGAGGCGGGCCCCGCTGTGCGTTGTACCTTCCCCGCAGATATGGAGTGCCGCGCCCGGAACCTGTTGCAATACTTATACGAAAACACCGTAATGCCCAGCCAGGCCGCAGATGTGCTGGCTGATTGCTGCACAGTGGGGCAGGTTGAAGTGCTGAACGCAGGCTGCTGAGTACCTGAACCAAATGCGCAGCAAAAAGCTGCGAAAGAATGTTAAAATGCAGGGGGACCGTATGTGATGCCTTGCCCCGGTAGGAGAAACAAGAATGACGGAAGAAAAGCTGGTCGAACGTGTGACCGCACTGTTTGCAGACAGTGATGCAGCCCAGCGCAAGATGATCCGCCTGTATGCAGAAACCAATGATGCCATTGAGGCAAGCGCAATCATTGATTCCGGCGCAGAAGTATTGCATATGCTGCAAGGCGGCCTGCGGCCGGAAGTTCTGGTGCTGGATTCGGTTTTGAGTGATACCACAATTTTTCCACTGCTGCGCAGCATACGCCAACAGCAGATTGAGTACGAACCGCATATTATTGTAACCCTGATGCCCAGTGCAGCGCCCCAAATTGAAAAAATATTGACATTGGGGGCCGAGTGTACTATATTCAAACCATATAGTTTGCCCGAATTATTTGATACGGTGTATCAAACAGCAGCAAGCGGCCCGCGGCTGAACCGTTACCTGGTGCATGAGAGCGTTACGGCTCAGCTGCGCACCCTTGGTTGCTACAAAAACCTGGCCTATGGTATCAATTACCTGCAGGAAGCCGTGTATATTGCGGTCTGCGACCGCCAGGCGTGTTCCCTAGGGGAGTTGTGCACCAAAGCAGGGGAGCCGTTTGGCGTAAATGGCCCGGCGGTGCGCTCGGCCCTGGAACGCCTGAATGCGCGGCTGTACAAAAGCAATACGCCGGCTTACCAGATGCTGTGCGAGCGCAACGGCAAGACCCCGCAGGATCGCCTGACGGTAAGTGAACTGCTGGAAGCGGTGATCGCACGCACGCACCATGACCTGCGCTGCTGACAGCAGCAGATAAACGGGCATATCCAGCGCTATAAAAGGAGAAACTTCCTATGCCGGAACATACACTGCCCGATGCCCTGCACCCGCAGCAGGAAGATGCAGCGGATGAACTGCAGCTGCGCGGGGGGCTGAAAGGCCGCTTTTTTGCGGATTTCTGCCTGCTGCAAAGCACTGTGGATGCCTTGCAGAATTATCTTGTGCACGCTGCCACCCCTGATGTACAGGATATGGCAGCACCGCTGCTGGAAGAGATGAAACAGCGCATTTTCCGCCTGGAACGTTTGGCGGATAATGCGGCGGATCTTGTGGCGCAAAGCCAGCCGCCCCGGCAGCTGAACTGGACTGTGCAGGAAATGACGGTGTACCTGGCTCAGCTGTGTGATGCCGCCAACCATGAGCTGGAAGAATGCGCCGTTACCGGCCGGGTGCACTTGCAGCCCATGCCGCAGAACCAGCCGGTTTGGGCGCAGATTGATTTGGCCATCGTCCAAACGATGTTTGCCAACCTGTTTTCCAATTCTCTGCGGGCAAACCCGGCGGCAAAAATTACGATAAGTTGCACCGGACGCACGCTGGAATACCATGACGGCAGGATCTGGCCGGAGGCCGCCTGCGCCCAGTTGGCTGGTGTTCAGACACCGGAAGCCCTTGCCAACGGGTGCACCGGTTTGCTGTTGGTATACCGCTGCGCCCAAAATTTGGGCTGGCGGCTGGAAACCGCAGCAAACCAGGAAACCGTGCTGCGCATGACGTTGCCGCCGGAACCGCTGGCAGCGTTCGGCACCCATAATGTGCTGCGCACACCTCGCCCCGAAAGCGGCGCAGCCCGCCTGCGGGAAGAATTCCGTGCGACCCTACCGCCCAAAAAGATTTGATGCGGCTGCCAAAGCTGATAAAAGACACCATCCTGCAGTCGAAAAGCAAAGCCGGAAATCATAAGGCAATACCGCACAATTCTAAGTGCCGATACGGCGAGCGAGGCACGGCAGCTGCTAAGCCAAAAGCGCAGATAATACTTTGTGTATTATCGAGCATTTTGGCAACGCAGATGCCGTGCCGTAGCCGCCGGAGCGGTGCTTAAGCCGTCAGGCGGGAATTGTGCGGTGTTGCCATAAGCAATAAATATAATTTGTACAGCGGCGCACCCGGTGCGCCGCTGTTTTTCTGTGCGGCAAGCGGAAAACAAGCGGAAAACAAGCGGAAAACAAAATGTAATTATGTCAATTTTCCTTTTTTCAAACAACGGCTTTACTTTGAGCGCAAACTATTGTAAAATACAAGGGAAAAGATAATATGGGTGCAGTTTGGGAAAACCCGGCAGCGGCGGCTGTGCCCGGAAAATACAGGTGGTGTTTGAATATGGCAGTTCAATATAAACGTATTCTTTTGAAAGTCTCCGGCGAAGCACTTTCCGGCGAAAAAGGCACCGGTTTTGATGAAGCTACCATTGCTTCTATCTGCGCGGGCATCAAGGCAGCGTATGACCTTGGCGCACAGATCGGCATCGTGGTTGGCGGCGGCAATTTCTGGCGCGGCCGTTCCTCCGGCAAAATGGATCGCATGGATGCAGACAAGATCGGTATGCTGGCAACCGTGATGAACGCCATTGCCGTCAAGGATGCTCTGCGCCAGCAGGGTGTGCCCGCTGTTGTTATGACCAGCTCCGCCATGCCGCAGGTGGCCGATACCTTCCGCAGCGATAAGGCAATCGCTGAGCTGGAAGCAGGCAAGATCGTCGTGTTCGGCGGCGGCACCGGCAACCCCATCTTCTCTACTGATACCGCATCCGCCCTGCGCGCCCTGGAAATCGGTGCAGACGCCATGTTCAAGGCAACTATGGTGGACGGCGTGTATGATAAGGATCCCCACAAGTACCCCGATGCCGTCAAGTACGATACCCTGACCTTTACCCGTGTGTTGGACGAGCGCTTGGCTGTTATGGACTCCACCGCCGCAACCCTCTGCCGTGACAACGGTCTGCCCATTGTGGTGTTTGACCTGAACGAGCCCGCCAACATTGCCCGTGCCCTGCAGGGCGAAAACGTGGGCACCATTGTGCGCGAGTAACCGCAAAGTATTTTAACCCCTAATTTATATATCGAAAAAGGAGAAAACCCTCATGAGCAGCACGACCAAAATTTACGAAGAAAAAATGAACAACTGCGTTGCCCATCTCGACCGCGAGCTGACCTCCATCCGTGCAGGCCGCGCAAACCCTGGCATCCTGGATAAAGTAATGGTGGATTATTACGGCAGCCCGACGCCGGTCCAGCAGGTTGCATCCGTGGCTGTTTCCGAAGCCCGCATCCTGACCATCACCCCTTGGGATGGTACCCTGATCAAGGCAATCTCCAAGGCAATCCAGACCAGCGATATCGGCATCAACCCCATTGATGACGGCCACACCATCCGCCTGGTGTTCCCGGCCCCCACTGAGGAACGTCGCAAGCAGCTGACCAAGGATGTGCAGAAGCAGGGCGAAGAAGCCAAGATCGCTGTGCGCAATGTCCGCCGCGATGCCATGGATAAGTTCAAAGCCCAGAAAAAGGCTGGCGAGCTGACCGAGGACGACCAGAAGAACCTGGAAGAAGAGGTTCAGAAGCTGACCGATAAGTTCATTAAGGAAATTGACGCAACCTGCGCCCGTAAAAATCAGGAGATCATGGAGGTCTGATTGCGGCAGACGGGCGTAAGCCTGCCTGGGCGCAGTCCCTCTTTATGGTGTATCTGAAAACAAAGAAAAGGACGGATGTTTCGCAAATACAAGCAGGATTTAAGGCTTTTTAACGCAAAATCCCGCTGCGCTTGTAGAAATAGACTGAATTTTCGACTTTTCAGATACACCCCAGCTGTGTGCCGCGCCTGAACGCCATGCGCGGCACGCAGTTTATTCCGGCAGAAGTGCAAGAAACGCCGTTCCACCGCATACCATGGCAGGGGATAGGCTTAAGGCAACACCGCACAATTCCCGCCTTGCGGCTTAAGCACCGCTCCGGCAGCTGCGGCACGGCATCTGCGTTGCCAAAATGCTCGATAATGTCGGGTTGCGGTACCCGCATCGTGCTTCGGGGGCAAAAGCCCCTCGCACTCTGCGACCGCTGCCCCTGCTTCGGTTCGCTGTTTCCGCCACTGGCGGCGCTCACCTTTGCAGCATCCAGTATTATCTGCGCTTTTGGCTTAGCATCTGCCGCACCTCGCTCGCCGTATCGGCACTTAGAATTATGCGGTATTGCCTTAACACACCGCAGCTGCTGTTGAAAGGAAACCATCTTTTATGAAAACTCGCATCATTACCGCCGTAGTCGGGCTGGCTGTTCTTGCCGTGGTTCTGGCTTTCTTTGACACGATCCTGTTTGACCTGGTGCTGGCGGCTATCTGCCTGCTTGGCATTCATGAAGTGTTTACCGCAATGGGCTTTGGCAAAAAGCAGTGGTACCTGTATGCGGCAGCGGTGCCGTTTACCATGCTGCTCATGCTCAGCTCCAGCGGCGCGGCGCGCGCAGCGCTGCTGGCTGTGGGCTTTTTGACGGTGCTGTTTTATAATGTGGTGCTCATCACCCATGATAAAACGCTGGATTTTGGCAAGCTGAGCGGCTTTATCTACTTCAGCGGTGTGATTCTGTTCTGCTTTTACTCTCTCATCCACCTCAAGCGCTGCCTGCCGATGAATATGTACGGCTATGATGCCATCTACTTCATCCTGCTGATCCTGTGCTTTGCCTGGGGCGGCGATACCTGCGCCTACTTTGCGGGCCGCGCGTTCGGCAAGCACAAGCTGGCTCCGGTGGTAAGCCCCAACAAAACGGTGGAAGGCGCCATCGGCGGCGTGATCGGTAGCGTGGTCATCGGGCTGCTGGCAACCATTATTTACAGCGCGCTTTCCGGCCGGTTCGCCAGCCTGACGGTGGCTGTCACCGCGCGGCACTATATCATCATTGCCGCCATGGGCGCCGTGGCGTCGGTGCTGGGCATTTTGGGCGATCTCTTCGCCTCTGCCGTCAAGCGTCAGGTGGGTATCAAAGATTACGGCACCATTTTCCCCGGCCACGGCGGTATTTTGGACCGGTTTGACAGCGTGATGTTTATCGCGCCGCTGGTGTCCATCGTGGTGCGTTACTTCTTTTATGTGTTCCAGTAAAGCGTAAACAGGGGGCTGCCGTATCAACAGGCCAGGTCCCGAAAACCAGAACAACAACCGGCACTGCACTTTTGGGGCAGTGCCTTTCCATAAGGGGATGTCAACATGCCAAAAACCATTACTCTGCTTGGCTCCACCGGTTCCATCGGTACCCAGAGCCTTGATGTTGCCCGGATGCACGGCTACCGCATCTTTGGCCTTGCAGCGAACTCCCGCGTGGAGATCCTGCAAAAGCAGATCGAAGAGTTCCACCCGGAATATGTGGCCGTGGTGGACCCTGCCGCCTGTGAGAAACTGGATGCTGCCCTTGCCGGTACCGCCAACGCACCCAAACTGCTGAAAGGCCCGGAGGGGCTGCGTACTCTGGCTGCCATGGATGGCCCCGATGTTGTATTGAACGCGGTAGTCGGTATTGCCGGTTTGCCGGCCTCTCTGGCTGCAATCGAAAGCGGACATGATCTGGCCCTCGCCAACAAGGAAAGCCTTGTGACCGGCGGCCACCTGGTAACGGACGCGGTAAAGAAATACGGCGTCAAGCTGCTGCCGGTGGACAGCGAGCATTCCGCCATCTTCCAGTGCCTGCAGGATCAGCATTCTGCCAAACGGCTGGAAAAGATTCTGCTCACCGCGTCAGGCGGACCTTTCTTTGGTATGACGACCGAGCAGCTGCGCGGCAAAACCAAGTCTGATGCCCTCAAGCACCCCAACTGGAATATGGGCGCTAAGATCACGATCGATTCCGCCACCCTGATGAACAAAGGTCTGGAGCTGATTGAGGCTGTCTGGCTGTTTGGCTTGCCGGAGGATAAGATTCAGATTGTTGTCCAGCGCGAAAGCATTGTGCACTCTGCTGTGCAGTTTGCCGACCATTCTGTTATCGCTCAGCTGGGCGTGCCGGATATGCGCATTCCGATCCAGTATGCCCTGACCTGGCCGGACCGTCTGCCCAGCCCGGTGCCGGAGCTGGATTTTGCTGCCCTCAAGCATCTGAGCTTTGATGTGGCGGATGATGAAACGTTCCGCTGCCTGGCAGCCGCCAAAAAGGCGATCCGCAAGGGCGGCCTTGGCCCCTGCGCCGCAAACGGTGCCAACGAGGAAGCTGTGCGCCTGTTCCTGCAGGATAAGATCGGCTTTTTGGATATTGGCCGCCTGGTGGAAGGCATGGTGGACAGCGACAGCTTTGGCGGGGATTATACCCTGCAGGATGTGTATGACTGCGACCGCATGGCGCGCGATTATGTAAAAGCCCATGTGTAACCCTTCTGTGCCGGGCATTTGGCGGCCCGGCTGTCAAAGTTCCCTGTAAGCGAGGTGCTTATGAATTTTCTGCTGACCGCGATTGTGGCAGTTTTGGTATTTGGCACGGTGGTGCTGGTGCATGAGGCCGGGCATTTTTTTGCCGCCCGGCACTGCGGCATCCATGTGGAGGAATTTTCCATCGGGTTCGGCCCGGCGCTGTGGAGCACCGTCAGGGGCGGCACCCGTTATTCCGTGCGTCTGCTGCCGCTGGGCGGTTACAATAACCTTGCCGGTGAAACCCCGGAAGAATCTGAGGACCCGGACGAGCAGGAGCGGGCAGAACCTGCGAAAAAGCAGGATGCTGCCGCTGCTTCTGTGCATACCTATGATCCGCATGCTCCCTTGTTCCCCCTGACGGTGGATGGCAAAAGCTTTGTGGAAGCAGGCCCCTGGCAGCGCTTTTTTGTGATTGCCGCCGGTGCCCTGATGAATTTTGTGCTGGGCTTTATCCTGTTGCTGGTACTTGTGGCCAGCGGCAGCGCTGTGACCAGCAAGATCATTTATGACTTCCAGGGTGAAAACCCCAAAAGCCAGGCATCTGGCCTGCAGGTGAACGATGAGATCATGTCGGTCAACAGGCATTTCTGCTTTACGGCTGAAGATGTCATGTACGAACTGCAGCGTACCGAAAATGATAC
This sequence comes from Gemmiger qucibialis, assembly GCF_027689445.1. Lineage (NCBI taxonomy): Bacteria > Bacillati > Bacillota > Clostridia > Eubacteriales > Oscillospiraceae > Gemmiger > Gemmiger qucibialis. The sequence goes on along the minus strand of NZ_JAQFEN010000003.1, from coordinate 153,269 downwards.
CGCAACCATCACGGTTCTGCGGGACGGCAAGCTGGTCACACTGCCCCAGGTGCAGTTTGATTCCACTACCAATGCGGACGGCACAACCTCCATGGTACTGGATTTTCGGGTGTATGGCATTGAAAAAACGCCGCGCAGCGTGGTGCATGGGGCGGCACGGTATTTCTGCTATTATGCGCGGGTCATCCTGCGCGGATTTCTGGACCTTTTCACCGGGCATGTGGGCGTCAATGAGCTTTCCGGTCCGGTCGGTGTAGTCAATGCGGTCAGCGAAGCCGTCAAATATGGCTGGCGGGATGTGCTCAGCCTGGCCGCTGTCATCACGGTAAATCTTGGCGTGTTTAACCTGCTGCCCATCCCCGGGCTGGACGGCTGCAAGCTGCTGTTCCTTGCCGCAGAAGGCATTACCCGGCGGGAACTGCCGTTGCGCTTCCAGACAGCCATCAACGCGGCAGGCATGATCCTGCTTTTAATGCTGATGGTGCTGACCACGATGCAGGATGTGGCAAAATATATTCTTTGATTTGGAACGAAAGCCGCAGCAACCCAGATAAAAGGGGAACAGTAGGCTTTGCGAAGTAACATACAGGAGGCGTTTTTCCATGCGTCAGCTAAAACGGACGGTCAAAATCGGCAACATTACCATTGGCGGCACCAACCCCATTGCAGTGCAGACCATGCTCAATGTGCCCGTTAAGGATATTGCGGGCAACGTGGAGCAGGCAAAACGCGTGGCAAAAGCGGGCTGCCAGATCGTGCGCGTCACGGTGCCCACCCCGGCAGATGCCGCGGTGGTATCGGCCATTAAGGAGGCGGTGGATATCCCCGTTGTGGCCGATATCCACTTTGACTATCGTGCCGCCCTTGCAGCCATCGATGCCGGTGCCGATAAGATTCGCATCAACCCCGGCAACATCGGTGATGATGACCGTGTAAAAGCGGTCGCGGATGCCTGCAACGCCAAAAACATCCCCATCCGCATTGGCGTGAACGGCGGCAGCTTGGAAAAGCATATCCTGGCCCGTTACGGTGCTTCTGTGCCGGAAGCCATGGTGGAAAGTGCCATGTACCATGTGCGCCTGCTGGAAAAGCATGACTTTAATAATATCGTCATCTCCATAAAATCCTCCAACGTGCCGCGCATGATGGCCGCTTACCGGCTGCTGGCCTCCCAGACAGATTACCCCCTGCATGTGGGTGTGACCGAAGCCGGCGGCAACCGCATGGGCTTGATCAAATCCGGCATGGGGATTGGCGGCCTGTTGCTGGAAGGCATCGGCGATACGCTGCGCGTCTCCCTGACCGGCGACCCGGAGGATGAAGTGTACGCCGGTTACGATATCCTGCGTGCGGTTGGCTACGCCGTGGCCGGGCCGGAGATCATCAGCTGCCCCACCTGCGGCCGCACCCAGTACCCCATGATCGAAATTGCCAACGAGGTGGAGCGCCGCCTGAAAGAAGAGGGCTTCAAAAAGCCGGTAAAAATCGCCATTATGGGCTGTATTGTCAATGGCCCCGGCGAAGCCAGCGATGCGGATATCGGCATTGCAGGCGGCAAGGACTGTGCTGTGCTGTTTGAGCATGGCGAGAAGATCCGCACCCTGAAAGGCGATATCGTCAGCCAGTTCATTGAGGAAATCCATAAACTGTAATGATCCGGAACACCCCCAAAAACGCAGAACCGACCGCTAAAGCCAAGCTCCCGCCGTTTGTGCGGGGGCTGCTTTGCATTGGCACGGTGCTGCTGGTGTGCTTTGTGGTCAGTATTGTGCTGGAAGTCTGGTACTGCAAAAGTGCTCCCAACGCCGCAATCAAGCTGGCCGCCTGCCTGGTGCTGGATGCCTTTGCCTTTTTGCTGCCCGGCGTGGTGGCCACCATCACCGCGATGTATGTCATCCGCAAAGATAAAAACAAGTTCCGAAAACAAGTCCGAAAACCGATGCCAAAGCGATGAAAATGTTGCGTGAAAGCGGCACGGCACCGCGTGGGAAAACTGCGCTGTTTACCCCATAGTGACCATAGGGGCGCATGTTGTGCGCCCGTCACCTTGCGGAGCCTGCTGTGGAGGAATCTGCGGCAAAGCCCACCATTGCGGGACGATGCAAGCATCGTCCCCTACAAATCATGTGCAACGTTCGCAGCACACGGCAAGGCAGAATTCCTCTGCGGTGGCGTTCACCCCTATCCTCTACAAGGGAAAATACGCTTTTCAACACGCTGAGAAAAAGTCTGATTTATATTTCCCGGTAAATAGAGCATTGCACTTCTATGTGATGCTAACAAAGCCTGCGAAAACAGGGGAGCTTAACGCCAGCTGCCGGGCTGCCTTTGAATCCAACATAATATTGTTATGGCAACACCGCACAATTCCCGCCTTGCGGCTTAAGCACCGCTCCGGCAGCTGCGGCACGGCATCTGCGTTGCCAAAATGCTCGATAATGTCGGGTTGCGGTACCCGCATCGTGCTTCGGGGGCAAAAGCCCCTCGCACTCTGCGACCGCTGCCCCTGCTTCGGTTCGCTGTTTCCGCCACTGGCGGCGCTCACCTTTGCAGCATCCAGTATTATCTGCGCTTTTGGCTTGGCATCTGCCACACCTCGTTCGCCGTATCGGCACTTAGAATTATGCGGTATTGCCTTATAATATTACTGTAATTTATCATATTAAAGTTTTTTGCCAGGCCTTTTTTCAAAAAAGGCCGTTCGTAACTCTCAAGAGGTGCTATGTTAAAACCACTTGTTACCCAGGTTTGGCCGCAGTTCACGGCCGATGAACAGTTTACCGCCAGCTTCAGCAATGTGTTTGTGGAGCGGGTAGAACTGTTCCGTTCCGCACGCAAAGTTATCATCTGCCTGCGCAGCACAGAGCCGCTGGACTCTGCCCTGTGCGGGCGTCTTTTGGCGTCATTGGAGCAGATTTTTGCCGGTTATGAGTTGACCATGCGCAACTACTTCAACTATAACGCCATCACGCCGGAAGCCGTCAAGGCTATGATCGAAGAGCTTAAACAGCAGGGGATGCCGGTCAACGGCTTTCTGGATAAAACCCAGCCGGTTGCTTTTGCTCAGGACGGTCTTGTGGTGCGGGTCAACGCGGGTCTGCCGATTCTGGAAAGCGTGGAGCTGCCCAAGCATCTGGCAGAACTCATCCAGGAGCGCACCGGTGCTTTGCCCATTGTACGCATGGAGCTGGTCGGCAAACAGATGGATGCGGACGAACTCGACCGCCGCGTGGCAGAAAAGGTGCCCGCCGTGCAGTTCAAGGCCAAAGAAGAAGTGGCACCCTTTACCATTGAGGGGCTGGAGCTCACCTCCAAGCCGGCTAAGGTGTTCTATGGCAAGTCTTTCAAGCCTGCCGACCTGCGCCCGCTGAACGATCTGGGCGATGGCGGCAAGGTGACCGTGTGGGGCGACGTATTCTTTACCGAGGTAAAGGGCAACCGCCGCAAAATCTACTTTACCTCCATCACCGACTATAACGGTTCCATCAACCTCAAAGTCCTCGGCGATGAAAACGAGGATATGTCTAAGTGGGAGGGCCTCAAATCCGGCACAACCCTCATCGTGCGCGGCAACTATACCTACGATAAGTACGAGCACGACTATGTCCTGCTGCCCTATGATGTATTGCAGGTGGAGCGTATGCCCCGCCATGATGATGCCCCCGAGGGGCAAAAGCGCGTGGAACTGCATCTGCATACCAAGTCCAGCAGCATGGACGGCTTCTGCGATTCCGGCAAGATCGTGCGCCTGGCCCACCGCATGGGCCACCGCGCCATTGCCATTACCGACCACGGCGTGTGCCAGGGCTACCCGGAAGCCATGCTTGCCACTGACGAGATCCACCAGGACGACCCCAACTTCAAGCTGATCTATGGGTGTGAAGCCTACTTTGTGGACGATATGATCCCCGCTGTGTATGGCACCAAAACCATGCCCATCACCGGCTCCTTTGTGGTGTTTGATACCGAGACCACCGGCCTGGACTCCAACGTGGAAGCTTTGACCGAGATCGGCGCCGTGTACGTGGAAAACGGCAAGATCAACCCAGATAAGAGTTTCTGTACCTTCGTCAACCCCGGCAAACCCATCCCGCAAAAGGTGGTGGAGCTGACCGGCATCAACGACAGCATGGTGGCCGATGCCCCCACACCGGCCGAGGCCATCCGCCAATTCAAGGAATTCTGCGGCGATAACATCCTGGTTGCCCACAACGCCAACAGCTTTGATATGTTGTTCATCCGTAAAGCAGGGGATAAGGCGGGGGTGGATTTTTCCAACACCTATATTGACACCCTGCCCATGGCACAGGCGTTGTTCCCCGGCCTGCATAACTATAAACTGGATACCATCAACAAACATCTGGAAATCCAGCCCTTTAATCACCACCGCGCCGTGGATGACGCCATGGCGCTGGCCCGCATCTTTGAGGTTATGCTCTCCGATTTGAAGGAGAAGGACATGACCACCGTGGAGGCTATCAACACCGGCCTTGGCGGCAACAAAGAGGTGCTGAAAAAGAAGTATTACCACCTGATCATTCTGGTGCAGAACCAGACAGGACTCAAAAACCTGTACCGCATTGTCAGTGCGGCGCACACCAAGTATTTCTTCAAAAAGCCGCGCGTGCCCCGCAGCCTGCTGAATCAATACCGCGAGGGCCTGCTGCTTTCACCTGCGTGCGAAGCAGGCGAGCTGTACCGCGCCGTAGTGGCAGGCAAGGCCCATGATGAACTGCTGCGCATTGCCCGGTATTATGACTATCTGGAAGTGCAGCCTCTTGGCAACAACGAGTTCATGGTCCGCAATGGGCAGGTGGATTCCATCGAAGCCATCAAGAACTTCAACCGCACCATCATCCAGCTGGGCGAAGAACTGCATATCCCCGTGGTTGCCACCGGTGACGTTCACTTCCAGGAGCCGGAGGACCGCATTTACCGCGCGGTCCTGCAGGCAGGCAACGGCTTTAAGGATGCTGACAACCAGGCCCCGCTGTTCTACCGCACCACGCCGGATATGCTGGAGCAGTTCAGCTATCTCCCGCAGGAAAAAGCCTTTGAAATCTGCGTGACCAACCCCAACAAGATTGCCGCTACCATTGATAACAATCTGCGCGCCATCCCCAAGGGAACCTACCCGCCTTCCATTGAGGGTGCTGAGGATCAGTTGCGCTCCGGCACCTGGCAGCACGCCCGCCGTGATTACGGCAACCCCCTGCCGGATGTGCTGCAAAAGCGCCTGAAAAAAGAGTTGGATTCCATCTGCGGCCATGGTTACGCTGTTTTGTATGTCATTGCGGTCAAGCTGGTGGCGTTTTCCAACGCAGGCGGCTACCAGGTGGGCAGCCGTGGCTCTGTCGGCTCCAGCGCTGTGGCGCACTTTTCCGGCATTTCGGAGGTCAACTCCATGCCGCCGCACTACCTGTGCACCAAGTGCAAGCACAGCGAGTGGATTGATGATGGCGTGACGATGGACGGCTTTGACCTGCCGGATAAAAAATGCCCTGTCTGCGGCGAACCCATGATCATGGACGGCCACGATATCCCGTTTGAAACCTTCTTGGGCTTTTACGGCGATAAGGAGCCGGATATCGACCTGAACTTCTCCGGCATGTACCAGTCCAACGTTCACCGCTATACGGAGGAGCTGTTCGGCAAGGAGAATGTGTTCAAGGCGGGCACTGTATCCGGCCTGCAGGATAAAACGGCTTACGGTTATGTGAAAAAATATCTGGAAGAGCGTGGCAAAACCGTGAACCGTGCTGAGGAAAACCGCCTGTGCTTGGGCTGCACCGGTGTCAAGCGCACCACGGGCCAGCACCCCGGCGGCATGGTTGTTGTGCCTTCCACCTTTGATATTTATGATTTCTGTGCCATTCAGCACCCGGCGGACGATGTGAAGGGCGGCCTGCTGACCACCCACTTTGAATTTAAGTACCTGCATGATACGCTGCTCAAGCTGGACGAGCTGGGTCATGATGTTCCGACTTTCTATAAGTTCTTTGAAGAGTATTCCGGCATCCCCATTGACAGCGTGCCGATGAACGATCCCAAGGTCTACAGCCTGCTGACCTCCACCGAAGCGCTGGGCGTTACCCCGGAGCAAATCGGCAGCCAGACCGGTACCTTCGGCATCCCGGAAATGGGCACCAACTTTGTGCGCGGCATGCTGCTGGATGCAAAGCCGAAAAACTTCTCGGAGCTGATCCAAATCTCCGGCCTGTCCCACGGCACGGATGTGTGGACCGGCAACGCGGACGAACTGATCCGCTCCGGTACCTGCACCATTGCCGAGGTGATCGGCTGCCGTGACAGCATCATGCTCTACCTGCTGCGCAAGGGGCTGGAACCCAAAATGTCATTTGACATTATGGAGGCCGTGCGTAAAGGCAAGGTGGCCAAGGGCGGCTTTAAGCCCGGCTGGGAAGAAGCCATGAAGGAGCATGATGTGCCGGATTGGTACATCGAATCCTGCCGCAAGATCAAGTATATGTTCCCCAAGGCTCACGCTGTTGCCTACCTGATGGCGGCCATCCGCCTGATGTGGTTCAAGGTGTACCACCCGGCTATCTTCTATGCTGTGTACTTTACCGTTCGCGGCGCGGATATCGACTATGAAGCAGCTGTTGGCGGTGTGCGCGTGGCCAAGGAGCACCTGCGGGATAACGAAAAGATCCCCAAGGATGAGCGTACCGCTAAGGACGATGATGCCCTTGTCAGCCTGCAGCTGGTCAATGAAATGCTGCAGCGCGGCTGCCAGTTCCTGCCCATTGAGCTGGGCAAGAGCTATGCCAGCAAGTATGTGGTGGAGGACGGCAAAGTGCGCCTGCCCTTTACCGCCATCCGCGGCCTGGGCGAAGCTGCCGCTGTGGCGTTGGAACAGGCTACCATCCATGGGCAGGAATATATCTCGGTGGAAGAACTGCAGCAAGCCTCCGGCGTGGCGCAGTCGGTATTCGACAAATTGCACGAAGTCGGCGCTTTGGGAAATCTGCCGGAAACCAGCCAGGTTGACCTGTTCAGCTTAATGTAATGGCAATCCCCCGAAATCCCGCCTGCCGCAGCGCAGGCAGATCAGCATACGAATATACTATGGGCAATACCGCATAATTCTAAGTGCCGATACGGCGAGCGAGATGCGGCAGATGCTAAGCCAAAAGCGCAGATAATACTGGATGTCTTATCGAGCATTTTGGCAACGCAGATGCCGTGCCGCAGCCGCCGGAGCGGTGCTTGAGCCGTTAGGCGGGAATTGTGCGGTATTGCCTATGATGTACCGGACCTGCAGTAGCGCTGCGGGGACGGTACTTTTTGTTTTGCGGGATTCGCTTTGATTCGTTGATTGAACTTACAGCCAGGCAGGGGAAAACACCCCCCCAAAAAAAATGCCCGCGCCCCATTCCAGCAAAATTTTCCGGGGCAGGTGTAGGAATTGCGTATTTGACGATGGAAAATTGATTTATCATGGAGAACATGATAGACTATAGGATACATGTAGAATCTACAAGGAACTATACGATGCCCAGCAGTAAAGATAAGGCAATACCGCACAATTCTAAGTGCCGATACGGCGAGCGAGGTGCGGCAGATGCCAAGCCAAAAGCGCAGATAATACTGGATGCTGCAAAGGTGAGCGCCGCCAGTGGCGGAAACAGCGAACCGAAGCAGGGGCAGCGGTCGCAGAGTGCGAGGGGCTTTTGCCCCCGAAGTACGATGCGGGTACCGCAACCCGACATTATCGAGCATTTTGGCAACGCAGATGCCGTGCCGCAGCCGCCGGAGCGGTGCTTAAGCCGTAAGGCGGGAATTGTGCGGTGTTGCCCTAAATACTTCCGCCTTTATGCCACACCCCCTGCCTAACTTTATGAGAATTCCAAACCCGGTGAGAGTTCTCGACACCAGAAAATTTTCTGAGCAAAATTTCTGGGGACAGGCATCTTGTACTTTGCCGTGCGTTGCGGTATACTTAAGTGTCAGATTCTAATTTTTTGTGCTCTCCCAGGCGTTAGCTGGGACAAACTGCACCCGTCAGGAGCAATATCTTGGAAAAACTAACTTATACCCATAACGCGGATGCCGCCGCCGTCATCGCCCAGACTTATGATACCCCGCCCCTTGCCTATGTGCGCAGCTATGGTTGCCAGCAGAACGTGAACGATGGTGAGAAGATACGCGGCGTGCTGATGGACATCGGCTTCGGCGTCTGTGATTCCGTCGAGCAGGCAGACTTGATCCTGTTCAATACCTGCGCTGTGCGCGAACATGCGGAACAGCGCGTGTTCGGCAATGTCGGCGCGCTGAAAAAGCTGAAGGAAAAGAACCCCCGCCTGATCATCGGGGTATGCGGCTGCATGGTGCAGCAAAAGCATATTGTGGATAAGCTGCGCGCCAGCTACCCTTATGTGGATCTGGTGTTCGGCGTGGACGGCATTGACCGCCTGCCCGCCATGCTGGTGGAGCGCCTGCACCGCGGCAAGCGCTACCTGGAAACCCCGGTCGAGCGCAACGCCGTGGTGGAGGAGCTGCCCATCCGGCGTGATTCCGGCTTCCGCGCCTGGCTGCCCATCATGTATGGGTGCGATAATTTCTGCACCTACTGCATTGTGCCCTATGTGCGCGGGCGCGAGCGCAGCCGCACCCCGGCGGATGTTCTGGCAGAGTTTAAAACACTGGTAGAGCAGGGCTATAAAGAAATCACCCTGCTGGGCCAGAACGTAAACAGCTATGGCAAAGGTTTGGAAGAAAAGACGGATTTTGCCGATCTGCTCAACCTGCTGTGCACCGTTCCGGGCGATTACCAGATCCGCTTTATGACCAGCCACCCCAAGGATGCCAGCCGTAAGCTGATCGATACCATTGCCGCGCAGGATCACCTGTGCAAGCATATCCATCTGCCGGTGCAGTCCGGCAGTGACCGTATCCTGAAAGAAATGAACCGCCACTATACGGTTGCCCAGTATATGGACCTGGTCAATTATGCTAAGGAGAAAATCCCCGGTGTAACTTTCTCCAGTGACATCATTGTCGGCTTCCCCGGCGAGACGGAAGAGGATTTCCAGGCAACGCTTGATTTGATCCAGCAGGTCAAATACATGCAGCTGTTTACCTTTATCTATTCCAAGCGCACGGGTACCATCGCTGCCAAGCTGCCGGACCCGGCCACCCATGCCGAAAAGGCAGCCCGCATGGACCGCCTGCTGAAACTGCAGGATTCCATTGCTTTCCCGATGATCGCCGCTATGGCGGGGCAGACCGTGAAAGTGTTGGTGGAGGCTGCTGGCCGCACCCCCGGCACCCTGAACGGGCGGCTGGATAACAACCTGGTCGTCGAGTTCCCCGCCGAGGAAAGCCTGATCGGCCAGTACGCCAATGTGCGCCTGACCGGTTCCCGCGCCGCACTGCTGGTGGGGGAACTGGCAGAATAAAGCCAGTTCCAATAAAATATCGTAGCTAACATTTGCTGAATACAGCGTAATAATAAGGAGTAACCAAAATGGATTGCATTGATCTTTTCAAAAAAGCCGCCGCTGCCATGCAGACTGACCCCCGTTACCTGGAACTGGATGCAGCCCGCCGCGAAAACGATAACGACCAGGAACTGCAGGGCCTGATCGGCGAGTTCAACCTCAAGCGCCTGGACCTGAACAACGAAAGCGCCAAGCCGGAACCGGATACCGCCCATGTGGCCGAACTGAACCAGCAGGTGAACGACCTGTATACCCAGATCATGTCCAGTGAGGGCATGGTGCGCTACAACACCGCCAAAAAAGAGTGCGAAGCCATGGTCAGCCATATTGATGCCATCATCAACACGGCCATGAACGGCGGCGACCCCATGACCGTTCAGGCCCCCACCGGCGGCTGCACCGGCAGCTGCTCCACCTGTGGCGGCTGCCACTAAGGCGGCACAGCAGCCAATTTGTTCATGAACAGAATCAGGAGTGTGAAGAATGGCAGCAAACATTGTGCCCCAAAAAGTTGAGGATGTTGATACACAGGCGCTTTCGCCCATGATGCAGCAATATCTGGAAATCAAGCGCCAGCACCCCAACGAGATTCTGTTTTACCGCGTGGGTGACTTTTACGAGATGTTCTTTGACGATGCCCTGACGGCATCGCGGGAGCTGGAACTGACCCTGACCGGCAAAGCCTGCGGCCTGCCGGACCGTGCGCCGATGTGCGGCGTGCCGTTCCATTCGTATGAAATTTACGCCGCCCGCCTGATTGCCAAGGGCTACAAAGTCGCTATCTGTGAACAGATGGAAGACCCGGCGCTGGCCAAAGGGCTGGTCAAGCGGGATATCATCCGCGTAATTACGCCGGGTACTGTGATCGAAAGCAGCATGCTGGCGGACGATAAAAACAACTATATCTGCAGCATTTATACCCGCAAGGTGCGCAGCCGCTGGAAAGCCGGCATCTGCTTTGCGGATATTTCCACCGGTGAGGCCTATGCCACCGAGCTGACCGCGGAAAAAATGGGCCCGGCCATCATCACCGAGCTCTGCCGCTATATGCCCAGTGAAATTCTGATCAACCCGGCACTGCTGGACTTAAAAGAAGTAACCAACTATGTCCGCCAGCATACCCATGCGCTGGTGGAACTGCGCGAGGATGCCTGCTACCAGCAGCGTGTGATGGAGGACGCCATGACCGCTCAGTTTGGGGCAGATTGGCGCAATACCTGCGGCTTTGCGCAGGACGGTCTGGTGCCCTATGCCTTTGGGGCACTGCTTGGCTACCTGCATGAGACCCAGAAGCACGGCATCGACCGCATCAAATCAGTGCAGAACTATGCCGATGCCCAGTACATGCGGCTTTCCCCGGTCACACGCGCTAACCTGGAACTGACCGAAACCATGCGCGGCCGCGAAAAGCGCGGTACGCTGCTGTGGGTGCTGGATAAAACCGAAACCTCGATGGGCAAACGCCAGCTGCGCGCCTGGATCGAGCAGCCGCTGGTGGACAGCAGTGTCATCAACCAGCGGCTGGATGCTGTGGAAGCACTGTACAATGCCAACGTGACCCGTGCAGACTTAAAAGAAGCGCTCTCCCATGTTTATGACATTGAACGCCTGACCACCCGCATTCTGTATGGCTCCGCCACCCCCAAGGAGGTCAAAGCCCTGGGGGATACCTGTGTTTATCTGCCGCAGGTACGCCAGCTGGCCCGGCAGTGTACCACCCCACTGCTGCAGGAGCTTTCGGGCGCTGTGGACCCGCTGGAAGATTTGCTGGACCTCATCAACCGTGCCCTGGTGGAAGATCCCCCGGCAAACCTTAAGGACGGCGGTGCTATCCGCGCAGGGTTCAACGCCGAAGTGGACGAGCTGCGGGATATCATGCACGGCGGCAAGGGCTTCCTTTCCCAGTTGGAAGCCAAGCTGAAAGAGGAGACCGGTATCCCCAAGCTGAAAATAGGTTTCAATAAAGTGTTCGGCTATTATATTGAGGTCAGCCGCAGCTATGCGGCCAGCGTACCGGATACCTTTATCCGCAAGCAGACCCTGACAACAGGGGAGCGCTACATTACCCCGGAACTGAAAGAGCTGGAAAACAAGATCCTTGGCGCAAACGAGCGCCTGTTGGTATTGGAACACCAGCTGTTTGCCGACCTGCTGGAAGCCATCTCCGCCCAGTTGCTGCGCATCCAGCGCACGGCCTTTGCGGTAGCCCAGCTGGATGTTCTGGCTTCCTTTGCGGAAGCGGCGGTGCAGAACAACTATGTAAAACCCACGGTGGATGACAGCGATGTGCTTTCTATTACCGAGGGCCGCCATCCGGTGATTGAGCAGATGCTGAAAGGCAGTCTGTTTGTGCCAAACGATACTACGCTGGACGAAACCGAAAACCGCATGCTCATCATCACCGGCCCCAACATGGCGGGCAAATCTACCTACATGCGCCAGAATGCGCTGATCGCCCTGATGGCGCAGATCGGCAGCTTTGTTCCGGCATCCAGCTGCCATGTCGGTGTGGTGGATGCTATCTTTACCCGCGTGGGCGCATCGGATGACCTTGCCGCCGGTCAGTCCACCTTCATGGTGGAAATGACCGAAGTGGCCGAAATTCTGCAGCGGGCCACCAAGAGCAGCCTGGTCATTCTGGATGAGATCGGCCGCGGCACATCCACCTTTGACGGCATGAGCATTGCCCGCGCCGTGGTGGAGTATATCTGCGATAACATCGGCTGCAAAACCTTGTTCGCTACCCATTACCATGAGCTGACCAGCATGGACCAGGATGTGGACGGCATTAAAAACTATAACATCGCCGTCAAAAAGCGCGGGGAGGATATCACCTTCCTGCGGCGCATTGTACAGGGCCCGGCGGATGACAGCTATGGCATTGAAGTCGCCAAACTGGCCGGTCTGCCGGAGGCCGTGATCAAGCGTGCCCACGCCGTGCTGCGCCAGCTGGAAGCCACAGCTCCCGGCGCCAACAAGGCCATGCAGCTGGATTTCGAAACAGTGGAAGCCTATAACAACCCCGCCGTTCCCAGCGAGGTTGTGGACAAGCTGAACAGCCTGGATATTGAGACCCTGACCCCCATCGAAGCGCTGAACTTCTTGTATGAACTGAAACAGGCGCTGAAGTAAATACATTGTTCAAACGCTAAGGCAATACCGCATAATTCTAAGTGCCGATACGGCGAGCGAGGTGCGGCAGCTGCTAAGCCAAAAGCACAGATAATACTGGATGCTGCAAAGGTGAGCGCCGCCAGTGGCGGAAACAGCGAACCGAAGCAGGGGCAGCGGTCGCAGAGTGCGAGGGGCTTTTGCCCCCGAAGCACGATGCGGGTACCGCAACCCGACATTATCGAGCATTTTGGCAACGCAGATGCCGTGCCGCAGCCGCCGGAGCGGTGCTTGAGCCGTTAGGCGGGAATTGTGCGGTATTGCCCTAAACTTTAAGCAGAAAAACACCCCCTGACCTAGAAAGAGGTACCCCATGGCAGAAATTCGCGTACTGGATAAGCATACCGCTGAACTGATCGCCGCAGGCGAGGTAGTGGAGCGGCCTGCTTCGGTTGCAAAGGAACTGCTGGAAAACGCCATCGACGCCGGTGCAACGCAGATCACGCTCTCCATCGTGCGCGGCGGCATTCAACAGCTGCAAATTGCGGATAACGGCAGCGGCATTGAGGCAGAGTATATCGATAAAGCCTTTGTGCGCCACGCAACCAGCAAAATTGCCAGTGCCGAGGATCTGGGCCACATCCACACCCTTGGCTTCCGCGGCGAAGCGCTTGCTTCCATCGCCAGCGTGGCCAGGGTAGAGGTGCTGACCCGCACCGAAGCGGACGAATACGCCTGCTGCTATCGCATTGAGGGCGGCGAGCCCCAGGGCATGGAGCCCGGCGCCCGCCCGCGCGGCACCACCGTAACGGTGAACGATCTGTTCTATAATACGCCCGCCCGCATGAAGTTCCTGAAAAAGGACGTCAGTGAGGGAACTTTTGTGGCGGATATCGTTCTGCATGAAGCGTTGTCCCACCCGGAAATTGCATTCCGCTTTCTGCGGGACGGCAAGCAGCAGTTCATGACCCCCGGTGACGGCCAGCTGCGCAGCGCTGCCTATGCGGTGCTGGGGCGGGAGTTTGCCCGCGACCTGCTGCCGCTGGATGGCGATGGCGGCGTTTATAAAGTGACCGGCCTTGTCACCCCGCCGCGCGCCTGCCGGGCGTCTCGCAGTGCGCAGCATTTTTACGTCAATGGCCGCTATGTCAAAAACCGCACCATGATGGCTGCGCTGGAAAACGCTTACAAGGGTACCCTGATGCAGGGCAAATACCCCGGCGCCATCCTGCGCGTTGATATGCCGGCGGACATGGTGGACGTCAACGTACACCCCGCCAAAACCGAGATCCGTTTTGCGCGGGAAAGCGATGTGTTCGATGCGGTCTACCGCACGGTGCGCGCGGCCTTGGCTGCCCCCGGCAGCGGAGAGTGCCGCTTTGATTTGGGCCATGTGGCAAAAGAAAATCCCCAGCCCGCCCCGCAGCAGACAACGCTGCCCGGCAGTGCTCCGGCACCACAGTCCAACCCCCAGCGGCCTGCGGTTGCACCGGCCCAGCCGCCGCAGCCGCAAAAGCATTTCAACACCCTTTCCGCGGCAGAGTACCGCGCATTGAATAAGCTCACGGCCCCGGTGCCTGCCCGCACGCTGCCCGGTACCAGCGGAGTGATGGAGCTGAACTCGGTGCGGGCACCATTTAATGCACCCAGCACCCCGCAGTTTGCCGCCCCCGCACCGCACACGGCACAGGAGGACCTGCTGGACATTCTGCCCGACCTGCCGGAACAGCAGCCCAAGGCAGAACCCGCTGTAACCACAGCCCTCGCGCAGCAGCCTGCCCCGGCCCAGCTGGAAAATATTGAATCACCGGAACTGCCGGAAGAGGAAAAATCTGCCACCGGCCTGAGCGCACTGCCCATCACCCACAATGACCCAACTGCCCAGGCGGACATCCCGCCGGAGCAGACGACCTTTGCCCCGGCACCCGCCAGCCTGCCGCTGCGCGTGGTGGGGGAGGTATTCAAAACCTACATCATCACCGAGCGCAACAATGAGCTTTGTCTGATTGATAAGCACGCCGCACATGAGCGCATCCTGTTTGAGCAGCTCGCCAAGGATTACGGCAGCGTGCCGTCTCAGATGCTGCTTGTCCCCGTGCAGGTCAACCTTTCCGCCGAGGAAAAGCAGGCCCTGCTGGCCCACCAGGAACTTTTGCAGAACAGCGGTGTGGAAGTGGATGATTACGGCGGCTTTACCGTTGTGGTGCGTGCCGTTCCCGCGGATGTGCCGGTGGACGATGTGGGGGATATGGTGCTGGAACTGGCCAACCATTTGCTGAACGGCGGCCGCGATGCCCTGCGGGAGAAAACCGAGTGGGTACTGCATTCCATTGCCTGCCGCGCCGCCATTAAAGCGGGGGACAGGACCACCACCGATGAAATGCTGGCCCTGGCCCAGAAAATTATGGACGGCAGTGTGCCGCCGTTTTGTCCCCATGGCCGCCCCTGCGTGCTGAAGCTGACCCGGAAGGAGCTGGAAAAACAGTTTGGACGCCTTGTATAATGCCGCCAAGCCCCGCGTGGTTGCCATTGGCGGACCGACGGCAACTGGTAAAACCGCACTCTCGGTCGCCTTGGCCAAACGCTTTGGCGGCGAGATCATCAGTGCGGATTCCATGCAGATCTATCAGGGGCTGGATGTTGGCACTGCCAAAGTGACCCCGGAAGAAATGCAGGGGGTGCCGCACCATCTTGTCGGCTTCCTTGCGCCGGAACAGGCGTTCAGCGTGGCGGATTTTACCACCCTTGCGGGGAAAACCATCACCCAGCTGACGGCACAGGGCAAGCTGCCGCTGGTTGTGGGCGGCACAGGGCTGTACATTACCAGCCTGCTCAACGGCATTGGCTTTACGCCGGAAAAAGTGGATCCTGCCATCCGGCAGGAGCTGCAAGCCCGCCTGCAGGCGGAAGGCTCCCAGGCGCTCTATGCAGAACTTGCCGCGGTGGACCCGGGCTATGCCGCCAAGGTGCATCCCAACAACACCCCTCGGGTCATCCGTGCTTTGGAACTGTACCGTGCCACCGGCCGCAAGATGAGCGCTGAGCGCGAGGCCGCCCGTCCGGCGGAAAAACCTTACCGTTCACTCTGTCTCTGCCTGACCTGCCGCGACCGCACCCTTCTTTACCAGCGGATTGATACCCGCTGTGACCGTATGATGCAAAGCGGCATTCTGGAAGAGGCCAAACTGGTGTATGACCACCGCGATACCTACCGCACCGCGGCGCAGGCCATCGGCTACAAAGAGTTCTTCCCGTATTTTGAGGGAACAGCAGACCTGGAAAGCTGCCTTGCGCACCTCAAACAGGCTTCCCGCAATTATGCCAAGCGTCAGCTGACCTGGTTCCGCCGCCAGACGGACGCTGTGTGGCTTTACCTGGAAGACGGAAACCTGGAACAGCAGGCGGCAGAACAGACCGAAGCGTTCCTGGCGGAAAACAACGCTTGAAATGCAGTAACAATATCGCTATATATAAAAGATAAGGCAATACCGCATAATTCTAAGTGCCGATACGGCGAGCGAGGTGCGGCAGATGCTAAGCCAAAAGCGCAGATAATACTGGATGCTGCAAAGGTGAGCGCCGCCAGTGGCGGAAACAGCGAACCGAAGCAGGGGCAGCGGTCGCAGAGTGCGAGGGGCTTTTGCCCCCGAAGCACGATGCGGGTACCGCAACCCGACATTATCGAGCATTTTGGCAACGCAGATGCCGTGCCGCAGCCGCCGGAGCGGTGCTTAAGCCGTCAGGCGGGAATTGTGCGGTGTTGCCATAAAACCAAAGGGGGGATACCCAATGCATGAACAGAATGAAAGCCAGCCCAAAGCATTCATAAAAATTCTTTTTGCCCTGTTTACGGCGCTGCTGGTTGTGGTGCTTGGGTATCTCTGTATCCAGATTTACACGATCTTCCACCGAACTTACAAAACCGAAACCGCCATTGCCTACACCATGTCGGATAACATCACGCTGAAAGGCGTGGCAGTGTTCCAGGCAGTGGATGTGCCTGGCAGCGGCAACCTGGGATATGTGGTGCAGGATGGTGAGCGCGTCAGCGCGGGCACCATTCTGGCGGAACAGTATACGGATGATTCCCAGGGAGCAATGCGGGAACGGCTGGACCGGTTGGATCGTGCGATTTTGCTGCTGACAAAGTCGGAAAATTCCTCCGGCAGCGATCTTTCGGTTCTGACCACCCAGACGCGCACGGCGCTGTATAACCTGCTGGACCAGATCGACACAGCATCTTACGGCGCAATTCAGGATGCTGCGGAAGATTTTTTGCTGGCGCAAAATAAACTGCAGATCAGCACCGGCCAGGCGGCGGGCTTTGGCGAGGTGCTGGCCAGCCTGCAGGCCGAGCGGGACGGCATTGCTGCCCAGCTGAACGGCCTGCAGACGATCGAAGCGGATACCAACGGGTATTTTGTCTCATCCGAAAGCGCCGCCCCGGTGGTGCGGGATCCCACGGAGCTGGATGCCATGAGCCCGGCTGATCTGCAAAAGATGATCAACGCAGGGGAGACTCCGTCCAATGCCGACCTTGCTGGGCATATTGTAACCGGGTTTTCCTGGCGGTTTTATGCCGTGTGTTCGGCAGACCTTGCCGGGCGGTTGAACGGCCTGTCCCGCGTGAGCATCAGTGTTCCGGGCAAACAGGAAGAGCCTTTGGCTGCCACCGTGGTGGATGTGACCACCGACGAAGAAACCGGCCTTGCCAAAGTGGTGCTGGAATGCCGCAGCATCAATGCTCAGGTGCTCTGCCTGAATTATGAGGAAGCCGAAATCAGCCTGCACACCTACCAGGGCATCCGCATTGACCGCAGGGCCCTGCATATCGTGAACGGCCAGCGCGGCGTATATGTCAAATACGGCGATTTGCAGCGCTTCCGCCGCATTACCATTTTATATGAGGACGATACCTACATCCTTGTACCGGAAGGCGGCAAAGTGGGGGAGGATAACGAGCTGCGCCTGTACGATGAGGTGATCGTGGAAGGCAGCAACCTGCAGGACGGCAAGCTGCTGTAAGGACAGAAAACGGGCGTTTTGCCCCACATTCTGTTATATTTGTATTGACAACGAAGCAAAAATGGAAGATAATAAATACTGTATAGTTGTGACAAAAGCCAATCGGGGCTTTTTTTGTGCAATTTATACAACTAAGCAAACGTAAGGAGTAACTGCCATGTCCATGATAGACGGTTTGAGAAACGTCCTCGGAATCAACCAGGATCCCGAAGCAGATTCCTATGTGGATGATAACGAAGAGGATGATATCTTCCCTGGCGGTGGTCAGGGCGGTTCGCCAGCCCCGGAAGAAGCCTACCCCACGCAGGAAACTGCTAAGCAGCACAGCAACAAGGTGGTCAACATCAACGCTACCACCCAGCTGCAGGTTGTACTGGTCAAGCCGGAACGTTTTGACGATGCTGCTGCCATTGCAGACCAGCTGAACGCAAAGCGCACCGTTGTGCTGAACCTTGAATCCACCAACAAAGAAGTCTCCCGCCGTTTGATCGACTTTTTGTCCGGCGTGGCTTACGCCAATAACGGCCAGATCAAGCGTGTAGCAACCAGTACATTCATCATTACCCCGTATAACGTTGATATTATGGGCGACCTGCTGGACGAGCTGGAGAACAATGGCGTCTTCTTCTGATACAAGGACCCGCGGCTTTGTGCCGCCGCAGAACGAGGATGAACGCTTTTTGATGCGCCGGGTGGAAGAACTCTGCCGTACCGCCATGCAGCGTGGCATCCCGCGGGCAACGGGCTTCCTTTCGGACCGCGAACAGGCCCTTGCGCAGGCTGCGCTCAACCGTGAGGGCTGCGATTTTGCCCGCTTTCAGGGCGGCTGGCCGGATGCGGAACGCAAAGTGCTCTGCATTGAACCACCGGATTCCTGGCCGGAAGAGCCAGTTGCGGTGCTGCATTTCACAGCGCCGCAGCAGGGCGGCAGCGCCGTGCCGGGCCACCGTGACTATCTGGGGGCAATCCTGGGTCTTGGCCTGGATCGTGCCTGTTTGGGGGATATCCTGCCGGATCCGGCCGATGCCCGCAGTGTGTATGCCTTTGTGCTGGAAGATAAGGCGGATTTTATTGCTTCCAACCTGACGGAAGCTGGCCGCAGCCCGGTGCGTGTCGAGCGCTGCGATGCCGTGCCGGAAGAAGTCCTGCGCGGGCCGGAACGCCAGACGCAGGATGCAACGGTGCCATCTTTGCGGGCAGATACCGTATTGGCAGCCATGATGCGCACCTCCCGCTCCATTGCGGCGCAGGCAATCCAAAGCGGCAGGGTGGAAGTGAACCACGTTCCGCTGCGCACCGCCCATGAGGATGTGTTTGAAGGCGATATCTTCACCGTGCGGGGCGTTGGGCGCTACCGTCTGGTGGCAATCGGCGGCAAAAGCCGCAAGGACCGCATCTTTATCACGTTTTATCAGTATTGAACATAAAACCTGAATGTGAAACCCATGGGCCGGGGCAGCCCGGCAGCCGTGCCGAACGGTAAAATTTCGGATACCATTCCGGGTGTGTGCCACCCGAAACAGGAGGAATTTGGATGATTGCTTCGGATGATGTGCGCCGCGTGACCTTTGACCGTGCCATGCGCGGTTATCGTTGTGAGGACGTAGACGATTACCTCAAACAGGTTGCGGACAGCATCGACAGCCTGGCCGCAGAAAATGATGACCTGCAGAAAAAGCTGGTCATACTGGCCCAGCGCATTGACCAGTACCGTGCCGACGAAGATACCCTGAGCACAACCATGATCAATGCCCAGCGCCTTGGCGAGAACGTCATCAAGGAAGCCAAGCAGAAAGCTGCCGAGATCATTCGTGCCGCCAACATTAAGGCGGAGGATCGTGAACAGCGCGCCCGCGATGAGGTGGAGCTGGCCCAGCAGGAGCTTGTGACAATAAAGCAGGAAGCGGATGCGTTCAAAAAGCGCCTGATGGACCTGTACCGCCAGCACATCGAAATGATTGCCAAAATTCCGGAGTATCACCCCAACCGTACAGAACAGCAGGCCGCGCAGCCGCAACCGGAACCGCAGGAAGTCCCGCAGCAGCCTGCACCCCAGCCGGTAGAACAGCCTGCCCCGGCTCCGCAGCCGGAACCGGAACCCAACCAGCCAATCCCGGAGGATGTCCCGGCTCCGCAGCCCGCAGCCCCGGAGGAAAGCTACCCGGCATATGAGGAACCGGAATATTACGAGGCTGAGCCGAAAGAACCCGCCCAGCCCGAAGAGCCGGCTCCGGCTCCGGCACCTGCCCCTGGCCAGCCGCTGGACGAGGAAAAGATCGATACGGTAGAATTTGCCTTTGCCCCCAAAACAAAGCCAATCCTGCCGGACGATGATATGCCATCCGTTGCCGGGCTTTACGGCGGGGATATGCCGGAAAAGCCCGCCAAGAAATCCGGCTCCCGCAGCCGCGGCGCTTCGGCCCGCAGCACGGGCAAAAATGCCCGCAAAACCAAGAGCTCTGCCAAAGCGGAGCTTGACGCATTTGATGATATTGATTATGATGTTTGAGGTGCCGCATTTGTGCGTGCGTGTACCCCAAGCATTTTAAGACCTGCCTGAACGGTGCAGAACTGCCGGGGCAACCTGGTGTACTGCGCTTTGGACAAGCCGCCATATCAGCTATATTAAGGAAATAGAGGAGAGTTGGAAACTTTGCCGCAGAATTACAATGATACCATCCATAAGATGGCTACCCCCTTTGAAATGCGTGCCGGGCTGCCGAAAAAGGAGCCCAAAATGCTGGAGGATTGGGAGAAAAACCACGTCTACGAAAAAATGATCGAACATAACGCGGATCTGCCGCGCTTTGTTCTGCATGATGGCCCTCCGTATGCCAACGGTAATATCCATATGGGTACTGCCCTGAACAAGATCATCAAGGATATCATCATCCGTGAAAAGAACATGTCGGGCTACTGTGCTCCCTATGTTCCCGGCTATGATACCCACGGTCTGCCCATTGAGCTGAAGGCTCTGTCCTCTCTGGGCGATAAAAAGGCCGGCATTTCCAAGCTGGAACTGCGCAAGATCTGCAAAGAGTTTGCTACCGAGCATATTGATGTGATGAACAGCCAGTTCGCCCGCCTGGGCGTTCAGGGCGATTTCGCCAACCCCTACCTGACCCTGCGCCCCGAATTTGAGGCACGCCAGGTGGAGATCTTTGGCGAGATGGCCAAGAAAGGCTATATCTACAAGGGCATGAAAGCCGTTTACTGGTGCCCGGAGGATCGTACTGCTCTGGCAGAAGCCGAAATCGAGTATGCCGAGGACGAGTGCGATTCTATCTATGTCCGCTTTAAGCTCACCGATGACCCCAACGGTGTTCTGGCCAAGTACGGTATCCCTCTGGACAAGGCATGGATCGTGATCTGGACCACCACCACCTGGACCCTGCCCGCCAACGTGGCAACCTGCCTGAACCCCAGCCTGGAGTATGCCTTCGTCAAAATCGGCGATGAATATCACCTGATGGCTGCCGGTCTGGTGGAATCCACCATGAAAGCCTGCCATATCGAGGATTACGAGGTTCTGGAGCCCCGCGTTCTCGGCTCTGAATTTGAGCTGATGCAGTATCAGCACCCCTTCCTGGACCGCAAGGGCCTGGTTATCCTGGGTGACCACGTTACCCTGGAAGGCGGCACCGGCTGCGTTCATACCGCACCTGGCCACGGTGTTGAGGACTTTGAAGTCTGCGTCAACCACTACCCGCAGGTTCCCGTTATTGTCCCCGTGGACGATGGCGGTTACCTGACCGAAGAAGCAGGCAAAGAGTTTGCAGGCCTTAAGGTCTGGGCTGCCAACAAAGTTATTCTGGAGCACATCAAGCAGTCCGGCCACCTGATGGGCGTGCAGCACATCACCCACCAGTACCCGCATTGCTGGCGCTGCCACCATCCCATCATCTTCCGTGCAACCGAACAGTGGTTCTGCTCCATTGATAAGTTCCGCGAGGAAGCCTATAAGGCCATTGACGAAGTCAAGTGGCAGCCGGCATGGGGTCATGACCGTATGCACGGCATGGTGCGTGACCGCAGCGACTGGTGCATCAGCCGTCAGCGCGTGTGGGGTGTGCCCATCCCGGTGTTCTACTGCAAGAACTGCGGCAAGTACCACATCACCGATGCTTCCATCAAGGCTGTCAGCGACCTGTTCCGCAAGGAAGGCTCCGATGCCTGGTATAAGTACGATGCCAACGAGATCATGCCCAAGACTGAGGTCTGCGAATGCGGCGCTTCTGACTGGGAAAAGGATCCCGATATCATGGATGTCTGGTTCGACTCTGGCTCTACCTGGAGCGCAGTCTGCCGCGAACGTCCCGAACTGAACTGGCCCGCTGACCTGTATATGGAAGGCGCCGACCAGTTCCGCGGCTGGTTCCAGTCCAGCCTGCTGACCAGCGTTGCCACCCAGGGCGTTGCCCCGTACAAAGGCGTTCTGTGCCATGGCTGGGTCGTTGATGAGCAGGGCAAGCAGATGCACAAATCTGCCGGCAACGGTGTGGAGCCGTCCGAAATCATCCGCGATTACGGCGCTGACATCGTTCGTCTGTGGGTTGCTTCCAGCGATTACACCGTTGATGTGCGCGCAGGCAAGAATATCTTCAAGCAGCTGTCCGAAGCATACCGCAAGATGCGCAACACCGCCCGCTTTATGCTGGGCAACATTGGCGATTTCAACCCTGCCACGGATATGGTTGCCGAGGATCAGCTGTTCGAAATCGACCGCTGGGCACTCAAGAGCTGCAACAGCCTGACCGCCAATGTGCGTGCCGCTTACGATAATTACGATTTCTCCCGCGCTTACCACGCAATCTACAACTTCTGTGTCATTGATATGTCCAACTTCTATATGGACGTCATCAAGGACCGCCTGTACTGCGCGGACGAGCACGCACGCCGCTGCGCCCAGACTGCGCTGTACCGCATTCTGGTTGACTTCACCAAGCTGGTTGCCCCCATCCTGTGCTTCACCGCCCAGGAAATCTGGAGCTACATCCCGAAGCTGGAAGGCATGCAGGAGTATGTCTGCTGGGAGCGTATGCCGGAAGCCAAGAGCGATGAGGATGCCGCTTTTGACGCCAAGTGGGCCAAGATCATTGCTGTGCGTGACGATGTAAAGAAGGTTCTAGAGCAGGCCCGTGCCGATAAGACCATCGGTTCCTCTCTGGAAGCTGCCGTTACCCTGTACTGCAACGATGAAATGTATGACTTCCTGAACGCCATCCCGATGGATGAGCTGGCCGATCTGATGATCGTTTCCCATGTGGATCTGGTCAAGGGCGAAGGCGGCGTGAAGGGTCTGACCGAGGGCCTGGGCATGAGCGTTGCCCATGCTGCTGGCAACAAGTGCCTGCGCTGCTGGAAGTTCGACACAGCTGTTGGCGAAGACGGCCTGTGCCCGCGCTGTGCGAAAGTTCTTGGTTAATTTCAAATAAAGGGCTATGCCGCATGATGTTAAGCGCTGTTCCAGTGCTTAAGCCTGTAAAACAGGAACTGTGCGGTATTGCCATAGTATGATTTACAGCGGTGCTTTTGCGCTTTTATCAAGCCTTTGCACCGCTGTTTTTGTCAGGGCATGTTGCAGCGCTGCATTGGCCCGGACGACGGAGGCGTTTATGCTGGTTGGCATTTTATCCATTCTTGCTGCGGCAGGCCTGACGCTGGTTGACCAGCTGATCAAACTTTGGGCCACCGTGGAACTGCTGCCGGTTGGCAGCAAACCCTTTATCCCGCATGTGCTGGAATTTTATTACCTGCTCAATGATGGTATGTCGTTTTCCATGCTCAGCGGCAAGCGCACGCTGCTGGTGATCGTTACCGGTGTGATGCTGGCTGTGCTGGCCGGTATGCTGCTTTTGCGCAAAATGCCGCGTTTGGAGCGTGCTGCTTGGATTTTGGTCGTGGGCGGCGGTGTTGGCAACCTGATCGACCGTATCCGCACCGGCGTGGTGGTGGATTACCTGAACTGCCTGTTCATCAATTTCCCGGTGTTCAATTTTGCGGATGTCTGCATCTGTGTCGGCGTGGGCCTGCTGGTCCTCAGCCTGCTGCTGGATATGCGCCGCGAACAAAAAGCAAAACAGCAAAAGGGGAGTGCGCCCACAGATGGAACAGCGTGAACTGATCCTTGCGCCGGAAAGCGTTGGCTTGCGGCTGGACCGCTGGCTGGCGGAACAGTGCCCGGATCTTTCCCGCAGCCAGCTGCAAAACTTGATCGAAGCGGGCAGTGTGACCTGCAACGGCAGCCCCTTGAACAAAAAGGATAAGCTGAAAGCCGGGCAGACGATTCTGCTCACCCTGCCGGACCCGCAGCCCATCGAAGCCCAGCCCCAGAACATTCCGCTGGACATTGTGTATGAGGATGACAGCCTGCTGGTGGTCAACAAGCCCAAAGGCATGGTGGTGCACCCTGCGCCCGGCAACCCGGACGGCACCATGGTCAATGCACTGCTGTGGCACTGTGCGGGGCGGCTGTCCGGCATCGGCGGGGCCATCCGCCCCGGCATTGTGCATCGCATTGATAAGGATACCAGCGGCCTTTTGGTCGTTGCAAAAACGGATGCCGCCCACCAGGCACTGACCGAACAGATGAGCGTGCATTCTATCCATCGGGTGTACCACGCTGTGGTGTATGGCAACCTGAAAGAGGATACCGGCTTTGTGGAAGCCCCCATCGGCCGCGACCCTAAGGATCGCAAAAAGATGGCCGTGACCCAGCAGAACTCCAAATATGCCTACACCGGCTGGCAGGTGCTGGAACGGTTCGGCAACTTTACTTACATTGCATGCAAGCTTAAAACAGGCCGCACCCATCAAATTCGGGTGCATATGGCGTCCATTGGCCACCCGCTGGCTGGGGATGCCGTGTATGGGCCCAAAAATTGTATCCGCAGCCTGAACGGTCAGTGCCTGCACGCCAAGGAGCTTGGCTTTGTGCACCCCACCACCGGGGAATGGATGCAGTTTGACAGCTCACTGCCTGACTGGTTTCAGGACTACTTAAGCCGTCTGAGAAAGGAAAGCCGCCATGGAGCGTTTGAGTGATTATCTGGTTTTTTGTGATATGGATAACACCCTGCTGACTGCAAAGGAGGGCATTCCCGCCTGCAACCGCAGCGTCATCCGGTTGTTTACCGCCATGGGTGGGCGCTTTACCGTTGCATCCGGCCGTCCGCCGGAGTCGATCCGCGCGGCGCTGGGCGATATCGAGCTTTCGCTGCCAGCAATCTCCTGCAATGGTTCGCTGCTGTATGATTTCCAGACCAACCGTGTGCTGCGTCGCTCCTGCTTGAATCAGGAACAGGCCGCTGCCGCCATTGCCGATATGCTGCAAAAATTCCCGAAGATTGGTGTAGAGGTCATGGCCGGTGCGGGGGAGATGTATGTTGTTCACGCCAGCAGCTATACCCACGCCCACCAGGTGGATGAACACATGGAAAGCGTGGCCTGCCCGCTGGAAAATGTGCCGGATGGCTGGCTGAAGGTGGTGTTTGCCGGGGATCCGGAAACGATCCGCAAAGCGGGACAATACGCCAAAACGCGGTACTTTGGCCGGGATAATTACTTTTTGCCTACCAACCAGATCTACTTGGAAATTATGCCTTCCGGCATCAGCAAAGCAGCCGGAATGGAAGAGCTTTGCCATATCCTGAACGAGAACATCAAAAAGACCATCGTGATCGGTGACTATTATAATGATCTCGAAATCATGAAAAAAGCGGGCTATTCCGTGGCTGTGGCCAATGCGCCGTCCGAAGTAAAAGCAGCGGCCAACGAAGTGACCAACTGCGACTGCACCGGCGGCGCGGTG
Organism: Gemmiger qucibialis; assembly: GCF_027689445.1. Lineage (NCBI taxonomy): Bacteria > Bacillati > Bacillota > Clostridia > Eubacteriales > Oscillospiraceae > Gemmiger > Gemmiger qucibialis. The sequence continues at coordinate 127,859 of NZ_JAQFEN010000003.1, read as the reverse complement.
GGCGAGTTCCTTTACAAGCTGATCAGCAAGGTGGAGGACGTATGAAACACAGGGAAAGTGAGCAGACACAGCTGAGAGTCAGCCGTTTACTGAACCGTGACAGTGTGATGCTGCATGCCGAGATGCCCAGTGTGCAGACGGCGCTGGAAACCTTGGTGGAACTTCAGGAGAGCAACGGCGTGATCACCAACGGTACCGCCTACTATAAAGCCGTGTGTGAGCGTGAACGCGCGGGCGGCACCACCGCCATTGGGGAAGGGCTTGCCATCCCGCATGCCTGCAATGCGGGCGTTGCCTCGCTTGGGCTGGCCGCGCTGACCCTTACCCGTGGGCTGGACTGGGGCGCAGCGGACGGCAAGCTGGTGGATATGATCTTTATGGTTGCGGTTCCGCCGGACCGCCAGAGCGACCACCTGTTGATTTTGGCTCGCCTTGTCAACCTGCTCAGCGACCACCGCCTGACGGAAAAACTGCGTATGGCGGATACGCGAGAGGCGTTTATCCGCATCCTGAACCAGACCGAAGCGGCAATCTTTGCATAAATGAGGCCAAAACGGCAAGGAACACAAAAGCAATCCAGCACCCAATTGCTGAAACAGAGAAAAATATCATTTTATAAGTCTTATTGATATTGCACACCTTGTGCGAATGCCCCAAAGGCAGAACGCAGGGTGTGCTTTTTTGTTAAAATTGTGCAAAATGTGGAAATTTAGTGCTCTAAAGCGCCGTGATTTGGCGGATTGTATCTTGCAGGGAATACGATTGATGCTATACTTTAAATCACTAAATCGCTTTTCGGAGAGGACACCCACCCAAGGCTATGCAGCATAGTGGATGCCGGTGAGCGATGCATAGATTTGGGAGGAAGATACCATGAAAAAAGCACTTTCTATTTTGACAGCCGGCTGCCTGGCTGTTTCCCTTGCTGCCTGTGGCAGCACTGCAGCAAGCTCTGCTGCATCGGCCGCGGACAGCACCGCTTCTTCTGCCGCAGAATCCACCGCCGCTTCCGATACCGCCGCTGCTGACGGCCAGACCTACAAGGTCGGCATCTGCCAGCTGGTGCAGCACGTTGCTTTGGACGCTGCAACCCAGGGGTTTAAGGATGCCCTGACCGAGCAGCTCGGCGATGCCGTTACCTTCGAGGAAAAGAACGCCCAGGGCGATTCCAACACCTGCAGCACCATCATCAATGGCTTTGTTTCTGATAATGTTGACCTGATCCTGGCCAACGCAACCCCCGCCCTGCAGGCTGCACAGGCCGGCACCAACACCATCCCGGTTCTGGGCACCTCTGTTACCGAGTACGGCGTGGCACTGGGTATTGATGACTTCGATGGCCTTGTCGGCACCAATATTTCCGGCACCAGCGACCTGGCTCCTCTGGATGAGCAGGCAGGAATCATCAAGGAACTGTTCCCCGATGCAAAGACCGTTGGTCTGCTGTATTGCAGCGCCGAAGCAAACAGCCAGTATCAGGTTGATACCGTAAAGGCCAGCTTGGAAGAACTGGGCTACACCTGCGAGTATTACGCATTCTCTGACTCCAACGATCTGGCCACCGTCTGCCAGAGCGCTGCCGATGCCAGCGATGTGATCTATGTTCCCACCGATAACACCGTTGCCAACAACACGGAGATCGTCAATAACATCTGCCAGCCCGCCGGTGTGCCTGTCGTTGCAGGCGAGGAAGGCATCATGAGCGGCTGTGGCGTTGCTACCCTGTCCATCAGCTACTATGACCTGGGCGTTGCTACCGGTAAGATGGCCGCCAAGATCCTGACCGGCGAAAGCAAGGTTGAGGAGATGCCCATTGAGTACGCTCCGGAGTTCACTAAGGAATACAACCCGACCATTGCCGAAGCTCTGGGCATCACCATCCCAGATGATTATGTGGCATACGAGGGCTAAACAGCCAGAACGGCCTGCTTTGATTTGATGCAGGTAACTTTAATACAAAAATCGCGGAAAAGGCTTTTCTTTCCCGCGATTTTTTGATATAATTAAAAAGACTATATCTTTTTTGAGGAGTTGACGATCTCTTGAACATTGCAACATTGTTCAATGCCATGCCGGGCGCATTGGCGCAGGGCCTGATTTGGGCCATTATGGCGATTGGCGTTTACCTTACCTTCCGCATCCTGGATGTTGCCGACCTGACGGTAGACGGCACCTTGGGCCTTGGCGGTGCGGTCTGCATCATGTGTATGATTTCCGGCATGAACGTCTGGCTGTCCCTGCTGCTGGCGTTTGGTGCTGGCCTGCTGGCTGGCCTGGTGACCGGCCTGTTCCACACGTTTATGGGCATTCCGGCCATCCTTGCCGGTATCTTGACCCAGTTGTCCCTATATTCGGTCAACCTGAAAATCATGGGAAAAGCCAATCAGGCTATCAACGTGGACAAATATGACCTGCTGGTATCCCTGCGTTATATCAAAGGCGTTCCGTTTTACCGCAATACCATCCTGATCGTGGCCGTTCTTATGGTGGTTGTTATCGCTATTTTGTACTGGTTCTTCGGCACCGAGCTTGGCTGCTCCATCCGCGCTACCGGCTGCAACGCCAACATGGCGCGGGCGCAGGGCATCAACACTAATTTCAACATTGTGCTGGGCCTGATGCTCTCCAATGGTCTGGTGGCATTCTCCGGTGCGCTGCTCAGCCAGTACCAGGGCTTTGCTGATGTCCAGATGGGCCGCGGTGCTATCGTGATCGGTCTGGCTGCCGTTGTTATCGGTGAAGCCGTGTTCAGCAAGATTTTTCGCAACTTTGCGCTCAAGCTGCTCAGCGTTGGCATCGGCAGCGTCATCTACTACATTGTTATGCAGATCTGCATCTGGTTCAAGATCGATACCGACCTGCTCAAAATGCTCAGCGCCATCGTGGTCGCCATCTTCCTTGCGGTTCCATACTGGAAAGCAAAATACTTCACCCGCGTTGCGGTAAAGAAAGGCGGCAGCAGCAATGCTTGAGATCAAAAACGTTTACAAGACTTTTAACCCCGGTACGGTCAACCAGAAGGTTGCCCTGAATGATTTGAACCTGACGCTGGAGGACGGCGATTTCGTCACCGTAATCGGCGGCAACGGTGCGGGCAAGTCCACCATGCTGAATGCTGTTGCCGGTGTGTGGCCGGTGGATATGGGCAAGATCATTATTGATGGTAAGGATATCACCCGCCTGCCGGAGCACAAGCGCGCCGCTTACATTGGCCGTGTGTTCCAGGACCCCATGATGGGCACCGCCGCCACGATGCAGATTGATGAAAACCTGGCCCTGGCCGCCCGCCGCGGTGCGGGCCGCACCCTGCGCGTTGGTATTACCAAAAAGGAAAATGCCGAGTACCACGAGCTGCTTAAAACCCTGGGCTTGGGCCTGGAGGACCGCATGACCAGCAAGGTCGGTCTGCTTTCCGGCGGCCAGCGCCAGGCAGTCACCCTGCTGATGGCGACCCTGAAAAAGCCCAAACTGCTGCTGGACGAGCACACCGCAGCCCTGGACCCCAAGACCGCCGCCAAGGTGCTGGAAATTTCCAACAAGATCGTGCAGGAAAACCACCTGACCACCCTGATGATCACCCATAATATGCGCGATGCCATCCGCTATGGCAACCGCCTGATCATGATGAACGAAGGCCATGTGATTTATGATGTGCGCGGCGAAGAAAAGACAAAGTTGGAAGTATCGGATCTGCTGCAGCGCTTTGAGCAGGCTGGCGGCGAAGCCAATGACCGCATGATCCTTTCCTGATAAGATTGCGTACAGGATCGGATTTGGATAAGTTTTATACCATTTAACTGCCGCTGTGGGCCGGATTTTACCGGTTTGCAGCGGCTTTTTTGTCTTTTGGAGCAGGAAAGAAGGGGCAAATTATCAAATTTCCGTGAAGTCATTTTCAAACCTTGACAGTTATGATATAATACAACTGTATATTATGACGGAATTGACAGACGGCAGAGTATCGGATCGTCTGTTTTCGATTCCGTATACACCAAAAGAGAACAGAAAGAACCCAGGAAAGTTCATTGTTTTCTCTGCATGGTATGCGGCCAAGGCTCTTGAAATGGATGTAAAGTGAGTGTACTTTACACCGGGGGAGTAGCCATAGACAACGCGGCCACAAGCGCCATGGGAAGTTATCAGGACTGTATAAAGGGAGCACCGCCTTTCCGCAGGAGGTATTTTGGATGCAGCGTTACGACGCCGTTTTATTTGATGTTGATGGAACATTGATCCATTCCCGGCCGGGCATTTTTAACTGCTTTGCCTATGCGTTCCGCAAAATGGGCCTTGACCCGGATGCGATAGATTGTTCCCGCTACCTTGGCCCTCCGCTGCGCTGGAGCTTTGCCCAGCACTTTGCAACGGATGCCGAGGTGGAGCAGGCCGTGGAGTATTACCGCGTGCATTACGAGGAAGTTGGCAGCCACCAGTGCAGCCTGTTCCCCGGGGTGCGTCAGATGATGGATACCCTGAAAGATGCCGGGCTGTACATGGCAACGGCAACCTGCAAACCGGTCGAAGTTGTAACACCCATCCTGAAAGAGCAGGGGCTGTTTGACTATTTTGACCGCATTGGCGGGGCCAGCATGGACGAAAGTGTGGACAACAAGACGGATGTGATCCGCCTTGTGCTGCAGGACCCACGCCTGGCGGGCAAACGCATCCTGATGGTGGGGGACCGCCAGGATGATATGCAGGGCGCAGTCAACAACCAGCTGCCCGCTGCTGCCGTGCTGTACGGCTATGGTAGCAGGGAAGAAATGGAACCCTGGAATCCGGTGCTGCTGGCGCAAAATTGTGAAGAACTGACCCAGTATATTCTGGGCTGAACCCCGCGCGGTGCAAAGCGCTGCCGGGCACAGCCCGCCGCCGGAACCAACCCGGCCCGCGGGCGCATCCTACATAAGGAACAAAGGGAGAAACGAACATTATGAGCCGCAAAACATCCGGCAGCCGGGCATCCTTCAGCCCAACCCAGCGCAAGGCATGTGCTGTTCTGGCAGTATGTGTGCTGGCTGTCATCCTTACATTTATTGCATCCTGGGTTTTGCCGGGCAAGCTGTCGCTGGGCGGCAGCGGCCGCTATGACCCGCAGGCCTATCCGCTGGATACTTCGCTGGGGTCCGTGCTGGCCAAAACCTCTGATGCAGGCACCGATTATGTCTCCTCCACGCTGTTTGTGGGGGATCAGTTTGCCAAGTCCCTGTATGACGATAAAGTCATCACGCTGGATCAGTTTGCAGGCAAGGACGGCCTGACCGTCAGCTCATTGCTGAACGATGCCTGCGTTTACTTTGCGGGGGATTCCAGCGCCTATACCGTCCCGCAGGCGGTATCCAAAATGAAACCCCGCCGCGTGGTCATGCTGCTGGGCAGCAACGATCTGGACGGCAGCCTTTCCTACGATAATTTTGCCCGTAACTATAAGCAGGCTGTCATCGCAATTACCGGTGCGTACCAGTACTGCGATGTCATTGTCTGTGCCATTCCGCCTGTGGCAAAAAATGCATCTGATGCCGCCAAAACGCAGCTGATGATCGACCAGTTCAACCAGGAATTGGCCAAGATGTGCAATGATGAAGGCTATAAATACCTGAACTTGGCCGAAGCACTGAAAGACAGCAACAGCGGCTATGCCGAAGCATCCTATTTGAACAACAAACAGAATGGCTTCAGCACATCCGGCGCGAATGTGGTGCTGAACTACCTGCGCAATCATGCTTACGATACTGCGGATACCCGCCCCAACACGGATGATATTCCGCAGCGTACTGAGCAGGCTGGCGGCAGCGCAGCCGCCACGGAGCCCACGCCTTCGGCGACCCCTACAACGTTCAAATTGCAATACTTGGTGGAAGAAGGCAAGGGCACCCTGCAGGGCAATGGCCAGAGCGGCGTAACTTCCATCGAAATGGACGCAGCCGAAAAGCAGACTGTGACCATTACCGCTGTGGCGGCAGACGGCTATACGTTCTATAAGTGGAGCGATGACCTGGCCACCGCTACCCGTGTGGACAGCGCGACCAAGGATATTTCCGTGACGGCAATGTTCAACGATGCCCGTGTGCAGATCACCCTGGATCAGGGCGAAAGCACCATCAAGCAGGGTGAATCCCTGACCATCAACGCCAGTGTCACCTTGGGCGGTAAGAGCTATGATAACAGCGGTGTGCAGTGGTCGGTCAACGATGACATGATGCAGAATGGCGCCAGTTATACCTTTACGCCGAATGCCACCGGAGATTACCGCATCAAGGCCGGGCTGGAAGTCAACGATACCTATACTTCGCAGGAACTGATGGTGCATGTGCAGGCACCGGCTACCACCGTCAGCATCACCGGTGTCAGCTCTATGCCGGCAGGCAGTACCACAACGCTGCAGGCCAACGTAAGCAATCCTTCGGGGGATACCACCTGGACCTGCGCCCAGAAGCCGCAGTGGAGTGCAACCGGCGATAATGTGCAGTTCAGCGCGGATACCGTTGGCAGCTATACCGTGCGTGCTGCCAACAATGGTCAGTATGCAGAGCTTGTCATCAACGTAACGGAACCCCTTTCGGACCCCACGGTAACCCCGGAACCAAGTGATTCGGGCGAACAGTTCCCGTTCTTCCCCTTTGGCGGCGGAAACTGATTGCAGTCACACAGCGCCTGCCCCCGGCATAGCATAAGCCGGGAGGTGATCACATGTTTGTCTTTGACTGCGAGGCTGGCTATCAGCCGGATAACGGCCAGAACGATGTGACCGACGGCAGTGTGGAAAACTATGATTTTGACTGGGGCCAGCCCCTTGACGATGCGCTGACGGACGATGAACGGACGGAAGCACAGCACACGGAGTAATTGTTTTGGCGGCAGGGCGGCACCCCGGCAGATATCCGGCAAGAATAGACCGGAAAAAAGGAATAAATCTATGGCAAATTATACTTGTCTTTTACTGGATGTGGATAACACCCTGCTGGATTTTAACGCAGCAGAGCGTGCTGCGGTCGGCATTACGTTAGAGCATTACGGCATGCCCAACGGCCCCGAAGCATTGGAAACCTACCACCAGATCAACCGCCAGCTGTGGGACAGCCTTGCCAAAGGCGAGCTGAACCGCAGCAAGCTGTTTGCGGTGCGGTTTGGCCGCGTGATGCAGGCTCTTGGCACACCGGAAGCCGGCAACGCCCGCGAGATGAACGACTTTTATGAGAACGAGCTGGCCAACCATGCGGATCTGATGCCCGGTGCGCTGACCGCTCTGGAAGAACTGGGCGAAGTTGCTACCCTGGCAATCGTTTCCAACGGTGCTACCCAGGTACAGGAATCCCGCATTGCGGCATCCGGCATTGGCCGCTTTATGGATGGTGTGTATATCTCGGAAAAAGTGGGTGCGGCAAAGCCTTCGCCCAAGCTGCTGGACTATGCCATCCGGGACCTGGGGTTGACCAACCGCAGCCGTGTGCTGATGGTGGGGGACGACCTGCTGGCCGATATCAAGGGCGGTATCAACGCGGGGATCGATACCTGCTGGGTCAACTTTGCCAACGAGGAAAATAAAACTGGCATCCAGCCCAAATATACGGTGCACAGCTATGAAGAACTCTACCGCATTGTAATGGAGCCGGAAGAACTGGAAAATGTCGGCGTGCGCAACCGTCGGCATATGAACGAGGGCTGAAACAGGCCAATGGAATGTGCCGCTGCCGGGGTAAAGAACTGAGCAGCGGCACATTTTCGGGTTTGATGCGCCCTTTGGTGGAAGAGTAAAACAAACTGGCTGCTGCTTTAATGTGAATCTGAAAACAAAGAGCATGACGGATATTTCGCAAATACAAGCAGGATTTAAGGCTTTTTAATGCAAAATCCTGCTGTGTTTGTAGAAATAGGGCAATACCGCATAATTCTAAGTGCCGATACGGCGAGCGAGGTGCGGCAGATGCTAAGCCAAAAGCGCAGATAATACTGGATGTCTTATCGAGCATTTTGGCAACGCAGATGCAGTGCCGCAGCCGCCGGAGCGGTGCTTAAGTCGTAAGGCGGGAATTGTGCGGTGTTGCCATAGACTATATTTTCGACTTTTCTGATACACCCTAGTGGCCAGGGATACGATAAGGTGTGAAATTATGCTGATCGAACTGCAGGACCTTGGCAAAAGCTTTGGCGAGCACGAGGTCTTAAAACATGTAACAGCCAGTGTGGAACGCGGCGACCGCATTGGTATTATTGGTGCAAACGGCACCGGCAAAACCACGCTCCTGCGTGTGCTGTGCGGCGAAAGCCTGCCCGATGCCGGTGACGCTGCCTTTGCGGCGGGGGCAACCTGCGGCTACCTGGAACAGACGGGTCATCTTGACCCGGAGAAAGACGTTTACGAAACCATGCGCCTTGCGTTCCAGCCTGCGCTTGACGCCATGGCGGAGCTGGAGACCCTGCAAAAGCAGCTGGCAGCTGACCTCCACAACACGACTATTACGGATAAGATCACAGCCTGCAACGCAGTGATCGATGCCATGGATGCCTATAATATGGATACCCAGATCAAAAAGGTGCTCAACGGCATGGGCTTCCCGGCAGATACCTGGAAGAAAAAGGCCGGGGTGCTTTCCGGCGGCGAGCAGACCCGCCTGCGCTTGGCCCGCTTGCTGTTGGAACGCCCGGACATTCTGATTCTGGACGAACCCACCAACCATTTGGATCTGGAAACGATGGACTGGCTGGAAACCTATCTGAAAGCCTACCGCGGCGCAGTGCTGGTGGTCAGCCATGACCGCTACTTCCTGGATTCTGTCTGTACCCGTATCTGGGAGCTGCGCGGCAAAACCATCACCACCTACCGCGGCAACTACTCCGCCTACCTGCCCCAGCGCGAAGCAGCGGACGAGCGCCTGCAAAAACAGCATGATGCCGATGTGGAAAAGGCGGCCAAGCTGCAGGATTATATTGACCGTAACCTGGTGCGCGCTTCCACCACCAAAATGGCCCAGAGCCGCCGCAAACAGCTGGAAAAGCTGGAAATCACCGAAGCACCCCAGGCGGAAGCCCACCAGCTGAATTTCCGCTTTGAGTATGATATTGAGCCGTATGATGAGTTGGTCATCATGAAAGGCTTAACTATCCGCATTGGGGAACGCACCCTGTTGGAAGCACTGGATTATGTCGTCCACCGTGGGGACAAGCTGATTATTGCGGGCCCCAACGGCACCGGTAAATCCACCCTGCTGCAGGTATTGGACGGTAAGCGCCGCCCCTCCGGCGGTATGGTGCGGCTGGGCACCGGTGCCAAGCCCGGTATCTTTGTGCAGCAGCAGACCCGCCGCGCAGGCCGCGTGATCGATGCCATCTGGAACCAGTACCCCCGCTTTACCGAGCTGGAAGTGCGCAGCCACCTGGCCAGGTTCGGCTACCGCGGCGAGGAAGTGTTCAAGGACTGCGCCACCCTTTCCGGCGGTGAGATGGCCCGCCTGCGCTTTGCGGAGCTGGCCCTGGAACGCCCGAACCTGATGTTTTTGGACGAACCCACCAACCACCTGGATATTTTCATGCGCGAAACGTTGACCGATGCGCTGTCTGCCTACACGGGTACCCTGCTGCTGGTCACCCATGACCGCTACCTGATGCAGACACTCGGCTGCCCGATCCTGTACCTGGAAGATGGCAAGGCGACTTTCTACCAGAACTTCCAGAAGCTGCATGACCGCGATACTTCCAAACAGCCGGAACCCGCCAAGCAGGAGGATAAGCCCCAGAAGGCAGGCTATGGCAAGGAGCAGCGCCGCCGGCGTGCCGAGGTGCGCACCCGCCTGAAAGCGCTGGAAACCGAGATCGAAGAGCTTGGCGCCCATATTGTTGAGCTGGAAAACGAGATCAACGACCCGGAGGTTCTGCGCGACCACCTGCTTTTGCGGGATAAGTGCGATGAACTGGATGATTCCCGCTTCCACCAGCAGGAACTGTATGACGAGTGGGAAAAGCTGGCAGAGGAACAGGACCGCATGGATGCAGAAAGTGATTCCTGAAAAACGCGTTGAGCGCTGCATCTGGCACACCGGCCCGGAGGCCCTTTTTGTGGCAGATCCGGCTGCAAAAAATGAGAAACATTAGAAACAGTAATGAAACTGTAACTTGCTTTCCTGATAAAAAGCGGTATACTATTTTTGATAATGGGCTTGTGCGGCTGGGCAGGTGCGCTGCATCATCCACCGCCAGCTATTTTGCATGTGTGCCGGTGCTTTGCCGGCTGGAGTAAAACACGCTGCGCTTTTTTGCTAACCATGCGTAGCAGTAAGAAACAGGCAGGGAATACACTTTGCAGACAACGATCATCATAGCAACACATAAACCGTACTGGATACCGGAAGACCCCATGTACCTGCCGGTACAGATGGGTCATGCCATCCACCCCGGCATTGGCTACATCGGGGACGATACCGGTGAAAATATTTCAGAGCGCAACGGCAATTTCTGCGAGCTGACGGGCCTGTACTGGGCGGCCAAAAACCTGGATTCCGATTATATCGGCATCGTGCATTACCGCCGTTACTTTGCCAGCCGCCTGCACCGTTTTGAGCGCAAAAAGCGTCGGGTCATCGGCCACGAGGAACTCAACGCTATTTTGGCCACCACCAATGTTGTGCTGCCTAAAGAGCGCCACTATTTTATTGAAACCAATTATACCCAGTATATCCACGCCCACCATGAACAGGACCTGCGGGTGACCCGCGCCATCATCGAGCGCAAATGCCCGGAGTATCTGCCGGCGTATGACACCTACATGTCCAAAACACACGGCCATCACTTCAATATGTTCGTGATGAAAAAGGAACTGCTGCAGCACTACTGCACCTGGCTGTTCGATATTTTGTTTGAGCTGGAAAAAGAGCTGGATATCAGCAGCTATTCCACCAATGATAAGCGGGTGTTCGGCTTTGTGAGCGAGCGCCTGCTGGATGCCTGGCTGATCACCAACAACATCGCCTATGAAGAGCTTGACGTTGTATATATGGAAAGCCAGCATTGGCTGCGCAAGGGGATGGCCTTTTTGAACCGCAAGTTCTTCCCCCACAAGGAGGCTCACAAATGAAACGCACGGCAGCGGTTATTGTAACGTATAACCGCAAGGCAATGCTGCAGCGCTGCCTGCGGGCTTTGTGTACCCAAACGGCCGGTGTGCCGGAACTGTGGGTGATCGATAATGCCAGTACGGACGGCACGGCCGAACTGGTGGCGCAGCTGAACCTGCCAACCATGCACTATTATAATACCGGCAAAAACCTGGGTGGTGCGGGCGGCTTTGCCTGCGGCATCCAGCAGGCAGCGTGTTCCGGGGCAGAGTATCTGTGGATTATGGATGATGACTGCCTGCCGGAACCGGATGCCCTGCAGCAGCTGCTGCTGGCGGATGCCGAACTGGACGGGCAGTACGGCTGGCTTTCCTCCCGCGCACTGGCGCCGGACGGTAAAGACCAGCCCATGAACCTGCAGCGCAGCACGCCGTACAAAGATTTGGCAAGCTTTGCCGGGCCGCGGCAGCCCGCGGTTATGGCCAGCTTTGTTTCGCTGTTTTTGCGCAGCAGCACAGTGCAGCGCTTTGGCCTGCCCATTGCAGAATTTTTTATCTGGTCGGACGATTGGGAGTATACCCGCCGTATCTCCCGCAGCATGCCGTGCTATGTAATTCCCGCCAGCCGGGTGGTGCATGCAATGCAGAACGCCACGGTTGTCAACATTGCCACCGATACCCCGGATCGCTGGCCCCGCTACCGCTACTTTTACCGCAATGATGTGGTGCTTTATCGGCGGGAGGGGCTGCGTGGCTGGCTGTGGCTGATTGCCAAAGATGCCTGGCACAGCGTTCAGGTGCTGCGCCACGGCCCGCAAAAATGTAAGAGGCTGGGCATTATCTGGCGCGGATTTTTTGCTGGAGTCAACTTTCACCCAACCGTACAGGGCTTACCCACACAGGAGCAATGAACAATACACCAAACACAAACTGCCTGACCTTGCGCCTGCTGCATGCGGCAAAGGGGTACAAAGCGGTTGCTTTTGATATTTTTGATACCTTGCTCAAGCGGGATTGCGCCCACCCGGCGGATCTGTTCGCCCTGATGGAAGTTACCCATCAGGCGGCTCTCGGCTTTGCCGGGGCGCGCGCTGCCGCAGAGGCAGAAACCCGCCAGACCCTTGGCCGCGAGGTGACGCTGGCCGAAATTTATGCACATCCTGCCTTGCGGGGTACTGACCCCGCTGCAGAGTGCGCAGCGGAACTGGCTATGATTGCCCCCAACCGACCGGTAGCCCAAGCCGCTGCGGCCTGCCATGCCCGCGGGCAAAAGGTATATGCGGTTTCGGATATGTATCTGCCTAAAGAGCAGATCGAAGCCATGCTGCAAAAATGCGGGCTGGATTTTCTGGATGGAGTGTTCGTTTCCTGCGAGTACGGGGTGCAAAAGCGCAGCGGTAAGCTGTTCAAGCTTTTTTTGCAGCAAACTGCCTTGCGCCCGGCGGAAGTCTTGTTTGTGGGGGATAGCCCCCGCGCGGATTTTGCCGGGGCAGCGCTGGCGGGTATCCGCTGCTTTTTGCTGCCGCAGCCAACCCCGCTGCCATACACCAAAACCCCGGCGGATGCCGTAGGTGGTGCCGCAATTGCCACCTTGCAAAACTGCTGCCAGAATCTAAATCCCAGTGCTGCGCTGGGGGCAGAGCTGCTTGGCCCGCTGGCGGTTGGCTTTGCCACCTGGCTGCATGGGCAGCGCGCGGCTATACCGGGGGCAAAGCTTGTATTCCTGGCGCGGGATATGTACCTGGTGCGCCAGGTGTACCAGCTGCTGTACCCAGAAGAAGAAACCTTTTACCTGAAAGTATCCCGCCAAAGCCTTCTGCCCGCCCTGCTGCAATGCCCAATGAATGAGCAGGCGTTGGCACTTTTGGCGGATACCCTGCCGCGCCAGCAGCTGACCCAGCGGCAGATCGCCGCCTATCTTGGCTTTGATTCCCCGAAGGGACACACCACCAAAACCTATGACCTGCGCACCCGCCCCTTGCCGTGCCGCACCAAAGAGATGCTGCTGGCCCTTGCGGCCCACAGCAAGTTGCCGGAAGGGGAGCCGCTGCGCAGGCGGGCAGAGCAGGCAAGAGCATATCTGGAACAGGCGGGCTTGACGGATAGCCCGGTGCTGCTGGTGGATATCGGCAGCGGCGGAACCACCCAGCGTGTGCTGGAAGAGTTGCTGCACACCCAGCTGTATGGCTGTTACCTTGCCTGCGATGCGCGCCTGCACCAGAACCTGCCGCCGGAGCGCGCCAAAACATTTTTGTTTGACGGCTGCCCAGCCCCCCTGTGGTACTGGGTGGGCCAGCCCATGCTGGAAGTTCTGCTCTCCGAGCCATGCGGCTCCACGGTGGGATACCACGCACAGGCCGGGCAGATGGTGCCGGAAATCGGGCAGGCGGGTGCAGATAACAGGGCAATCACCGCGCCGCTCTGGCAGGGCATGAGGGCTTTTGTTCAGCGCTGGCAGGCTGGCCCGCTGCGGGAAGTGCAAATTCCGCCGCAAACCTGCATCGCAGCGTTTTTGCAGATGGTGCAGGCCCCCCGCATGCAGGAGGTGCGCACCCTGGGTGAGATCACCGTGGAGGACGGCGGCAGCTGGAAGCTGGCTGCCCCAGCCAGCTGGGGCGCCTATCTGCACGCCCCGGCACAGCTGAAACGGGACCTTGCCCAGGCGCGCTGGAAACCTGCGTTTTTGCAGCGCCTGTTTGGCGTGCCGCTGCCATACGGCAAGGTGTACGCTGCACTGAAACATAAAAAGTAAGCATTAAAATGGAGATAGAATATAAACCAAAAGGCAGGTGAACCGTATGGAGCAGGCCCCATTGATCAGTATTATCATGCCTGTCTATAATGCCGGGGTGCTGCTGCATACCGCGGTGGAAAGCGTGCTGTGCCAGAGCTTTGCGGATTTTGAGCTGCTGCTGGTGGACGATGGCTCCACCGATGGCAGTGCTGCGCTGGCCCATGAACTGGCCAAAAAAGATGGCCGCATCCGGGTGCTGGAACAGCCCAATGCGGGCATCTGCGCTGCGCGCAACCTTGGCTTGCAGCATTGCCGCGGCCAGTGGTTCACCTTTTGTGATGATGATGATACCATGCTGCCCCATGCATTGGAAACCCTGCTGGTCCTTGCCAAATCAACCGGGGCGGATGTGGTGCGCGGTGGCTACCGCCTGCTGCGGGCCAATGCTGCAGGAACGGCTGTGGAGCTGCCCCACCCGCCGGGGCAGGCAATAATCATTCACAAGCCGGCGGGGCAGGGCTACCTGCAATTTTTGCAGCAAAGCGGGCCGCAGTTTGTCTGGAACGCTATGTACTGTACAAATCGGCTGGGCCATCTGCGCTTTGATGAAACCTGCCGCAAAGGGCTGGAAGATTTTGCCTTCAACGCGGCAGTGTTCCAGCAGGCAGATTCAGCCGCATATACGCCGCAGATCGTATATGAACACCTGGAGCGGCAGGGCAGTACCTCCGCCTGTGGGAACCCGGCAGCAGTGCAGGTACGGCTGCAATACCTGCCCCAGTGGGTGCAGGCGGAATATACCGCAGCCCGCGCCTGGTGCCCCCCGCAGCAGCTGCCAAAGGTGTGGAGCGCCCGCCAGGCAGAGTTTGTCACCTTTGTCATGCATCAGCTGCGGGATGGCCGCTTGCCGCCCAAAGCCAAAGCGGCTGCCTGGCGCAGCCTGCAGCAGGCGCTGGCAGCCTGCCCCCACAGCAGGCTTGACTTTTGGTATGCACTGCGGCACAACAAAAAACAGGGTGCCGCACTGTTTTTGTTCCGTACCCACCTGCAGGGGCTGTATGCCTGCCTGCCAAACCGGGAGGAGAAACTGCTACAATGAAAACCATCCTTGTTACCGGCGCAGCCGGTTATATCGGCCGCCATGTTGTAAAAAAAGCACTGGATATGGGCTACCGCGTCATTGCATCGGACTTTGCCTTTAAGGGCGTGGACGAGCGCGCAGAATTCTGCGATGTGCCTATTTTCAGCGGGGACAAAAATATTTATGCGGCGTTGGGCAAGCCTGATGTCTGCATCCATATGGCCTGGCGGGATGGTTTCCGCCACAATGCGCCCAGCCACATGAAGGATCTTTCCTCCCATGTTACCTTCCTGAACAATATGGCAGCGGGCGGCCTTTTGGATTTGACCGTGATGGGCACCATGCACGAAGTCGGCTATTGGGAGGGCGCTATTGAGGATGATACCCCCTGCAACCCCCTGAGCCAATACGGCATTGCCAAAAATGCCCTGCGCCAGAGCATGATGCTCTCCTTGCAGGGCAGCAGCTGCAACCTGCACTGGCTGCGCGCCTATTATATTACGGGCGATGAAGCCCATGGCAGTTCCATCTTTGCCAAAATCGCACAGGCAGAGCTGGACGGCAAAACAACGTTCCCGTTTACCAGCGGGCAGAATAAGTACGATTTTATTGATCTGGATGAACTGGCAACCATGATTGTGGCGGCCAGCGTGCAGAACAAGGTCAACGGCATCATCAACGTCTGCACCGGCCAGCCGCGGACCCTGGCTGACCGTGTGGAGCAGTTCCTGCGGGATAAAAACTATAAGATCAAACTGGATTACGGCGTTTTCCCGGACCGCCCGTATGATAGCCCCGGCGTTTGGGGCGACCCCACCAAGATCAACGCAATATTAAAAGATGCAGGTTTGGCATAACGATAACCGGAAAGGGTGACAGAATGAAACGACTGGGTATTTTTTTCTTTTACGAAAAAAACGGTGATGTGGATGATTTTATCACCTATTACCTGCGCGATCTTGCCCGTAACCTGACCGAGCTGATCGTTGTGTGCAACGGCAAGCTGAGCAAGCAGGGCCGCGCGGCATTTGAAGAATTTACCGATCAAATTATTGTGCGCGAAAACAAGGGCCTGGATGTGTGGGCCTATAAAACCGCGCTGGATCATTACGGCTGGCAGCGTTTGAGCGAATTTGACGAAGTGGTCATGACGAACTCTACCCTGATGGGCCCTGTGCGCCCCTTGAAAGAAATGTTTGACGCCATGGCCGAGCGCACCAACCTTGATTTTTGGGGCCTGACGATCCACCATGGGGCGGAGGGCAACCCCTTTAAGGGCAAACATCTTTATAATTACCTGCCGGTGCACATTCAGTCCCACTTTATTGTCTACCGCAAAAAGTTCATCCAGAGCAAAGAGCTGCAAAATTACTGGGATACCATGCCCATGATCGAAAGCTATACCGACTCTGTGCAGCGGTACGAATCGGTGTTTACCAAACAGTTTGCCGATAAAGGCTACCAGTGGGATGTCTATGTCAACACGGACGATCTGAAAGAGTTTACGGATTATCCGCTGCTTGTCTGCCCCACGCGGTTGCTGCGGGATAAAAAGTGCCCGCTGTTCAAGCGCCGCAGCTTTATGCATGATTTTGAGGCATACCTGAATGATACCGCCGGGGAGCCGGTGCGGGAACTGTACGCCTACCTGCGGGACCATACGGATTACCCGCTGGAGCTGATCTGGAAAAACATGATCCGCACCATGCACCCTTATGATTTTACCCGCAACCTGGGTCTGACCCGCCTGATTCCGGAAAGGGTACAGGATGAGGCCTGCGCCGCTGCCGTGCGCAAAAACCGCCGCATTGCGCTGTGCATGCACCTGTATTTTATGGATATGCTGCCCCAAAGCTGCGCCTTTGCCGCCAACATGCCGCCGGAGACTGACGTTTTTATTTCCACCAACACGCCGGAGAAAAAGCAGCAGATCGAAGAAGCGTTCCGCACCCTGCCGTTGCATGCCGTTACCGTAAAGGTGGTCGAAAACCGCGGCCGCGATGTGGCAGCGTTCCTGTGTGACCTTGCCCCGCAGATCCGGGAGTATGATTACGCCTGCTTTATGCACGATAAAAAGGCCATCCAGACCAAACCCGGAAGCGTTGGCGCCAGCTTTGGCTATGTCTGTAACGAGAATATCTGCAAAAACGCAGACTATGTGCTGAATGTGCTGACAGAATTTGAAAAAGACCCTTATCTGGGCCTGCTCTGCCCACCGTTCCCCACGCATGGCGTGTATTTCATGAACATGTGCTCCAACGGTTGGGGCCCCAACTTTGATAATACCAAGGCCCTGATGAAAAAGCTGGGCATTGACCGCCCTATTTCCGGCGAAAAAATGCCCATTGCCCCCTTTGGCAGCGTATTCTGGTTCCGCGTAAAAGCATTGGCCCCACTGTTTGACCACGGCTGGAAGCACGAAGATTTCCCGCCGGAGCCGCTGCCGCAGGATGGTACCATCAGCCATGCCATTGAGCGTATCTATCCCTTTGTGGCGCAGGGGGCAGGGTATTACCCCGCCCAGGCCATGAGCGCTGATTATGCCGTTGCCCGCTGCGATTCCATGCAGGCATACGCGAGTGGTCTGATCCGCCCGCTTGCCCGCGTGTTTGATTGCACCACCTTTGGCAGCGCCGCTGCCAGCGCCGGTGCTTTTGCCGCGCGCAGGCACTGGTTCGGTTTTGGAAACTATGGCCCGTATGAGAATTCCAAGCGCCGCCGCGCCCGCAACTGGCTGCGTAAGCGGATGCCGAAATCCGCTTACGAAAACATGATGCGCGTTAAGCGCACGGTGTTGGGCCCCCATGACGTGAACTATGAGGATTAAGCCAACCGCTATGAAAAAACGGCTGATTATCTATTTCAATTATCACCCCAACGGGCAGGCTGATGCAGCCTGCCGCTTTGCTGTACAGCAAATGGCCGCAGTGGGGCAGGTGTTCTTTGTCAATAACGGCCCCTTGCAGCCGGAATCCCGCCAGTGGGCGCAAGGCTGCTGCCACACTGTGCTGGAGCGTGAAAACACAGGCTTTGATGTGGGGGCCTACCGGGACGCTGTTTTGCAGACCGGCCTGGATATGCTGCTGCAATACGATGAAGTTGTGCTGATGAACTATACCCTTGCCGGGCCGGTGGGGAATGCAGCTGCCATGTTTGCCGTGATGGATGGGCGCCCGGAGCTGGATTTCTGGGGCCTGACCCGCCACTATGCTATGCGCAGCCACCGCTTTGGCGGGGCAAAAGCCATGGTGCCGGAGCATATTCAATCCCACTTTGTTGTGGTGCGTTCCCGCATGATGGCAGACTTTTTTGCTTACTGGCAGGCGGCCGCCCTGCCCGCCAGCTATGAAGATTCCGTCCGCCTGCACGAAACGCAGTTTACCGCCCGCTTTGCTGCCCTTGGTTACCGGTGGGATACCTTTGTGGATACAAAAGACCTGGCAAGCCTTTTCGTCAACCCCATTATGGCCTGCCCCAAGCTGCTGCTGGCGGACCGCGGGTGCCTGTTTTTCAAGCGCCGCAGCTTTTTTACCCCCTATGCGGATGAATTGCGCCGCACAGACGGCCAGGCCGCCGCAGAACTGTATGACTATCTGAAATCCGAGACGGATTACCCGGTGGATGACCTGCTGCGCGCACTTCTGCCGGTGCAGCCGCTGGCTGCCATGGCGCAAAACCTGCACTGGCATTATATCCTGCCGCAAACGGCGGGGGAGTGTGCGCCCATTTTGCTGGATGCCAACACTTTGGCAAAAGGCTGCGCCCTGCAGCCGGACGCCGTCTACTGCCTGCCGCTGCCGCGTGCTGCCGGGGTGGAGGGCTATTATTATGCCCGGTCTATGCCAACCAGCCTGCAGCTGGCCCAGGCGGCAGAACTGTTTGATGCCCACCCGCTGGTAGGTGTGCTTGGCCCGGCTCTGCCGCTGTATGCGGGCTGCGCCGCCGAAAAAGCCCGGCGCTGGCAGCAGCAGAAACCTGCCGTACAGGCAAAACTGTCTGCGCTGGATTGCCCGCTCCCTCTGGATGAAACCCCGCCGCCGCTGCCCAATGGTGGCTGTCTGTTGGTGCGGGGGGCGGCATTCCCGCAGGGGCTGCCGCCGCTGCAAACGGAGTCGGATTTCTGGCTGGTGCCGCTGCTGGCCCAGTATAACGGCTATGCCAGCGCTACATTTGAAACCGCCGCCCAGTGTGCGGCCCGCGCCGATGTGCTGGAGGCCGCCCTTGCTGCCCAGCGCGGCGTTGGCCCAGTATTCCGCCTGATGGGCCGCACCGTCAAAAATGCCCTGCGCAAACGAAAGGAGAGTGCCCGGTGAAAAAACAGCGCCTGTTTTATCTGGACCTCATCCGCGCTGTGGCGCTGGTGTGCATTCTGGTCATTCATTTCAATGCTGCTGTTACCGGGTATTTTACACTGCCGTCCAAACTGTTCGGCAGTGTGCTGCCCTTTAACATCTATTTGGGGGACTTTGGCTCCTCGCTGTTCTTTATGGTTTCCGGCGCAGCGCTGCAGTATACCAGCCCCGGCCAGGGAAGAGAGCCACTCAATCTGGCGCGCTTTTACCAAAAGCGCGCCAAGGCGGTGTACCCCATGTTCTGGCTGGCGTGGTGTATATTTTTTCCCATCCGTTTTGTCACAAAGCCGGGGTATTATGCCGCAGCCAAAACGCCCAGCCTGCTGCTGACGGTCCTGGGGCTGGATAATTTTGCCCAGGCCGCGGGCTTGGTCACGATGGATTTTGCCTGCGTGGGCGAGTGGTTCCTGGGCAGCATCCTGTTTTTGTACCTGTTATTCCCGCTGCTGCGCTGGGGGCTGCGCAAACAGCCGCTGCTGACTTGGGCCGTAGTGCTGGCGGCCAGCCTGCCGGTGCATTACATGGGGTGGGATGCCCGCCTG
Source organism: Gemmiger qucibialis (assembly GCF_027689445.1). NCBI lineage: Bacteria > Bacillati > Bacillota > Clostridia > Eubacteriales > Oscillospiraceae > Gemmiger > Gemmiger qucibialis. The sequence goes on along the minus strand of NZ_JAQFEN010000003.1, from coordinate 108,103 downwards.
GTAGCAATCCATATCCCGGAATTCCTGCTCGGCATGGCGTTTGTACACTGGAAGCGCCCGGCGCGCCTTGGCGTGCTGGCCGGGTGTGCGGTGCTGCTGTTTACCCCCGCTGCGGCGGATGGCAAGGTGGCCTGTGCGCTGTTCAGTGCCGCGGCGTTCATTCTGCTGGCCACACTGGGGGGCTGCATCCACTGGGTGCCGCTGCAAAATGCGTGTGCGCTCCTCAGCAAGTATTCTTATGCGGTCTTTCTGACCCACCATGTCATCATTCTGCGCCTGGTGGATAACTTTGACCTGGCCGCCATGACCCGGCGGGATACCGCGCTCTTGTTTGGCGTTTACCTTTTGGCCGTTGCCGCGGCGTCGGCAGCGCTCTTCCGGCTGGATGCCTGGGTGCGCAGCAGTGCGGTAAAGCTGGCTGCTAAACCGGAATAACGTGCCCCATAATTTGCATTAAGATGAAAATGCCTGCTTTGCTGCAGGCATTTTTTCTGTGGTGAATTATGATCGAAATATCGCAGCGCCGCGGACACCTGTGCGGCAGAACCGGCAGGGAAAGCCCTGCTGTTTCACCCCCGGAACGAGGAAAGAATCAAAATTATTTCGGCTATGACTGTACAAAAAAAATCCTGTACGTTATAATACTAACAAAACCATTTGATCACAAACCTAAAACGATATACCATAACTAAAATTGGAAAGGGGCGCATTTTCCGTGGAGCAGTTTTTCGTCAGCCTTGACAAACTTGCGCGCGAATCCCATCTGACCGTTGCCTACACCCCCAAGGATCTTGACCAGTTTAAGGTCTATACCGCCGAGGTATACCGCCCCGGCATCATGCTGGCCGGTTACTATCAGTACTTTGACCGCACCCGGATCCAGATCATCGGCCTGACTGAGCTTTCCTACCTGAATGAGCTGGACCCGGAGATCCGCCGTACCCATCTTGAAAAGCTTTTCTCTTTCCAGCCGCCGGCAGTCATCCTGACCCGCGGGTTTGAGCCGTTGCCGGAAATGATGGAGTTTGCCCAAAAGTACGGCGTGCCACTGCTGCAGTCGGCTGAGATGACCTCCCCGCTGATGAGCTCCCTGATCCAGGCGCTGAGCACCGAGCTTGCCCCCCGCATCACCCGCCACGGCGTGTTGGTGGAAGTATACGGCGAAGGTATCCTGATCCTTGGCGACAGCGGCGTTGGCAAAAGCGAGACGGCCATTGAGCTGGTCAAGCGCGGCCACCGCCTGATTGCGGACGATGCTGTGGAGCTGCGCAAGGTTTCCAGCAGCAAGATCATGGGCATGGCACCGGAGAACATCCGCCACTTTATTGAGCTGCGCGGCATCGGCATCATCAACGTGGCGCGCCTGTTTGGCATCGGCGCGGTCAAAAACAGCGTTGAGGTGGAAATGGTCATTGAGCTGGAGGCCTGGGACCGCACCAAGAATTATGACCGCACCGGCCTGGAAAGCAACACCTATGATATCCTTGGCGTTAAGGTGCCCAGTATGCTGATCCCCGTTATGCCCGGCCGTAACCTGGCCGTTATCCTGGAAACTGCAGCCATCAACAATCGCCAGAAAGAGATGGGCTATAACGCGGCGCAGGAACTGCTCAACCGCCTTGGCTTGCAGAACGATGTAAGCGGGTTCTGAGCCTGACTGTAAATTATCATTTTATCACTAGAAACGGAAGTACCATCTGTATGCAGATCATTGCGGATCTTCACACCCATACTTTAAGCGCTACCCATGCATTTAATACCTTAGATGAAATGGCTGCCAAAGCCGCCGCCCTCGGCTATGCGGCGCTGGCCATTACCGACCACGGCCCGGCTATGCCGGATGCCCCGCACATGTGGCATTTTGCCAACCAGACGGCTTTGCCGCTGGTACTGCACGGCGTTGCGATGATGTACGGCGCGGAGGCCAATGTGATGGACACAAACGGCGGGTTGGATTTTGCCCAAAGCCGTTTGCGGGCGCTGGATTGGGTTGTGGCATCCATCCACAGCCCCTGCATCCCCGGTCTGCTGACCGAAAAAGAAGCCACCCGCCTGTGGCTGGCTGTGGCCGAAAACCCTTATGTGGATTGCATCGGCCATTCCGAGCAGCAGAATTACCGCTATGACTATGACCTTGTAACCAAAGCGTTCGCCAAAAACCATAAGGTTGTGGAGCTCAACGGCAATTCCGTTAATGTGCGGCGGGATGGTATCCCCAACATGAAACTGTTGCTGGCCGCCTGCCTGAAAAACGGCTGCCATATTGCGCTGGATACCGATGCCCACAGCACCACCCAGCTGCAAGGTAACATGCCCCCACTGCTGGCGATGCTGGAAGAAATGCAGTTCCCGCAGGAACTTGTGGTAAACGCCACGCGGCAGAACCTTGTAAATGAGCTAAAACTGCACGGCCGCATCTGTGCAGAATATATAGAAGGAGAAATCTTATGAAATACACCATTGGTATCGATCTTGGCGGCACTACCATGACGGCAGGCCTTGTTGACGAAGCTTACAACATTGTGGGCAAAATTACCCGCCCGACCCGCCTGCCGCGTCCGGCGCAGGACCTGGAGCAGGCACTGGCAGATTTGTGCCGTGCTGTTGCCAAAGACTGCAAGATTGATTTTGCAGATGTCAGCTATGTGGGCATCGGTACCCCGGGCAGTGTGAATTTTACCACCGGCTTTGTGGGCTATAACACCAACTTCGGCTACTATGACTGGAACCTGGGGCCTGACCTGGAAGCTCTGCTCGGCTGCAAGGTCTATGTGGAAAACGATGCCAATGCAGCAGCATTTGGCGAATACATCGCAGGCGGCGCAAAGGGCTTCAAGGATGCCGTTGTTATCACGCTGGGTACCGGCATTGGCAGCGGCATTATCCTGGGCGGCAAGATTCTGCGCGGCTTCAACTTTGCCGCTGGCGAGATGGGCCATACCGTAATTGTAAAGGGTGGACGCAAGTGCAACTGTGGCCGTTATGGCTGCTGGGAACGCTATGCTTCCTCCCGCGCTCTTTCGGAGGATGCCCGCGAAGCGATGACCCGGCACCCCGAGAGCATGATGTGGAAACTGGCGGGGGATATTGACCATGTGAACGCCAAGATCCCCTTTGACGCGATGGAAGCCGGCGATGCAACCGCCAAGGCTGTTGTGGATAATTGGATCGAATATGTTGCCTGCGGCATTTCCAACGTGGTGAATACCTTTGAGCCGGAAGCCATCTGCATTGGCGGCGGTGTTTCCAATCAGGGAGAAACCCTGCTGGCACCCATCCGCAAGTATGTGGAGGAAGAAACCAAAAACATTACCACCGGCAAAATGCCCGCTATTCGTGCCTGTGTGCTGACCAACGATGCCGGCGTGATCGGCGCGGCAGCCCTGGCAAATTCTATCTGAGCCGTTTGTGAGGTTTGCTTATGAACGAGCAATTTCTTTCAGCTTTGCAGGCAGAAAACCTGCCTGTCAGCCTTGATGAATCTCTGGGGCGGCATACAACGTTCCGCATTGGCGGCAATGCAGACTTTTTTTGTGTGCCCGCCACGGTAACGCAGCTGACCCGTATTCTGGAACTGTGTCGCCAATATCAAGTCCGCACCTATCTGCTGGGCAACGGTTCCAACACGCTGTTTTCGGATGCAGGGTTCGGCGGGGCGGTTATCTGCCTGACGGGGTTAAACTCCCGCTTTTCCATGCAGGCCCAGCCGGATGGCAGCACCAAGGTGCTGGCCCCGGCTGGCATGATGCTTTCCGCTCTTTGCAACACCGCCCAGAAGGAAAGCCTGGCCGGACTGGAATTTGCCTTCGGCATTCCCGGCACGGTGGGCGGGGCTGTGTATATGAACGCGGGCGCTTACGGCGGAGAAATAAAGGACGTGCTGACAGCTGTTACGTTCTTGGACGAAAACCTGCATCTGCAAACCCTGCCTGTGCAGGAACTGCAGCTGGGTTATCGCACCAGCATTTTTGAGCGGTGCTCCTGGTGCATCCTGGAAGCGGAATTTACCCTGCACCCCGGTGATGCACAGGAAATCCATACCGCCATGCAGGAATATATGCGCCGCCGCAAAGAAAAGCAGCCGCTGGAATACCCGTCCGCCGGCAGTACCTTCAAGCGCCCTGTGGGCCAGTTTGCCGGCAAGCTAATCGAGGACTGCGGCCTGCGCGGTTTCCGCGTGGGCGGGGCAGCCATCAGTGAAAAGCACTGCGGCTTTGTTGTCAACTTGGGTAATGCCACCTGCGCGGATGTTGTCAGCCTGACGGAGCAGGTGCGGCAGATCGTGCTGGAAAAAACCGGCTGCACCCTGGAACGCGAGATCCGCGTGGTGGAATAACCATGCCGCATCTTGATGCCTGCCAGGCAAGGAACGGTATTCCGCCCCGCTGAATGAGAGAGGAACAACAGGATGAACTTTTTGATCGTAACCGGCCTTTCCGGCGCAGGCAAGTCCATGGCGGTCAACGCGCTGGAAGATATCGGATTTTTCTGCATTGATAATATCCCGGCAGGCCTTTTGCCCCGTATCCTGGACTTTGCCCAGCAGGGCGAAAACCAGCTCAGCCGCGTTGCGGTCGTGATGGACATCCGCGGCCTGCATTCTGTTCAGGAAACCAATGAGGCACTGGAAGCGCTGGACGAAAAGAAAATGCCTTATGACATCCTGTTCCTGGATGCCAGCGATGCCGCCATCCGCCGCCGCTATAAAGAGACCCGCCGTGTGCATCCCATGACCATCAGCGAGGGGATCCCGGTCAGTGAGGCAATCACCAAAGAACGGCAGATATTGCAGCCCCTGCGTGAACGTGCAAAATATGTGATTGATACCTCTTTGCTTTCTACCGCACAAAACCGGGAACGTGTTTCCAGCCTGTTTTTGCAAAAAGGTCAGTGTGCCATGTCTATCAACGTGGTTTCCTTTGGCTTTAAATACGGTCTTCCGCAGGAAGCGGACATCGTGTTTGATGTGCGCTGTCTGCCCAACCCGTTCTATGTGCCAGAGCTGAAAGAAAAGACTGGCCTGGACCAGGAAGTGGTGGACTATGTGATGAAGTTCCCTGAATCGCAGGAGCTGTTGCGCCGGATAGAGAGCTTTCTGGAATATGCGCTGCCGCTGTATGTTAAGGAGGGCAAAAGCCAGCTGATGATCGCCATTGGCTGCACCGGCGGCAAGCACCGTTCTATCACTTTTGCCCGCAAGATCGGGGAGTACTGCACAAAGCTTGGTTACCAGCCCAGCGTGCAGCACCGCGATGCCCGCCGCACGGCCTGATACATCCCAAATCTCCCGATAAAGAGAGTGTGAACACCAAACGTGAGTTTTTCCCAAGACGTTAAAAACGAGATACTGCACCGCAAAATCGTGCGCAGCTGCTGTGTTACCGCAGCAGCTTACGCGGTTGCCTGCTTTGGCAAGTATTTTGATGACCGCGGCGTGGTTTTGCAGACCGAAAACGAGGGCATTGCCCAGCTGGCACAAAAGCTGTATGCCCGCTGCGGCATTACCGGTACCGTAATTTCCAAGGAGCGCGGCACCGGCCTGATTTATGAGTTCAGCGTAAAAGACCCCGAACAGGTACAAAAAATGCTGAACCTGTTTGGACATACTGGCCGCGAAACCACCCTGCGCATCCGGCCGGATTGCTTCAAATGCCAGAAATGCGGATCATTTTTCATTTCCACTGCATTTTTATGCTGCGGTACGGCAACCGACCCGGAAAAGGAATATAACATTGAGTTCCTTTCGCCCCGGCACTCGCTTTCGCAGCAGCTGGAGGGCATTCTGGCCCAGTATGAGTTCAATCCCCACCGCGCTGTGCGCAAGGGGGCCAACACCGTATATGTCAAATCCAGCGACCATCTGGAAGATCTGCTGACCTTTATGGGCGCGGGCAACGCCGCCATGCGCATCATGGAACAGCGCATGTATAACGATATGCGCAATAAAACCAACCGCCTTTCCAACTGCGAAACCGCCAACATGGGCAAAACCGTACAGGCAGCCGTGCAGGTGCGCCTTGCGATTGAGATGCTGGAAGAGGCCGGCGCGCTGGAAACCCTGCCCAAACCATTGCAGCAGGCAGCCCGCCTGCGGATGCAGTACCCCGAAATGCCGCTTGCCAAACTGGCGGAAAAGTTTGACCCGCCTGTCAGCAAAGCAGGGCTTTCCCACCGGTTCAAGCGGATCCAGGAAGCAGCCGCTCGCCTGAACGCCGCTGCATCAGCACAGCCGGAAGAGCAGGAAAATCTTAAAGAGCCGGAACCAGCAGGACAGGACATCGCACCATCTCCGCAATAAACCACGCAAAGCCGCTGCGTAACTGCTGCGGCTTTTCCGCATTTTACCACAGCAGCAAAGGGATACATTATGCCAGAAACCACGCCACACCAACCGCAAAGACAGTTCACCCACCTGCACCTGCATACTGAGTACAGCCTGCTGGATGGCGCCTGCCGTATTGACCGCCTGTTTGACTATATCAAACAGCTGGGCCAAACCGCCGTTGCCATTACCGACCACGGCGTTATGTACGGCTGCGTTGCCTTTTATGATGCAGCCAAAGCCGCAGGCATCAAGCCGATCATTGGCTGTGAGGTGTATGTTGCCACCCGCACCCGCTTTGATAAGGTCAACCGCATTGACGGCAACAACCACCTGATCCTGCTCTGCAAAAATGAAACCGGGTATAAAAACCTGATCAAAATGGTATCCGCCGGTTTTTTGGAGGGCTTTTATTCCAAGCCGCGCATTGACCATGACCTGCTGGAGCAGTATCACGAAGGCCTGATCTGCCTTTCCGCCTGCCTTGCCGGTGAGGTCCCTCAGGCGATTCTGGCAGGGGACTATGAGCGCGCCAAGCAGATTGCTCTTTACTATAACGATCTGTTCGGCCAGGGCAACTATTATATTGAGCTGCAGGACCACGGCCTGGAAGAAGACACTACCGTTCTGCCGCAGCTTATCCGCCTTTCGCGGGAGACAGGCATCCCCATGGTTGCCACCAACGACTCCCACTACATCACCCGCGAGGACGCCAAGATGCAGAGCATTCTGCTGTGCATCCAGACCGGCAAAACCGTCAACGATGTGGACCGCATGGAGTTTCAGACCGAGGAATTCTATGTGAAAAGCACCGATGAAATGTATGACCTGTTCTCCATGGTGCCGGAAGCCTGCGAGAACACCAACAAAATTGCAGAACAGTGCAACTTTGACTTTGTGTTTGGCGATACCAAGCTCCCGTATTTCAAAGCTCCGGACGGCATGGAAAACCAAGAATACTTTGAAAAGCTCTGTTATGAGGGCTTGGAACGCCGCTACCCCGGCAAGGTAACGGATGCCTTGCGTGAACGCCTGGAATACGAGATTGGCGTGGTTAAAAAGATGGGGTACACCAACTATTACCTCATCGTGTATGACTTTATCAATTACGCCAAAAGCCGCGATATCCCGGTCGGCCCCGGCCGCGGCTCCGGTGCGGGCAGCCTAGCGGCCTATTGTGTCGGTATTACGGACATTGACCCCATCCGCTACAGTTTGATTTTTGAACGCTTCCTGAACCCGGAACGTGTCTCTATGCCGGACTTTGACGTTGACTTTTGTTACGAGCGCCGCCAGGAAGTGATTGATTACGTCAACCGCAAGTATGGCCGTGACCATGTGGCACAGATCGTGACCTTTGGAACTATGGCCGCCCGTGCCGCCGTGCGCGATGTCGGCCGCGTGATGGGTATGCCGTACCAGGACGTGGATAAGGTGGCCAAGCTGATTCCTACTGAACTGAAAATGACGCTGAACCATGCGCTGGAGGTTTCGCCGGACCTGAAAGCAATGTATGACGCTGAACCCCAGGTGCATGAGCTGATCGATACCTCGCTGAAAGTGGAGGGCATGCCGCGTCACGCTTCCACTCATGCGGCGGGCGTTGTGATTACCCGCGAACCGGCTACCGAGTATGTGCCGCTTTCCACCAACGATGGTCTGCCGGTTACCCAGTTCAACATGGTGGAAATTGAGCGCCTTGGCCTGCTCAAGATGGACTTCCTTGGCCTGCGCACCCTGACCGTTATCCATGATACCGAAGCCGCCGTGCGCCTGCATGAACCGGATTTCCGCATTGCCAATCTGGATTATGACGATGCCGCTACTTATGCTATGCTGGAACGGGGCGAAACAGAGGGCATCTTCCAGCTTGAATCTACTGGTATGACCCAGGTGCTGGTCAGTATGCACCCCCGCAGCCTTGAAGATGTCATCGCCCTCATCTCGCTGTACCGCCCCGGCCCCATGGATTCTATCCCGACCTATCTGCGCAACCGCAGGGAGCCGGATAAAGTTACCTATAAAACACCCCAGCTGGCCCATATCCTGGATGTTACCAACGGCTGTATCGTTTATCAGGAACAGGTCATGCAGATCTGCCGCGAGCTGGCAGGCTTCAGCTTTGGCCAGGCTGATAACGTGCGCCGTGCCATGAGCAAAAAGAAGCATAAAGTCATGGAAGCCGAGCGAGAGCACTTTGTGCATGGCTGTACTGAGCCGGGCAAAGAGTGCGCCGGGTGTGTGAAGAACGGGATCCCGGAAGCCGTGGCCAATGAGATCTATGACGATATGGTCAGTTTTGCTTCTTATGCGTTCAACAAATCTCATGCGGCCTGCTATGCCTATGTGGCATTCCAGACAGCCTATCTCAAGTGCCATTACCCGCGCGAGTTCATGGCTGCGCTGTTGACCAGCGTACTGGACAGCACCGCCAAGGTGATTGAATATTCGTCCGAATGCCAGCGCCTTGGCATCAAGGTTTTGCCGCCGGATATCAATGTATCCCGTGGCGGCTTTACGGTGGACGGGCAGAGCATCCGCTTTGGCCTGAACGCCGTCAAAAGCGTTGGCCGCGATTTGATTGAAGCGGTCATCAAAGAGCGCGAAAGCCGCCCATTCCGCAGCCTGTACGATTTCTGCAAGCGGATGCGCAGCAACATGCTTAACCGCCGTGCGCTGGAAAACCTGATCAAAGCCGGTGCCTTTGATACCCTGGAACCCAGCCGCCACGGCATGATGGAAAGCGTGGAAACGGTACTGCGCATTGTTGAAAACGATGCCCGCCAGAATCTGGATGGCCAGCTGGATTTGTTCAGCGCCATGGCCGGTGCCGAGGAAGCCCCCCAGAACGATGATTATCAGGTGCCCAACCTGCGTGAGTATGATTCCGGCGAGCTGCTGAAAATGGAAAAAGAGGTCTCGGGCCTGTACCTGTCCGGCCACCCGTTGGATGCGTACCGGGAAAAGATCGAAAAAATCTCCACCTGTACCATCGCTCAGCTGCAGGGAGAGAATGCTAGGGATTTTGATAACCAGACGGTTACCCTGGTATGTACCGTGGTCAAAAACAAGATCATGACCACAAAGTCCAATACGTTGATGGCCTTTACTACCATTGAAGATCTGACCGGCACAATGGAGCTGTTGGTGTTCCCCCGCGTGCTGACCAGCTGCCGTGCGTATTTGCAGGAGAACGCCGTTGTTGTCACCACTGGCCGCGCTTCCGTTAAAGAGGATGAAGGCACCCGCCTGATCGTGGAAAGCGTACTGCCGGTCGATGGTTATGATCCATCCCAAAGCTTTGGCCAGAACCGTTCCCAGCGCATCAGCGCGGCAGCGGGGGATACGGCTGCCCAAAGCATATGGCTGCTGGTGCCCTCGCGGGAATGCGCCCAGATGCACAAGGTGGAAAACCTGCTGCAAAATATTTTTGACGGCCCCACACCCGTATATTTCAAATTTGAAGATTCTGGCCAGCGGGTGCGTGCACCGCAAAGTATGTGGGCCATGGATCACCCGCTGCTGCGCCAGGAGCTGGAACGCATCCTGGGTGCTGACCATGTAAAGTTCACAACGGCACAAGCGGCAAAATAAATCCATGCACTTTGCGCGTTTTATCCATAAAATTGGGCCGCTGGTATGGTATAATAGCAGGCAGGGGAGTATGTTAAAAAATAGGCAGGTTGCCCGGTGGTACGCCGGAAAATGCCTGCCGGGGAAAACCAGTTTTGCGTTTTCTTCATTGGGCCGCTCTGCGCGGCTCAACTATAACAGGAGGACATTTTTATGGCTAAGGAAATCAAAACCATCGGTGTACTGACCAGCGGCGGCGACGCCCCCGGCATGAATGCAGCGGTACGCGCCATTGTCCGCGCAGGCATCTCCAAGGGCTACCGCATGATGGGCATTCAGCGCGGTTATAACGGCCTGATCAACGGCGAATGCTACGAAATGAACGTCCGCAGCGTGTCGGAGATCATCCACCGCGGCGGTACGATTCTGTATACTGCCCGCTGCCTGGAGTTCAAAACCAAGGAAGGCCAGGCCAAAGGCCTTGCACGCTGTAAGGAACTTGGCATTGATGCCCTCGTAGTCATCGGCGGCGACGGTTCTTTCATGGGTGCCCGCGCATTGGCGAACCAGGGCATTCCCTGCGTTGGCATTCCCGGCACCATTGATAACGATATTGCCTGCAGCGAGTATACCATTGGCTATGATACAGCCATGAATACCGCGGTAGAAGCCATTGATAAATTGCGTGATACCACTCAGAGCCATGACCGCTGCAGTGTTGTTGAGGTTATGGGCCACCATGCAGGCTATATTGCGCTGAACGTCGGCATTGCTACCGGTGCTTTGGCTGTGCTGCTGCCGGAGCGTCCGTTCGACTTTGAGCGTGACATTCTCCAGCGTATGCGCCAGACCCAGGTTACCGGCAAAAAGCACTTCATCATCATTGTGTCGGAAGGCGTTACCGATGCCCAGACCCTGGCCAACCAGATCCAGGCTGCAACAGGTGTTGATTCGCGTGCAACTGTTCTGGGCCACATCCAGCGCGGCGGTTCACCTACCGTGCGTGACCGTGTGAATGCCTCCCTGATGGGTTACCATGCAGTGGACCTGCTGGATAAGGGCATTTATAACCGCGTGGTTGCCCTGTCCGGCGGTAAGATCGTGGACTATGATGTCAACGTGGCGTTGTCGATGCACAAATACCTTGACCCGATGGAGATCGAAGTGGCACAGGCGATTTCCATCTGATGCGGTAAGTCTGTGCGGCCCTGTATATGGGCCGCATTTTTTTGTAAAGGTGCATATTTTGCGCCGTGCAGGCAAGAATTTTCGCATAATGAAAAAAAGTTCTTGCATTTTGCTGCACCTTGTGCTACTATACTATAGCAATACACACGCATTGCGTTGTTTTTTTGTGCCTTTTTTGCCGTAACACGTAAAAAGGTTAGAAAACAAGTACGCGATGCGGAGGGTAAAAAACTAAATTTTGGAGGAAATTAACTATGGCAGTCGTATCTATGAAACAGCTTCTCGAAGCCGGCGTGCATTTCGGTCATCAGACCCGCCGCTGGAACCCCAAGATGGCAAAGTACATCTTCACCGAGCGCAACGGCATCTACATCATTGACCTGCAGAAGACCGTAAAGAAACTCGATGAGGCTTACAACTTTGTCCGCGATGTTGCTGCTGACGGCGGTGAGATCCTGTTTGTTGGCACCAAGAAGCAGGCTCAGGAGTCCATCCGTGACGAGGCTACCCGCTGCGGCATGCACTATGTCAACGCTCGTTGGCTGGGCGGCATGATGACCAACTTCCGCACCATCCGTAAGCGCATCGACCGTATGGAGCAGCTGAAGACCATGCAGGAAGACGGCACTTTCGACCTGCTGCCGAAGAAGGAAGTTGTTAAGCTGGAGCTGGAGATGGCTAAGCTGGACAAGTACCTGGGCGGCGTTAAGAACATGAAGACCCTGCCGAAGGCTATGTTCATTGTTGACCCGCACAAGGAGCGCATCGCTGTTTCCGAAGCTCGCAAGCTGAACATCCCCATTGTTGCTATCGTTGATACCAACTGCGATCCCGATGAGATCGATTACGTCATCCCCGGCAACGACGACGCTATCCGCGCTGTCAAGCTGATCTCCGGCGCTATGGCTGATGCTGTGCTGGAAGGCAAGCAGGGTAAGCAGGATGCTCCCGCTGCCGAAGAGGCCGCCAAGGCTGAATAAGCCCGATCCCGCCCGAAACTGTTTGTACACCTAAATTCAGAAAGGACGAATGAACATGGCTGTTTCTGCAAAGGACGTTATGGAACTGCGCCGCCAGACTGACTGCGGCATGATGGAATGCAAGAAGGCTCTTGTCAAGGCTGATGGCGACATCAATAAGGCTATCGAGATTCTGCGTGAAGAGGGTCTGGCTACTGCCGCTAAGAAGGCTGGCCGTATCGCTGCTGAAGGCATGGTTTACGCTGTTGCCACCGCTAACGGTGCTGTTGTTGTTGAAGTCAACGCTGAGACCGACTTTGTTGCCAAGAACGATAAGTTCGTTGAGTTCACCAAAGATCTGGCCAACGTTGTTGCTGAGCAGAAGCCCGCTGATGTTGAGGCTCTGATGGGCTGCAAGATGGGCGAAGGCACTGTTGACGAAGCTCTGAAGGCTCTGATTCTGGTCATCAAGGAGAACATCAAGGTTCGCCGTTTTGCTTCCTATGAGGGCCATTGCGCCGCTTACGTTCACGGCGGCGGCACCCACGGCGTTATCGTTAAGTTCGATACCACCGATGAAGTTGCTGCTAAGCCGGAGTTCGCTGAGTTTGGCAAGGATATTGCAATGCAGATCGCTGCTGCAAACCCGAGCTACCTGAACCGTGAGGCTGTGCCTGCTGAGGCTATCGAGAACGAGAAGAAGATTATCATCGCTCAGATGGCTAACGATCCGAAGGCCGCCAACAAGCCCGACGCTATCAAAGAGAAGATGGCTACCGGCCGTCTGGGCAAGTTCTACAAGGAGAACTGCCTGGTCGATCAGGCTTTCATCAAGGATGGCAACATGGACGTGAACGCCTATGTGAACGCTACCGCTAAGAAGCTGGGCGGCGATATCAAGATCGTCGAGTACACCCACTTCATCAAGGGCGAAGGCCTGGAAAAGCGCGTTGACGACTTCGCTGCTGAAGTTGCCGCCGCTGTTAAGGGTTAATTAGCTGATTGCTTTCTGAAAGAGCACTTTGAGAGTTTACCTCTTAGGGTGCTCTTTTTTTGTTTGCTTTTGAGTGGTAAAATTTGGAACGCTATCTCCAGAAAAGCCACCTGCCTTTGTTCAACTAATCCGATTTTTGTGTCTCTTTCGCGCATGTGATTATCCTCAATTTCTGCCAGTATCCTATCCGAAACTCTACCATGACCAATGGCATCGTCCTTGATCCGTTCCTTGGCAGCGGCTCTACGCTGATTGCCGGCAGCTCTGAACGCCTTTGGCACCTGTTCCAGTTCGGCCACCATCCCCCTCAGCAAGCAGTGCATGGAGGACGAGATGGGCGTATCCGATAAAATCACCAGTATCGCTATCCCTCTGGGCGCAACGGTCAACATGGATGCTGTTTCCATCGTGTTGTCGTTCATGATCGTGTTTTTCGCCAACGCCTGCGGCGTTGAGGTCAGTACCTCCATGATGATTGTGATCCTGCTGGCAAATGTGATCTTGTCCGTGGGCACCCCCGGCATCCCCGGTGGTGCAATCGCTTCGTTCGCCGCGTTGGCTACCATGGCGGGTCTCCCGGCTGGCGTGATGGGCGTTTATATCAGCATCAATACCCTATGCGATATGGGCGCTACCTGCGTGAACGTTATTGGCGATATGGCAGGCTGCGTGGTGCTGAAAGAGAAAATTAAGCTGGATGACTGACACAGTTCCCACAAAACAAAATAACAAGTTACATTTGGGCGGGCAGCGACGAAAAATAACTGCCCGCCTTTTTGCTGCCTGCTTTGCTTTCAGCGGAAAAAGATGCTAAAATAAAGCAGTTGAAAAATCACACCGGAAGGGGAGCGCACAAAAACGCAAGATGGATGATAAGATAAAGAATACCTCAAAGCCCGGCGTGGCATATTATCATCTGCCGGGGCTGTTTGAATTTTATGGGCTGTACCGCATGTTCCTGCCGTTGTTCTATCATCACAGAGAATATTTTTACAACTGGTGCGCCATCGGCTCCATTTATGGGGCCCTGGGCGACTGCATCTGGGGTGGCGGCCGCACAAGTTTTGGCGTGCAGGACCCCGAAGATGTTATGGATCTGATGCGCGAATATGGGATATCCGCCCGGCTGACATTCAGTAACTCACTGCTGCGTGAAGAACACCTGGCGGACATAAAGTGCAACGCCCTGTGTAAGCTGTTTGAAAATAGCGGCGGCGCACAAAACGGCGTTATTGTCCATTCGGACTTGCTGCTCAGATATCTGGAAAGCCGTTATCCGGGGCTTTACTTTGTTTCATCTACAACCAAGGTGCTCACGGAATTCCCGCAGTTACAGGCGGAATTGAATCGGGATGACTTCCGCTATGTTGTGCCGGATTTCCGGTTAAATAAAGAATTTGAACAGCTGAACAACCTGCCCCAGCCCCAGAAAGATAAAGTGGAATTCCTTTGCAATGAATGCTGCTGGTTTGGCTGCAAGGACAGAAAGCGCTGCTATGAAAATGTAAGCCGTAAAAACCTTGGCGAAACCTGCCCCGACCACCGCTGCGCAGCCCCTGGCGCACAGGAAGGGTATCGCTTTTCAAAAGCAATGGACAACCCCGGTTTTATTGGCATCCAGGATATTCAAAATATCTATCTGCCCATGGGCTTTTCCAACTTCAAAATTGAGGGCCGCGGGCTTGGCAGTGCCTTGATTTTGGAGTTTCTGCTTTACTATATGACAAAGCCAGAATACCAGTTGCGCGTCCGCGAAGAAATTTATCTCAATAATATGCTAGACCTGTTCTGAATTTAAGAATTAAATGTCAGTTTAGCACAGAAAAATTCTGGAATCCTCTTGCTCTCATGCTACATGAGGGACGTATACGCAAAGTATCCCTTAAAAATAAAAATGCAAATCGAAAGTGAGGCATGATGATCGAATGAATGATTTTGTTTATAACAGCGGCGTACAGATTATTATGCGATTGCGGAAAACTTGAACCGAACAGAATCCGAAAACCTGAACGGAAACCACATTTTTGCAGGCGGGCTGGCACGATTTGTGATATAATAGACAGCATGCAAATCGAAGAGAGGGGAATGCTTTGATGGAACTGCAAAAAGGCCGCCCGATGGATACTACGGGCAGATTGGCCAAAGAAACCCGTACCTATGATTTACTGGATAGTCTTGGGATCGAATATAACCGCATTGACCATGCCCCGGCCATGACGATGGAAGTCTGCCAGGAAATTGACAAAACGCTGCAGGCGGTCATCTGCAAAAATCTTTTTCTTTGTAACCGTCAGGAAACCGCGTTTTACCTGCTGATGATCCCGGATACCAAGGTGTTTCACACCAAGGATCTATCCGCCCAGATCCACTCCGCGCGCCTGTCCTTTGCCAAGCCGGAATATATGGAAAAGTTCCTTGATATCACTCCCGGCTCGGTCAGTGTGCTGGGCCTGATGAACGATACCGAAAACCATGTGCAGCTTTTGATCGATGAAGATGTGCTGAACGGTGAATATGTGGGCTGCCACCCCTGCATCAATACTTCCAGCCTGCGCCTGCGCACAAAAGACCTGGTGGAAACCATTCTGCCCGCCATCCACCATGAATTTGTCCGGGTTAAACTGTAATTCCGTGGGGGTAAAGCAGAATGATTTTGATTATGGCAAAATGATGTGATGGCTTCGCCGATTTCTTACACATAAACGTTATACCATATAGTGGTGCAACCGGCCAGGGGAGCTTTGCCTTTTTGAGTGATTCAAAAAGTGAAGTGTCCCTGGCATTCTTTTTGTCTTTTTCCATGCCTGCAGCAGGCAAAACTTACCGTAATACCGCGGTTGGTACCAGGGGACACACGGCCAAATGCCACATGCAGCACGCTGCCCCGCGCCGGAATGCGGCGTAACGTTAGCAGCCAACGGCATGGATGCGGCGCGCACTTTACCTTGTTACTGACCACACCTCATTTTATGAGCGTTACGGCTGGCAGTTTTACTGCATGGTGCAGGGCGATGGCGAGGAAGAGCCCTCGCGGCTGTATATCCATACGATGTAAAGCGTGTTATTGTTCGCTGTGCCCCGCAAGATGTCTGTAAGGTGCGATGCCCTCATTGCGCCGAGGAAGAACCCGAATGATTTATCATCCTCCCCAATAAAAGCATAAACAAAAAGCGGCGTGAACCCAATCACGCCGCTTTTTTAATCGTTAATGCAGATGATAAATATCGGATCGTCCCAATTATACGAAACCAAGCAATCTCTCTTAATACTCCGTCTCGCGGAACTTCAGGCTGCCGTTATCGCCCATTTCGTCCACGATGGCCAGGCTGGCCAGTTTGTAACCCTCGCGGCGCAGCTCGTCGCCGCCCGGCTGGAAGCCTTTTTCAATGCAGATGCCGATACCCGCCACACTGGCTCCGGCCTGCTGGCAGACATCCAACAGACCGCGCATGGCCTTGCCGTTTGCCAAAAAGTCATCCAGAATCAGCACACGGTCATTGGGGCCAAGGAACTTCTGGGCCAGGGTGATATTGTAATCTTTGCCGTAAGTATAAGAATGTACCGTGGAAGTGTACACATCGCCATCAATGTTTTTGCTTTTGGCCTTTTTGGCAAACACCACAGGCACATCAAAGTGGCGAGCCGTCATGCAGGCAATCGCAATGCCGGATGCCTCAATAGTCAGGATCTTGTTTACTCCGTCATCCTTAAAAATGCGGTAAAACTCCTCGCCGATTTTATCCAGCAGGTCAACATCCAGCTGGTGGTTCAAAAAGCAGTCAACTTTCAGCACATTGCCCGGGCGGACCTGCCCATCGCGCAGAATGCGGTCTTCCAAAAGCTTCATCTTAAGATACCCCTTTCGTATTTACCAACTATTATGCCTAATTCCGCCGCGTTTTTCAACCCTTAAAACCAGGTTTTTCATTTTTTTATTACAAACTTTGTCAATATGGTAGTTTGATAATATTTTGTAACCAAACTTTGTGCAAAACCGCCACAAAGGCTTTGGATTCCATCTGCAATTTATGCCGATATTCCGTATTGAAGATTTGCCAACTTAGCGGTATACTTTAATTTAAATTACAGTTATGGGCTGTGCAACCCGTTCCGGCAGGCGCTTGCCCGCCGGAGGCTGTAAATCATTAGGAGGGAATAACAATGAACAAAAAGGTCATCAGTGCAATGCTGGCTGCTTCCATGGCTGTCAGCCTGGCCGCCTGCGGTCCCACCGCTACTTCCGAAGCTACTTCCGCTGAAGCTTCTTCCACTGTCTCTTCCGAGACTTCCAGCACCGTCGCTTCCGGCGAGTCCGCTGCTTCCGGCTCCTACACCGGCACCCCCATCAAGGTTGGCGGCATTGGCCCCATCACCGGCGCTGCTGCAACTTACGGCAATGCTGTTAAGAACGCCGAAGAGCTGGCTGTCAAAGAGATCAACGCCGCAAACGGCAGCGATGTTTTTGACTGGAAGTTCGAGGACGATGAGCACGATGCTGAAAAGAGCGTCAACGCTTACAACTCCCTGAAAGACTGGGGCATGCAGGTTCTGGCTGGCCCCGTTACCACTACCCCGACCCTGGCAGTTGCTGCTGAGAGCGTCAACGATAACATGTTCGTTATGACCCCTTCTGCCTCTGCACAGACCGTTATCGAAACCGGCGACAATGTCTTCCAGATCTGCTTCACCGACCCCAACCAGGGTGTTGCATCCGCTGACTACATTGCTGAGAACGCTCTGGCTACCAAGATCGGCGTCATCTATGACTCTTCTGACGCTTACTCTTCCGGCATTTACGCCAAGTTCAAGACCGAAGCTGAGAGCAAGGGCCTTGAGATCGTCACTGCTGAAGCTTTCACCAGCGACAACAAGAGCGACCTGTCCACCCAGGTTGCCAAGTGCCAGGAAGCTGGCGCTGAGCTGGTGTTCCTGCCCATCTACTACACCGAGGCTTCTCAGATCCTGACCACCGCCAACAAGACTGGCTATGAGCCCATCTTCTTCGGCTGCGATGGCATGGATGGCATCCTGGATGTTGAGGGCTTTGATACCTCCCTGGCTGAGGGCCTGATGCTGCTGACTCCGTTCGCTGCTGACGCTCAGGATGAAAAGACCCAGGCATTTGTTTCCGCTTACGTTGCCGCTTACGGCGAAACCCCGAACCAGTTCGCTGCTGACGCATACGACGTTATCTACAGCATGTACCAGGCAGTTCTGGAAACCGGCGTCACCGGCGATATGGATGCCAGCGAGATCTGCGAGCAGCTGAAGACCGGTTACACCAGCATGACCTTTGACGGCTTGACTGGTACCGGCATGACCTGGGATGCTTCCGGCGCTGTTTCCAAGGATCCTAAGGCTGTTGTGATCAAGGATGGCGCTTACGCCGCTATGTAATCTCTGCACAAAAGCAGGGGACCGCGTGCTGAAAAGCATGCAAAATTGAGTTTTGGCCAATGGGGGCTGCTGATTTACCATGTCAGCAGCCCCCATTTTGTTACGCACAGAGAAAAAAGTGACAGAAAGTGCCTGTTTTAGCCAAAAATACGTGCCTTTTGCGCTTTAAGGCATTGTACTGTGCGGACAGATGTGTTAATATTATATACATATTTTGTTTTTCCGCTGTGCAATAATCAGGTGGCGTGCGTCGCCTTGGTGTGGAAGAACAAGGGAAAAAATAGAGTGAGGTGTTCTGCACAATGCAATTTCTATCCTATCTGATCAATGGCATCAGCTTGGGCAGTGTGTACGCGCTGATCGCATTGGGGTATACCATGGTTTATGGTATTGCCAAAATGCTGAACTTCGCCCATGGCGATGTCATCATGATTGGCAGCTATGTGATCTTTTTCGCATTCGGCTCGTTCGGGCTTAACCCCATTGTGTCGGTGCTGTTGTCCATGGTGGTGTGCACCATTCTGGGCGTTACCATGGAGCGTGTGGCCTACCGCCCCCTGCGCGAAGCCCCGTCCCTGGCTGTTCTGATCACAGCCATCGGCGTTTCCTACCTGCTGCAGCAGGTGGCCCAGCTGCTGTGGACTTCCAACCCCAAGAACTTCAAGTCCGTTGTCAGCCTGCAGCCCATCAAATTGTTTGACGGCCAGCTGACCATCTCAGCCGAAACGCTGGTCACCATCCTGGCCTGCATCCTCATCATGGTTGTGCTCACCCTGTTCATCAACCACACTTCCGCCGGTCACGCTATGCTGGCTGTGTCCGAGGACCGCGGTGCTGCCCAGCTGATGGGCATTAACGTCAATGCCACGATTTCTCTGACTTTCGCCATTGGTTCTGCGCTGGCCGCAGTTGCCGGTGCCCTGATGTGTTCCTCTTACCCGACTTTGATGCCCACCACCGGCGCAATGCCCGGCATCAAGGCGTTCGTGGCAGCGGTTTTTGGCGGCATCGGTTCTATCCCCGGTGCTTTCCTGGGCGGTATCCTGCTGGGGATCATCGAAAACCTCAGCAAGGCTTACATCTCCACCCAGCTGTCCGATGCCATCGTGTTTGTTGTTCTGATCGTTGTGCTGATCGTCAAGCCTACCGGCCTGCTCGGCAAAAAGGTCAACGTGAAAGTGTAAGGTGAGGATCATGGCATTAACAAAATGGAACCAAGTGAAAAAAAGCACCAAAAGTAATTTTATCACCTTTAGCATCGTCATTGGGTTTTACATTGTCGTTCAGCTGCTGGCAGCCGCCGGTGTGCTGACCAACTCTTTCTCCGGCCAGCTGGTGCCCATCTGCGCTTATGTGGTCATGGCTGTTTCGCTGAACCTCGTTGTCGGCTTTTTGGGTGAGCTGAGCCTCGGTCATGCCGGTTTTATGAGCGTTGGCGCGTTTTCCGGCACGCTGGTCTGGGTCAGCCTGTATGATGTGGCCCCGCACTGGCTGGCGCTGATCCTGGCCTTTGTTGTGGGCGGCGCTATGGCCGGTATCTTCGGCGTCATCGTTGGTGTTCCCGTTCTGCGCCTGTCCGGCGACTATCTGGCCATCGTTACCCTGGCATTTGGCGAGATCATCAAAAATATTATGAACGCCGTTTACCTGGGCGTGGACGACAGCGGCCTGCATTTCTCCCTTAAAGATGCCGCTTCGATGAACATGGCCGAGGATGGCAAGATCCTGATCAACGGTGCCATGGGTATTACCGGCATCAAAAAGACTTCCACCTTTACCATGGGCATTATTCTGGTGCTTATCACGCTGGTGGTTGTGCTCAACCTGATCCGCTCCCGCGCTGGCCGCGCTGTCTCCGCTATCCGCGATAATGAGATTGCTGCCAAGAGCATCGGCATCAATATCACCCGCTATAAGCTGATGGCTTTTGTACTGTCCTCCGTGTTTGCCGGCATGGCAGGCGTGCTGTACAGCTTGAACTATTCTTCTTTGGTTGCCAAAAAGTTTGATTACAACACCTCCATCAACATTCTGGTCTTCGTGGTTCTGGGCGGCATCGGCAGCATCCGCGGCTCCGTGATTGCAGCGGCCATCCTGACCGTTCTGCCCGAAATGCTGCGCGGCCTGAACGATTACCGCATGCTGATCTATGCTATCGTTCTGATTGTCATGATGATCTTTACCCGCAGCCCCAAGCTGGTGGCATGGCGCAAAGAAGTGGCTGAAAAAATCACCGAGAAATTCCCGATTTTGAAGCTGAACAAATTCCTAAAGGATAAAAGCAAAAAGGAGGCGGCATAAATGGCACTGCTGGAAGTCAGTAACCTTGGCATTGCGTTCGGCGGCCTGCAAGCCGTTTCGCAGCTGGACCTTAAAATCGAAAAAGGCCATCTGTATGGCCTGATCGGCCCCAACGGCGCGGGCAAAACCACCGTGTTCAATATGCTGACCGGTGTGTATAAGCCCACCGAGGGCAACATTGTGCTGGATGGCAACGATATTACCGGTGCCACTCCGGAAGCCATCAGCAAGGCGGGCATTGCCCGCACGTTCCAGAACATCCGCCTGTTTAATGATATGACAGTTCTGGATAACGTCAAGGTCGGCCTGCACAACCAGGTTGTTTACGGCATGTGGACCGGTATCCTGCGCTTGCCGTCTTTCCGTGAGAAAGAGCACGAGATGGACCGCCGTGCTATGAAGCTGCTGAAAATTTTTGACCTGGATGCGGAGGCTAACTATAAAGCCAGCCAACTGCCTTACGGCAAACAGCGCAAGCTGGAAATTGCCCGCGCCCTGGCTACCAACCCGAAACTGCTGCTGCTGGACGAGCCCGCAGCCGGTATGAACCCCAACGAAACCGAAGAACTGATGAACACCATCCACAGCGTGCGTGACCAGTTCGGCGTTGCCATCCTGCTCATAGAGCATGATATGAACTTCGTTATGGGTATCTGCGAGGAGATCACCGTGCTGGACTATGGCCGTGTGATTGCCCGCGGCGACGGCAAAACCATCCGCAATAACCCCAAGGTCATTGCGGCCTATCTGGGAGGTGACGACTAATGGGTGAGCTGCTTTCGGTTAAAAATATCAATGTTTATTACGGTTCCATCCACGCCATCAAGGATGTTTCGTTCCATGTGGACGAAGGAGAAATCGTTACTCTGATCGGTGCAAACGGTGCTGGCAAAACCACCACCATGCACGCCATCTCCGGCCTGCTCAAGCTGGCCAGCGGCGAGATCACCTATGACGGTAACCTGATCAGCAAGATGGAAGCCCACAAAATCGTCCGCCTTGGTCTGGCCCAGGTGCCGGAGGGCCGCCGTGTATTCAGCGGCCTGACTGTGCAGCAGAACCTTTCCATGGGTGCTTATACCCGCCACGATGGTAAGGATGCCATCCAGAGCGATTACGACATGGTGTTTGACCTGCTGCCCCGCCTGAAAGAGCGCCGCAACCAGCCCGCCGGAACCCTTTCCGGCGGCGAACAGCAGATGCTGGCCGTGGGCCGCGCTCTGATGTGCAAGCCTAAGATCCTGCTGCTGGATGAACCCTCCATGGGCCTTTCTCCGCTGCTGGTCAAGGAAATCTTTAAGATCATCCGCGACATTAACCGCCAGGGCGTTACTGTGCTGCTGGTGGAGCAGAACGCAAAGATGGCACTGGATATTGCCAACCGCGCCTATGTGCTGGAAACCGGCACCATCAAGATGGAGGGCGAAGCCACCGAGCTTGCCAATAACATCGAAGTGCGCAAGGCTTACCTTGGCTGCGAATAACCATAGCATAAGATACGCCTCTGCAATGAACAGAAACTGACAAAACAGCCCCGGCCTTTACCTGATTGCATTCAGGAAAAAGCCGGGGCTGTTTTTTGTTTATCTGATGGTATGCAATGATGATAAGATGGTAACTTGGCTATCCGTACTGCCATGATCATATACGGCAGGGGAGTGCCGATATAATTTTACCGTACTCCCTCCGGCGGGCGCTGTTCATCGCTCAGTGGCTGGGTCAACAGATTCAGCACTTTGTTGTAAATTTCGCTCCCGCAGGCTACAAAATGGTCGCGCACCTGTTCAGCGGTCATGGCGTCCGGCATCGTCACCTGCAGGGTGAATGCGCCGTGCTGCTGGTTTTTATCCTGAATGGTGCAGGTTACGCGGTAACGGTCACCGTCTTTTTCAATATCAGCATGGTTCTGGGCCGCCTTGTGCACCCAGCTCTGGATGCGGATAACTGCCAGAATCGCACTTTCCCGCACGCTGCGGGGCAAATCTTCCGAGAGAGTCTGAGCCACTGTGGTACCTTTTTCGGTAATGGTGTAGCCGTTGGCTCCATCAATGGCCAGCCCCTGGGCCACAAGGTCGTTCAGCGCGCCAACAAATTCAAAATAATTGACCAGCTCTTCCTGCAAAAGCGCAGCCTCCATGGCTTCACGGGTCACAGGCCCCACGCTTTTAATCAGGTAGCACAGCAAAATACGAATCTCGGTATCATTGGTCAAGCCGCCCATCTTTACACCGGCGGTAAATGCTTCTGCCATGGTCTCACTTCCTGAACAGGGGGCACAGGCAGCACCGTGCCCTCAAACTTTACTTTGTAATTATTATACAGGAGTTTCAAAAAACTTACAAGCGCAAAATTCTTGCCCGCTTAAGCCGGCTTCAAAACACCGTTTCGATCTGCTTGCGGCTTTGCGGGGTGGAGTAGATCCACCGGTCCAGCCGCCCACGGGTCACAAAATAGTGTGGCTCAAACCGCATTTTCTGGTTCAGGTTCTTGTTCACCACCACCAGCTTGATCTTCATTTTATCCGGCAGAATGCTTTTAATATACACGCTCACCGTCTGGCCGGGGTGCAGTGCCGTATCCGGCTCCGCCAGCCCGGCCAGGTTGGGGGCAATCTCAATGAACACACCGTAATCTTCCACACTGCGCACAATACCCACCACGGTCTCCCCGGCGGCAAAGCAGGCGGCGTTCTCACTCCAGGTTCCAAGCAGCTCCCGCAGGGTCAGCACAATGCGGTCCTGCTCATCCCGGTTCTTGATGGCGCACAGCAGCTGCTGGCCCACCGTTACACGGTCTGCCGGGGAAGCAATCCGCGATACTGAAAGGCAGTCGATTGGCAGCAGTGCTGAAATGCCGCACCCGACATCGCAGAACGCGCCAAAGTTTTCAATGTGTGTTACCGTGCAGGGAATCACGCTGCCGTTTTCCAGCTGGTCCAGGTACTGCTCCCGGCAGGCCCGCTGCGCCGCCGCGCGGGAAAGCAGATAAACGGCCTCGCCGTTTTCATCCTGCGTCGTACCCTGGACCACAAAACAGGTCGGCCGCCCCACGCGGGTCAGCACAGCGATCTCTTTGACTGTCTCACCGGGGGCAGTGTCCAGACATTCTTCAAACGGCATATACGCATGGTGCCCGCACAGCTCAAAGCGCAGGCGGCGGTTGGTATCAAAGGCAAGGGCTGTGCTTTGCAGCACCTCCCCAGCGGCAATGCAATGATCCAGCTCTTCCCGCCGCAGGTGGGAAGCGTTGCGGCAAAGTCCTTCAGCACGGTATTCAAGCATTTGTTTTCCTCTTTTCTTATATATAAAATAAAAGAACAACGATCATAGCTGCCGCTGCCGCCAAAAGTTCACAAAAGATTCTCCTGGCGGGGGCAGCTTTTCCCGGCAGGGCTATTTTCAAAACTGCCGGGATGGTATATAATAATATCTGTATCGCATTGTTCACAGGCACAGCCTGTAGCCCTGCGGACCAGATCAAAGGCAACACCGCACAATTCCCGCCTAGCGGCTTAAGCACCGCTTCGACGGCTGCGGCACGGCATCTGCGTTGCCAAAATGCTCGCTAAGACATCCAGTATTATCTGCGCTTTTGGCTTAGCAGCTGCCGCACCTCGCTCGCCGTATCGGCACTTAGAATTATGCGGTATTGCCCAAAGAAAGGCGGTGGAAGAATGGACGTTCAGGTTGGTGATGTGATCATAACCAAAAAGCCGCACCCCTGTGGGGCCAACCGGTTTGACGTACTGCGCGTGGGCATGGATTTTAAGATCCGCTGCCAAAAATGCGGCCATGAGATTATGCTGCCGCGCGTAAAGATTGAAAAGAACATCAAAAAAATCCTGCGCAGCGGGGAAGAGTAGCGGCAAAAGCTCTTTAACCATCCGGCACAATTTTGTGCCCCTAATGTAAGGAGATTTGCCCCTATGTTTGACGATTTAAGCCAGGTAAAGCGCCGCTATGAGGAGCTTGCCTACCGCATGACCACCCCCGAAGCAATGAATGACCCCGCGGCCTATGCAGCCATGATGCGGGAGTATAAGGAACTGACCCCCCTGGTGGAAGCATACCGCAGCTATACCGCACTGCAAAAAGAAGTGGACGAAGAAAAAGCGCTGCTGGATGCCCCCACGGAGGATGCTGCCTTTAACGATATGGTACAGCAGGAATTACGCGAAAACTGGCAAAAACTGGAAGACTTGGAACAAAAAATCCGCTTGCTGCTTTTGCCCAAAGATGCCAACGATGAAAAAAGCATCATCATGGAAATCCGTGCGGGTGCCGGCGGCGAGGAAGCCGCCCTGTTTGCCCACAGCCTGCACCGCATGTACACCATGTACGCCGCACGCCAGAACTGGGCCTGCTCCGTCATCAGCCTGAACGAGACCGAGCTGGGCGGTGTAAAGGAGATCACGTTCTCGATCGAAGGGCCCGGCGTTTACAGCCGCTTAAAGTTTGAAAGCGGCGTTCACCGCGTGCAGCGCGTGCCGGAAACCGAGACCCAGGGCCGCATCCACACTTCCACCGCCACCGTTGCCGTCATGCCGGAAGCCGAGGAAGTGGAGCTGGAACTGAACCCCAAGGACCTGCGCATTGATACCTTCCGCTCCTCCGGCGCAGGCGGCCAGCACATCAACAAAACGTCGTCCGCCATCCGGGTGACCCACCTGCCCACTGGCATGGTGGTGGAGTGCCAGGACCAGCGCAGCCAGCGCGAAAACAAAGAGCAGGCATTGAAAGTTCTGCGCAGCCGCCTGCTGCAGCAAAAGCAGGAAGCATACGACCAGGAATATAACGCCAAGCGCCAAAGCCAGGTGGGCAGCGGCGACCGCAGCGAGAAGATCCGCACCTACAACTTCCCGCAGGACCGCGTGACCGACCACCGCATCGGCTTGACACTGCGCAATTTACAGGATATACTGGACGGCAACCTTGACCGGGTGATTGAGCCGTTGATTCTGGCCGATCAGGAAGAAAAGCTCAAAAATAACCCCATCCAGTAACCCCACATTGTAAAAGAAGGAATCAAGATCTATGAATACTCAGGTTTTGCCTGTTAATGAGGAAAGCATTGCCCTTGCCGCCAAACTGCTGCAGCAGGGGGAACTGGTAGCTCTGCCGACCGAAACGGTGTACGGCATTGCCGCCGATGCCCGCAACGGTGAGGCTGTCAAAAAAATTTTTGAAGCCAAAGGCCGCCCGCAGGATAACCCGCTGATCGTGCATATCTGCGGCATGGAAATGCTGCACGGCATTGTGTCTGAAGTGCCGGAACGCGCCAAAAAGCTGGCCGCCGCATTCTGGCCCGGCCCGCTCACCATGGTCATGCCCCGCGGACCGGAAGTGTCCGAAGTGACCTGTGCCGGGCTGGATACGGTCGGCGTGCGCATGCCGTCCCATCCGGTGGTGCAGGCGGTCATCAAAGCCAGCGGCGTGGCGTTTGCCGCCCCGTCTGCTAACCTTTCCGGCAAGCCCAGCCCCACCAACGCACAGGATACCTTTGTGGATATGGATGGCCGCCTGCCGCTGATTCTGGATGGCGGCGAAAGTGCTGTCGGCGTGGAATCCACCGTCGTGGCCGTGACAGGGGAACACCCGATGATCCTGCGCCCCGGCTATGTGACAAAAGAACAGATGGAAGCCGTTCTGGGCGAGGAAGTTCTTGTCAACCACGCCATTCTGGAAAAGCTGAAAGACGGTGAAGTTGCGCGTTCCCCCGGAATGAAGTATAAGCATTACGCCCCCAAGGCGGATGTGACCATCCTGAAAGGCAGCTTTGATGCCTACCGCGATTATATTGCCGCCCACGCTGGGGACGGCGTCTGGGCGCTCTGCTTTGACGGCGAGGAAGCCCAGCTCCCCGTTCCGGCCATCTCTTACGGCAAAGAGGGGGACGGCATCAGCGAAGCGCACAACCTGTTCACCGTGCTGCGGGAACTGGACCGCAAGGGTGCCAAAACCGTTTATGCCCGCTGCCCGCTCAGCGATGGCGTTTCCATGGCCGTGTATAACCGCCTGATCCGTGCCGCGGCGTTCCGCGTGGTGGAGGTCTGATATGCAGATCATTGGCATTACCGGGCGTTCCGGCTGCGGCAAATCCACCCTGACGGACAGCATCCGTGCCGCGGGGTTCCGCTGTGTGGATGCCGACCAGGTGGCGCGGGAAGTTCTGCTGCCGGGTTCGCCCTGCATTGTGCAGCTCCAGCAGGAATTCGGTGCCGATATTGTGGATGAAGCCGGTCAGGTGCGCCGCCGCCTGCTGGCGGACCGTGCCTTTGCCACACCGCAGGGCACCGCTTGGCTGACCGCCATCACCCAGCCGGAAATCTACCATCGGTTGGATCTTGCCATGGCGGAAGCCCGGCAGGCGGGGGAAAAGCTCTTCTTTGTGGACGGCGCGGTGATCGTGGGTACCCCGTTCCAAAAGCGGTGCAGCCATCTCGTTTTGGTTGCCGCGCCGTATGAAACCAGCGTGCAGCGCATCTGTGCGCGGGATGGCATTGCGCCGGAAATGGCGCGCCGCCGCCTGGACGCTCAGCTGCCCGAAAATGTCTTGCGTGCCGCCGCAGACTTTGTGATTGAAAACGATGGAACTTTGCAACAGATGCAGCAGCGCTGCAATGCGCTGTTGACTGCCCTGCGGAAGGAGGCTTATGGCGAAACGTCAGACGAAAAATAAGAGCAAACGCTCTGTGCTGGCACCATCCCCGCCGCAAATGGTTATTTTGCGGGTGTGTATGGTGCTGCTGGCCCTGCTGCTGGCGGCTATCACCCTGTTGAACCGCGGCAGCGATACCGTAATGAACACCGCATACCCCCGCAAATATGACGAGTATGTAACCTATTACGCGGGCAAATATCAAATTGACCCTTACATCCTGTATTCCATTATCCGCACCGAAAGCAATTTTAACCCGCAGGCTGAATCCAACGTTGGCGCACGCGGGCTGATGCAGATCACCGAGATAACATTCGACTGGATCAAAACCAAGATTGCGCCGGATGAACCCCTTACATTCGATGATCTCTATGACCCGGAGGTAAACATCCGCTTTGGCAGCTATTTTATCAGCTACTGCCTGCAGCGGTATGACGATGACCTGGCCACCGCCGCAGCCGCCTACCACAGCGGGCTTGGCACCGTGGATACCCTGCTGGCGGACAGCCAGTATTCGCAGGATGGCAAGGTACTGGATGCTTTCCCGTACCCGCAAATGCGCCGCTATGTGCAAAAAGTAACGGACGCATACGCGCAGTACAGTGAAATATACGGCACGGCGGACAGCTCCGGCTGATACCCCTGCCCGAATTTGTAAGAAGAAAGGATACCATCATGAAAACAACACAGGAACTGAAAGAACTGTTGTATAAAAACAAAACAGTCGCTGATCAGCAGCCTGATGCCATTGCAGAAGCCAATGCTTTCTGCGAAGGTTACAAGGCTTTCCTGAACGCTGCCAAAACCGAGCGCGAAGCCGCCGCTTATAGCGAGCAGCTGCTCAAGCAGGCTGGCTACAAGCCCTTTGTGCCCGGCATGGCACTGAACGCAGGGGATAAAGTCTACCTGATCAATCGCAGCAAGTGCGTGCTGGCAGCTACCATCGGCGAGCGCAGCATGGCCGAGGGCTTCCACCTGAACATTGCCCATATTGATTCCCCGCGCCTGGACCTGCGCCCGGTGCCGCTGTTTGAAAAGGATGGCCTGGCTTACTTCCGCACCCACTATTACGGCGGTATCCGCAAGTATCAGTGGCCTACCATCCCGCTGGCGTTGCATGGTGTTGTCTGCCGTGAGGACGGCACCACCGTAACCATTACCATCGGTGAAAACGACGAGGATCCCGTCTTTACCATCACTGACCTGCTGCCCCATCTGGGCCGCGAACAAAACCAGAAAAAGCTGCCCGATGCCATCACCGCCGAAAACCTGAATGTCGTGCTTGGCTCCCTGCCCATTGCGGACACTGATGCCGAAAACCGCATCAAGCTGAGCATTCTCGGTCTGCTGAACGAGATGTACGGCATTGCCGAGCGTGATTTTGTCACCGCTGAAATTGAGATTGTGCCCGCATTCAAGGCCCGCGATGTTGGCCTGGACCGCTCCATGATCGGCGCTTACGGCCATGATGACCGCGTGGACGCTTACCCGGCCCTGATGGCTGAAATTGAGGTACAGCACCCGGCCCACACCACTGTCTGCATCCTGACCGATAAAGAGGAGGTCGGCTCTGACGGCGTGACCGGCATGAATAGCATGTATGCCTACCACTTCCTGCAGCAGCTCTGTGCCGCCACCGGTGTGGATTCCATTGCTGCGTTCCAGGCATCCAAGTGCCTGTCTGCCGATGTTACCGCTGCTTATGATCCCAGCTTCTCCGAAGCATTCGAGCCGGATAACGGCACCTATGCGGGCCGCGGCGTTGCAATTTACAAATACACCGGTGCAGGCGGAAAGAGCTCTACCAGCGATGCCAACGCCGAACTGGTCAGCTACCTGACCCGCCTGATGAACAAGAACGGCGTGGTTTGGCAGATCGGCGAAATGGGCCGCCTGGACCTTGGCGGCGGCGGCACTATCGCCAAATATGTGGCCAACCGCGATATTGATACCATTGATATCGGTGTGCCCGTTCTGGCCATGCACTCTCCGTTTGAGGTCGTTTCCAAGGCCGATGTTTACATGGCTTACCGCACCTTCCGGGCTTTCTGTGCGGATGCTGAGT
Organism: Gemmiger qucibialis; assembly: GCF_027689445.1. Lineage (NCBI taxonomy): Bacteria > Bacillati > Bacillota > Clostridia > Eubacteriales > Oscillospiraceae > Gemmiger > Gemmiger qucibialis. Next base: position 78,647 of record NZ_JAQFEN010000003.1, on the reverse strand, counting down.
AACACTTAAGGCAATACCGCATAATTCTAAGTGCCGATACGGCGAGCGAGGTGCGGCAGATGCTAAGCCAAAAGCGCAGATAATACTGGATGCTGCAAAGGTGAGCGCCGCCAGTGGCGGAAACAGCGAACCGAAGCAGGGGCAGCGGTCGCAGAGTGCAAGGGGCTTTTGCCCCCGAAGCACGATGCGGGTACCGCAACCCGACATTATCGAGCATTTTGGCAACGCAGATGCCGTGTCGCAGCCGCCGGAGCGGTGCTTAAGCCGTCAGGCGGGAATTGTGCGGTGTTGCCTTAAAGCAAATTTATCCATATCATTCCGGCGCTGTGCCCTCAAATTGGGTGCAGCGCCTTTTTGTGTTTTATACCGCACTTTTTGAACAAAGTGGGGCATATCGTCAAACATCGGGGCCGGAATAGCCTATTATAATTGAACAAAAGTCTTTTTTTGCCTATGTACAAAATGCCGAACAATGCGATACAATGTCACCATAGCAAGAAAAGCCGTGCAGCCCCGTTCAAGCGGGACCGCACAGCAAACCTGGAACCGAAAAACGGCTGGTTCCCAGGGGCTTATCCAAAAGGCCCTGCCGCTGCCGGGTACGCTTTGCTTGCAGAGCAATGGCTGGTGTACCGTTTTGAAAAGGAGAGAGTTTTGTTATGCCGATGAATAAAGTTGTTCACGCCGCACAGCGCGCTGCTTTCAGCGCTGCCATTGATGTCGCCATCAACGCCGTGCGCGGTAAGGGAACCGAAAAGCTGTCCGAGAATGCTGTCAAGCTGGTCAACCTGGCCGAGCCCCTGCTGAAAGACCGTTACCCGGCTTCTGCCTTTGATGCAGCCCGCAAGTTTGTCAGCGACCCCAACGGCAAGTGGATGCAGTACGCATACCGCGCCATCAACGAGATCGACCCCCATGTGCTGAAGATGAACGCCCTGAACCTGGTGTATGAGGGCATGTTTTCCGGTTACAACTATGTTTGTGAGCTGCGCAAAAAGTATGATTGCAACATGCCGTGGATCCTGCTGTTTGACCCCACCTCCGCCTGCAACCTGCATTGCAAGGGCTGCTGGGCTGCCGAGTACGGCAACCGCCTGAACCTGACCTATGAGGAAATGGACAAGCTGGTTACCGAGGGTGAAGAGCTGGGCATCCACTGGTATATGTGCACCGGCGGCGAGCCGATGTGCCGCAAGAACGATCTGCTCAAGCTGGCTGCCAAGCACCAGAGCTCTGTGTTCCACCTGTTCACCAATGGTACTCTGATCGACGATGCTTTCTGCGAGGAAGTCAAGAAAGTCGGCAACATGGCTTTCTTCCTGTCCGTTGAGGGCCTGGATGATGCCACCGACAGCCGCCGCGGCGAAGGCGTGTTCCAGCGCGTTATGAACGCTATGGACATCATGAAAAAGCACGGCCTGCTGTTTGGTACCTCCATCTGCTATACTTCCGCCAACTACAAGGCTGTTACCAGCGATGAATTCATGGATATGCTCATCAGCCACGGCGTGCGCTTCAACTGGTACTTCCACTATATGCCCATCGGCGATGGTGCTAACGTTGACTTGATGCTGAATCCCGAACAGCGTGAGTACATGATCCAGCGTGTACGCGAGATCCGCGGCTTTACCGGCGGCAAGCAGATTTTCTGCATTGACTTCCAGAACGACGGCGAGTACATTGACGGCTGTATCGCCGGCGGCCGCCAGTATGCTCACATCAACCCCAACGGCGATGTGGAGCCCTGCGTATTCATCCATTACTCCGGCGCCAACATCCATGACAAGAGCCTGCTGGAATGCCTGCAGCAGCCCTTGTTCAAGGAATATCACAAGGGCCAGCCCTTCAACGGCAACCATCTGCGTCCCTGCCCGATGCTGGAGAACCCCCAGATTCTGGGCGATATGGTTCGCCGCAGCGGTGCCCACAGCACCGATATGCAGCAGCCGGAATCCCCGGAGGATGTTTTCCGCCGCTGCCGTCCCTACGCAACCAGCTGGATGCCCACCGCTGACCGCCTGTGGGCCGAAAAGCACCCCGGTTACGTTGACCCCGAAAATCCGGAAAGCGCTAACAGCTGTGCCTCCTGTGCCAGCTGCGCCGCATGCTCCGCTCATCAGGAATAATTAAATTACTGATTTCATCCGCCCATGGCAAACAGCCACGGGCGGATTTTTTGTGCCTGTTCAGCTTTCGCAGGTTTCCCGCATTTTCTCTTTGCCATTGGCATACACTGAACAAGCGGCCCCCAAAGCCGCCAAAACTGCCGCACGGCCACGAAAGGGGAGATGCCTGCTATCAAAACGGTCATTTATCTGGATGTCCTTTTGTTGGTCAACTTTCTGGTGGCTTACTTTTTGCTGCAGGCCGCCGGGCTGCTCAGCAGTCAGCACGCCGCGTTTTCCCGCATGGTGTGCGCCAGCGGCATTGCCTCGCTCAGTGCGCTGATCTTGTTCGCGCCGGAACTTTCATATCCTGCCCAAATTCTGTACAAGATACTGACTGCCTGCGCCGTGGTGGGCGTTGCCTTTGGGCTGCAGGGGCTGCGGCGCTTTGTCACCGCCGTGTGCTGGTATGCCGCGCTCAACATTCTGCTGGCCGGGCTTTGCATTGCCGTTATCCTGCGCACAGGCACACCGCTGCTGCAAACGGCAAATCTTACGGTATACCTGCGCATTTCGCCGGTCGTGTTGCTGCTGCTTTCTGCAGCCAGCTGCGGCGCGGTGTGGCTGGTATTGCACTTTTCGGGCAGCACGCCGCAGACCACCCGGACGATTGGGATCGAGTTTGAACTGTGCGGTGCCCCCGTGCGGCTGCGCGCCACACTGGATACTGGGTGCCACCTGAAAGACCCCGTCACCTGCCTGCCGGTGCTGCTCATCAGCTGGCCGGCGGCAAAAGGCCGACTGCCGGGGGGAGTCAACGCCTTTTTGGGGCAGTGGTTCCAGGGCCTGCACCCCAGTACGCCGCCGGTCGGTGCCAGTCTGCGGGTGATACCCTGCAATACCGCTGCGCAGCACGCGCTGCTGCCGGGGTTTGCGGTGGCGGATATCAGCACCATCACCGAAACGGGGATGCAAAGCCTTGGCCGCACCGCCGTTGCTTTTTGCCCGCAGCCGTTCCAGTCCGGCGAATATGAAGCTTTATATGGCTCAGATTTTTTGTAACCATGCGGCAGGCTTGTATCAATTACTGCCGGCAATCCTCTTATCGCAAAGCACATGATAAATCAAACATTATATTCGCTAAATATTTATTTAGTGAAATAATGAGCGAAAACGCATAGCTATCGTTTCCGCTGCACGTTATATCTCTGCGTAAGCACAAACCACCCGCCAATGCCTTTATCATAGTTTACCACCCACATCTCAAAGGAGGGAAATATTTATGCAGCCGCTGCACACGCTTTGCCGCCGTATCGGAAATTTTGTGCTACTGTTTGGTGCCATGCCGGATCTGCACTACATTAACGGCCCGGATACGCTGCCCCCGCCGCTGACCCCGCAGGAAGAACAGCAGGCGCTGTGCGGTCTTGCTGCGGGCGAAGGGGCGGCGCGGGATGCCTTGATCACACATAACCTGCGCCTGGTCGTTTACATTGCCAAAAAATTTGAATCCTCCACCGCTGGGGTGGAGGATATGATCTCGATTGGTACGATCGGCTTAATTAAAGCGGTAAATACCTTTGAACCGGGAAAAAATATCAAACTTGCTACCTATGCCAGCCGCTGCATTGAAAATGAAATTTTGATGTACCTGCGCAAAAGCTCCAACCGCAGGCAGGATGCCAGCATTGATGAGCCCCTGAACACTGATTCCGACGGCAACGAGCTGCTGCTGATGGATGTGTTGACCAGCGACCAGGCCCAGGTTGGGGAAGAGCTGGAGCGCAATGCCGAGCGCAGCGCCCTGCTTGCCGCCGTTCAGGCATTGAACCCGAGGGAGCGGCAAATCATGGAGCTGCGCTTCGGTTTACGTGATGGGGTAGAGCACACCCAAAAGGAAGTTGCGGATTCCATCGGGATATCTCAAAGTTATATTTCCCGGTTGGAAAAGCGCATCATCAAGCGTTTGCGTCAACAAATCGAGTCTTTGGTCTGATCCGGCATGCCTTAGGGCAATACCGCATAATTCTAAGTGCCGATACGGCGAGCGAGGTGCGGCAGATGCCAAGCCAAAAGCGCAGATAATACTGGATGCTGCAAAGGTGAGCGCCGCCAGTGGCGGAAACAGCGAACCGAAGCAGGGGCAGCGGTCGCAGAGTGCGAGGGGCTTTTGCCCCCGAAGCACGATGCGGGTACCGCAACCCGACATTATCGAGCATTTTGGCAACGCAGATGCCGTGCCGCAGCTGCCGGAGCGGTGCTTAAGCCGCAAGGCGGGAATTGTGCGGTGTTGCCTTAGCTATTCCTGCGTGACCCGTTGCCCAGATACTGTGCTGGCAGTTGTCTGGGTCACAAAATCCTGGATCACCCCGCCCAACAGGTTCATTTGCGGTTCTTCACACAACAAAAGGTAATCAAATCCGTTCCGCGTCCAACTCGCCATGGCGTTCCGACCGGGGTTCTGGCTCAGCGTGACTTCTGTGCCGTCAATCGGCACAGTGGCCACGTTTTCGTATTGACAAGCCAGATAGGTATCCGGCACATCCAGCTGCCCGGTTTGAGCAACCCGCAGCCGAACGCCCCCGGCGGGAATCACATTGTATTCAATCTCCGCCGTTTTGCGGTTGATGAGCCAGAACCGCCCCGGAATCAGGATATCAGTGGAAGGGTACATCGTTACAGCAAACCCTGCACTTTCGGTAAAATCCGGCGCCGAATATTCCTCCTGGTAACTGCGCTGCCCGGTGGGCGTGCCGGGCTGCTGGATGCTCTCTTTCTGCCACATCATCGCGGCGGCAATCAGCGCCGCAATGCCCACAACTGCCAAAAACAAAATCAGCCAAAATGCTTGCTCCATCATTACCATCCCCTTTGCTCCATGGTATGTGCTGCGGCTGGGGATGGTGCACATGAGATGGTTCTACCGGCAGGAGATTTGTTCCTTGATGTGGTTCAGCGCGCATTTTTCCAACCGGCTGACCTGCGCCTGGCTGATGCCGATGGCCTGCGCCACCTGCATCTGTGTCTGGCCGGATAAATACCGCAGGGCGATGATGCGTCGCTCCCGCGGGGTAAGGGCCTGCACGGTATCCTTGAACATGATATCGCTGATCCAGCTTTCTTCGCAGCTTGCTTCCTGTACGCGGTCCATAATGGCTAGGGTATCATCACCATCGGTATAGGCCGGTTCATACAAACTGGCTGGTTCCACAATGGATTCCAGCGCCATGGCAACCTGCTCCGGGGCGCTGCCGACGCGGGCGGCAATTTCACTCACGCGGGGCTCACGCCCGGTTTCTTTTTGCAGGGCTTCCCGTGCCTGCATGGCGTGATAGGCCAGGTCCCGCACCGACCGGCTGACCCGTATGGGGGTATTATCCCGCAAAAAGCGCCGGATCTCACCCAGAATCATCGGCACCCCATAGGTGGAAAACCGCACTTTCAAACCGGGGTCAAAATTGTCGATTGCCTTAATCAGCCCAATGCACCCAACCTGGAACAGGTCGTCCAGGTTTTCGCCTCGGCCCGCAAATTTCTGCACCACGCTCAACACAAGGCGCAGGTTGCCCTGTATCATCTGGGCACGGGCTTCGCTGTTTCCGGCTTTGGCAGCAAGCAGCAGCTGGGTTTTCTGTTCCTCGTTCAGCACCGGCAGCAGGGCCGTGTTCACACCGCATATTTCCACTTTGCTGGTATTCATTCTGCATCCTCCCGTTCTTTTGCATTCAGCAACAGCAGTTGGTTCCGCCCTTAGGGGGATCTGAAAAGTCGAAAATATCGTCTGTTTCTACAAGCATAGCCGGATTTTGTGTTAAGGCAACACCGCACAATTCCCGCCTGACGGCTTAAGCACCGCTCCGGCGGCTGCGGCACGGCATCTGCGTTGCCAAAATGCTCGATAATGTCGGGTTGCGGTACCCGCATCGTGCTTCGGGGGGGCAAAAGCCCCTCGCACTCTGCGACCGCTGCCCCTGCTTCGGTTCGCTGTTTCCGCCACTGGCGGCGCTCACCTTTGCAGCATCCAGTATTATCTGCGCTTTTTGCCTAGCAGCTGCCGCACCTCGCTCGCCGTATCGGCACTTAGAATTATGCGGTATTGCCTTAAATCCTGCTTGTGTTTGCGAAATATCCGTCATTTTTTTGTTTTCAGATACACCTTAGTATGGGCACCTGACGGCTGAAAAAGACAGGATGGGAAATAATTGAAATCACCCTTCCATAAAATAGCAAAGGCAAAAAACAGGCCCCTGTTGAACTATATTTTTGTGCATGCTAGTAAATTTAATACGAACCGCCCTGGCAAGATTGCACCCGCCCGCAGGTTATGTTATACTAATACTTATGTTGGAAAAATTATGTTCCGGCGTGCGGTACCGCACCGTGTTGTGCCATGCGCCCAAACAGCAGGAAAAAGGGATACCGATGAAAATAGGATTTGATAACAATAAGTACCTGGCCATGCAGTCTGCCCATATCCGGGAGCGCATCAGCCAGTTTGATAACAAGCTCTACCTGGAATTTGGCGGCAAGCTGTTTGATGACTATCATGCTTCCCGCGTGCTGCCGGGCTTCCAGCCGGATTCCAAACTTCAAATGCTGCTGCAGCTGAAAGCCCAGGCCGAAATCGTGGTTGTGATCAGCGCCGAGGACATCATCAGCAACAAAATGCGCGGCGATTACGGCATCACCTATGACCAGGACGTTCTGCGCCTGATTGACGCGTTCCAGGGCATGGGTCTGTTTGTTGGCAGCGTGTGCATCACCATGTATACCGCTGCGCCGGAAGTGGAAGCTTTTGAGCGCCGCCTGAATGAGCTGAACATCCGTACCTTCCGCCATTACAAAATTGCTGGCTACCCCAACGATGTGACTCGCATTGTGAGCGATGACGGTTACGGCAAAAATGATTACATCGAAACCGAGCGCCCACTGGTCGTTATCACGGCTCCCGGCCCCGGCAGCGGCAAAATGGCCGTCTGCCTGTCCCAGCTGTACCATGAATACAAGCGCGGCATCAAGGCTGGCTACGCCAAATTTGAAACATTCCCCATCTGGAACATTCCCCTCAAGCACCCAGTCAACCTTGCTTACGAAGCTGCTACCGCCGACCTGAATGATGTCAACATGATTGACCCGTTCCATCTGGAAGCATACGGCAAAACAGCGGTCAACTATAACCGCGATATCGAAATTTTCCCCGTTGTCAATGCCATGTTTGAGCTGATTGCGGGCAAAAGCCCTTACCATTCGCCCACCGACATGGGCGTTAATATGGCAGGCAACTGCATCATTGACGATGAAGTCTGCCAGGAGGCTTCCCGCAAGGAAATTATCCGCCGCTACTTCAAGTGCCTGTGCGACCAGAAAACCGGCGGTATCGTCAAGGATGACCGCTACAAGCTGGAACTGCTGCTGAACCAGGCGGGCGTCAGCGTCGGCATGCGCGCCGTGGAACAGCAGGCCCACGCCTGTTCCGATAAAACCGGCGGCCGCCCTGCTGCGGCAATCGAACTGCCGGATGGCACTATTGTAACCGGCAAAACCGGCCCGCTGCTGGGCGCTGCCGCCTCTGCGTTGCTCAATGCACTCAAGCGCCTTGCCGGGATTGATCAGGAGCTGAATCTGGTTTCCGCCCATGCGATCGAGCCAATCCAGACCCTAAAAACCCAGTATCTCGGCAGCCGCAACCCCCGCCTGCACACGGATGAAATTCTCATCGCGCTTTCCAGCTCGGTTACTGAAAATGCCGCAGCAGCTGCCGCCATGCACCAGCTGCCCATGCTCAAAGGCTGCGATGTCCATTCCACTGTCATCCTGTCCAGCGTGGACGCCGATACCCTAAAAAAGCTTGGCATGAACCTGACCTGTGACCCTGTTTACGAAGAAACCGGTCGCAAGTACCATAAGATATAACCCCGATCATAATTCAAAAGGCCGAACGGTTCTCCTTCCGTTCGGCCTTTTGCGTTATCTAAGGCAACACCGCATAATTCCCGCCTTGCGGCTTAAGCACCGCTCCGGCAGCTGCGGCACGGCATCTGCGTTGCCAAAATGCTCGATAATGTCGGGTTGCGGTACCCGCATCGTGCTTCGGGGGCAAAAGCCCCTCGCACTCTGCGACCGCTGCCCCTGCTTCGGTTCGCTGTTTCCGCCACTGGCGGCGCTCACCTTTGCAGCATCCAGTATTATCTGCGCTTTTGGCTTGACATCTGCCGCACCTCGCTCGCCGTATCGGCACTTAGAATTATGCGGTATTGCCCTAAGGTGTATCTGAAAACAAAGAAATAGACGATATTTTTGACTTTTCAGATACACCCTAGTATGGTTTTGTCAGCCTCGATTTTCCGTTGGTGCTTCCGGTGCCGCCTGCCGCTTGTTGTCGGCCTCCATCTTGACCCCGCACAGCCCCAGCGCACGCTGGAAAGACTTTGGCCCCTTATACAAAATACCCGTGATCCCCAGGTTATAGGCTGCCTGGGCGTTCACCTTGGTATCATCCACAAAAATGGTTTCGTCATAGGCAAGGCCGTATTTTTGCATCATCAAGCCAAAAATTTTCGGGTCGGGTTTGCTCAGGTGTACTTCGCACGAGGCAATGCCGCCGTCAAACAGCGGGAAAAAGTCCCGCTGGCGGATTTCGTCAATCACGTCCTGCGGAATGTTGGAAAGGTAATACAGCCGGTAGCCCGCCAGCTTCAGCTTGCACATCGTTTTTACCGTGCGCTTGTTGGTGTGCAGGATGCTCTGCCATTCATCAATGACAGCCTGCACCTCAAAGGTACGGCCGCGCTCAGCAGCGTTTTCCAGCATCAGGCGGTTGGCAGTGCCGCGGCTGATGACCCCGCGGTCCAGCTCTTCCCATTCTTTGCTGCCAAAGGTCAAATCAAACACTTCATCCTCGGCGCTCTTGTTCAAAAAATGATCCATCAAAAAATCCCGCGGCTTAAAATCCACCACAACGCCGCCCAGATCAAAAATGATGTTTTTATACATAAACGGTTTATCCCTCCGGTTTTGGCTTACATCATACCTGCATAGCAGTTTGTATTATCCCTTATTATACACATAATTGCCCCAAAGCACAAATAAATTATTTACAGCATAATCTGTAATAGGTGCAAAATGGGAAAAGGGGTGGTGGCATGACACTGCGTGACTTGAGCGAGAAAGATGTGATTCAGCTGAAAACAGGGGAGAACCTTGGCCGCATTGATGACCTTGCCTTTGAGGATGGCCAGATCACCCAGGTGGTCCTGCACGGCCGCGCCCGAATGTTCGGCCTGCTGGGGCGGGACGATGATTTGTTCATTCCCTGGGCCGCTGTCAAAACCATAGGGACAGATGTTATCATGGTGGATGCCGAAGTGCCGCCCCCGCACGCAAATCACATCAGAAAAGGCTGGATGTAAAATCACTGAAAAATCTTCTTGACAGGGGTGAACATTTTGTAAGACTGTGCTATAATATTTTGAAAGAGTAACTTCCAGATACTGCCACCCAAGGAAAGGGGAGCCCGCCATGCAGATGAACGAAAAGCAAACCCTGCTGGCCGGTGCTGCCGCCCTTGCGCTGATCGTATTTGGTGCGCTATTCTGGATCGCTCCTGTCTGGCAGTTTGGTTATGCCCCGGCTGCCTATCAGCCGCCTGTTTTGCCGGCGCAGGCTGAACCTGCACCGGAACCCACGCGGGAAGAACAGGGGCCAGTCAACATCAATACCGCTTCGGCCGAAGAGCTGATGCGGCTGCCTGGCATTGGGCAGGCAAAAGCGGAAGCCATTCTGGCGGACCGCGCGGCAAACGGCCCCTATGCAGCGCCGGAAGACCTGACCCGCGTGAAGGGAATATCCCAGCGCATGGTGCAGCAGTGGGGAAGTGATATTACCGTTGGCGGCTGACCCCGCTGCCCGATGGTGGAGCTAGAAAATAAAAACTGATTTTAGCCTCGCTCAACACCACTGAACATCCGTAAGGAGGAACCTGTTTTGGAAAACCCGTCGGAGAGCATTTTTATCAACCGGGAACTCAGCTGGCTGGATTTTGACAGCCGCGTGCTGGCCCTTGCCAAAGAAAAAAGCGTTCCCCTGGCAGAGCGCATCAAATTTGCCGCCATTTTCGGCAGCAATATGGATGAGTTTTTTATGGTGCGTGTTGGCTCGCTGTATGACCAGACGTTGCTGAAAAACAATAAGCTGGATATCGTCACCCATATGACGCCATCGGAACAGATCGCCGCCATCACCCCGCGCGTAGCGGAGCTGCAGGCAAAGTGTGATAAATACTATCAGCACTTACTTTCCGCCTTGAAAGAGAACAAGTACATCAAGGTCGATTTTGACCACCTGGACAAGCAGCAGGAGCACTACTGGAAAGCATATTTCACCTCTGAAATCCTGCCCATCCTGAGCCCGCAGGTGGTGGACCAACGCCACCCGTTCCCGTTCCTGCGCAATAAAGAAATTTATTATGCCGCCCAGCTCAACAGCAAGAGTGACGGTGTATATTACGGCATTATCCCCCTCAGCGGCCAGTTTGAGCAGCTGCTGTTTATCAAAAATCCAGACGGCACCACAAGCTTTGCCTTTGCGGATGAGCTGATCGCCCATTACGCCGCCGGCATCTTTAATAAAAGCACGCTGCAGAACGCCTGTCTGTTCCGCGTGACCCGCAATGCGGATATCACGGTGGACGAGGGCATGATGGACCATGATATCGACTTCCGCGATGTGATGAGCGAGCTGCTGAAAAAGCGCCGCAAGCTGGCCGCTGTGCGCCTGCAATTCTGGCCCAGCGCTCCGCAGGAGATCGTCAAGTTCCTGCGGGACAAGCTGGTGGTCCCGGCGGACCGCTGCTATACCCAAACTTCGCCGCTGGACCCCGGGCTTTTGTTCCGCCTGGCCAGCCGCGTTTCGGCAGACAGCAACCCCGCTTTTTCCTATCCGCCAGCCCGCCCGATTCAGGCCCCCGCGGATTATGATCTGTATGCCGAAGCCCACAAACATGACGTTCTGCTCTCTTACCCGTACCAGAGCATCCGCCCGTTCATCCGCATGCTGATGAAAGCAGGTTCCGACCCGGATGTTGTCAGCATCAAAATGACCCTGTACCGCATGGCAAGCGATTCCCAGATCGTGCAGGCGCTGATCAATGCAGCGGAAAACGGCAAGGAAGTTACCGCCATGGTGGAGCTGCGCGCCCGCTTTGACGAGCAGAACAACATCGACTGGTCCAAACAGCTGGAAGAAGCTGGCTGCACGGTGTTCTATGGCTTTGATGATTACAAAGTCCATTCCAAGCTGACCCTGATCACCAGCAAGGTGAACGGCAAATACCACTACCTGACCCAGATTGGCACAGGTAACTATAACGAAAAAACCAGCGAGCTGTACACTGACCTTTCCTTCATCACCACCCGGCAGGAAATCGGCGAGGAAGCCAGCGCAGTGTTCAACAATATGGCTTTGCAGCGCCTGACCAGTGAGGCCGATACCATGCTGGTGGCACCGCTGCGCTTCAAGAGCGTTCTGCTGGAACAGATGGACCGCCAGATTGACCGCGCCCGCCGCGGGCTTCCGGCATCCATGATTTTGAAAAACAACTCCATCAATGACCCGCAGATCATCAACAAGATCAGCGAGGCCAGTTGCGCCGGTGTGCGGGTGGATATGATCGTGCGCGGCATCTGCTGCATCAAAGCAGGGGTGCCTGGAAAGACCGAGAACGTCCACATCCGCAGCATCGTTGGCCGCTATCTGGAACATTCCCGCATTTATTGCTTCGGTGAAGGCGAAGACATGACCATCTATATCGCCTCCGGCGACTTCCTGACCCGCAACACCGAGCGTCGTGTCGAAGTCGGCGTGCGGGTGGATGATCGTGAGATTGCCAAAAAGCTGCGCGGCATCCTCGACCTACAGCTGCGGGATACCGTCAATGCACGGGAGATGCAGCCTGATGGCATATATACCCGCGTAAAGCCCAAGCAGGGCGAGCCGCCGGTGGACAGCCAGATGGCAATGTATGGCTACTTCCAGCACGGCTTTGAAACCGCACACCCCGCCGCACCCACCAGAAAGGCTGCCGCCAAACCGGTTCAAAAGCCCAAGCACCCCACGCCCCATCCCCACAAACCGGAGAATAAGCGCTTCCGCGGTTTTCTTGACAGCCTGTTTGGCCACAAAAAGTAACCCCCGCAAAGGCTGTTCTGCACCATTCCCGCCTGACGGCAGAGATACCGCATCAGCCCCGGAATGATATGGAACCGCCAAAAGTAAAACGGTTAAGGAGAACATAAACGTATGAAAACCTGTGTTGTAACAGCAACCTATGGCTGCGCTCCCAACAAAGTATGGCTGTACATGACCAACCCCACCCTGAACAGCTGGAACCCGACTGTTGCTTCGGCGGAGGTTGACCTGGAAGGCATGCACATTGTTGAGAAAAACAAGGACGGCACTACCACGGATATCCACTTTGACAAGCTGGATAAGCCCCGCCGTATCAGCTGCACTTTTACCCGCGGCAAGATCCGCGGCGCTTTTACCGCCATCCTGCTGGGCAGCGCCGATTCCACCAGCCTGGAATGCACGCTGGATGTGGAAGGTCTTGGTCTGTTCGCCAAGCCGCAGAAAAAGCTGGAAGAGTATCTGGAAACCTTGCGCAAAGTACTGGGTGACTAAACCAGAATCAGATTCACAACATCTTTGGTAAATTGATAAAACAGATAAAGCGGGGCACTGCATTGTGGTGCTCCGTTTTTCTATACTGGAAGCTGCTTTTTCGGGAAGTCTGTCCGCAGAACTTTGCACGGTACTTGTGATGCAGCGCCCCACTTTCTTGCATACCCACCCGCCCCCGCTGCATATATACAAAATATGCCGCAATGCAAAGAAAGGGGACTGCCTATGTGGGAGAATGCCGCCAAACATACTGATACACCACCCGCGCCACCCGCTGCGGCGGAGCCCGGCGAATATGATACGCTGCTGTGGGCACAGATCATCCTGTGCGTGCTGATTGCTGCTGGGGTATTCGCTGCCCGCGCGCTGGAACTGCCGCTGTACAGCACGCTGCGCACCGATTACCGCTATGCGCTGGCCCAGCCCGGCCCCGATTTCTGGAACACGGATGGCTCCCGCAATGTCGTGCGCTTTACACAGGAAACTTTTGCCGAGTTGCGCGGGGTGCTGCGGCAAGTCGCCGCCCAAACGCCGGAAACCGCGGCCCGCACCGGCACTGCCCACGGCCAGCCGCTGGCCAGCGCCGAAGCGTATCTGCCGGGGGTTATGCTCCAATATCCTCTGCCGGGCAAACCTGCTGTTGAAACCTCCGCTTACGGAACCCGCATTGATCCCGTGCAGGGCAAAACGCAGGAGTTCCATACCGGTGCGGATCTTTCCGCTGTGCAGGGTACACCGGTTTATGCTGCCGCAAGCGGGGTGGTGCGCATAGCCCGGAATCATGCGAGCTATGGCAATTATGTCCGTCTGCTGCACCCCGGCGGGGATGAAACGATCTATGCCCATCTGCAATACCTGTTTGTCCGCCAGGGTCAGCAGATTCAGGCGGGGCAGTGCCTGGGCACCGTGGGGCAGACCGGCAACGCCACCGGCCCGCACCTGCACTTTGAGCTTTTGCACGCCGGTGTGCGGTATGACCCAACCCGGGCCCTTGCCAAAGCGGGTCTCCAGGCGGAACCATGAAGCAGCCGCACCACATTTTAGCCGTCCGTATCGCGCACCCGGTCTGGACACTCTTTCTCCTCGCTTTGGCGCTGGCCGTTGACCACACCGGCATTGTCCGCCTAGGGCTTCTGTGCTCCTGCCTGCATGAATGCGGCCACCTGCTGGTGTGGGTACTGCTGACCCGTTTGCCCCCAACGCTTATTATCTGTCCAACCGGTTTCTGTCTTTCCCTGCGTGGGGTGGTGCTGACGCCAAAGCAGTTTATCATTCTTGCCGCTGCGGGGCCAGCGGTCAATCTGGTGCTGGCGGCAGGGGGCATTGCCTGGTTGCTGGGCCATCCCGCCAGTTACCGCCTGTGTTATTTCATCGCGGCCAATCTGCTTCTGGGGGCATTCAACCTGCTGCCGATCCATGGGCTGGATGGCTGGCAGATCAACTCCAACCTGGGCATCCTGTTTCATTCCAAGATCCAAACCCAGAAGCATTCCTGCGTGAATTGAGGTTGCATTTTGCGCTGTTTTGGGCTATCATATAAAATAGAAAAGTTGTGTAAAGCAATAAATGAACAATAACTGCCTGCGGTCAACACCTGTGCTGCAGGGTATGGAAGGGTGGCAACATGGCCGAATTTTCCCCTAAGTTGAAAGAAGCGCTCAGTCTGGTTCAAAAGCCGGGCCGTTATACCGGCGGTGAACCGGGCTGCACCTATAAAGATAAAGCAAACGTTGACGTGCGCATGGCGTTCTGCTTCCCTGATACCTATGAGATCGGCATGTCCTTTTTGGGCGAAAAAATCCTGTACGAGCTGCTCAACCGCCACGAAAACTGGTGGTGCGAGCGAGCCTTTATGCCCTGGGTGGACATGAAAGAGCAGATGGAGCGCCTGCATATTCCGCTCTACTGCCTGGAAAGCAAGGACCCGCTGACGGATTTCGATATCGTTGGCTTCTCCTTGGAATACGAGCTTTGCTATACCAATATCCTTGCCATGCTGGATCTGGCAGGTATTCCGCTGCGCGCTGCGGATCGTGACGAGCGCTGGCCGCTGATCATTTCCGGCGGCCCCTGCGTCTGCAACGCCGAACCGATGGCGGATTTCTTTGATATCATGCAGCTGGGCGAAGGCGAACAGATGCTGCAGGACATCTGCGCCACCGTGGAAGCAGGTAAAAAGGCTGGCTGGAACAAGGACCAGCTGCTGTTTGAACTTTCAAAAATTCCCGGCGTGTATGTGCCGTCCTTCTATGATGTAACCTACCTGCCGGATGGCCGGGTGGAAAGCATCAAGCCTAACCGCCCCGGTGTGCCGGAACGTGTGACCAAGGCCATTGTGAAGGACATGGACAGCTTTGTTCCGCCGGAAAATTTTGTTGTGCCCATGGTGGGTGCTGTGCAGGACCGTGCCTGTGTGGAAGTTCTGCGCGGCTGTGTGCGCGGTTGCCGGTTCTGCCAGGCAGGCCAGCTGTACCGCCCGTTCCGCGAGCGCTCGCCCAAGCTCATCAGCGAAAGCGCCCGTGTGCTGTGCCGCAACACCGGGTACGATGAACTGAGCCTTTCCAGCCTGTCCACCTCCGACCATTCCCGTCTGGAGGATATCCTGGACGAGCTGAATTCCTGGGCGGAGACCGACCATGTCAGCCTGTCGCTGCCGTCTCTGCGTGTGGACAACTTCTCGCAGTCTCTGGTGGAAAAAACCACTAAGGTGCGCAAAAGCGGCTTGACCTTTGCGGCGGAGGCCGGCACCCAGCGCCTGCGCGATGTCATCAACAAAAACGTTACCTGGGACCAGATCGAGCGCGGCTGCCGCATTGCCTTCGCGGAAGGCTACACCTCCGTCAAGCTCTACTTTATGATGGGCCTGCCCACCGAAACACTGGAAGACATCAAAGGCATTGCCGATACCGCCCAGCAGGTAGTGGACCTGTATTACAGCATGGAGCACCCCAAAGGCAAGGGCGTCCAGGTTACCATCAGCGTGGCCTGCTTTGTGCCCAAGCCGGATACCCCGTTCCAGTTCTGCGCCCAGGATCGCCGCGAAACCCTGCGCGAAAAGCAGAAGTACCTGCTCAGCTGTGTGCACTCGCGCAAAATCAAGGTCAACTATCACGACAGCGCCACCAGCGTGCTGGAGGGTGTGTTCGCTAAGGGTGACCGCCGCATGGGCCGCGTGATCGAAACTGCCTATCACAACGGCGCATTCTTTGATACCTGGGAGGAGTTCTTCAGCTATGACCGCTGGTTGGAAGCATTTGCTGCCTGCGGCCTGGACCCCGATTTTTATAACTACCGCGCCTTGGGCTTGGATGAAGTAACCCCGTGGTCGCACCTGGATGTGGGTGTGACCCATGCCCACCTGGTGCGGGAATACCAAAAGGCCCTGCAGGCGCAGACCACACAGCCCTGCAATCGCCAGTGCTCGGCCTGCGGTGCCAATAAACTGCTGGGAGGACCCTGCTTTGATTACAGTAAGAATTCGCTTTGAAAAAACGGGCGAAGCTGCCTATATCTCGCTGCTGGACCTGCAGCGCGTGTTCCATCGCATCTTAAAGCGCAGCGGTCTGCCGGTGTATTACACCCAGGGCTTTAACCCGCATATCTATCTTTCCTTTGCGTGCCCGCTGTCTTTGGGGCAGGAAAGCCTGTGTGAGTGCTGCGAGGTAAAAACCGAAGCTGAGGACCCCCAGCTGGATACCTGGTGCGATGTTTTGCAGCCCTACATGCCGCGCGGTATCAAGGTGCTCAGTGCCCAGCAGGCGCAGAATAAGGTAGCGGAGATCGACCATGCTTCTTATCTTGTCACTCTGCCCGCCAGCGCCGCCGCTGCGCTGGATGCTTACAATGCAGCCGAAAACGCCATGGTGGTCAAAAAGACCAAGCGCGGCCAGAAAGAGCTGGACCTGAAAACCATTATCCCGCATGTTGAATATGAACAGGCAGGGGGGCAGCTGCAGTTTAACCTGGTGCTGCCCTGCGGCTCCGGCGAAGCACCGAACTATAACCCCGCTTTGCTGCTGGGCTATTTGCAGCAGCAGTACAACATCCCGCCCTGGCTGTGCAGCGTGTTGCGCACGAAGCTTTACACAAAAAACAACGAAGAATTTTGTTAATTTTCCGAAAAGCCCTTGCAAAATCTGCCAGGGTATGTTATTATACTTAAGCGTTAGTGCCGCCGAGCCATCGGCGGGGTAATGACACATCATTATACAGGCGGTCCTCTGCCGCTGTAAGCGGGTATGAACGTCGCAAAACAATGGAGGAATTCATCAATGAACGCAATGCAGAAAATGACCGAGGGCATGATCAAAGAGAACCAGCCCAAGTTTGAAGTCGGCGATACCGTCCGCGTGTCCGTCCGCATCAAGGAAGGCGACAAGGAGCGTATCCAGGCTTTCGAAGGTACCGTTATTGCTAAGAAGCATGGCGGCATCGCGGAGACCTTCACCGTCCGCCGCACCTCTTATGGTGTTGGCGTTGAGCGTGTGTTCCCGGTCAACAGCCCGTTCGTCGAGAACGTTGAGGTTGTTCGCCGCGGTAAGGTTCGCCGTGCAAAGCTGTTCTATCTGCGCAGCCGCACCGGCAAGGCCGCCAAGGTCAAGGCTCGCGTCTGATTATCGGCCAATATGCAGCAAAAGGGGAGGACGGTTGGCGTTCTTCCCTTTTTGTTTTATCAATTTCTATGCCAGGCAAGGGGGGCTTGATTGACTATGGCAAGTGCCGCTGTAACAGAGCGCTGCAAAAAGAACAAAAACCTGCTGGAATGGCTGGATTCCATCATTCTGGCGGTTGCTGTGCTTTCTCTTGTGTTCACCTTTGCCGCACGGGCCATCCGTGTGGACGGGCATTCCATGGACCCCACCCTGCATGATCAGCAGCTGCTGATCATCAATAGTCTGCCATACCAGCCCAGCCATGGGGATATCGTCGTGATCGACGCCTACACCCCGCACGGCCAAACGCTTATCAAACGCGTCATCGGCGTGGCAGGTGATACGATCGACATTGATTTTACCACCGGCACCGTGTACCGCAACGGCGAAGCACTCGACGAACCCTATACCGCGGAACCGACCTACACCCGCCTGGATATGACGTTCCCCGTCACCGTGCCGGAAGGCACCATCTTTGTGATGGGGGATAACCGCAACAATTCTTTGGACAGCCGCCGTTCCGATATCGGCTTTGTGGATATCCGGGATGTGATGGGCAAAACCATTCAAAAATATTGACAGGAGAAGCAGATGAGCGAAGATATCATCAACCGCCGCGCGATCCAATGGTTCCCCGGCCATATGGCCAAAACCCTGCGCCTGATGGAAACCGAGATCCGCAACGTGGATTGTGTTTTACAAATTCTGGATGCGCGCATCCCGCTTTCCAGCCTGAACCCGGAAATTGAACGCATCACCTCCGGCAAGCCGCACCTGTATATTATGAATAAAGCCGACCTGGCGGACCCGGATATCACTGCCCAGTGGCTGGCTTACTTCAAAAGCGCCGGGGCTGGCTGCCTGCCCATGAACTCCAAACAAAGCGGCAAGGCAGGTGCAGTCAAAGGCCCCATTGAAAAAGAACTTTCCGCCCTGATGGAGCGCCGCCGCAAAAAAGGCATGATCGGTGCCCGCATCCGTGTGATGGTGGTGGGCATTCCCAATGTGGGCAAATCCACCTTCATCAATTCCTTTGCCGGTGCTGCCCGCGCCAAAGCGGCCAACAAACCCGGCGTTACCCGCGGCAAACAGTGGATCACCGTGGATGATTACGACCTGATGGACATGCCTGGCGTGCTTTGGAAAAAGTTTGACAGTCTGGAAACCGCCACCAATCTGGCGTTCATCGGTTCCATCAAAGATGATATCCTGGATATCGAGGAGCTTGCCTGTGGTTTGCTGTCCGGCGTGCGGGCCATCTATCCGCAGCGCCTGATGGAGCGCTACAAGCTGGATGAGCAGGCTTTGGCTCTGCCGCCATATGACCTTTTGCAGGCCATCGGTGCCAAGCGCGGTATGCTGATTTCCGGCGGCGAGGTTGACACCGAGCGTGCCGCCAAAATGCTGGTCGGGGAATTCCGCGCCAGCAAGTGGGGCCGTATCTCGCTGGAACGCCCGCCGCAGCGCGCAGAAGTGACAGACTGGGAGGGCGATGATGCCGATGAGGACGAGCAGTAACCCCGCGTTGTATACGTTTGACGCAGCAAAGCGCGCCGAGCATGGCAACATCTGCGGCGTGGACGAAGCTGGACGCGGCCCCCTGTGCGGGCCGGTCTGCGTAGCCGCCGTCATTCTGAACCCGGATGACCCCATTGAAGGAGTCAACGACTCCAAAAAGCTCAGCGAGAAGCGCCGCGAAGCCTTGTTTGACGAGATCATTGCCCGCGCTCTGTGCTACCAGATCGTTTTTATCTCCCCGCAGGAAATTGACGAGCGCAACATCCTGTGGGCTACCATGGACGGCATGGAGCAGGCGGTGGCCGGTTTGGCCGTTACGCCGGACTATGTTCTGGTGGATGGCAACCGCTGCCCACCCAATCTGGCCCAGCCTGCCGAAGCTGTCGTCAAGGGTGACGCCAACAGCGCCAGTATTGCGGCGGCTTCCATTCTGGCCAAAGTCAGCCGTGACCGGTACATGCTGGAGCTGGATAAACAGTACCCGCAATACCAGCTGGCCAAACATAAAGGTTATCCCACCAAGCTCCATTATGAGCTGATTGAACAATATGGCATTCAGGATTTTTACCGCCGCAGCTTCTTGAAAAAGCAGGGCTACTGGCCATGAACCGCGCCAATTTGGGCCATACGGGCGAAGCCGTTGCCGCTAAGTATTACATCCGGCAGGGCTACCTGCTGCTGAACCATAACTACCGCACCCGCATGGGGGAGCTGGACTTGATCTTATATAAAGCAGACACCATTGTATTTGCAGAGGTCAAGACCCGCACCAGCGCCCAGCGCGCCGCCCCGGCCGAAGCGGTGGACTATTATAAACAGCAACGTCTGATTGCCGTGGCGGGCCAGTATCTTCAGCAAAGCCCGTATGCTGATGCCAATATCCGTTTTGATGTGGTGGAAGTTCTGCCTGCCGGTTCCGGCTGGCAGGTCCACTGCATCCGGGATGCTTTTGCCAGCGAATGATGCGGGGCCTATTTTGAGCTGTTTTGGATACAGCAAAACAGGATGTGCAACCTATTTTTGCTGTGCCAGAAAAAACAGGCCTTTCTGTGCGGAAAGGTTTGATAGAGATGAAAATATATAGGGGGTTTGATTATGCAGTTCCAAAGCACACGCGATCCCAACACCATCGTTTCTTCGTCGGAGGCCATTCTCCGCGGTTTGGCACCGGACGGCGGCCTGTTCGTTCCCACCGCGTTCCCCAAGGCAGAGCTGGAAGATTGGAAATCCCTCAGCTACCCGGAGCTTGCCCAGAAAGTTCTGGCTGGCTTTTTGACAGATTATGACCCGGCTTTCCTGGGTGAAGCTGCCGCTGCAACTTATGAAGATGCCTTTGCCGGTAAGGCGGGTTATGTCCAGAAGGTTCACGATGGCCTGTACTCGCTGGAATTGTGGCACGGCCCGACCTGCGCCTTCAAGGACTATGCGCTCCAGCTGATGCCCAAACTGCTGGTTCAGGCCAAAAAAAACCTGGGCCGCACCGAAACGACCCGCATTCTGGTGGCAACCTCCGGCGATACCGGCAAGGCTGCACTGGCTGGTTATGCAGGCCTGCCGGGCATTGAGATCGAAGTGTTCTATCCCGATGCCGGTACCAGCGAAATCCAACGCCTGCAGATGGCCACCCAGGCAGGAGATAACGTATCCGTCTATGCCGTGAACGGCAACTTTGACGATGCCCAGACCGGCGTGAAACGCGTGTTTGGCGATGCTTCGGTTGCTGAAGAACTGGAAAAGCGCAATATCTGCCTGTCCAGCGCAAACTCCATCAACTGGGGTCGCCTGGTGCCGCAGATCGTGTACTACTTCTATGCCTACTTCCGCCTGGTGGAGCAGGGCAATGTTGCCTGGGGAAAGCCGGTGGACTTCTGCGTGCCGACCGGAAACTTTGGCGATATCCTGGCCGGTTATTATGCCAAGCAGATGGGCCTGCCTGTGGGCAAGCTGGTTTGCGCTTCCAACAAGAATAACGTCCTGACCGACTTCATCAAGACCGGTACCTATGATGCCCGCCGCACCTTCTACAAGACGACTTCGCCGTCCATGGATATCCTGATCTCCAGCAACCTGGAGCGTCTTCTGTACCATGTCAGCGGCAGCAGCGCCAAAGTGGCAGGCTGGATGGCTGACCTGGCAAAGACCGGTATGTACACCGTCGATGCCGAGACCCTGGCCCGCATTCAGGCATCTTTTGCCTGCGGCTGTGCTGATGATACAGCTGGCGCTGCAGAGATCAATGCCCGCTTTGAGCAGGACAATTATCTCTGCGATACCCACACCGCCGTTGCGTTCTGCGTAGCTGAGAAGGTGCGCAGCGCGGCGCCTATGGTGGTGCTTTCCACCGCCAGCCCGTACAAGTTCCCGCGCGATGTGCTGGCCGCGCTGGGTGAAACTGCCCCGGAAAGCGACTTTGCCGCCATGGCTGCTCTGAATGTCAAAACCGGCTGCCCGGTTCCGGCTTCCCTCAGCGTGCTGAACACCCTGCCGGTGCGGTTCAATACCGTCATTGAGCCTGCCGCCATCCGGGATGCCGCGCTGAAATAAGCGGCATTAGGGGCGTGCATTACACGCATTAAGTAAGCACTGCCAGGCCCGCAAACGCAGCCCGGCAGCCGCCGGTAAACTGTGGTTATACTTCGCTGAAGGTTTCGCACATTGTTTCTGTGCCGTTGTTGGCGCGGTGGTTCACGTGAATCTCATGCGCTGTGCAGCAGCAGGAGCCGTTGTTGTACACACAGTTTTCTACATCACAGCAAATTCCGTTGATTACGTTTTCTTCCATCATGGTGCTTCTCCTTTCTTGGTAAGGCACAAAAGCGTTTGCTTTTGAGTGCTCTATCAGTATGGGCAGAATACGCCAGAATATACTGCCGGGGGTGCATATGGCAATTTTTGTGGTTGGTGATCTTCACCTTTCTCTCGGCGGGGATAAGCCGATGGATGTTTTTGAAGGCTGGGAAGGCTATCTGCCCAAGTTGGAAGCAAACTGGCGCACGCTGATCTCCCCGCAGGATACAGTCATTCTGGCGGGGGATACCAGCTGGGCCATGAAGCTGGAGGACACCAAAACCGACTTTGCATTTATCCAAAACCTGCCGGGTCAAAAATGGCTGCTGAAAGGCAACCATGATTATTGGTGGACGACCGCCCGCAAGATGGAGCGCTACCTGACAGAAAACGGTTTTGATACCATGCACATCCTGCATAACAATGCCTGCATGGTGGGGGATTATGCCTTGTGCGGTACCCGCGGCTGGCCGTTTGACGATACCAACGCCCAAGATGCCAAGATCATGGCGCGCGAAGCCGGCCGCCTGCGCATGTCGCTGCAGGCAGGGGGGAGCGCACAGAAAATTGCATTTCTGCATTACCCGCCAGTTTATCCCGGCGGGTGCGCACAGCCGTTGGTGGATATCCTGCATGAGTTTGGCGTGCAGCAATGTTATTACGGCCACCTGCACGGAAAGTCCATCCGCGGGGCTATCCAGCGCGAAGTGGATGGTATCCGCTACAAGCTGGTTTCGGCGGACGGTTTACATTTTTGCCCTTATAAAATCTGTGATTAAAGCATTTGTTTGCAGCTTTTTTCAATTTTTTTGCCTGTAAGGGGAATTTTATTTCAAAATGGGCTGGTATTCTTTGCCGGTACATGATATAATACATTGTATTTCTATGTTTGGAGGATTTTCAAATGAATCTGATTTCCTGTGAAAAGCTCGAAAAGAGCATGGTAGAATTGCAGTTCTCTATCGACGCTGAGACCTTCAAGGCCGCTGTGAACAATGCGTTCAAGCGCGAAGGCAAAAAATATGCCATTCCCGGCTTCCGCAAGGGCAAGGCTCCCCGTCATATGATCGAGAAGATGTACGGTTCTGACATTTTCCATTATGACGCTGTCAATGATCTGTTCCCGGAGGCTTATGAGGCCGCTGTGAAGGAAGCAAAGATCGATGTTGTCGGCCGCCCCGATCCCGAGGTCGTTTCCATGTCTGAGGCTGACGGCGTTGTGCTGAAGGTCAAGGTTGCTGTCAAGCCCGAAGTTGAACTGGGCGAGTATGCCGGTTTAACTGTGACCAAAGAAGCCAAGAATGTCAACGAGGCAGATGTTGACGCCGAAGTGAAGCGCATGCAGGATCGCAACGGCCGTCTGCTGACCCGTGAGGGCGCTGCTGAGAACGGTGATACCGTTGATATCGACTTTGAGGGCTTTGTTGATGGCAAGGCTTTTGAGGGCGGCAAGGCAGAGCATTACTCTCTGGTTCTGGGCTCCGGCTCCTTCATCCCCGGTTTCGAGGATCAGGTTGTTGGCCACTCCGCTGGCGAAGAGTTCGACGTCAATGTCAAGTTCCCCGAGGAATACGGCGCTGCCGAGCTGGCTGGCAAGGATGCAACCTTCAAGATCAAGCTGCATGAAGTCAAGTACAAGGAGCTGCCTGCTCTGGATGACGACTTTGCAAAGGACGTCAGCGAGTACGACACCCTGGATGAGCTGAAGGATTCCATCCGCAACAACATCAAGACCAACCTGGACAAGCAGGCTGAGCAGAAGGTCGAGAACGATCTGATGGATCAGGTTATCACCAACATGAAGGCTGATATTCCTGACGCCATGGTTGACAGCCGCATCGACGAGCTGGTTCAGGACTTCGAGTACCGCATTTCTCAGCAGGGCCTGAAGCTGGCTGACTACCTGAAGTATATGGGCATGAACATCGAGCAGTTCCGTGCACAGTTCAAGGAGCAGGCTGACAAGCAGGTCAAGATGCGCCTGGCAATGGAAGCTATCGTTGCCAAGGAAGGCATCACCGCTTCTGACGAGGAGTTCGAGGAAGAAGTTAAGCGCATTGCTGACGCTTACAAGATGGAAGCCGACAAGGTTAAGAGCATTGTGGACGCCGCTGCTGTTAAGGCTGACCTGGCAATCAATAAGGCAATCGACTTTGTTAAGGAAAAGGCTAACGTTGTGACCGCTGAGCCCAAAGAAGAGGAAAAGCAGGACTAATCCATAGCCCTGGCTTTGCCCGATAGCAAGATTGTATAAAAGCCGATACAGCGTGCTTTGCCGTTGTATCGGCTCTTATCGAATCATGGAGATTTGTTCTCCGCTCTCCGGGCTGTTACAGCCCGGAACCATTACCATTGTTTTAAGGAGGGAACCGAATGAGCCTGGTACCTTATGTTGTTGAGCAGACTGCGCGCGGTGAGCGCAGCTATGATATTTTCTCCCGCCTGTTGAACGACCGTATTATCGTTCTGAGCGAGGATGTCAACCCCAATTCCGCGAGCGTGATCATTGCACAGCTGTTGTATCTGGAAGGGCAGGACCCCGAAAAAGATATCAGCTTCTATATCAACAGCCCTGGCGGTTCCATTACCGACGGTATGGCCATCCACGATACCATGAAGTATATCAAGTGCGATGTTTCCACCATCTGCGTGGGCATGGCTGCTTCCATGGGTGCATTTTTGCTGGCCAGCGGCACCAAGGGTAAGCGTTTTGCCCTGCCGAATTCTGAGATCCTGATCCATCAGCCGCTGATTTCCGGCGGCCAGGGCGGTGGCCTTTCCGGCCAGGCAAGCGACATCCAGATCCATGCCAACCACCTTGTGCAGATCAAGAAAAAGATGAACCGCATGCTCAGCGAGTATACCGGCCAGCCTCTTGAGGTTGTGGAGAAAGATACTGACCGCGATAACTACCTGACCGCAGAGGAAGCCAAGGCCTATGGCCTGATCGATGAGATCATTGTAAAACACTAAAACCGGGGGAATTAGGAAATGGCAAATTCGATTTCCGGCAAGGACGGAAAACGTGAAATGATTTGCAGCTTTTGCGGCCGTTCCCAAAGCCAGGTGGATCAGCTTATCATCGGCCCCGGCGTAAACATCTGCAAAGATTGCATTGATATGTGCTACAGTGCCCTGTATAAGGATGGCAACGCACCCGAACCGCCGCGCGCAACGCCGGAACGCCGTGCTGCGGCTTCTCGCGGGCATTCCGGCGTTGACCCATTGGCGGATGTCAACATTATGACGCCTGCTGAGATCAAAGCTGGCCTTGACCAGTATGTCATTGGTCAGGACGATGCCAAGCGCGTGCTGGCAGTTTCTGTCTACAATCACTATAAGCGCATTCTTTCCGGGCAGGAAAGCCATGTAGAGCTGCAAAAGTCCAACGTACTGATGCTTGGCCCGTCCGGTACCGGCAAAACCCTGCTGGCCCAGACGCTTGCCAAAATGCTGAACGTTCCGTTTGCGATTGCGGACGCCACCACCCTGACCGAAGCCGGTTACGTTGGCGAGGACGTTGAGAACATTCTGCTCAAGCTGATTCAGGCTGCGGACTTTGATATTCCCAAAGCCGAAGTTGGTATTATCTATGTGGACGAGATTGATAAGATCACCCGCAAGAGCGAGAACCCATCCATCACCCGCGATGTTGGCGGAGAGGGCGTGCAGCAGGCATTGCTGAAAATTCTGGAAGGCACTGTCAGCAATGTGCCGCCCAACGGCGGCCGCAAACATCCGCAGCAGGAATTCATCCAGATCAACACCAAGAACATCCTGTTCATCTGCGGCGGTGCCTTTGACGGCCTGGAAAAGCTGATCCAGACCCGTACCGACAAGAGCACCCTCGGCTTTGGTAGCCAGCTGCGCACCAACCTGGACAGCGAGGAAACCCGTCAAAAGCTGCTGCGCAAAGTGGAACCGGACGATCTGGTCAAGTTTGGCCTGATTCCGGAGCTGATCGGTCGTCTGCCGGTTGTGACGGTGCTGGACCCGCTGGACGAGGAATCTTTGATCCGTGTTCTGACCGAGCCGAAAAACAGCATTGTGCGCCAGTACAAAGAGTTGCTGGCTATGGACAGCGCTGAACTGTCCTTTACGGATGCTGCCCTGCGTGCTATCGCCCAAAAGACCATTGCACGCAAGAGCGGTGCCCGCGGCCTGCGGAGCGTGGTGGAGGATATCCTGATCCCCATCATGTACGAAATTCCGTCTGACCCCACTATTACCCGTGTTACCATTGATGCGGACACAGTGAATGGCGGCCAGCCGCACCTGGAATATGGTGCCGTGCGCAAGCGCTATAAAAATAAGGCAATCATGCAGTAAATAGCCCAATCAAAGCAGCAGCCCCTGCCGCTGTAGAATGTAATTGTTCTACGGCGGCAGGGGTTTTATTGTTTTGTATGTTGATCAATGTGTAAGCTGATGCCGGTCATTCCGGGGTTGCGGCTCTGCAGCCTTCCTTTATAGCGAGCGGTGTCAAGGTCGCATAAATAGGGTGTTTTCAAAAAACATGCTGCGTTTCCTCATTTGGCGCACCCTCCGTCCGCTGGCAGCCGCTATCAATGGCATCCGGCAGGGGAGCACTCTCCTATACCATTTCAATCCGCACAATGTTACCACGCGCAAGAGTTTTAAGGAACTAACAGAAGCAGCTTTGTTATAAGAAATAAAGCCGGAATTGTCAAAACCTACACGGTACACCTGTTATTGCTTTATCTTATTCAGGCACTTTAAGGCGCTAAACAACACCTTTAGGCTAAAGGGCTGAACCGTACTATTCCACGCTGCTTTCCCAATAAAAATTCCCCCGATGCAAAAGGGTTATCTTCTGCATCGGGGGAATGCGATTTATGGTTTGATTTTACTCAATCACAAGCAGCAGGCTCATTTTGAACTTGCCTTGCGGGGTAACGCTGTGCAGGCCGTTTTTGTCAAAGCGGAAACTTTCGCCTGCGTTCAGCTCGTAATCCTGACCCTCATAGTCAATGATTGCTTTGCCTTCCAGTGCGGTCAGGATGGCGTTGCCGGGGGCGCGGTGTGGGGGCAGGCTGGTGCCCGCATCGAATGCCATCAGCACAAACTTCATGTTGTCTGCGTGGATAAGGTCAACATTGGCAATGCTGCCCTCTTCGTAAGAAATCAGGTCTTTCAGGGCTGTGGGCTGGCCAGCTTTGATGATGTTGTTCATGATAGTATTCTCCTTTTTCAAAATAATTTCAGTATAGATCATACCGATATCCGTGCTGGTTCCACACAGTGTTTTGGGCGGAACAGCCAGAAGATCATCCCCCGCAAAGGGAACTGCCCGGCCATCTTCGCCTAAGATAAAGCGGCCGTTGCCCATAGCACCCACATACAGGGTCGTACAGTCATAGCTTTCCGGCGTAATGGTAGTACCCGCCCCAAGGGAAAACCAGGTGACCGGCACCTCTTTGCCAAGGTTTGCCGGGCGGGAGACTGTCATACAATCACGGATGGGGCGCATTTGCGCAATGGTAAAAGGTTGGTGTTCCATGCGGTATACCTCACAGTGAGATTCGTAGGCTAAAGCATCGGCATTTCTATTGGCCGCCTGTTCAAAATGGATTCCTGCAGGTTCCCGCAAAATCACATTTCCCCGGCACAAGCTGGATGCCCTGCAAAATGCAGGCGGGCTGCGGCGTTTTTACTTCAGCGTTGTGGGGCGGTCCAGATAAATCACTTTGTTGTCAGAAATAAAAGTCTGGAAGTTATACAGGATCAAGATTTGGTCATAGCCCTCTTTTTCAATCGTGGAATCTAACCCATAGGCCAGCCCGCGGAAATCCACCACGCCAATTTTTGCATAATTCGCCGTCAGGTAGGGGATAAAGCTGTTGGCATAGCTGTCCTTTACCACCAGGATGCTGCCCGTCCCGTTGCCCTCAATCACCGAATAACCGTTGTTGCCATCCAAAAAAGCTCCATACTTGTCACGAGTATCCAGCTTGGCAAGGTTCATCAGGCCCTCGGTTTTCACCGGTTCATAATCTGCTTCGCCGTTTACTTTATAAACCGTCATCTGGTTGGGCAGATCATAATAGCTGAAACTGTCCGCCTGTGCATTCCAGCGCCGCGTAGCAGAATAATGCGTGCCGTAAAAATCGGGGACGGTAATTTTGGTATAGACATTGCAGTCAAACGGCGTCAGATTTTTCAGCGTGCAGAACTGCTGGTAAGCGCGGTAAGCACCATCCGGTGTCCAGTGGTGGTCGGTCTTAAAGTACAGATGCTGATCCTTATTGGCGCGGTAATCGTCGCGCATATCGATCACATCCGCCCCGCTGGCCTGCACTTGGGCAAAAATGTCATCCAGCATGGCATCTTCGTCCACCATGGGGGCATTAGCCGGCAGCATTTCCGGGTAGATATCGCTGGCCGAAGGTGCCAGCAAAAAAGTGACCCGGCCGGGGTAGCGCTGGGCAAAGTTTGTGACGGCACTGATATTTTTCCCCAGCTGCTTCTCAGTATCCGTACTGACGGTAAACAGCTTGGTGAACATCCAGCCATCTTTGCCGTTTAGGATGCCGCTTTCCTCCGTTTTGCCAAACGCGAGGGCATTGACGGCGCTTTCCAGGTTGATCCACCCATCGCGCAGGGCAACCTGGTCCTGCAGATAGGTGGAAAAATCATCCTGCCATTTGCCGTTCAGCAAAGTTTTTACGCTGAACACTGGCATTTGCGCCAGTTTGCGGTTTTCCAGCTCCGAGTTCTCGCGCTTGGGCCAGAACAGGTTGACCAGTGCAAACCCGCACAGCAAGGCGGCAAAAACAATCAGGGAAGCTGGCGGCAGATGACGGTCGGATCTGCGGTGAACATATTTTTCCATAAAGCCATCCCTCCCCTTAAAAGTTTGCATACAGTGCGGTGGAACCCGTTGCTGCTACCACATACGCCGTGCACAGAACAAAGCAGACGCCGCAAAGCGCTGCCCGTAGCGGGGCTTTGCCTTTGCACCACTGCCAGAACCGCCCCGGCAGTTGGGTGGAGCAAACGCAGCACACAACCAGCAGCACCGCATAATTGCGCAGGAAATACAGCGCCGAAACGCCGCCCTGCGGGATGAACAACCGGCTGAGCAGCAGCCCCAGCGGTGCACCGGGGGCGTTGCAGGTGAACAGCCCCCAGCCCAGTACCACCAGGAACAATGTGTAAATGTGCGGCCAGACCTTGCCTTTTTTCAGGTACTTCATCAAAAAGTTCTTTTCGATGACAAGCAGCACGAAATAGTAAAGGCCCCAGCAGATAAAGTTCCAGTTCGCACCATGCCAGATGCCGGTCAGCGCCCAGACGGCCAGCATGTTCAGCATCTGGCGCCCGGCACTGCAGCGGTTGCCGCCCAGCGGGATATAAATGTAATCCCGGAACCAGCCGGAAAGGCTGATGTGCCACCGCCGCCAGAATTCGGTAATACTGCCTGAAATGTACGGCAGGTTAAAGTTCGCCGGGCATTCAAAGCCCATCATCAGGCTCAGGCCGTTGCTCATCTCCGAGTAACCCGCAAAGTCAAAGTACAGCTGCAAAGAGTACGCAATAATGCCCAGCCATGCCAGCGGCAGGGAAGCGTTCGCCAGCCCAATGCCGCCCGTTCCGATGATATCCTGCCAGAGCGCCGCAATGGAATCCGCCAAAATCACCTTTTTGGCAAGGCCGAACACAAACATTTCAGCACCATCCTGCGCTTTTTGCAGGGTGCAGCGTCCCTGTGTTTGGTGTAGGACATCCGCCATATCCCGGTATTTCACGATCGGGCCAACGATCAGCTGCGGGTACATCAGAACATATACCGCAAAGACCACCGGGCTGCGTTCCGCTTTTACCTTGCCGGTATACACATCCGCAGTATAACTGATGAGCTTAAACGTATAATAGCTGATGCCCAGTGGTAAAACATCCAAAAAACTCAGCTTGGCAAACCCGGTGGAAGCGATAACGTTGAGCGTGTCCAGCAAAAAGTTCGTGTATTTGCAGTAGACCAGCGCCGCTGCCGTCAGCACAATGGCAGCAATCAGCACGATTTTTCGCTTGCCCCCGGCGGGCAGGCTGGCAAGCAGAAGCCCCGCCGCATAGTTGATGGCAACCATGCCCACGGCCAGCGGCAGCCATGTAATACCGCCCCAGCAGAAAAACAGCAGGCTTTCCACCAGCAGCACCGCATTTTTGACCCTGCCCGGCACAAGGTAATACAGCCCCAGCGCCAGCGGCATAAAATAGAATAAAAAGACAACGCTGTTAAAATTCACAGCGGTTCCTCCTCTCTTGGTTCAGGGAGTATGGGGAACAGCCCACCAAAAAACAAGGCCGCAGCCTGTTGAGGCGCGGCCTGTTTGGTATCGGGTTGTGCTATCAGGCAAGTGCCCCGTCAATGGCGGTGTCGATTGCGGAATAATCCGGGCCATTCACACCAGCAATGACCATGACCACAACATTGCCTTTTACCACAATGCGTGCATCCTGTGCCTTGGCAACTTTATCAGCAAAGTCAGCATACAGCGTGCTGCTCATTGATTCCTTATAGGCTTCCAGTTCAGCTTTCACGGCGTCAGCGGTGCCATCTTTGACTTGGGCGGCGAATACCAGAGCACAGTCTGCCTGGTCGTTGGTCACATCGCCCTGGAAAGCAACAATGTTATCCGGGGTCAGGTTCATCTCGTTCTCCATGGAGAAGTCATCGATGGCACGGGCATTGGGCACTTCGTTCACAGCCTCAATGGCGGTCACGATGGCGCCCAAATCCACGCTGGCAGTGGCTTCCTCGGTGGAGGAAGCATCGGTGCTGGCTGCCTCAGAAGCCGTGCTGCTGGCAGCTTCCGAAGAAGCACTGGCAGAGGAAGAAGCGCCGCTGCCGCAGCCAGCCAGCAGGGTGGCAAACAAAACGGCTGCCGCCAAGGCAGAAATCAATTTTTTCATAATATAGTTCTCCTTTGTTGGTTCGGGGTTCAAATTTATCTCTTTGGCCCTCTGGGAATTTAGATCACCTACTATAGTACACCAGAATAATGTACTTATATAGGATACACGATTTACACCTGTTTTTCAAGTCCCGCAGGGTAAATCTCACACACTTTCACATCCACAATTTTGCGCAAAAATACCGGCGCTTGACAAACTCCGCCCGCCACCTTACACTTTGAAATACAGAATCCATATAACTTATAAAGTAATGGAGGAATCCCCCTTGCAGAACTACAAAGCCAGACAAACCGCCCTGCTTGGCATGCTGTTTGCCCTTTCCATGGCGCTCTCTTTTTTGGAATCCATGCTTACCCCGTTTTTTGGCCTGATGCCCGCCATGAAGCTGGGGCTTTCCAATATTGTTGTCATGTACGCCGTTTTGTTTTTGAACCGCCGTTCGGCGCTTTATCTTGTGCTGCTCAAGGCGTTGTTTGCGTTGCTTACCCGCGGCGTTACAGCCGGGTTTCTTTCGCTGTGCGGGGGCGCGCTTTCCCTGGCTGTGTTCTGTCTGCTTCTGGCATTGCCATTCACCATCACAGGCTACATTTTTTCGGTCAGCGGGGCACTGGCGCACAACTGCGGCCAGCTGCTGGGGGCTGCAGCGCTGCTTTCAGACAAAATGGCAATCACTTATGCGCCGATGCTGCTGATAGCGGGTCTTATCGTTGGTTCCTGCACCTATATGGTATCGCGCCTGATTTTTCCCGCTGTCAAGAGAATTATTCCGCCGAAGAGCAAAGCGAAAAGCAAAATTACATTTTAAGATAGCGTCTTAAAAATTTTTAAAAAAGTGTTGACATTTCACATTTCTGCGGCTATAATATAACCATAGCACAGGGAACGAGTTCAAAAATTTGAACGTCTTGTGCGGCTCATAAAACTAAAAACCAAGAACAAACCATTATTTTGATTCGGAGGTATTTCTTATGAAAAAGTATGTTTGCACTGTCTGCGGCTACATTGCTGAGGGCTCCATCCCCGATTTCTGCCCCGTCTGCAAGGCTCCCGCTTCCAAGTTCATCGAAAAGACCGATAATTCCTATGTGACCGAGCATGTTGTCGGTATCGCCAAGGACGCTCCGGAAGATATCATCCAGGGCCTGCGCGAGAACTTTAACGGCGAGTGCAGCGAAGTTGGCATGTACCTGGCCATGAGCCGCGTTGCCGACCGTGAAGGCTACCCGGAAATCGCCGAAGCTTGGAAGCGTTACGCTTTTGAGGAAGCTGAGCATGCTTCCAAGTTCGCAGAACTGCTGGGCGAAGTCCTGACCGACAGCACCAAAAAGAACCTGCAGATGCGTGTGGATGCCGAGTCTGGTGCCTGCGCAGGCAAGATGGAGCTGGCCAAGAAGGCAAAGGCTCTGAATCTGGATGCCATCCATGACACCGTGCATGAAATGGCAAAGGACGAAGCCCGCCATGGCCGCGGCATGCAGGGTCTGCTGGACCGTTACTTCAAATAATTGAATTCCTAAACCGCAAGGGGGGTCGGGTAACACCGGCCCCTTTTTGCTGTCATTTTTCTGTGGCAATACCGCATAATTCTAAGTGCCGATACGGCGAGCGAGGTGCGGCAGATGCCAAGCCAAAAGCGCAGATAATACTGGATTTCTTATCGAGCATTTTGGCAACGCAGATGCCGTGCCGCAGCTGCCGGAGCGGTGCTTAAGCCGCAAGGCGGGAATTGTGCGGTGTTGCCCTGTATTTATTCTCCGCGGCAGGCAAAAAAGTTGTCCTGATTATCACAGGCAGCATAAAACGTTTCGCTCAACTGGCCGATGCCCGTGCGGGAAAGCTGGGTGTTCAACCAGGTGCGGTCCTTTCCGCTGGTGTGCAAGTTTTCTTCAATCAGCTTGCCATCCAACACCAGGTCATACCACTTGCTGGCCGGATCTGTCTGGATGGCAAGGTCCTGCGGAGTGACCGGGCGGTTGAAACTTTTGGGTAAAAAGCTGATCTGGCCGCTGGTTTCCAGCATGGCACACTGCACTTCATTCAAATCAAAATATCCGGCTACTCTGGCTTGTGCTAAAAATTCATTCAGGTCTATTTTGGCGCGGTCCAGCTCCGCTTTATAAATCGTTCCGTTCTCCATCAGTGGAATGGCCTGTCCGCTCAACCAAAGGCGGACGTTCCGGTTTTTGCAGGTGCCGTAATGCACCGCAAAAGCTGCGATACCATACACGATCATGGCGGTAAGCGGGCGGTACCATTGTTCCAGGTTGGTGGCCATCTCTGCCGCAATGGAACCAATGGTAATGCTGTTGACATAATCAAACAAGTTCATCTGGGCAATCTGCCGTTTGCCGCCCAGCCGCGTTAAAATAAACAGTACCGCCAGCGAAACCACACTGGCAACAAACACATTGATAATTTCCTGCACTGCCTGCATCTTTCCCATCCGCTCCCTTATCATTTGCCATGCAACCCGCATGGTAACCTTATTGTGGCCCCACCAGCGGTGCATTATACGCACAATGTACCAACGGGGCTTGCACAGGAAGGGGAAAATGTTATAATAAAATTGTTCCTGTATACTTCGACTTCCGGCGGCTTTGGGCCCGCTGCGCCGGAGCCGGGCAGGGATT
Source organism: Gemmiger qucibialis (assembly GCF_027689445.1). NCBI lineage: Bacteria > Bacillati > Bacillota > Clostridia > Eubacteriales > Oscillospiraceae > Gemmiger > Gemmiger qucibialis. The sequence goes on along the minus strand of NZ_JAQFEN010000003.1, from coordinate 45,341 downwards.
GGCAGCAACTGCCAGCTTGATAAAGAATTGATATCAGGATGTGAAATCATGCAGATTTACCTTTTGCGGCATGGGCAGACAGAATATAACGCCCAACACCGGTACCAGGGTCAACAGGATATCCCGCTTTCCGCCGCGGGCCGCGCCCAGCTGCGCCCGGCAGGGTTTATGCCGGATGTTGCCTATGTCAGCCCGCTCATCCGCGCACGGCAGACGGCGGAAATCTTTTTCCCCGGCTGCCCGCAGATCATTGTACAGGACTTGCGGGAAATGTGCTTTGGCAGTTTTGAGGGGCGGCATTATATCCACATTGAGCACGACCCCGACTACCTTGCCTGGCTGGAAGCCAACAAGACTGCTGCCCGCCCGGATGGGGAGCGCATTCAGGATTTTTGTAACCGCAGCTGTGCCGCCTTTGCCAAACTGGTGGAAGAAAGCCTTGCACAGCACAAACAGCAGCTGGTGATTGTAGCGCACGGCGGCATCCAGATGGCGGTTATGTCCCGTTACGGTCTGCCGCGGCGGGATTATCACGACTGGTGCGGTCCCAACGCGGGCGGCTACCGCCTGGATGCCGCCAACTGGCAAACAGACCACACCTTGCAGCTGTTGGAAACCGTGCAGTATACCAAAGCCACACAAAGCGAGGCAGCCTTATGAGCAATGGTTTGATTCATTTATACCACGGTGACGGCAAGGGCAAAACCACAGCTGCCATGGGCCTGGCTGTGCGGGCGCTGGGCTGCGGGCGGCGCGTGGTGATCGTGCAATTTTTGAAAGGCGGTGCAACCGGGGAACTGGAACCGCTGCAAACCCTTGGCGCTACCTTCTACCGCGGCAAAGCCGGGCAGAAGTTTGTATTCCAGATGAATGAGGAGGAAAAGGCCGCCACCCGTGCCCTGCAAACTGAAAACCTGCGCCGGGCGCTTGCCGAACCGGCGGACCTTTTGATTCTGGACGAAGCCTGCGCCGCCTGGAATCTGAACTTGGTGGACCGAGAGTTGCTGCAAAACGCCGTACTGCACAAGCCTGCCGAGCAGGAACTGGCAATGACCGGCCGCGACCCGGCCCCCTGGATGCTGGATGCCGCAGATTACATTACTGAAATGTGCTGCCGCCGCCACCCATACGAAAAAGGCATTCCGGCAAGAAAAGGCGTTGAATTTTAAGTTTGCCGCAGCGCAGTTCCATACAGGGAAGCGCACCAGGCAATAAGAAATTAAAAGTATTTAGGACAACCAGAAAAAGAGAAAAACAGCCTGCCCAAACAGCAGGCGGGGAGGGGTATCATCATGGCTACACATAGCCGCCAAATGTCCGATGCATTCCGTACAACAGTATTTCTAACCCTGTCCGGCGGATTTCAGGACGCTTACACCTACATGGGCCGCGGCAAGGTTTTTGCCAACGCTCAAACCGGCAATATCGTGCTGATGGCCACCAATTTTTGCGAGGGTGATTTTGCCAAAGCGCTGCGGTATCTTTTGCCGCTGCTGGCCTTTGCCGCCGGTGTCTATTTTGCCGAGGGCATCCGCAACCGCTACCACCTGATGGAGAGATTCCACTGGCGCCAGCTGATTTTGCTGATTGAGATTGCACTGTTGTTTGTTGTTGGCTTTATCCCCAACAATCTGGACTGGCTGGCCAATATGCTGGTCAGCTTTGTCTGCGCCATGCAGGTACAATCTTTCCGCAAGGTGCACGGCAATGCATATGCCAGCACCATGTGCATTGGCAACATGCGCAGCGGCATGCAGTACCTGTACACCGGCCTGCACACAAAAGACCGCGCTGTATTGCGCCGCGCCATGCAGTATTTTGCTGTAATTGCACTGTTTGCTGTGGGGGCCGCTGCCGGCAGTCTGCTGACCATCCACTTTGGCAACCGTGTGATCTGGTTCTGCTGTGCTTCGTTGCTGGTCAGCCTTAGCTTCATGTTTATCCGTGAAGACATTGAAGAGAACCCTGAACTGCAGCGGGAAGCTGCCGCTTTGCACCAGGATGTAAAAGCCATGGAGCACACCATCGGCAAAACCTTGCAGGAGCAGCAGGAAGAACTGCACCCCTTAAATCACAAGTGATATGGACAATATATAAAATTTGAACAAAACTTTCGCAATCTCGCTTGTCGTTTTCCGGCACAAATGCTACAATACAGTCAAATGTTAAATATGTGCGCGAAAGCGAGGGATTTCCGTGAAAATCATCACCGTTACACTTGCTCCTAACCAGGCTGTTCTGACCTGCTATCTGCAGGACCAAAGCCCCAAAATGCCAAATGCCGCCATCCGCCCGGCTATGCTGGTCGTGCCCGGCGGCGGCTACCAGTATTGCTCTGACCGTGAGGGCGAACCGGTTGCCCTGGCTTATATGGCACAGGGGTTCAATGCGTTTGTTCTGCGCTATACGGCAGATGCAACTACCCCGATTGACAAAGCATTACAGGATGGTGCCGCCGCAATGGATTACCTGCGCGCCAACGCCGCGGAGCTGGAAATTGACCCGCAGCAGATCGCCGCCGTTGGCTTTTCTGCCGGTGGGCATTTGGTTGCTTCGCTGGGCACACTGCTGCCCAAGGCACAGCGCCCCAACGCCCTTGTGTTGGGCTATGCCGCAACGCTGGGCGCAATGTGGACCGTCGCTGGCCGCCAGGAGCCCGACCTGCACGCGCTGGTTGATGATGACACCCCGCCCACATTCCTGTTTGCTACCCAGGGGGACGCGCTGGTTCCTGTTAAGAACAGCCTTGTTTTTGCAGATGCTTTGGCTGACCACAGCATCCCGTTTGCGCTGCACATCTTCCCGACCGGGGCACACGGCATTTCCCTTGCCACTGCCTGTACCTCCGGGCCGGAAGCTTCCCGTGTCAACCCGGCAACCGCCCAATGGCTGCCGATGAGCGTTGACTTTTTGCAAAAGCTGTGGGGCTGCCTGGGCGTTACCGCACCGGATACCGAGCTTGCGGCCCAGCTTGCCGCCGGGCCGCTCAGCCTGAATATGCCGGTGCGCAGGTTGATGAAGAACCCGCAGGCCAGCGCTCTGCTGCAGGCTGTGCTGGGGGATATGTGGCAGGCCATTGTGTCTAACCCACTTTCCCAGGGAATCAGCCTGCGCGAAATTTCCGGCTTCCTGCAGGCGGCATTGCCGGAAAGCGCATTGAATCAACTGGATGCCCAGCTAGCCAAAATCCCGGTTGAATAATCCAAAGGAGCTTATCATGCTGCTTATTGAATATCCCAAATGCTCTACCTGCCAAAAGGCCAAATGCTGGCTGGATGAAAACGGCGTTGCTTACACCGACCGCCATATTCTGGAGCAGCCCCCCACCTATGAAGAGCTGAAAGAATGGCACGCTCGCAGCGGGCTGCCCCTGCGCCGCTTTTTTAATACAAGCGGCCTGAAATATAAATCGCTTGCCCTGAAAGACAAACTGCCCACCATGACCGAGGATGAGCAGTTGCACCTGCTTGCCACAGATGGCATGCTTGTCAAGCGGCCTTTGGTGGTCGGGGATGATTTTGTCCTTGTCGGATTCAAGCCTGACGAGTGGGCCAGCACCCTGAAATAATCCACCTTCTAAATAGCAAAGCAAAAACAGCACCGCAGTTTGTTGCACACACAGTCAAGTAAGACGATGTGCACGGCAAAGATTGCGGTGCTGTTTTGTTTTTATTCTTCCCAAAACCGCCAGAGTTCCCGTTCCAGCTCTTCTGTATCATAAATCATTTTCAGGTGGCTCCAATGCGGGGGCATCAGGCGGCGGTAGTCCGGCATGGCAAAGCGGCTATCGATCAGCAGCACCACGCCTTTGTCCCGCGGGGTGCGGATCACACGCCCGGCGGCTTGCAGCACCTTGTTCATGCCGGGGTAACGGTAGGCGTAGTCAAAGCCGGAACCGCGTGTCTGCTCAAAATAGTCCCGCAGCTGCTCCTGCCGGGGTCCAACCTGCGGCAGCCCTGGGCCCACGATGCCTACACCAATCAGCCGGTCGCCGGTCAGGTCAACGCCCTCCCCAAATACGCCGCCCATCACGGCAAAGCCAAGCAGGGTTTGGCTGGGGCCCGGCACAAACTGGGCCAAAAAGGCCGCTTTCTGCTGTTCATCCATCGCGTTTTCCTGCTTGATGCAGTTGATTTCCGGGCAGTGTTCCTTGAACTGTGCATAAGCCTGCTCCATATACGCATAACTGGGGAAAAACGCCAGATAATTCCCGCAGTGCGCCCGCACCATCGTCGCCAGGCTTTCCTCCACAATGGCAAGGCTTGCATCCCTGTCCTTATACCGGGTGCTGACATTGCCGATGCAGAACAGTCCCTGATTGCCCGCGGGGAAGGGGCTGCGCAGGGCAACGGCCCGTGCTTCCGGCACGCCGCACAGGTCCTTATAATAACTGGCCGGGGCCAGCGTTGCACTGAACAGCACCGCGGCGCGCCCCAGGGCAAAACTATCCGCCAAAAAGGCGCTGGGGTCAAGGCAGAGCTGCGCTGCACGCACCTCGCTGCCGGATGCCGTGATTTGCAGCACAAAATGATCGTCAAAGGTATCCGCTACGCGCAGCCAGGCCCGCACATCAAAATACAACTGCAGCAGTGCCGTGTGGGTTTCATCCGGTTCTCGGTGGTCGTCCAGCCATGCTTCCAACGGTTCACACAGGCGGTTCAGCAGGTGATCAAACTCCTCGCTGCGCTCTTTTAGAAAGAATGTTTTGCCAAACCGTCCATCTCTGGCGGCAGTTTCTTCCTCGGCACGGTGGCGCCATTCAATAAATACATCATTTACTTTGGTCAGAGCGTTTTTCAGGCTGCTTTTGCCTTTGCCCAACAGCTTCTTCGCTTCATAAAAGCTGGTTTTGGTCAGGGCAGCACTGTGCATTTCCCGCGCACGCCCCGGCAGGTTGTGCGCTTCGTCCACCAGGAAGATATAATCCCCGGCAGATTCAAAAAATCGCGCCAGATGTACAACCGGATCAAACAGATAATTGTAATCCCCAATAATCACATCGCTCCACAGGCTGCTGTCCAGCCCCAGCTCAAAGGGGCATACCGTGTGGCGTTCTGCATATTCCTGCAAGGTTTCCGCCGTCAGGCAGGGGACATCCAGCACATCCCAGAGAGCGCCTTTGATGCGGGCATAATACCCGTTGGCATAGGGGCAGGCTTCCGGGGTACACTCCCGCGTCTCACACAGGCAGATCTTGTCTTTCGCTGTCAGCGTTACACTGCGCAGGTGCAGTTCCGGCTCGGTATCGCGCAGGATAGCCAGTGCGTTTTCCGCTGCCGTACGGGTTGTGCCGCGGGCCGTTAAATAAAAAATCGGTCCCACACTCTCATTGCCCATAGATTTCAGGGCAGGGAACAGCACGCTCATGGATTTACCAATCCCGGTTGGTGCCTGGCACAAAAGCCGGCCGCCGTCCCGGCACACTTTGTATACCTCGCCCGCCATCGCGCGCTGCCCGGGGCGATACGCAGGGAAAGGGAACTGCATGGCCTGCAAATCCGAGTTCCGGGCCTTTTTCCACTCAACCGCCCGCCGCGCCCAGGGGGCATATTCCGCCAGCAGGGCTTCCACCTCCTCCTGCAGCTGCTGCGCGGTGTAATGCCGCTCAAACCGCAGAATCAGCTCTTCATCTACCTGGAAATAGGTCAGCTGAACCCGCATCTCTTCCAACTCATGCTGTGCCGCATAAATTGCTGCATACACAATAGCCTGTGCCCAGTGCTCCGGTGCAAAATCCGGGGTAATATCTGCCGCCGGGCATGCGGTGGTCTTGATCTCATCCACCACGGTAACACCGTCCGCTGCGGTAAAAATGCCATCGGCGCGGCCTTCCAGCGTAAATTCAATTTCTTCATACGCAAAAATACCGCGAAGAAATACCTCCGCGGCGTAATCGGCATGTTCTTTTACAGCGGCGCGCTGCAATTTGCGGTGGATGCGTGCGCCCTCATTGGCGCGGTCAAAGCCGGTAAAGCGGTTGTCAATGCTGCCAGCCCGGCGCAAGAATTCCACCAGCTGGCGCACCGGCAGCGTGATTTGTATTGGGGATACAGGTTCCTGCAAGGGCTCGTCCTCCTGTCAGGGGCAGTCAGCTGCGGTTATAGGTATGGTCACACACCTGCTCAATTTTCTCGCGCAGGGCTACAAAATCTTCAAACGCGGATATTTTGCTTTTTGGGTTGCGCAGCAGCGCTGCCGGGTGCAGAGTTGCCATAAACAATGTGCCCTGCTTATCAAAAAACTTACCGTGGTCCCGCGTGACGGAAAAGTCTTTTCCAATCATCTGCTGGGCGGCAATGCGGCCCAAGCACACCACAATTTTTGGGCGCAGCAGCCGGAACTGCATGCGCAGCCACGGGAGGCAGGCGGCGGATTCTTCCGGGGCAGGGTCGCGGTTTTCTGGCGGGCGGCACTTAACAATATTGGCAATATAAATATTTTTGCTGCGGTCAAGGTCAATCGCTTCCAGGTAATGGTCCAGCAGCTGGCCGCTGCGGCCCACAAACGGCAGGCCTTGTGCGTCCTCGTTGGCGCCGGGGCCTTCGCCCACAAAAAGAACCTCGGCGTCCGGCACACCCTGCCCAAACACCACATGGGTGCGGGTCTCACACAATCCGCAGCGCTGGCACGCCAGGCATTGCTGTTTCAGCTCATCAAAATTCATGAATATCCCTCGTATTGCCCCCTTGCACAGGGGACTATAATATAATAAAAGACAACCGCTGCCCAAACAGTGGTAAAAAGGAGCTATCATTTATGCATCCAGACGCCTTGGCCGCCCGGCTGGCCTGTATCCTGCTGGGTTATCTGTTCGGCAGTTTTCTTACGGCAGAAGTTGTCGCCCGCGTTGTTTCCGGCAAAAGCGCGCGGCAGCTTGGCACCGGCAACCCCGGCATGGCTAATATCATGGCCCAACTGGGCAAGGGGGCCGGGCTGCTAACCTTGGCAGGTGATACGTTAAAAACGGTTGCTGCCTGCGGTGCGGCGTATTATGCTACGGCACCACTGATCGGGCAGGCGTCGATTTTATATGCCGGGCTTGGCGCAGTGCTGGGCCATAACTATCCCGCATGGGCAGGGTTCCGCGGCGGCAAGGGGGTTGCGGTAACCTGCGTTTGGCTCGTTTTGTATCTTCCGTTTTGGGGCACGCTTTGCTGCATCGCTGGCGGGGCACTGGTCCTGTGGCTCGGCTACCTGCCGTTGGGGGCTGTGGTGATCCCAGCGCTGGCCATCCTGCCCGCGTGGCTTTCCTATGGCCCAGAAAGCGGCATTCTAACTTTGGCCCTGGCCATCATTATGTTCAGCCGCCACTACCACGGCCTGCTGCGGATTCGGCAGGGGACAGAGCCCCGATTTTTCCAACGCCGCAATCCAAAATGAACAACTTTATCATAGCATATTTTCACCAGCCTGAAAAGCTGTAAACACATGAAAAAACGATATGATCTTAGAACCATCCAGTCATGCCGTTGCCGTCCGATTTTGAGGTGAAATCTCACAATCCAAACTATTTATACCGTAATTTCCCATAAAAACAGCAGAACAACAGAAACCCCAACAATCCCAAGGTAATAAGTTTGTGTAACTTGGTGCCTTGCGTTATCGACATATCAGAATTACAATATAATTATTACGGAATTGTAAAATGGAGGCAAACTGAAAATGAAGTATTACTTGGCTTACGGTCCCAACCTCAACCTGGTGCAGATGCGCCAGCGTTGCCCCAATGCCCGTGTGGTCGGGTATACATATTTATTCGGTGTGCGCCTAGTCTTCCGTGGTTCCAAGAACGGCTGCTTTTTGACCACGGATTTTCAGCAGCCCTGGTGCCCGTCTATGGTGGGCTGCGGGGTTTATGAGATTTCTGATAAAGACGAGCAGGCTCTGGATGTCTATGCGGGGGTTCCTTATTTCTACCAGAAGCAGACAATGCAGGTACAGTGTGTCTGGGACGTCACTACGCGACGGGAAGTTCTGCATAATATTGAAGCAATCCTTTACACCCTGCCCGCCAGCCACCCCTTGGGTGTTCCTTCCCGCCGTTATCTGCAGGAGTGCAAGAGCGGGTATGATGACTTTCATTTCAGCTTCCTTCCGCTGCGCCAAGCTCTGATTGACAGCAGCCCGGAGCCGCACACGAAGTAAAGGAAACACTTTTGTGTGAAAGAAAAGGCAAAAGCAAAAGATAGGCAAGCGGGAAGCGACGTTCTACCGTTTTGTTTCTTGCTTTGCGAAACAAATTTGAAAAAATTAAAAAAAATATGAAAATATCTGTTGACAAAAGTGGTACTGCTGGTTATAATAATACTCGTCGCCGGTGAGGCGGCCAAACAAAATAAGCGGATGTGGCGGAACTGGCAGACGCGCTAGATTCAGGTTCTAGTTCCCTTAAAAGAGTGTGGGTTCAAATCCCTTCATCCGCACCAAAGAAAAGCACCTAGAAACGTAAGTTTTTAGGTGCTTTCTTTTTGCTGTACCGCACCCCCGTACAGGTACGCGCCTTTCGCGTCCAGATACTCAATTAGGCATTCTTCTACACTGCCGCCGTGCTTCCAGGCGGCAAAGCCGGTGCCGGGTCTTCCTGCTGTTCGCCCATGGTTGTACTGCCGCTGTCCTCCACATCAAGGGGCAGATCAAGGCTTGTGCAGTGGTTCAGCGGGTCGGCGCTGGCCTTGTGCTGCCTGCCGTCCTCGCCGGTCACGTTGCGTTCATGGCCGTTGGTCAAGGCGCGCTGTATCTGCCGCCGCTGGGTCTGTATCAACCAGTTTGCAAACGTCCCGGCGGCTGGGTCGTATGCCTATATCCGGCGCACCAGCGACCGGCTGTGCAAGGAACACGGTTTATTCGTGGTAACGTCACAACTGTATAGGTGCCGTAAGGTAGAAAGGCCACGAACATGAAGTACGATGAAAGAGCCTGCCATTTTAACATGGACACTGGGTGCGTGAAATTGCTGCTCCGGAATGGGAGAAAAGTCTTCAGTGACTGCACTGTGGTCGAGGATGAACTGGATGTGACCATGGCACACCGGTCAGAGTTGTGCTACCTTATCTGCAATGACCCACTGGGCTATGCAGATTTGATTCTGAATGGTAATCCAGAGGAATACTTGAAAAATGTGGCCGGGAGCCATGGGTTAGAAGATTGATCTTCCCATAGAACTGCCATTAACAAAAAACACCGCCCATCTGCGTAACGGAACTCAGGTGGGCGGTGTTTTGCTCTATTGTCTCAGGGACGGTGTCGGAATTTACAGCTTATGCCAGGCTTTCAATGACTTTGGCACATTTTTCAATTCCAATTACCCCGCTGTCCAGCGCGACATGATAGTTGGCGGCATCGCCCCACTTCATATCGGTATAAAAGCGGTAATAAGCAGCGCGGCGCTTATCCTTCTCCTTCAGACGGGCTTCGGGCGATTTCTCCCGTTCCCCATAGACCCGCACGATGCGGTCAGCCCGGAACTTCATGTCCGCGTGGACAAAGACCTTCAGGCAGTCGGTGCGGTCCTGCAGGATAAAATCGGCGCAGCGTCCTACGATGACGCAGGGCTCTTTTTCTGCCAGCTCCCGGACGATCCGGTATTGCAGCTTCCAGAGCAGGTCCTCGTTAGTGGGACCGAAGCTGCGGTCAGTGAAGGCAGAGGCGAGGAAGCCGCTGGGAGTGTACTCTCCGGCCTCCTTGACGTAGTTTTCGTCAAAGCCGCTTTCGGCAGCCAGTTTCTGGATCAGTTCGGCGTCGTAGCACCGGATGCCCAGATGCTCTGCCACCAGTTTGCCGATGGTTCTGCCGCCGCTGCCAAACTCGCGGCTGATGGTGATGATGCGTTTTTCCATTAGACTTCTCCTTTCGTGCTCAATTCACGGTAGGTCTTGCAGATCAGATAGCCTGCAATCAGGAAGGTGAGGATATCCGACATGGGCATGGAGTACAGCACGCCGTCCAGCCCGAAGAACCGGGGCAGCAGCAGGGCAAAGCCCACGCCGAACACCACCTCACGCACCATGGACAGGGCGGTGGATTCCGCCGCCTTGCCCATGGCCTGCAAAAAGATGAAGCACGCCTTGTTGACACAGGCCAGAATGATCATGCACAGGTAGATGCGGAAGGACTTCACGGCAAAATCGGTGTAGAAAACGCTCTCGTTGGCGGCACCGAACAGGGCAATCAGCTGCCGGGGAAGCAGCTCCACCAGCACCAGTGCAACGGCACCCACGGTGGCTTCTGCCAGCAGCAGTTTCGTGAACAGCTCCTTCACACGGGTGGGCTTTTTGGCGCCCATGTTGAAGCCCACCACGGGGATGCAGCCAGCCGCCATGCCCACCACGATGGAGATGACGATCTGGAAGAACTTCATCACGATGCCCACCACCGCCATAGGGATCTGGGCGTACTGCTCCTGCCCGAACACGGCATCCAGTGCGCCGTATTTGCGGATCATGTTGTTGATGGCTGCCATAGCCGCCACAAGACTGATCTGAGACAGAAAGCTGGTCATGCCAAGGGTCAGGGTACGGCCGCAGATGGAGCCCTTCAGCCGGTAGTCACCCTTTTCAGGGCGAATGATCTTCATGTGCAGCAGATACCACACTGCCAGCGCTGCCGTGACCAGCTGACCGATGACGGTAGCCACCGCTGCGCCCATCATGCCCCAGCGGAAGCCGAAAATGAAGATGGGGTCCAGAATGATGTTCAGCGCCGCACCCGCAAGGGTGGACACCATGGCAAACCGAGGATTGCCGTCGGCACGGATGATGGGATTCATGGCCTGCCCAAACATATAAAACGGCACACCCAGCGTGATATAAAAGAAATACTCCTGGGAGTGGTGGTAGGTCTCGACGTTCACCGTTCCGCCGAACATGGCAAGAATGGTGTCCGCAAAAATCAGATAGAGCGCGGCCAGCACAATGCTGCTGACCAGACACATCACCACCGCATTGCCGACGCTCCGCTTTGCCTTGGGAACCTCGTTCTGCCCAAGGCTGATGCTGACGAAGGCGCAGCAGCCGTCACCGATCATCACGGCAATGGCCAGCGCTACCACCGTCAGGGGGAACACGACGGTGTTGGCGGCGTTGCCGTAGGAGCCCAGATAGCTGGCGTTTGCAATAAAGATCTGATCCACGATGTTATACAGTGCGCCGATCAGCAGTGAAATAATGCACGGGATTGCATACTTTTGCATCAGCTTGCCGATGCGTTCCGTGCCGAGAAATTGATTGGAACTTTCCATGGGATTCACCTTACCTTTCCATTTTGAGGACAAAAAAACAACGGGCAACCCTCATGCAACCGGTTTTACGCATGAGTGCTACTCGTTGTACGAAATTATTATAGCCTGCCTGTCTGGAATTTGCAAAGGCAGTTTTGCACAAGAATTGTACTGGGCATTCTGCGCAGATTGCACGAGGAAAACTTCGTGGAAGATGCCCTTGGAAGCCAGTCACCCAGCCGTGGCACAATAAGGTGGAGCGCAAAAGTACGCTGGAAAGACTGTTTTGTACAGGCTGTTCCATCTGGATGAAAGAGGAGCAATATGGCACAGTATCAAGCAGGAATGCTCGTGGTTTATGGGAAACTTGGGGTTCATGAAATCGAAACCGTTGGTCTGCAGAGCTTTTGCGGAAAACCGGCGAAAATCACGATACCCTTCGCCCTTATTTTACGGATTCCCACGACCACAGCTATATCCCCACGGTAAAAGAAGGTGCTCTGCGCCCGGTGCCCCGGCACAGCAGGCGGAAGCCGATTTGGCACGCATCAAAGAGGTGCGATCATGTCGAAAAAGCAACGGAATTTCAAAGAGAAGCAATGAGTCCGGATGGCTGTTCTCTGGGCGGTGCATGTCTGACACGCCTTCTTGCCTTGGGGAAAATCCCGGTCGAGCCACTTAATGCCCGATTGGATAAAGATAGCCGTTCTAATTGGTCAAAATATCGGATTTGTTCGATTGCGCTTTTATTATACACATTTTAAGCTTTGCTGTTGGCAGAGCTTTTTTGCTTCCATCATAGGGGGAACCTGCAATTTTGAAAAACATTGTCTGTTTTTTGCTTATTTGACTACAAAATTTATATAAAAACATGCAAAATTTATGTTGAAATTGTTGTAGAAAGAGTTTATACTAGAACCATCGCGGATACAAAGCGAAAGAATGGGAACAGTAAATCATATGAAGGATCTTTATGATGCCGCACGGCACCTTGTCTGGCTGACACAGTTTGGTTTATCGGTTGTGCTTCCGCCGGTGCTGTTTCTTTTGGGGGCTGTCTGGCTACGCAAACAATTCGGTCTTGGCGGCTGGGTCATCTTGGTTGGGTTCGTGCTCGGCATGGTGGCTGCCATCGGCAGCCTGCGCAGTTCATTAAAGGCAATTGAGCGGCAGGGCAGGGCCCCGAAAAAAAAGCAGGAGCCGCCGCCTATCTCGTTCAATCAACACTAATTGTTATGGAAGGAGCCTGTATCCATGCAAAAGCATCAGGACATTCTGCAGCAGGTTGGGCGCATGGCTTTGGCAACCGCCGGTTGTTCCGCCATTATGCTGGCCATCTATGCAGTGGTTGGGCGGTTTACCACAGCGGTATTGCTGGGTGGCCTGCTGGGCACTGTGATTGCTGTAGGCAACTTTCTGGCATTAAGCATTACCGTTTCTAACGCGTTGGACCGTGCCGCGGCAGGGGATAATTCCGTAAAAGCGTGCATGAGCATTCAAAGTTCCAGCGTTGTGCGCACGGCAATTCTGGCAGTCATTTATGTTCTGCTGTTCCATGCCAAAGTTTGTGATCCGCTGGCAGCATTGTTGCCGCTGCTGTTTGCACAGGCTGCCATTAAGCTGATTGAATTCTTCCGCAAAGATTCCAAAGGCGGTGATGCAGTGCCATGAACGGGCCTAAGATTTATTTCACGATCCCTTTGTTTGGTGGAATTCCCATCACGCAGACAACGGTTTCTTCGTTTGCGGTTATGTTGCTGCTTTGTATTGCCGGTATTGTGCTGGGCAGCAACCTGCAAAAGCGTCCCAGCCGCCGCCAGGTACTGGTAGAAAAAGGTGTTACTATGTTGTACGGCATGGTAGAAGACACCATGGGCAAGCATAATTCCTATTGGACACCTTATATCGGGGCATTGTTCCTGTCTTCCATTTTCGGTTCCTACATCGGTATGACCGGTATTTTCCGCTCTTCCACAGCGGATCTTTCCACCACCGTTACCTGGGCCTTAATGACAAGCGTGATCTGCTGGGCTTGCTCTATTAAAGCAAACGGTGTGCTCGGTTGGCTGAAAGGCTTTACTGAACCGGTTGTCGTTATGACGCCGATGAACCTTGTTTCCGAAATCGCGCAGCCCATCTCAATGGCATTCCGTCACTTTGGCAACATTGCGGGCGGCAACGTTCTGACCAGCCTGGTTTATTCCGCTCTGGCAACGGCTTCCGCCGCTCTTTTGGGCCTGGTTGGCAAAAGCATTGCGGTCGGAATCTTGATTCTTTTGGGTGGTGTGGCGCTGCTGGTTTTGGGTGTGCGCAAGAAAAAGTTGGCTTACAAAATTTTTGGTGCGGTGTTTGCCGCAACCGGAATTTTGTCCCTGCTGGGCTTGGCAGGGGTGCCGTATCTGGAAGTCGGCATTCCCGGCATCATGAGCCTTTATTTCGATGTATTTTCTGGTGGGGTGCAGGCCCTGGTGTTCAGCCTGTTGACGATGGTTTATGTCAGCAATGCCTGCCCGCCGCCTGAAGAAGGTTAACGTAAAATTTTATTTATTTAGGAGGATACCTCGTATGGAAACAGCAATCGTAAAAGCCGCCTGTGCAATCGGTGCAGGTATCGCAATTGGGTTTGGTGCTATCGGCCCTGCAGTTGGCGAAGGTAATGCCGTTGGCAAAGCGCTGGAAGGCATGGCCCGCCAGCCGGAAATGGCAAACCTGCTGCGTACCAACATGATCCTTGGCTGCGCCATTACCGAATCGACCGGCATTTATTCGCTGGTTATCGCCCTGTTGTTACTGTTTGTCTTCTGATGGATACGATAGCCGAAAAGGAAAGGAGGAATGGCTCGTGACGGGCTTTGAAAGCTTTGTTGGCATCGACCCGTGGACAGCGCTGTTCACTTTCTGCAATATGATGATCACCTTTGCGGTGCTCAAAAAGTTCCTGTTCAAACCGGTCAAAAAGATGATCGACGACCGCCAGGCGGAAATTGATACCATGTACGCCGATGCGGATGCAGCCAAACAGAAGGCTGCCGAGTTGGAACAGGAATACCAGCAGCACCTGCAAAGCATCCGGGATGAACGCGATACGCTTTTGCGTGAGGCAACCGCCCGCGCCCAGAAGCGCGAAGAAGAAATTGTTGGCGAGGCCCGTGCCGAAGCAGCCGCCCTGCGCGCCGTTGCTGAAGCTGATATTGCACAGGAACGCAAGAAAGCAGTCAACGACCTAAAAAATGAAATTGGCGGCATTGCTGTTGATATTGCAGGCAAGGTAGTTGAGCGCGAAATCAACGAGACGGACCACAAGGCCCTGATCGATGAATTTATCCGGAATGTGGGGGATGCCTCATGACCGAAACCGGAAAGCGTTATGGCACAAGTTTGTATGAACTGGCTGCGGAAGAGGGCCTGACCGAACGGATTCTGGCAGAGCTGGATGTTGCTGTCAACGCAATGCAGGAGCCTGGCTATCTGCGCTTGTTGATGACGCCCAGTGTCCCCAAAAAAGAGCGCTGTGTGTTGCTGGATCAGGCGTTTGCGCAGGCGCATCCGTATCTTGTCAACTTCTTAAAGATTTTGTGCGAAGCAGGTATTCTGCCAGAACTGCCTGCCTGCGCAAGAGCTTACCGTGACCGATACAACCAGGACCATAACATTTTGGAAGTTACGGCAGTATCTGCTGTTGCACTGGACGAAAGTGCCCGCAGCAGACTGCAGGAAAAATTGCAGCGTGTAACCGGCAAAACCATTACCCTGACGGGAAAAGTGGACCCCAGTGTTCTGGGCGGTCTGCGGCTGGATCTTGGCGGAACCCGCCTGGACGGCACTGTGCAGGGCCGGTTGGAACGTCTGCGCAATGAAATCAGCGGTGTGGTGATTTGATTTGCACCTGCCGCCGGATTCCACCTTCATTTTATAGATTGTGTGGTGAACCAAACAGTGCAACTGGAACCTGAACAGATTTCCCGCATTATTCGTTCCCAGATCAAATACTACCAGAATGCCATTGAGCAGACGGAGACCGGTACTGTTACGATGGTAGGCGATGGCATTGCCCGCGCCGCCGGCCTTGATAACTGTATGGCCGGTGAGCTGGTGCAGTTTGATAGCGGAACCTATGGTATGGCGCAGAATCTGGAAGAAAACAGCGTATCAATCGTTTTGCTTGGCGATGACAGCGGCATCAAAGAAGGCGGTACCATCCGCCGCACCGGCAAAGTTGTGTCGGTTCCGGTCGGTGATGCTCTGATTGGCCGCGTTGTCAACGCCCTGGGCCAGCCTATTGATGACAAAGGCCCGATTGATGCTGCCGACTATCGCGCCATTGAATCCCCGGCACCCGGCATCCTGGACCGTCAGCCCGTCAAGCAGCCTTTGCAGACCGGCATCAAGGCCATTGACTCAATGATTCCCATTGGCCGCGGCCAGCGTGAGCTGATTATCGGCGACCGCCAGACCGGTAAGACCGTGATTGCTACGGATACGATCATCAACCAAAAAGGCAAAGATGTCCTTTGCATCTATGTTGCTATTGGCCAAAAGCGTTCTACTGTGGCCTCTCTGGTTGAAAACCTCGAGAAAAACGGAGCCATGGCTTACACCACTGTAGTGTGCGCCACAGCTTCGGAGCTTTCGCCCCTGCAGTATATTGCGCCTTATGCCGGCTGCGCCATGGGCGAATACTTTATGTATCAGGGTAAGCATGTGCTTATTATCTATGATGACCTTTCCAAACATGCGGTTGCCTACCGTGCTCTGTCGCTGCTGATTCGTCGTCCGCCGGGACGCGAAGCATACCCCGGCGATGTTTTCTACCTGCACAGCCGTTTGTTGGAACGTGCCGCCAAATTGAGCGATGCAAAGGGCGGCGGCTCGCTGACAGCTCTGCCCATTATTGAAACGCAGGCTGGTGACGTTTCCGCTTATATTCCAACCAACGTCATCTCCATTACCGACGGCCAGATCTTCCTGGAAACCGAGCTGTTCCATTCCGGCATCCGCCCGGCTGTCAACCCCGGCATTTCTGTTTCCCGTGTCGGCGGCAATGCGCAGATCAAGGCGATGAAAAAGGTTGCCGGTACCTTAAAACTGGTTTACTCCCAGTACCGCGAGCTGCAGGGCTTTGCCCAGTTTGGCTCCGACCTGGATGCCGACACCAAATCTCGTCTGGCACAGGGCGAGCGCATTGTGGAAATCCTGAAGCAGGACCGCAACAGCCCAATCCCGGTAGAAAAGCAGGTTGCCATTTTGTATGCAACAGTCCACGGCTACCTGAAAGACATTGCCGTAAAGGATATCGCCGCGTACGAAAGCGCGCTGTATCAGTACCTTGATGAAAATGTAACCGCTGGCGGTGTGATGGAAGCCATCCGCACCACAGGCGATATGAAGCAGGATACCGAACAGCAGATGAAAGATGTGCTCGCCGCATTCACGGCAGACTTTATCAAAAATGCCGGATAATCACAAAATACGCCAAAGGGGGTGCTGCCGGTGGCTGGTTCCATGAAAGAAATCAAACTGCGCATCAAAAGCGTGGAAAGCACCATGCAGATTACCAAAGCCATGGAGCTGGTAGCGTCCAGCAAGCTGCGGCGCGCCAAGGAACGGGTGGAAAACAGCCGTCCCTATTTCGAAACGCTTTATGCCACGCTGTTTGATATTGCGGCTGCGGATTCTGAGTTCAATAGCCCATATCTGGCCAAATGCGAGAAAAAGTGTTGCCTGTACATTGTAATTGCAGGTGATCGCGGCCTTGCGGGCGGCTATAACAGCAATATCTTAAAAGCCGTGGAAGCGGATGCTGAAGGGCGGGAATATTGTGTGCTGCCCATCGGCAAAAAGGCAGTGGAATACTTTGAGCGCCACAAGATCCGGATTCTGACGGATTCTTTTGCCACCGCAGGGGATATTTCGGTCAGCGACTGCTTTGAAATTTCCCGCCTTGTGTGCCAGAAGTTTCTGGAAGGCGCTTTTGATGAAATTCGCATTGCCTTTACCCAGTTTATTTCCATGCTGACCCAAACTGCAATCATTCTGCCGGTTCTCCCGTTTGATGCCGAACCGCCGGAGCCGGGCCACGAGCATCAAAGTCTGATGCTCTATGAGCCAGACAGCGCCGCCGTGTTTGATGCCATTATCCCGGAATACTTGGCCGGGGTTGTGTATGGCGCTTTGTGTGAAAGTGTTGCCAGTGAACAGGGTGCACGCCGCACCGCCATGGACTCTGCCACCAAGAACGCTGGCGAAATGATCGAGCATTTGAACCTTTATTATAACCGCGCCCGTCAGGCAGCAATCACGCAGGAAATCACCGAAATAGTGGCCGGTGCAGATGCTGAAAGCTAGGGCGCACCAGAAAAGCCGAAATTTTATCCGATTTCTTTGCCTTCAGGTATGCCTTTGGGCAATATCTGATGCAACAGTGCTGAGAGTTTTTTCAGACACACCCGGAAACAAGCCCGACAGCACGCTAAAAATTCACTCAAAGGAGTGTGTGCAATGCCAGAAAAACACATCGGTAAGGTCGTGCAGGTCATGGGACCTGTTTTGGATATCCGCTTTGCCGACGGCGAGCTGCCGGAACTGCTGAATGCGATTGAACTGCAGAACAACGGCAAACCGCTGATTGTAGAAGTTGCCCAGCATATTGGCGATAACGTGGTGCGCTGCATTGCTATGGCCGCCACCGATGGCCTTGTGCGCGGTGCCGAAGCCGTGGATACCGGCGGGCCGATCAAGGTTCCCGTTGGCGATGCGTGCCTTGGCCGTGTGTTCAACCTGCTGGGTGAACCGGTTGATGAACAGCCTGCCCCCACCGGGGTAGAGCATTGGCCCATCCACCGCCCGGCCCCTGCTTTCGATGAACAGGAATCTTCGACTGAACTGCTGGAAACCGGCATCAAGGTCGTTGACCTGATCTGCCCCTATGCAAAGGGCGGCAAAATCGGTCTGTTCGGTGGTGCCGGTGTCGGCAAAACCGTGCTGATTCAGGAACTGATTTATAACATCGCTACCGCCCATAACGGCTATTCTGTTTTTACCGGCGTTGGCGAACGCACCCGTGAGGGCAACGATCTTTACGGCGAAATGGCCGAAAGCGGCGTTTTGAGCAAGACTGCGCTGGTCTATGGCCAGATGAATGAACCGCCGGGAGCCCGTATGCGCGTGGCGCTGTCCGGTCTGACCATGGCGGAGTACTTCCGCGATGTCAAGCATCAGGATGTTCTGCTGTTCATTGATAACATCTTCCGCTTTACCCAGGCCGGCTCCGAAGTTTCGGCACTGCTGGGTCGTATGCCCTCTGCCGTTGGCTATCAGCCCACGCTGGCAACGGAAATGGGTGCACTGCAGGAACGTATTACTTCCACCCGCAAGGGTTCTATCACTTCTGTTCAGGCTGTTTATGTACCTGCGGACGACTTGACCGACCCGGCCCCCGCCACGACCTTCACCCATCTGGATGCTACCACGGTTCTGAGCCGTGATATTGCTTCTCAGGGCATTTATCCGGCTGTCGACCCGCTGGATTCTACTTCCCGCATTCTGGCCCCGGAAGTTGTCGGGCAGGAGCATTACCAGATTGCCCGCGCCGTGCAGCAGGTTTTACAGCGCTATAAGGAACTGCAGGATATCATTGCCATCATGGGCATGGATGAACTTTCGGAGGACGATAAGATCACCGTCAACCGCGCCCGTAAGGTACAGCGTTTCCTTTCACAGTCGTTCCATGTTGCGGAGCAGTTTACCGGTATGCCCGGCCAGTATGTGCCGTTGAAAGAAACCCTGCGCGGCTTCAAGATGATTTTGAACGGCGAATGTGATTCCATCCCCGAAAGCTGCTTCCTGTTTGCCGGTACGATTGATGACGTTCTGGCTAAGGCCAAGCAGCAGTAAGGAGGCAGGACCATGTCCAGTTTCCCACTTAAAATCATGACGCCGGACGGCACTGCTTTTGATGGGCAGGTACAGTCGGTGTCCTGCCGGACCATCACCGGGCAGGTTCAGTTGATGGCCCGTCACATCGATTATTGCACTGCCCTTGGCATGGGGGAGGCCCACATCACATTGGAGGATGGCACCCAGCGCAGCGCCGCCTGTATGGGCGGTATGTTGAGCATGTTTGGCGGCGAATGCCGCCTGCTGGCCACCACCTTTGAATGGGCCGATTCCATTGACAAAGAACGTGCTGAGCGCAGCAAAGCCCGCGCCGAGGAATTGCTGGCCCAGAAAAACCTGGATGCCCGTGAGCTGGAACTTGCCCAGGCCCGCTTGAAACGTGCTTTGGTGCGCAGCAATGTTGCTGCGCGTGCTCAGTTTTGATTGATCCGCTCCCGGCCGAATAAATCACAAATAAAAAGTTCCTGAAATCGCAGCAGGTTGCTGTATGGTTTCAGGAACTTTTTATTGTAAGCTTTAGGGCAATACCGCATAATTCTAAGTGCCGATACGGCGAGCGAGGTGCGGCAGATGCCAAGCCAAAAGCGCAGATAATACTGGATGTCTTATCGAGCATTTTGGCAACGCAGATGCCGTGCCGCAGCTGCCGGAGCGGTGCTTAAGCCGCAAGGCGGGAATTGTGCGGTGTTGCCTTAGCATTTACAGCAATGAGCGAAGCGAACTGTGATTAAAAGTCGGATTTGCTGTAGCATGCAGTAAATGTAGTTTTGCCCACTTGTGGGCAGCGGTACAAGTGATGCAAGTGAAGGATTTTTCGGTGCATCTTGAGATGCGTGCCGGTATAAAGCCCTTCTAGGGCTTACTCAAGCCTCCGGCTTAGCCGGGAATTATGACTTTTGGGATAGTCCCAAACCCTTTTGAACTTAATCGTTCCCTTTGCCCGACATGCGGAAATACAGCCCAATAGCCAACAGCAGAGACAAGACATCCGCCACAGGCTGTGCCCAGATCAGTCCTGTTTCGTGAAAGATCGCCCCAAGGATGAACATAGACGGAATGTAGATCAGCCCTGACGGGAGATATTGACGATCAGGGATTCCGTCGCCGCGCCGCGGGCTTGCAGCGCATTGGTCAGCACATACCCTTGAAGATTTGTACGGTCTGATTGTTAGTAAATCAGACGGAGAAATCTGTCTGAAAGTCGATACGTCCAAAGGCAAAGACCGCTCACGAACTCCGGAAAATGCTGTATGCCTGGAAAGAGCAGGCTGACAAGCTATCTTCCGAGGAAATCAGTAAAGACAAATACGATGAGTGGCGTTACCATTACCCGGAGTTTGATACCACGCAAATCTGGGCGAAAGTACCATCGCAGGCACTTAGCGACGCGCTGGTCTAATGTTCCAAGACCAGCTCAAACCAGATAAATAAAGACGACAAAAATCCCTTAGCTATGAGTTTTTACCCACAGCTAAGGGATTTCTAAATAAATAATGTGGATTTATTTGTTGCACAACCACCTGTCAATCATTCTCTAACTCCAAAACCACTGGCTTACAAGAATAATAGCTCTCATGCAACCGTTATCAAATTGTTATCAAAAGACTTCTTGAAGTGCCTCAAACCCGCATAAACACTGGATTTTTAAAGCATTTCAAATTATTCAAACTCGATCGTTGCTGGCGGCTTGGTGGTATAGTCGAACAGAACACGGTTGATATGCTTTACTTCGTTTACGATGCGGTTTGCTGCGGTGGTAATGGTTTCGGTGGGCAGCAGGGTAACTTCCGCGGTCATAAAGTCGGTCGTGGTCACAGCGCGCAGGGCGATGGCGTAATCATAGGTGCGCTCATCACCCATAACACCAACGCTGCGCATGTTGGTCAGCGCGGCAAAATACTGGCTGGGGCGCTGAGCGGCGGGCAGCTTATCCACTTCCTCGCGCCAGATTGCATCAGCATCCTGTACAATGGCAACCTTTTCCTGGGTGATATCGCCGATAATGCGGATGGCAAGGCCGGGGCCGGGGAACGGCTGGCGGGCGACCAGATATTCAGGCAAGCCCAGTTCACGGCCAGCCTGGCGGACTTCATCCTTGAACAGGTCGCGCAGCGGCTCCACAATTTCCTTAAAGTCTACATAATCCGGCAAGCCGCCAACATTGTGGTGGCTCTTGATGGTAGCAGATTCACCGCCCAGGCCGCTTTCCACAACGTCCGGGTAGATGGTGCCCTGTGCCAAAAAGTCTACAGCACCGATCTTCTTGGCCTCGTCCTCAAACACACGGATGAACTCTTCGCCAATGATTTTACGCTTGCGCTCCGGCTCGGTAACACCGGCCAGCTTGCTGTAAAAACGTTCGCGGGCGTCCACGCAGACAAAGTTGATGTCGAACTGGCCGCCCTCGCCGAACACTTCGCAAACCTGCTCACGTTCGTTCTTGCGCAGCAGGCCGTGGTCAACAAACACGCAGGTTAACTGCTTACCAATGGCCTTTGCCAGCATGGCAGCACATACGCTGGAATCCACACCACCGGAAAGAGCGCACAGCACCTTGCCATTGCCGATCTTCTCGCGCAGGGCGTTCACGCTATGCTCCACAAAGGAGTCCATCTTCCAGGTACCGGCACAGCCGCAAACTTTGTAAACAAAGTTATGCAGAATCTTAGTACCGTTTTCGGTATGCAGCACTTCCGGGTGGAACTGCACACAGTACAGGCCGCGGGCGGCATCCTGTGCAGCGGCAACCGGGCAGTTGGGGGTGTGGGCAATAATATCAAAGCCGGGGGCAGCCTGCTCGATATAGTCATTATGGCTCATCCAGCAAACATTCTGGTTCGGCAGGCCGTCAAACAGCGGGCTGGTGGTATCCAGATCCACAACCGTCTTGCCATATTCGCGTTCCGGAGCCTTGCAAACCTTACCGCCCAGCATATGCATCATCAGCTGGCTGCCATAGCAGATGCCCAGTACCGGAACACCCCAAGTATATATTTCGGGATCGATGGTAGGGGAATCCGGCAGGTAAGCGCTGTTGGGACCACCGGTAAAGATAATGCCCTTCGGATTTTTGGCCTTGATTTTGGCCAGGTCAGTACGGTAAGAATAAATTTCGCAATAAACGTTGCATTCACGGACACGGCGGGCGATCAGCTGGTTATACTGGCCACCGAAGTCCAACACAATGACAGTTTCCTGCTGCATGTAGTAGCTCCTTCCCAAACATCTAAATTTGCATATATAACAGCATATACAGATATTATACCATAGCTCCCGGCAAATAGGTAGGGGGCTTGAGAAAAAAGTCGAGATTCTTCGATTCTGATTTGTCGCACAGCCGGAATCTGTTCACTTATTCTGCATAGAATCAGAGTGTCGGTCGGCACCCCAAAGCCATAAAAAATGCCGCACATCGGGCAAGGAACCGGGGTCGGTTCCTCCTTCCAATGTACAGCATGGTATTTTTGCTATTGTTTTATCTTTTCTGTTATTCGCCGCTGCGCCAGGTCCACAAAAGATATTTTACATTTGTTTTCAGGTAGCGGTGGAACAGGCGCTTCGGGTCCTGCATCAATCGGTAAAGCCATTCCAGGTTGTGCTTCTGCATCCACATGGGCGCACGCTTAATGTTGCCCGCCTCATAGTCAAACGCCGCACCAACGCCGATCATCAAGGCTTGTACGCGATCCTCATGGGCGGCCATCCAGCGTTCCTGTTTGGGGGCACCAAGGCCAACCCACACAAAATCCGGCTTTGTTGCGTTGATTTCCGCTACCGCCTGAGCGTCCTCCTGCGGGGTCATCTCGCGGAACGGTGGCGACATCATACCGGAAATCACAACACCAGGGTAGCGCTCTTCCACCTTTTTGCGCAGCAACTGCAACGTTTCCGGGGTAGAGCCATAAAAATAGTGCCGCCAGCCTTTTTCTGCGCTGACCGCCAAAACCTGCTTCATCAAATCCGGCCCCGTAACGCGCTGCGCAGCATACCCCTGCCTGCGGCTGAACTGCGAAAGGGGACCGCCGTCCGGCAGCGCCATGACCGCATGGTTCTGAATATAGCGGTACTCGGCATCCTCGTGCGCCGTTACGGTGGTATGTACATTGGCCACGCAGATATATTTCCCACGCCATTGTTCCAGCTGGCTTTCCAGCAGCGTCATGGTTTTGTCCATGTCCGTCACCACAATGTTCACACCCATAATATCGCAGGTTTCCTGCATTTTCAGGTCGATCACATACAACCCGTTTACGGTATTATCCATTGTGCGGGAAGAGAGAAAGTCCGAATAGACCGGAATTACACTAACCTTAATGCCGTAATTTTCTGCAATCGCGGTGATCTGCAGCAACTCGCTGCGGTTCTGGGTTTCCTCCGCAATCACAATATGGGTAATCCGGGTACTTTCCAGAATCTTATGCAGATCGGCTACTGTGCCAAGGTAATTCGGCAGTTCCACTACCGGGTTCTGCGCTGCATAGCCGGCATACTCTGCCGATACATCCTTGCCCTTTACAACATCATTATAATAGCGTAATGCCAGGTTTCCATTGCCGACCAGCAAAACGCGGGCTATAATATGGCGCCGCTTTGCATACCAAAGGCTGATCCGGTGCAGCAATAACCGCTTGATCGTAATGACCACGCTGGACAACAGGTAATAGTAAACAAGCAGCAGGCGGGAAAACTGCGAAAGTTGGAATACATACAAAATGGTTGCTGCCAGCGCAAAGCCGCCCAGGTTTCCCAAAAGGGCTTTTGCTAGTTCTCTCACTAAGCCGCGCCGCTTAAAAGTGCGGTATTCACCCTGTGCAATATAAATCAGAATGATTGCCGCTGCGTATACAAGTGCCAGCGGGCGGAAGCGGGCAACATCGACCCACCAGAACGCTTCACCCCAGGGGCTGTGCATACGTAGCAGGCTGGAAACCTCATACGTTCCCAACAGCAGGAAAAAGTCCAGAAAAGCATCCAGAATATGCAGTATTTTTGATGTAGAATGGTTCATGATACAATTATAAGCCGCAAAAGCACGAAGAAAGACCGTTCCCTTTGCGGCATGTGAAACGGGCTTTCTGCCACGCATGATGGCCCCGGAATATAGTAGGGCAGCAAACCGTAACTTGCAAGCCTATTATACCCAGCGTCCAAAGCGGAATTTTGGCTCAATTGGTTCTTTGATGGAAATTTCTTTGTTCAGGTAGACATCAATGGCATTTTTCTGTAAAAGTTTTGCCGTTGAACTGCTTATCTGTGCCATCCCGTCTTTCAGGTTTGGCGGGCGGGTTGTAACAGAATGGCAGTCAGAACACATCAGATGAACTAAGTTCCAATCCAGCAGTTTGTGCAGCCATTTGGCCGTATGTCCACCGCGTACCAAACCCGAAGCATTGATCTGCGCCAATGCGCCGGAGCTGACCCAGCGGTACAGCAGGGTAGGATCCTCGGTAACATAGGGGTAGCGCTCCACATGGGCCAAAATGGGAGTATACCCACGGTTTTGCACCGCAAACAGGGTATCCTCAATTCCACCAGGATGGATGCTGGTCGGGAATTCAATCAAGATATACCGCGACCCTGCAAATGCCAATTTGGAAAGATCCAGGCTGGCCAAAGCTGTGGTAAAATAGACCTCTGCACCCAATTTGACGGCAAGGGGAAGTTTGCGTTCTGCCAGCTGCGCCACAACGCTGCGATAAGCCATTTTGCGCTGCTGCACAAAAGCATCCAGCGTAATGCGCTCATAATGGAAGTGCGGTGTGAACACAATGCCAACAACCCCGTCTTCCATTTCTTTCTGGATCAAGGACATGGAAACATCCAGGTTTTTGGCACCGTCATCAATGCCAGGCAAAATATGACAATGGAGATCAACCAGTTGCGAACTCATTATGCCTTACTCCGGCTCTTCTTTCCAGCTGCGTCGTCATTGCTGTACCCGTAAGAATAAGAATAGTAGTAGCCATCTTTCTTACCGGCTTTTTTAACATCGTATCCGTTCATTACTACGCCAAGGACGCGGGCATTCACAGCTTCCAGGTTTTTCTTGCTCAGCTGGGCACCTTCAATGGTGGTAACACCCGGGCGTACAACCAGCAATGCCCCATCCACATACTTGCACAATACTGCAGCATCGGTAACAACAGAAACCGGCGGCGTATCTACAATGATATAATCGTATACCTGCTTCAGGGCCTCAAAGGTATTTTCCATCGCCTTCGTTGCCAACAATTCCGATGGGTTCGGGGGGATGGTGCCAACAGGTAGCACCACAATGCCCAGGTCTTTGAAGTTGACCAGTGCATTGGCCAGTTGGGTACGGTCCTTGCCCGTAATGGTGTTGGTAATGCCGATATGATCACGCGGAATATGCAGGTAGCGGGAGATGGTAGACTTACGCATATCGCAGTCAACCAGCACCACACGCTTGCCACTGTCTGCCAGGGTAATCGCAAGGTTTACTGCGACGTTGCTCTTCCCTTCGCCGGGGACAGAGGAGGTAATCAGGATAGTCTTGCAATCGCTGGTTGCGGCAAGGAACTCCAGGTTGGTTCGCAGAGACTTGTAAGCTTCTGTAAACTGGAACGGTGCATCTGAGCCAACCATAAACAGCTTATGATGTTCACGCTTTTTACTCATTCCTTTTTACCTCCCTGATCATACTGCGGGATCACGCCCAGAACAGTCATATCCAGATACTTGGTAACATCTTCCTCCGTGTTGATCTTATTGTCCAGCAAAACCTGCAGCACAATAATACCAATCACCAGAACAAAACCAACCGCTGCGGCCAACATCGTGTTCTTCTTAATGTTGGGGGAAACCGGCTCCGTTGCCAAAGAAGCATTGGAGATCACTTTGACGGAACCCGCTTCAACAGCCTCCTTGATCACATCCGGAGCCACTGTAATGATCTGTTCACACACCTGCCGTGCCCATTCCGGGCTGTCGCTCTGCACAGTGATCTTCATAACCTGGGTATCGTCCACAGCTGCTACGGTAACGCGCTTGTTCAGCTGAGCATAAGTCAGGTTCAGGCCCAGGTTATCAATAACCTGCTGCAGAACCGTATCACTCTTGATAATAATGCTGTAAGTAGAAACCAGCTTGGTTGCAGAATTGATCTGGTCACTGGTAACATTGGCGTTGACATCCTGCCGGGTATTGACAATCATCAGGGCAGAAGAATCATACTTTGGGGTCATCAAAAACTTAGACGCCGTAAAGCCAACCAGCGCAGCAGCCAAAGTTACAAAAATCAGTTTAAGAAGATGCTGGCGAACCGCACTTAAAATTTCTGTTAGGTCAATTACTTCATTTTCTTCATTATCCACAAAAGGCACCTCTCTAATCTCTTAATTCCTGTTTTCCAGTCAAAGATGGTTGGCCAGGTCTGCCGCTTCGGTCGGCTTTTTGACGCAAAGCACCACTCTTACAATTGGGGCCCGCAGCTGCCCCACATGCAAAATCTTAGCACGCATGTTTATGTAAAGTAGTTGTGCTTTACGGCAATTTGGCCACAGATAGCTAACACGATTTTAGCACAAATTCAGGTGTGTTTCAACCGTACATCGAAATGTCTTGATTTTTAGCAAAATACACAATTTTGTTTGCATCCCTTCCACAAGTGATAACAATTTCTCAAAACATTTTTTACCATTGATGTATAAATTGCTCTTATTTTTCCCGTTGTTTGCTCCTGTGCAAGCATATGTTAACGCTTTTGCTGCAAAGTCTGCTCTGTCCGCATTCCCGTTTCCCGGTAAAATTCATCCAATTCTCCCTGCTTTTTTGATCACACGCACTTCCTCGGGCACTGCGCAAAAACCTGGCGATTTTTTCAGTTTGCCTGCGGGTACGGCTGTCCGCTTTTCTTCCAGCGGGCGTACCTGCCTGCCCAGTATATGCTGTACGCAGTCAAGCTGCAAGGCATTTACACCGCGTATTCCTACCTCAGCGTCCGCGCCACTGTGGACTTGCCGCTGCCAGAAAATTCGATCCATGCAATTTTATTCCAGCTTCGCCTCCTTGCCCAGCGCCTTCTTTTTGCACTCACTTCAAAACCGCAAAAGGACATTTATTATATCAGCTACAAGGGGAAGTTGTCAAAAAAATTGCCAAAGAGATACAAATAGGCTATAATATAAAATAAAAAATTGTGTATTGAACGGTTTTTACCCCATTTGCACCCGGAAGGAGGTGGCAAGCACGGATACTTTACAGACAAATAGTACAACACAAACTGCTGAGATGCTCAAATTAGAGGGCGTTGTTGAGCATGTGATATACGAAAACCCGGATACCGGTTATGCCGTGTTTGAAGTGGATGCCGGTGGCACCGATATTGTTGTGGCAGGCAACGTGGGCAGCGTGGATAACGGTATGTCCATTACGGCGTATGGCTATATGGTCAACCACCCCAGCTATGGCGAACAGTTCCGTGCCGAAACCTGTGAGGCCAGCCTGCCGCAGGATACCGCGGCTTTGCTGAGCTACCTTTCCAGTGGGGTATTGCCCTATATCGGGCCTTCCACAGCAAAAAAGATTGTGGCAAAATTTGGGGCGCATACATTGAACGTCATCTCCGAAACGCCGGACAAACTCTGTGAGCTAAAAGGTATCACCCCGCAAAAGGCCGCCGCCATCTCCAACGAGTTCCGACGTATGTACGGTGTGCGGGAAGTGGTTGCCTGGATGGCCAAGTTTGGGCTTTCCGCCCAGATGGCTGTTACAGCCTACCGCGCGTTTGGCCCCGCCACGGTAGAAGCACTGAAAAAGAACCCCTACATGCTGTGCGGGGAGCCGCTGAACCTGAAATTCAGCCAGGTCGATGGTATCGCCGCCCAGCTGCAGGTAGGACAGGGCAGCGACCTGCGCATTGCCGCCGGGCTTTTGTACGCTTTGCGCCACAACGCCAACAACGGCCACACCTGCCTGCCCGCAGATAAGCTGATCGAAAGCACTGCGCGCTTTATTCGGGTGGAGCCGGATGCCGTAAAGGCCGGGCTGCAAAGCCTGTTGGAGCATGACGAAATGCGCGCCTGCACCTTTGACGGAACGAAATATATTTACCTGCCAGATCTGCTCAGCGCAGAGCAGGATATTGCTGCGCGGCTGGGGGAGCTTGCCACATTCCCGACAGAAGGCCCCAAAACGCTGGAAAGCGATATCCGCGTTTTGGAATTGACCCAAGGTTTTGAATATGCCCCTTTGCAGCGGGAAGCAATCCGCTTAGCACTCTCTTCCCGCGTAATGGTTTTGACCGGCGGTCCCGGTACCGGCAAAACCACAACGGTCAAAGCGATTCTGAATTTGTATGAAGGTATTTATGACCGGGTTGCCCTGTGTGCCCCCACCGGCCGCGCCGCCAAGCGGCTGACCGAGCTGACCGGCCACAGCGCTTCCACCATCCACCGATTGCTGGAAGTGGACTATTCTACCGGCAGCGTGCGTTTTATTCATAATGAAAAGAATCTTCTCCCGTTTGACGTTATCATTCTGGATGAGATGAGTATGGTAGATGCCAAGCTGTTCCAGGCGTTGTTGGCCGCCGCGCGTTACCACTGCCGCATTATTATGGTAGGTGATGCCGACCAGCTGCCCAGCGTTGGCCCCGGCAGTGTGCTGGGGGAAATCTTGCAGGCAGACGTTCTGCCCACCGTACGGCTGAATGAGATCTTCCGCCAGGCGCAGAAAAGCATGATTGTACAGAACGCCCACCGCATTGTGGAAGGGCAGATGCCCATAAAAGGCGGGCGGGATGATGACTTTTTCATGATCGAATCCACCGGTCTTGCCTGCCAGAGGCTGATCTGCGACCTGGTCAGTACCCGGCTGCCCAAAAGTTATGGCTATGACCCCGTGCGGGACATCCAGGTGCTTTGCCCCACCAAGGTTGGCCCCACCGGGAGCGTAGAACTGAACCGCCGCCTGCAGGCCATTTTGAACCCGCCTGCACCGGATAAGCCGCAGATCATTTGGGAGCAAAGCGGCCGTGTGCTGCGCTGTGGCGACAAGGTAATGCAGATCAAAAACGATTATGACATTCCCTATGAGCGGGACGGTGCCGAAGCCGGTGTGGGTGCCTATAACGGGGATATGGGTATTATTACTGCCGTTGACCCCGAAAGCCGTGCTGTGACGGTACAGATGGATGACCGAAAGTATATTTACGGTGCTGACCAGCTTGCCGAGCTGGAACCCGCTTACGCTGTAACAGTGCACAAAAGCCAGGGCTCTGAATTTCCGGCCGTCATTATGCCTGTGGCAGATGTACCCGCGCGCCTTTGTTACCGCAACTTGTTGTACACCGGGGTTACCCGCGCACGCCGCCTGTGCATTCTGGCGGGAACCCGGCGCACCGAGCAGGCCATGGTGGATAATGTGCGCCAGAACATGCGTTACAGCGGGCTGCGCTACCTGCTGCGCGAGGCAGTCACTCCGGCTGAAAAACGCAGATGAAACAGAGAAAACGCATATCTCTGGATTGGCTGGACCGTGGGCGAACGGCTCTGGAACCGCTGCTGGCCCTTGCCTATCCGCGGCACTGCCCGCTGTGCGGCACGATACTTGAGCAAAGCGCCTGGAAAGCCGCCGTGTGCCGTTCCTGTATACCGGAAGCCGAGCGTCTGCGGCATCTTCCACCGCGTCTGCCTGTAACGGAGCACGCCTTTTACGCTGTCAACACCTGCGCAGCTGCCTTTTACTATGCAGACAGTGTGCGCCATGCTATCCTGCTTTGCAAGGAGAACGGCAACCCCTGGTATGCGCGAGAACTGGCGGATTTGATGGCTGTGCTGATTTTTGGCGCACAGCCCGCCCGTGCCCCAGGGTACCGCCCGGTATACGAGAATCTATCCGGCATTTCGCTGTACAGCGCCATTGTTCCGGTGCCGCCGCGCGTAAAGAAGAACCGCGCGGAAAATATGCCCCTTTTGCTAGCGCAGCGCCTTGGGCGCATCCTGCACATTCCGGTCATCCAGCCGCTGTGCCTGACCCGGCAGGTTTTACCGCAAAAATCGCTGGACCAGCAAAAGCGCTTTGCCAATGTCAAGGATGCTTACGCCTGCCGTACTGGGGTTGACCTTTCCGGAATGCGGCTGCTGTTGCTGGATGATGTGATCACCACTGGTGCCACCATCTCTGCCTGCGCCAAAGCGCTATTGGAGGGTGGCGCTGTGAGTGTGGACGGCGTGTGTGTTGCAGCGACGGAACTGATGCCCAAAAGCCACTGTGCCGCCGGAACACCAAAAGAAAGCAAATAACTTTTATCTGCCGGACGGTTGATGGCAATTCACAATAGATAACAAAGTGCTGCTTCTGGCAGCAAGGAGTACCAGATAAACATGAAGCAATATGATATCGGCCTTGATCTTGGCACAACTTCCATTATCATTGCCACACAGGAACAGGGGGTTGTGTTCCATCAGCCCAGCATTGGTGCTGTTGATACCCGCAGCAGCACCATTCTGGCAGTGGGGGACAAAGCCCTGCGCATGGTGGGGCGTGTGCCTTCTTATATTGATATCATCCGCCCTTTGCGGGACGGTATTATTCAGGACCACCGAATGACAAACGAACTGATCGTGCGGTTTATCAATGAGGTATGCCGTTCGCGCATCATCAAGCCGCGCGTATCGGTCTGCGTTCCGGCAGCCATTACCGGCATTGAAGCTGACGCCGTGGTAGAAGCCGTCATGGCAGCCGGGGCACGGCAGGTTTTCCTTGTGGATGAACCTGTTGCCGCCGCCCTTGGCGCAGGGCTGGATATCCGCAAACCCATGGGCTGCATGGTAATTGATATCGGCGGCGGCTCCACGGATATCGCCGTGATCAGCATGGGTGGGCGGGTGCGCGCCGCCAGCCTGCCGGTCGCCGGCAACGCTTTTGACCAGTGCATTGCCCAGTATGTTCAGGAAAAATTCAACATTGCCATCGGCCCTCTAACCGCCGAAGCGCTGAAAAAGCAGGTTGCCTGCTGCACCAAAAGCGAGTTTGAGGGCGTAATGGAGATCCGTGGTCATTCCTGGGAGACCAACCTGCCCGCCCGCCGCCTTGTCTATACGCGGGACCTGTACCTGCCCGTGCAGGAACTGGCCGCCCGCATTGCCGCCACTGCCCGCAATGTATTGGAAAGCACCCCGCCGGAACTGGCCGCTGATGTTGCCAAGAACGGCATTCTGCTGACTGGCGGCGGCTCCATGCTGCGTGGCCTGGCTGGTTATATTGCCGGGGAGCTGCATGTGGATGTTGCCATCGCACCAGACCCCATCAACTGTGTGGCACGCGGAACCGCAGCCAGCTTAACGCTGGGCCAATACCTGACAGCCGGTTTCCGCGATGCCACTCCCAGAGCGTGGCATAACCGAATGCAATCCCCAGAAGGTTTTTCCAATTAAAGCGCAGCTTTTGTGCAGGTTGTAAAAAGTATGATTTTCTGCGGATACCTCCGCCAGCCTACTTTTCTATCCGGCAAAAGTGTGCTATACTATACAGCGTTTGCCAAAATTCCCAGCCCTGCATGGTTCCGGGCTGGTTCTGCCATATAATATAAGGACAGGTTCATTATGCCCGATACCATTACCACTGAATTTCTGGCCCTGCGGGACCGCTATATCGCTTCCTGCTTTACTAAGCTGAACCCGGTGCAGCAGCAGGCTGTGTTTACCACCGAAGGCCCGCTGCTGATCCTGGCAGGTGCAGGCTCCGGCAAAACCACCGTTCTGGTCAACCGCATTGCCAATATCATCCGTTTTGGCCGCGCCTATGGCTCCAAAGAGGTCAGCCGCCCGGTTGCGCAGAGTGATCTGGAGCAGCTGCGCACCGCCATCATGTGCGGCCAGCCGGTTCCGCAGTCCCTGATGCCGCTGATGAGCGTTGCCCCGGCCCGCCCGTGGAATGTGCTGGCCATTACCTTTACCAATAAAGCCGCCGGAGAGCTGAAAGAACGCCTGAAAGCCATGCTGGGTGATACCATGGGCGGGGATGTATTTGCCTCCACTTTCCACTCTGCCTGTGTACGGATCCTGCGCCGCGATGCCGAACGCATTGGCTTCCCCAAAAGCTTTACGATTTACGATTCCGACGACCAGCAGCGTGTCATCAAGCAGATCTACAAAGAACTGATGATTGATGACAAGTTCCTGCCGGTCAAATCAGCCATCTCCCAGATCAGCGGTTACAAAGATAAACTTCTTTCCGCCAAAGATGTCGCCGCCGAAGCGCCGCGCGATACCAAGGCTGCTTTGATTTCCAAAATCTATACCGCCTATTCCAACCGGCTGCGCACGGCTGGTGCCATGGACTTTGACGATCTGATTTTCCATACCGTGCAGATGCTGAAAACCGATGCCGAAGCGCGGGAATACTACCAGCAAAAGTTCCGCTATGTCGTGGTGGACGAATACCAGGATACCAGCGTGGCTCAGTTCCACCTGGTGCGCCTGCTGGCCGGTGGTTCCAACAATGTATGCGTTGTTGGCGATGACGATCAGAGCATTTATAAGTTCCGCGGTGCTACCATTGAAAATATCCTGAACTTTGAAAAAGTTTTTGCCGGGGCCAAAACCATCCGCCTGGAGCAGAACTACCGTTCCACCTCCAACATTCTGAATGCGGCCAATAGCGTCATCAAGAACAACAACGGCCGCAAGGGCAAGACCCTGTGGACCCAGAACGGCGATGGTGACAAAGTTCACCATTATACGGCTGCTTCGGAACAGGATGAGGCCAGCCATGTGGCCGAGGTTATTGGCCAGAACCTGAAAAATGGTGCTTCCTTAAAAGACCATGCCGTTTTGTACCGCATGAATGCGCAGTCCAACCCCATCGAAACTTATTTTGCCCGTGCCGGTATCCCGTACCGCATTGTGGGTGGCCAACGCTTCTTTGACCGCAAGGAAGTCAAGGATATCAACTCTTACATGGCCGTTGTGGTCAACCCGCGGGACGACGTGCGCCTGCGCCGCATCATCAATGAACCTGCACGAAAGATTGGTGCCACTACCATTGATAAGATCGGGGAACTGGCCGCCGCCAACGGCGTGCCGATGATGGAGATCATCCGGGAGGCTTCTTCTTATCCCGCACTGGGCCGTGCCGCCAGCGCGCTGAACGCGTTTTACTCCATGTACCGTGAACTGTGTGATCTTTCCGTCACCCTTCCGTTGGATGAATTTGCCGGTGAAGTGATCCGCAAGACCGGATACGAAGCCATGCTGAAAGCGCAGAAAGAAGAAGGCGAGACCCGGCTGGAAAACTTGGGCCAGTTGATTTCTTCCGTAAAGACTTATGCGGAGCAGAACGGGGAAGACGCAACCCTTTCCGGTTTCTTGGAAGAAGTTGCCCTGATTGCAGACCTTGATTCCTATGATGAAGATGCTGATTCCGTTACCCTGATGACGATGCACAGCGCCAAGGGCCTTGAATTCCCGTATGTGTTTATCATTGGTATGGAGGATGGCGTTTTCCCCGGTGACCTTGCTCGCTACAGCGAGGAAGAAATGGAAGAGGAGCGCCGCCTGTGCTATGTCGGTATTACCCGCGCCAAGAAAGAGCTGTATCTTTCTTCCTCCCGCAGCCGTATGATTTTCGGCCAGACGCGCCGCAACCCGCCTTCCTGCTTTTTGGATGAGATTGACCCCAATGTGATGGACGAAACCGAAAGCCCAGAGCTTGCTTACAGCGGCGGTTTTGGCGCCGGGTACGGCAGCTACAGCACCAATGTTCCCGGCGGGCGCAGCGGATACTCCGGGGCTTCCCGCGGGTATCTGAACAGTGAATACAACCGCGGCGGCTTTGGCAGCAAGTATGCCGGCGGCTTCCAAAGTGGGTTTGCTTCCGGCGGGCACGAAAGCCCGAACTACCCCGGCGGCCGCCACACGGTCCAAAGCAGTAGCTTTGGCGCCGGGTATGGCAGTAGCCGCGTCAACCATCATTCCGGTGCTCCGGTTGCTCCGGCGGGCGGTGGCGTTACCACTGCGCCCGCCGCACCCGCACGCAAAAAGGCCGCCAACTTTGCAGCCGGGGACCTTGTGGACCACAAGGTGTTTGGCCGCGGCAAGGTGCTGAAAGTAACGCCGGTTGCGGGGGACTGTATTGTAGAAATCCAGTTTGACCGCGTTGGCATCAAAAAAACAATGGCCAATTACGCCCCGCTGACCAAGCTGACCAGCGAAGAATAAACCACTGATAAAAAAGGAAAAGAGGGAACGGGCCCATGCTTGTAACATTGATCGCCCACACCAATGACCCCGAAAAGACCATTGCCGCAGCCGCCAAGCTGTGCTATTCTGATGCACATATCGAAACCCTGCTGGATGGCCTAACACCGGAAAAGACCGCAGCCTTTTTGCAAAAGCTGAATGACTTCGGCCACGCCAGCCCCATTGAACATGCCAGCTTTACCTTTGGCATTGAGGGCGTTTCCCGCACCTTTCTGGCACAGGTCACCCGCCACCGCATTGCAAGTTTCAGTGTGCAGAGCCAGCGCTATGTGCGGCTGGAAGATTTCCGTTATGTGATTCCCCCGGAAATTGAGGCTGACCCTGCGGCCAAAGCGGCTTTTATTGATGCAATGAACGCCGATGCCAAACACTACCTGGAGCTGGTCAAAGCACTGGAAGAAAAGCATACCCACACCTTGATGGAGCAGGGCATGCCGGAAAAGACCGCCCGCGCCAAAGCCAGCAAAATGGCAAACGAGGACGCCCGCTTTGTATTGCCCAACGCCTGCGAGACAAAAATGGTAATGACCATGAACTGCCGCAGCCTGAACAACTTTTTCAACCTGCGCTGCTGCAACCGTGCCCAGTGGGAGATCCGCGCCGTTGCCGATGAAATGCTGCGCCTTGTATACCCGCTTGCGCCGCATGTTTTTGCCGCAGCTGGTCCCCGCTGCCTGGCGGGTCCCTGCCCGGAGGGCGGTATGTGCTGCGGCAAGCAGAACGCCGTGCGTGATAAATATGCAACACTGAAACAGGAGGCTGAAAACCATGGGTAAACTGATTATTTTTGAAGGCCTGGATGGTTCCGGCAAGGGCACACAGACAGAACTTGCCTGCCAGAATTTGCATAGCAAAGGGTATGACCCGCTGAAAATCAGCTTCCCAGATTATGACAGTCCGTCCTCCGCACTGGTCAAGATGTATCTTTCCGGCGAGTTCGGCCAGCGCCCGGATGACGTGAACGCTTATGCAGCTTCAACGTTTTATGCTGTTGACCGCTTTGCCAGCTACAAAACCAGGTGGGGCAATGTCTACCGCCAGAATGGGCTAATCATCTCTGACCGTTACACCACCTCCAACGCTGTTCACCAATGTTCCAAACTGCCGCCGATGCACTGGGATGGTTTTCTGGAGTGGCTGTTTGAGTTCGAGTACAAAAAGCTCGGCCTGCCTGCGCCGGATGCGGTTGTATACCTTGCGGTTGATCCCGATGTCAGCCAGCGCCTGATTGCGCAGCGCTACCACGGCGATGAAAGCAAAAAAGATATTCAGGAACGCGATACCGAATACCTGGCCCGTTCCCGCGCCGCCGCTGAATACTGCGCACGCAAGCTGGGCTGGCACCGCATTGAGTGTACCACAACGGTAGACGGCCAGAAAACCATCCGCACGCCGGAGGATATTCAGTCCGAAGTGATGGCATACCTGGAGCGGATTTTGAGCTAAAACCGTTGGCAGCAAAAACCACACGTTGAATACGGCAAGGAGGGGATAGAACATGCTTTGCAAAGCAACGGAAGCTGATTTGGAGCAGATGGTTGCGTTCCGCCGCAAAACGTATGGCGGAACCCGCCAGGATGCTTTGGACTGGCTTTGTGGAATTGTGGGGTTGGATAATATCCTGATCCTTGCCCGGGACCCGGCCCCCGGTGCAAAGCCCATCCCGGCCGCCATGATTGGTGCGGTTCCAGTGGAATGCGGGCACCACCACGGCGTATGGCTCTGCTGCATGGCAACGGACCCGTCCCTGCAGGGGCGCGGGCTGATGCCCAAACTGCTGGCAACCTGCCTGCGCGCCTTTTCCGCCAAAGGGTGTGATTTCGCTGTGGCGGCACCGCAAAGCACGCGGGCCGCAAAAGCGTTTTCCCAGCTGAATTTTCAGGGGCGCTTCCCGCTGCGCATCATCCGCAAGCCCATTGAACACAATTTGTGGGCACGAGCAGAGTTTGATAACCTAACAGTCCGCAAATTGATCGACACCCGCATGCGCTACCAGCCCGCCTGCATCGCCCTGCCGGAAAGCAGCATGAACACCATGATCACCCGGCTCTACCGCCGCGGTATGACCATTGTTTCCAACCAGCGCGGTTACGGCCTCTATTGCCAAGAAAAGGACGAGCTGCTTTTTATGGAGCTGCAGGCCGATAACGACCACTCGGCTGATATTCTGCTGCAGGCCGCGCGGGAACATACCGGTCTGACCAAAGCACGGCTGCTGCTGGCGGAAAATCAGTTTTTGTACCTGGGCGAGGGTAAGCGCTGTGGTTACGGCATGATTTGTTACCTTGGGCAGCCGTTCCCCGTTACGGACGTTTATTTCCGCCTGTTGCTGTAAGACCGTGCATACGTGAAACAGGGCAGTTCTGCTGCCTGGTAAAGGAGATTTGGAATGAAAATCAATCGTGGTGATTCCCAGGACAAGGGCTCGCAGTCGCGCCAGGCTTATCATGCTGCGCCAGCCCCCGCACCAAAGCGCCCGGTACAGCCTGATCCTGACCCGCAGGACCTGTACGAAGACGCCGAAGGTCCAGACGAGTACGCAGAGGATGACGATGATGAACCCGTCCGCCGCCGTTTTCCCATTGGACTTGTGGTTCTTGTTGTCATTTTGGCTATCGTCGGCATCGGCGGCTGGAAAGTGTTCCAGTTCTACGGCGAAGTTGCCGGCAACGGCGAACTTGGCCCGGAGCAGACCGTTACCATTGAACAGGGTTCCACTGTTGCAGACATCACAAACGTTTTGAAAGAGGATGGCGTCATCCAGTATGACTGGCTGTTCAAGCTGTATGCCAAATACAGCGGCCGCGCTTCCGGTTTGCAGTATGGCGATTTTACCCTGCGCTCCGGCATGGATTATAACACGATCCTGAAAACCCTCAGCGTGCAGCAGGTCAAGCGCAAGACCATTACCATCACATTCCCCGAAGGCTACACAGCCGTTGCTATTGCCCAGAAGATGGAAGAAAATGGCTTGTGCTCGGTGGATGATTTCCTTGCCTGCGCCAACGGCGAGGATGGTTCCGATTTCAGCCAGTATGATTTCTGGAATGCCATCCCGGATACCGAAGGCCGCCTGATGAAGTGCGAGGGCTACCTGTTCCCGGACACTTACGAGTTCTTCACCGATGACTCGGTCTATAATTACGTCAACACCTTCTATAAGGAATTCGACGCCAAAACTTCCGACCTGTGGGATACCATCAACGAAAAGGGCACCACAATGAATGATGTTGTCATTCTGGCCAGCTTCATTCAGGAAGAAGCCGGTATGCCCGCAGAAGACGCCAAGGTTTCCGCCTGCTTCCACAATCGTTTGGAATCCGATGACCCGCAGTGGGCAGAGCATAAGCTGGAATCCAATGCCAGCAGCTATATCATGAACGATAGTGACAATAACTACCTGTGGAATTCGCCCACCGCCGTTTATTACGGCTGGCCGGAACAGGGTGCTATTCCTGATGATGTGCTTGCTCATTACGACACCTACCGCATCAGCGGCCTGCCCGCCGGTGCCATCACCAATCCCGGTATTGATGCCATTGCTGCCGCGCTGAATCCCGACCAGGAATATCTGGACGAAGGCTATTATTTCTTTGTTACCGGCAACCCGAACGGCGACCACCCTGGCGAATATTTCTATGCCAAAACGGCAGACGAACACCATCAGAACTGCATCATCGCCGGTTGGGGCTGATAAAAGCTGAACTTCACTGAACAAAGGAGCCGTTATCTTATGTTGTCCTGTCCGGAACTGCTGTCGCCTGCCGGCAGCCTTGAAGCCCTGAAATATGCCGTCATGTATGGTGCCGATGCCGTATACTGCGCACTGCCGCGCTTTGGTATGCGCGCCGCACCGGTCAACCTGACCATTGGCGAGCTTCATGATGGCTGCATTTTTGCCCATGCTCGCGGCAAAAAAGTATACCTGACCCTGAACAACCTGCCCACCAACGATGAGCTTTCCGAGCTGCCGCAGTATATCAAGGACGCGGCCGAAGCCGGGGTGGATGCCTTTATCATTGCGGACCTTGGCGTACTGAGCCTTGCCAAACAGTATGCTCCGGATGTGGATGTGCATTTTTCTACCCAGGCAGGCATCACCAATTATGCTGCTGCAACCATGGCCTACAACCTGGGCGCCAAGCGTGTGGTGCTGGCACGCGAGCTGACCCTGACCGATATTGCCCAGATCCGCGATAACACCCCGCCGGAGCTGGAACTGGAAGCCTTTGTGCACGGCGCCATGTGCATGAGCGTTTCTGGTCGGTGCCTGCTTTCCAGCTATATGACCGGGCGCAGCGGTAACCGCGGCGAATGTGCCCAGCCCTGCCGCTGGAAATACTATCTTGTAGAAGAAAACCGCCCCGGCCAGTATATGCCCATTGGCGAAAATGAGGAAGGCAGCTACATCCTGAACGCCAACGACCTATGCACCGCACCGTTTTTGGACCTGATCTGCAAGGCTGGTGTGGATTCTCTGAAAATTGAGGGGCGCGCCAAAACGTTCTATTACGTTGCGTCCGTTACCGCTGCTTACCGCAAAGCGCTGGACCAGTACCTGGCAAACCCCGCCAGTGATACGTTTGATTTACCGGATTCCGTGCTGGATGAGCTGAACCGTACCAGCCACCGCCATTATTCACCCGGTTTCTATTTTGGCAAAGAGAAAGCCCTGCAGACGCCCAGCCATACTTATGTGCGAGATTGGGATTTCATCGGCACTGTGGATTCGTGGGAAGACGGCGTTGCCCATTGCACCCAGCGCAGCAAGTTCTGCCTGGGAGATTCGCTGGAAATTTTGCAGCCAGATGGTTCGGTCGTGCCCGTAACCCCTGAATGGATCAAAAACGCGGAAGGGGAAGCGGTGGATGCCACCCCGCACCCGATGATGCAGTATACCATTCCCTGTGCCACGCCCTTGATGCCGTACAGCCTGCTGCGGATGCAGAAAAGGCAGTAAATTTTCATTTATCTATTTGCAACAACCAAAAGCCCCACCTGCCGGATGCAGAATGTTCTGCCCGGCAGGCGGGGCTTTTTTATTTTTATTCTTTACTTTTAGGGCAATACCGCATAATTCTAAGTGCCGATACGGCGAGCGAGGTGCGGCAGATGCCAAGCCAAAAGCGCAGATAATACTGGATGCTGCAAAGGTGAGCGCCGCCAGTGGCGGAAACAGCGAACCGAAGCAGGGGCAGCGGTCGCAGAGTGCGAGGGGCTTTTGCCCCCGAAGCACGATGCGGGTACCGCAACTCGACATTATCGAGCATTTTGGCAACGCAGATGCCGTGCCGCAGCCGCCGGAGCGGTGCTTAAGCCGTCAGGCGGGAATTGTGCGGTGTTGCCTTAGCATTTTCGCCGGGCACTGCGACAGTATTACAACAAGCTTCGCCTTGTCATCGAAAAAACACAGACTTAATTTTTTCCCATAACTATAAGTCAAGCAAAAGCAGCGAAACCGCCTTTGCCAGCAGGGAATGGCAAAGTAGAATTTTCACAAAAAACAGTCCACTTCAAACCATGGAATGCCGGATATTATGCCGCTATACTAATAGCATAAGGCAGTTCGCCTGATTCGTATTTTACCAAAAAGGAGAGAAAGATGCAAACCTGTTATCTTGCTGTAGATATCGGAGCATCCAGCGGCCGGCACATTATTGGCACCGTGGAACATGGTGTTATGGCCCTGCATGAAGTCTACCGCTTTGAAAACCGCCTGATTGAAAAGAACGGTCACCTTTGCTGGGATATGGAAGGCCTGGTTCAGAATGTGATCGAGGGGCTGAAAGCCGCCCACGATGCAGGCTATACGCCCACAACGGTCGGTATTGATACCTGGGCTGTTGACTTTCTGCTTCTGGAGGCCGATGGTACCCCTATCGGGGACCCCGTTGCTTACCGCGATGGCCGCACCGCCGCCATGCGGGAGGAACTGGAACCCATTCTGCCGTTTACAAAACTTTACGCCCGTACCGGCATCCAGTACCAGTCGTTCAACACGGTTTACCAACTGTGTGCCTTAAAGAAAGAGCACCCGGAACAGCTTGCCGCTGCCGAGCATTTTTTGATGGTGCCGGATTACCTGAATTACCGCCTGACCGGCGTGATGGCCAACGAGTACACCAATGCTTCCACCACTGCCCTGGTGGGCGCTATAAGCAAGGATTGGGACGATGAAATCATCAACCGGCTTGGTCTGCCGCGCAAAATCTTTGGCAGAATCAGCACCCCCGGCACCAAACTTGGAAATTTGAGCTCCGCCGTCAAGGATTATGTCGGCTTTGACTGCACCGTCGTACTGCCCGCTACACATGATACCGGCTCCGCCTTTTTGGCTGTTCCTGCAAGGGATGATAAGGCCGTTTATCTTTCCAGCGGCACATGGAGCCTGCTGGGTGTGGAAAACAAAGACCCCATCACGACCCCTGCCAGCATGCAGGCCAATTTTACCAACGAGGGCGGCTATGAATATCGCTACCGTTACCTTAAGAACATTATGGGCCTGTGGATGATCCAGTCTGTGCGGCGTGAACTTGGCGA
Source organism: Gemmiger qucibialis (assembly GCF_027689445.1). Taxonomy (NCBI): domain Bacteria; kingdom Bacillati; phylum Bacillota; class Clostridia; order Eubacteriales; family Oscillospiraceae; genus Gemmiger; species Gemmiger qucibialis. The sequence continues at coordinate 4,466 of NZ_JAQFEN010000003.1, read as the reverse complement.
GCAGACCGGAACCCGCCCGTCTTTCCCGGAATTGATTGCCGCCGCGCAGGAAGCCAGCAGCTTTGCCGGGATCGTATCCACTGGCGACGACCGCTTCCTGGCGCCGAAATCCATGATCAAAGAAGTCAAGGCTGCCTGCAAAGACGGCGGCAAACCGGTTCCCGCCACCACCGGCGAAGTGATGCAGACCATTTACAACTCGCTTTCGCATGATTATCAGGCCGCTATTCAAGAGCTGCAAAGCCTGACCGGCAAAGAATATACCAGCATCAATATTGTGGGCGGCGGCAGCCAGGATATGTACCTGAACCAGATGACCGCAAATGCCACCCAGCTGCCCGTGTTTGCAGGCCCTACCGAGGGTACCGCCCTTGGCAACCTGATGGTGCAGATGATCCGTGCAGGGGAGTTCAAAGACCTTGCGGATGCACGCGCCTCCATCAAAAAGTCGTTCACTATTTTGGAATGTGATCCGCAATAAATTTTATTACAGGGGGTAATATCCATGTTAGTTGAAACCAAAGCCCGTGTTGGCGTGTTTGCCATTGCTCTGGGTGCCTATCTGCCGCAGTTCCCAACCCTGGTTCCTGAATTTGAGGGTCAGTATGCCGCTTTCAAAAAGACCATTCCCGGTACTGTTGAGGTCATTGACGGCGGCATTGTTACCACCAAAGAGCAGTCCATGGCAGCGGGCGATAAGTTCCGTACCGCAGACGTTGACCTGGTTATTCTGCAGCTGCTGACCTATGCAACCTCTTACAACATGCTGCCCGCCGTGCGCGATCTGGATGTACCCGTTGTACTGGTCAATGTGCAGAAGAAGAAAGCCCCGGATTATGCCAACACTGATACACCAACCTGGCTAGGTGAACTGTACGCCTGTGGTGCCGTTGGTGAAATGGTTGCCGACCTGGAACGCGCCGGTAAGCGCCATGCCGTTATCACCGGCGTGGTCGAGGGCGGTGACCCCGGTGTGCAGGCTGAAATTGAAGATTGGTGCCGTGCTGCACAGGTGCGCCGCCGCTTCCGCGATACCAACCTTGCCCAGATCGGCCGCCCGTACCCCGGCATGATGGACCTGTACATTGACGAAACCAACCTATACAACCGCATGTGGCTTTACACCAAGCAGTTTGACTGGGAAAAAATGTGGGCCATTGCCGATAACATCACCGATGAAGAAGCGATTCGTGCCAAGGCACAGGATATTCTGGATACCTTTGATATTGAGGGCGGCGGCACGATCGAAAAGGTCTGGGATATGGCCCGTTATGTTGTTGCCTTTGAGCAGTGGGTCAAGGACGAAAAGATTGCGTTTGTGGCTTCCCACTACGACGGTTTTGCCAAGGGTGTGGCCGGCAAACTGGACTCCATGCTGATTCCTGCATTCTCGATGCTCATCAAGCAGGGCACTGCCTGCGCGGTTGAGGGCGATATCAAGGTTTCGATGGCAATGTCCATCCTGAAAACCATTGCGGGCTGCGGCCAGCTGAGCGAGATGTACTCCATCGACTTCAACGAGGATATCTGCATCATCGGCCATTCCGGCTCCGGTGATGCCGATATCTCCAAGGCAAAAAAGCCGACCATGAAGATCGTGCCCGTGTTCCACGGCAAGACTGGTGGCGGCTATCTGACCCAATTCTATCCACCGGTCGGCGATGTGACCTATCTGGCCATCACGCAGGATAAGGACGGCCACTTCAAGTTTGTGGTTGCCGAGGGCGTCAATGAACCCGGCCCCATCTTTACCTTTGGCGATACCAACATGCGTACCCGCTTCAGCTGCGGTGCGCGTGAGTTCTGCAACCGCTGGAGCGAAGCCGGCCCCACCCACCACATGGCAGCAGCCACCGGCCGCCACATTGATACCATCCTGAAAGTGGCAAAGATCTTTAATGTCCCTGTTGATATCATCACGCGGTAAGCCGCAGGCAACAGTTACGATAAAAGGCAATGGAGTAAAGGAGCAGTATTATGAGCACGATTTATGATGTAGCAAACGTAAAAGGTTTTATCCGTATGTGCAACGACGGCTGGCTGCAGGGCTGGCATGAGCGCAACGGCGGCAACCTGACCTACCGCATGACCGAGGAAGATGTTGCCGCATGCCGTCCTTTCTTTGACGAAACCCCGCGCGAGTGGGTCAACATGGGCGTTCAGGCTGATAACCTGGCCGGGGAATATTTCATCACCACCGGTTCCGGCAAGTTCTTCCGCAATGTGGAGCCGGACCCTATCCACAGCATCGGCATTGTTGAGATCAATGATAAGGGCGACAGCTGGCGCATTGTCTGGGGCCTGGCCGATGGCGCAAAGCCGACTTCCGAGTTTCCCAGCCACTTTATGAACCACAGCGTGCGCAAGGCCGCCACCAACGGTGCCAACCGCGTGATCTACCACTGCCATGCTACCAACGTAATTGCCCTGACCTACATTCTGCCGCTGACTGACCGTGATTTTACCCGTGCTTTGTGGCAGAGCGCTACTGAATGCCCGGTCGTTTTCCCGGAGGGTGTCGGCGTCTGCCCCTGGATGGTGCCCGGCGGTGCTGACATTGCCATGGCTACCAGTGAGCTGATGAAAAAATACCAGGCTGCCATTTGGGCACAGCACGGTTTGTTTGCTTCCGGCCCCGATTTTGATATTACTTTCGGCCTGGCCCACACGATTGAAAAGAGTGCTGAGATCTATGTCAAAGTTCTCTCCATGGGCGGCGGCCTGATCCGCCAGACCATCACCGATGATGACCTGCGTGCCATTGCCCATGATTTTGGCGTTCAGCTGAACGAGGAATTCCTCGACTGATTTATTCTGACATTCTCTATATTTCCCTACATATGCCTTCCGGTATTGCAGCCCTCCTGTGTGCCGGAAGGCTTTTTTGTATTGCACTTGCTTTTTGCCCAAACCTGCGCTATGCTGAAAGAAAAGCAGGGGAGGCGTTATGCACCATGTTCTTTAACCACCGCAAAACCTGCGCCGCGTTGCAGCCGCCGCCGGGCCTTGGCCCGGCGGATATTGCAATGCAAAGCAGCATTTGTACAGGTGAAACCATCATCGGCTTCCGCCAGCCCGGCACGGACCGGCTTTTGCAGGCTGTTGTTGTGCACAGCCCACAGGATGTTGCCGATTTTTATCGTTCTTATGGGTTTTCTGCTCCGGAAGGAGAGAATTCCATCCCGCGCACCGTTTGATATAGTTTTGTCAATCTCGCCTGATATTTTTGCGTCAAACGCATGAATTTTTGCGTTTTTAGCCAGTTCAGACTTTTTTTGCGCAAAAAACATATGTTTTGTCCTTGCACCATTTGCAAATAATTCAAATCGTGCTATAATTGTATCTGTACTAGCGTGTGCGGGATCCACGGATACCCGGCACCAGATTGATACGGAGGTATTATCATGGACGTTTTTGAAAATTTTGAAAATCAGTTGAAAGCAAATCCTAAAACCATCGTATTTACTGAGGGCACTGATGCCCGTATCCTGTCCGCAGCATCCAAGCTGCTGGCTGGCAAGATTTTGAACGTTTTGCTGCTGGGCAACCCGGAAGCAGTCAAAAAGGCTGCTGCTGAGGGCGGCTTTGACATTACCGGCGCAGAGATCTGCGACCCGACCTCTTACCCTGAATTTGACGCAATGGTTGCCAAAATGGTTGAACTGCGCAAGGGTAAGATGACCGAGGAGCAGTGCCGCGCTGCACTGTCCAAGTCCAACTACTTCGGCACCATGCTGGTCAAGATGGGTAAGGCTGACTGCCTGCTGGGCGGCGCTACCTATTCTACCGCTGATACCGTTCGCCCGGCTCTGCAGCTGATCAAGTGCAAGCCCGGCATCAAGTCCGTCAGCTCCTGCTTCATTATGGTCCGCGGCAACGAGAAGCTGGCGATGGGCGACTGCGCCATCAATATCGATCCTTCTGAGGATGAGATCGTCGAGAGCACCGTTGAGACTGCTCATACCGCTGAGATTTTCGGTATCGACCCGAAGGTTGCTCTGCTGAGCTACTCCACCAAGGGTTCCGGCAAGGGCGAGACCGTTGATAAGATGCGCAACGCCACCCTGCGCGTTCAGGAAGCACATCCCGAACTGAAGGTTGACGGTGAACTGCAGTTTGACGCCGCCGTTGCACCGGAAGTTGGCAAGCTGAAGGCTCCCAACTCCACCGTTGCTGGCGAAGCTAACGTCTTTATCTTCCCGAACATCAACGCCGGCAACATCGGCTATAAGATCGCACAGCGTCTGGGCGGCTTTGCTGCATACGGCCCCATCCTGCAGGGTCTGAATGCTCCCATCAACGACCTGTCCCGTGGCTGCGATGCTGAGGAAGTCTACAAGATGAGCCTCATCACTGCTGCTCTGATCTGAGATTGCCGCGTAAAACTTAAACGTACATAAAAACCGCCACGAACCTGTTATGAAGTGACCCCAAAAAGTTAGACAATATTCTGAAGTAAAAATTGT